>SIBR01000034.1 GCA_009695065.1 Opitutus sp. | reverse complement strand
GGCAGACCGTCCACCAGCGTAGGCGCGAGCGTTTTTTCGTGGCCGGGTCCACCGCGGGCGAGTTGCGCGAGGGGTTCACCGGTGGTGGCATCGCATAAGGTCACGAGCGTCGCCAAGCCGCGGTGCAGGGTCTTGCCGTCGATCGCCAACAACGCCGGCAGGGCCCGCTGACTGAGTTGCCAGTCGAGCACCGCACGGGTCAGATCCGCGGGCGCGACCGCCGCGAGGACCTTGCGCCAGCAGCCCTCGCCCGGGGCGGAACGATGCGCGGGTTCTTGGCGGTGCCCCCAAAACCCCAGCCCCCGCCGTTGGGTGGGGTTCAATTCTTGCACAAAGTCGGCGTAGCGCAGCGGCACGGGCAACTCCCCGAAGGCCCGCGCCTGTTCCCCGGGCAACGGCGCAAAGGATCGGCCAAACGTGCGCGCGCGTGCTCGCTCAAGGGTCGCAGCCAGAGTCGCTTCGCCGCACCATGCGCCACGTAATAGTCGTCGCCGTGCCGCCGACCTCCGCCCAGCCCGCGGCCTGGTAGCAGGTGCCGGCGTAACGTTCCGGATCGACGAAGGTCTCGGCCAGGAGTGGACGCACCCCCGTGCGCTGCTGCCAGTGCTCCGGGAGCGCCGCCACTGCCAAGCCCAACACCCGACTGGCCAGATTGGGCTGCCGCACTTTCGAGAGAATCAAGAAGTGGTTGTTCTGCACGAGCTGCGACAACCGGCGCGTGCGCGTGCGACCGTCCCACCCAATCCACGCTTCGCGCGCCGCCAGTTTCCGGGCCGCCCGTGTCCACACCACGATCGCCAGTACTTGCTTGTGGCGTAGTGCCAATTGCACCACCTCCCGATTGCTGGGCGTCACCGCCCCAAGGTAATGCTCCCGATCCAGGGCTGCATTCACCGCGTCCAGCTCCGCTGGCTCGGCCACCACCACGGTGATCTCCCGCAACCCATGCGCGGGGAGGCTCTCGGTCATTGGGTTCCAGTTCATCCCACCCTCTCTTGGCGCTCCGCGCGACAAGTAGTCAGAAAAATCGGTAAACCGTTATCGCTCCCCTACGCTAGCCGCTCAGCAGTGCGGAGCCCTGCCCGGCCGGAGTCCCTAAAATGTTTTCCCTTGCGTTGCCCGCCGGGCCATGCACGTTGTGCTCCCTTCGTTAGAGAAAGCGTTAGGTGACAGTATCTGGTGAGTCGTTGGCTGAGCGTTTGGCTTAAGTGATGATTTCGAAACCCAAGTTGGGAACGGACTGGCAGCAGACGATGGATCTACGAGACATCACATGAGTAACTCCAAACTGTACGTAGGAAATCTTTCCTTCAAGACGACCGAAGACGAACTTCGCTCGGCTTTTGGTCAATTCGGCTCCGTCACCGACGTTTACGTCGCGATGGACAAGATGACCGGTCGCCCCCGTGGCTTCGCGTTCGTCACCATGGGCACGGCCGATGAGGCCAAGGTTGCCGCGGAAAAGATGAACGGCGTCGATCTCGGAGGCCGTCAATTGACGGTCAATGAGGCCCGTCCCAAGGAAGAGCGCCCGGGTGGCGGCTTCGGCGGCGGCGGTCGCGGCTTCGGCGGCGGTGGCGGTGGCCGTGGTGGCTTCGGCGGCGGTCGCGATCGCGATCGTGGCGAGCGCCGCTACTAATCTGCGTTTCTTCCAGAAACGATTTTGCGAGGGACGGAGTCCTTTGGACTTCGTCCTTTTTTTCTGACGGCGCACCGCCGTTCCCGCCATCGCGGGACGAGCGTTGCTGCGGTCGGAACTCCCTGTCATAGTATTTTTATTTGAGGACGCCGGTTCCGCAGTCGCCGGACCGGCGCTACTCGGCGGCGCCGTTTGCGCGCCAACCGCGCTCACGCGCTTTTTTCATGCCTTTTAGAGCTCTCAATCTTTCCGATTCCGTCCTGCGCGGCGTTCAAGCTGCCGGTTACACGGATCCCACTCCCATTCAACTTCGCGCGATTCCGGTCGTGCTCGGCGGCGGCGATCTCATCGCCTCGGCCCAGACCGGCACCGGCAAGACCGCGGCCTTTGCGCTGCCCATCCTGACGCGCCTTGGTTCGCACAGCCGCGTGCGCGTGCTCGTGCTCGAGCCCACGCGGGAACTCGCCGCCCAGGTCGAGACCGCCTTTCGCGATTTTGCCCGTTTCACGGATATCCGGCCCGTCGCCATTTTCGGCGGCGTCGGCTACGGCTACCAGCGCACCGAACTCAAGCGCGGCGTCGACATCATTGTCGCCACGCCAGGCCGGCTGATGGATTACCTGAAGGAGGGCACGATCAGCCTGCGGGATATTTCCATCCTTGTCCTCGATGAAGTCGACCGGATGCTCGACATGGGCTTTCTGCCCGTGGTCAAGGACATCATCGCCCGCTGCCCGCGCGAGCGGCAGACTTTGTTTTTTTCCGCCACCGTGCCGCCGGAAATCGCGGCCGTCGCCTCCTTCGCGCTGCGCAACCCCACCCGGGTTGAGGTCGGCGTGGCGCGCTCCGTCGTGGCCTCCGTCTCCCACGCGCTTTATCCCGTCGCCGCGGAGCAGAAGTTCGAACTGCTCGAGGCGATGCTCGCGCGGATCAATTTCGACAGCGTGCTCGTGTTTTCGCGCACCAAGCATGGCGCCGACAAGATCGCCCGCCGGCTGAAGACCGCCAATCACTCGGTTGCGGTCCTGCACGCGAACCGCTCGCAGAACCAGCGCATCGAGGCCCTGGCCGGCTTCAAGAGCGGCAAGTACGAGGTCATGGTCGCGACCGATATCGCCGCCCGTGGCATCGACGTCGCCGGCGTCTCGCACGTCATTAACTACGACGTGCCCGAGAAACCTGAAGATTATGTACACCGGATCGGCCGCACGGGCCGTGCGCAGGCAGTCGGTGACGCGTTCACGCTCGTGACGCCGGAGAACGCCGGAGACATCCGCGATATCGAGCGGTTTATCGGGCAGAAAATTCCGGAGCTGAAGCTGGAAGGTTTCGCCTACAAGGCGTTCACGTCCCGCCCGGCCCAGGCCCAGGAACAGCGTCCCCGGGGAAGTTTGCCCGGGCAGATCCGGCACAAGGGCAGCTTCAACCGTTATCGCAGCCGGCGCTGAGACGGGGCGAAGAGCGGATCGGACGGTGTGACTGAAAGGAAGGCGGTGCGCTCCGCGCGCCGCCTGGCCGCGCACGGAGTGCCCGACCCACCTCGCCGGTGGGTCGTTGGCCGGCCCGCCACGCCAGTTTGTCCGCGATTTGAAGTGGCGCGGCCCGCGCCGGCCGTGTTGCGTGGAGCGCGGGTCGTTCGACCCGCGCCACGCATGTCTACGATCGCCACCATCGAAAAACATCTGACCACGCTGCGCGCCTGCACCCGCTGCCCGCGGATGCATCGTCCGGTCGTGGTCGGCCGGCCCGTCGCAAGCCGCGTGCTGCTGGTCGGCCAGGCGCCCGGGGACAAGGAACCGAAACTTGGCCGGCCGTTCGCGTGGACGGCGGGCAAGACCCTTTTCAAATGGTTCAACGCCTCCCTGGGCTGGACTGAGGACGAGGTGCGCAGTCGGATTTACTTTGCGGCCGTGTGCCGGTGTTTTCCCGGCAAGCGGCCCGAGGGCGGCGATCGCGTGCCGGCGCCGGATGAGATCTCAAATTGCTCCGCGTGGCTCGAACGGGAGTTCGCCCTGCTCAAACCCACGCTCGTGCTCCCGGTCGGGAAGCTCGCCATCTCCCAATTCCTTGGCGAGCGACCGCTGGTGGAGACGATCGGAAACAAGTTTGAGATCGATTACCGCGGGCATGCGGTGGACTGCATCCCTTTGCCGCATCCGTCCGGCGCCTCGCCGTGGCATCGGATGGAGCCGGGCAAGACGCTGCTCAATCGCGCTCTCGCTCTCCTCGCGAAACACGAATCCATGCGGCGTCCGGGCGAGCGAGAGGTGTGACGTGTGACCTGCGACGTGTGGCGAGCGATAGGGAGTCTGCGGAGCCGATGGCGACCGCTCGTCACAGGGCACACGCCACAAGTCACACCGCTTGCTCAATTCACCCGGTTCCACACCGGCTGGCCCGTGGCAGCGGCGCGGGCGATTTTCGCCGAGGTGCTGCGCATCTCGACCATGCCTTCGGGACTGCAGAACGCCGCGTGACACGTGACGATCAGGTTCGGCGTGGCCGCCTCCTCGGCGGTGCGCAGCGGTTCGCTTTCCACGACGTCGAGGCCCGCGCCGGCGAGGTGGCCGGAGCGCAGGGCGGCAAAGACCGGCGCCTTTTGCACGATGTCGCCGCGCGCGGTGTTCACGAGGAACGCACCGGGCTTCATCAGGGCGATTTCCTTCGCCCCGATCATCCCGCGGGTTTCCGCGCTGAGCGGGCAGTGAATCGAGACCGTGTCGGACGTTCGCAGGAGTTCCTCCAGCGAGGTGACGCACTCGACTCCCACGGCCTTGTGCGTGCCCGCGGGCACATAGGGATCGTAGAATTGCACGCGCAGCCCGAAGGCTTTGGCGCGCAGCGCGGCGGCGGTCCCGATGCGGCCGAGTCCGACGATGCCGAGGGTCTGCGTACGCAGCCGGCGCATCTTGGCGGCGACGTTGATTTTCCAGCCGAGTTGCTTGGCTTCGACGTCGAGGGGGAAGAGCTGGCGATACAGGGCGAGCAGGAGGGCGATGGCGTGGTCGGCGACTTCCTCGGTGCCGTAGTCGGGCACGTTGCACACCGGGATGCCGGCCTGGGCGGCGGCGGCGATGTCCACGCTGTCGAAGCCGACGCCGTTGCGGATAATCGCCCGGCAGTGCTTCATCCGGCCGACGACGGCGGCCGTGATCAGCGGTCCGTGCCAGAGAATCAGCGCATGGGCGTCGAGCACGGCGTCGGGGAACGGCGCGTTGTACTCGAGCCAGACCGTGTTCAGGTCCGCCACGTCGGCCAGGAACGGCCGTTCGACGGAAGCTTCATGGTCGGTGAACTTGAATTCCTTGGGGCAAAGGATGACGACGGATGGTTTCTTCATCAGAAAGGCTTTGACCATGGATTACACGGGTGACACGGATGCCGGAAAGCCTTATCCGTGAAAACTGTGTTCAAACTCATTCTCGTAGTTGTTGTCGCCGGGTGGATAGCGAGCCCGGCCGTGCAGGCCCAGCGGGAGAAACTTCCGCCCGAGGACCTCGAATTCGTGCAGAAGACCTGGCCGGAAGCCAAGAAGACGACCACGGGCATCCGCTACCTCATCCTGCGGGAGGGCGCTGGGGAAATACCGGGGCCGGGCGACAAGGTGTCCGTGCTCTACGTCCTCAAGTTGCTCGACGGCACCCTGATTGACCAAAACGACGACCGGGAGCATCCATTCACGTTTCGCATCAAGCGCGGGATGGTTATCGAAGGCTGGGACCAGGTTTTGCAGCTGATGAAGGTCGGCGAGAAGCGCATCGTGATCATCCCGTCCGAGCTGGCCTACGGTACCCGCGGCCAACCGCCAAAAATCCCGCGGAATTCCACGCTGATTTTCGAGATCGATTTGCTCAAGAACGAGAAGACCGAGCCGTTCGTCGCGCCGCCCAAGAAGTGACTCGCAGCACCGGCCTGGCGCCGGCGCTTTACCGCATCAGCATTTCCGTCAGCAGCGGCTGCATCGCTTCCGCCCAGAGCTGGTACCCGGCGGCGTTGGGATGGAGCTGGTCGGGCATGATGATGTTGGGAATCGTCCCGTCGTTGCCGAGAAACTTGGCGCCGATGTCGAGAAAGCGGACGTTCTTGCCGTCGTCGAGCGTGGCGAGCTGCGCATTGGCGGCGCGGATGGTGTCCATCCGCTTTTCCCAAACGTCGGGGGTGCCATCATTGTTCTTGCGCGGGCCGCGCGGGAAGATGGCCAGCAGCAGCACCTTCGATCCGGGAATCTTGGTCCGAATCAGCTCCACGATTTTCTTGTTGGCGGCGAAAATCTGGTCGGCGCTGTGCGCCGCGGAATTGTTGGTGCCGATCATCAGGACCGAGACCCGTGGCTCGATGCCGTCGAGCTCGCCGTTGACGGTCCGCCAGATCACATGCTGGGTCTGATCGCCGCCGATGCCGAAGTTCGCGGGGGCATATTTGCCGTAGTATTTGTCGAAGATGTGCGGGGCCTTGCTCCAGCCGTCCGTGATGGAGTCGCCGAGGAACAGCAGGCCGACCGGGCCCTCCTTGGCGCGCGCCAGAAACGACTCATGGCGTTTCAGGAAGGCGCCCGTGTCGGTTTTCGCGATCGGCGCCGAGGCGTCGACGGGCAGCGCGGGAGCCGCGGCCGGGGCGGCCGGGGCGGCGGCGGGCTGGGCCACGCTGAAAGGCAGGGCCGCGGCGAAGGCGAACAGGAGGAGGGTGGAGGAGAGTTTTTTCATGGGGGGAGGGGCAAACTTGCAGTGCTCAGGTAGGTCGTCGAGCCAAACCCCGAGCTGAGATGCGCCCATGGTCGATCCGAACGGCCTGCGGCCCTCCATTCCGCGAAATCGTCCGGTCGCAATCGCGGGCTGCTTTGGCTCGGACTTACGCCGTCGTGCGGCGGTAGGCGATCACGTTGTCCGTCGCATAGAGGGCGAGTCCGACCCAAATGCAGACAAACCCGAGGGCGCGCGAACGGGCGAAGGGCTCGTGGTAAACCCACACCGCAATGATCAATTGCACGGTCGGGGCGATGAATTGCAGCAGTCCCATGGTCGCCATCCGGATGCGCTGCGCGCCGTAGGCAAAAAGCAGCAGCGGCGTGGCCGTGATGATGCCAGCGCTCAGCAGCAGCAGATGGGTCCGAGTATCGACCCGGCCGAGCGCGCCTTCGCCAGTGTGGTGTTGCCAGAACAGGAAGGCGAGGGCGAGCGGGGTCAGCAGCAGGGTCTCAACGGTCAGGCCGGTGAGCGAGCCGAGGTGCGACTGTTTGCGCATGAGACCGTAGCCGCCCCAGGTGACTGCGAGAAAAAGGGCGAGCCACGGCGGCCGGCCGAGCTGGGCGATCATCACGGCCACGCCAAGGGCGGCGCAGGCGATCGCGATCCATTGGACGCGGCGCAAATGTTCCTGCAGCACGAAGCGGCCGGCGGCGACGTTGACCAGGGGGACCAGAAAATAACCCAGACTGCATTCGACGACCAGGCCATGGTTGACGCCCCACACGTAGCCCAGCCAGTTGGTCGTCAACAGGACCGAGCTCGCCAGGTTGATGGCGAATGAGCGCTTGGTGCGGAGCGCGTCGAGCACCGCGCTGAACCCGCCTTGGGCGTGGACCAAGACCAGTACAAAAAGCAGCGACCAGGCGCACCGATGGGCGATGAGTTCGAGGGCGTTGATCCCGCCGAGCTGTTTCCAGTAGAGCGGAACGAGGCCCCACAGAAAGTAGCAGAGCGCGGCGGCCAGCGCGCCAGTCCGGGCCGAGGATGCGGCGGAAGGCGCCAGCGGTGCGGCGATGGGCTGGCGGGACGAAGACACAGGGGAGACCTTCGCCTCACCGCGGCTCACGCGTCAACAGGAGGGAGGCACCCGTCACCTCTTGGCCGGCAGCGGGGAAAAATCGTAGCGCTCGCGAAAATCGGCTTCGGCCTGGGTGCGGGCCGCCTCGGCGACCGTGCCCTGCGCGACGAGATCGGCGGAGCGCTTATCCACCCAGCGCTTGTGAAAATTTTCCGCGACTTCGGTGGAGATCGCCGAGCTGTCCTTCAGCTTCGGGCCTTTTTTCATAAGCGCGCAACCGGGCGAGACGGCGAGCACGAGACAGGTCAGAAGCAGGGATTTGATCATGTGGGAAATCGGGCAGCGATCGTGGATGGGCTGCGGGCGGACCGCGAGTGAATCTTTTGGGTTCCCTTTTTCCAGGAAGTCCCGCGGCGCCTAGCCGTCCGCGGGGGATTTCGCCGGGGATCCGGCGGCGGACGGGGATGGGAAAGTTGGGGTCAGGCGGTTTTTTGGTTTCGCGCTGTCCGAAAATATTGCTTCTGCTTTCCTTTATGAGCAAAGCGCAAACGCCCCCGCCTGCGGCCCTGCGCCTTAAACCGCGCTTGAAGCCGCCCGAGGCGACCGGCACCGGCCGCACCGGCACCGGAGATCACGCCTCCTGCGTCCACGGGGGGTGAGGCAACTCCATCGGCTCCGGCGGCCGCTCCGCCGGCTGCGCCCAAAATCCGCTTCAAGCCCCGGCTCATGACCGAGGCTCCGGCCCCGGCGGCCGCGACCACGCCTGCTCCCGAGGCTCCGGCACCTGCACCCGAACCCGTCGCCGCAGCTCCGGTCGTGGAACCGCCGCCACCCGCGCCGGTTGTCCCACCGCCGGAGGCTCCGGTGGTCGCCGTGCCGCCGCCTGCCGAGGCGGGAGGCGCGCCGAAAATCCGGCTGAAAGCGCGGCTCACGCCTCCAGCCCCCGCCGCACCTCCTGCTGCGGCTCCGGTTGAAGCCGCTCCGGCACCGTCCGAGCCTGCGGCCACGGTTCCGCCGCCAGCTCCCAGCCAGTCCCGGCCCCCGATTGCGGTGCCGCCGGCCGAGGCAGCTGTTGCGCCGGCCGCCCCTCCCGCTCCCCCGCCGAGCGCTCCGCCTGCGGGTGCGCCGGCGGAAGCGGAAAAGTTCAAACTTAAGCCCAAGGTCCCCGCCCCGCCACCACCTGCGGGTGGTGCAGCTCCGCCTCCCCCGCCGGCTGGGGCGCCGCCGGCTGGCACGCGTCCTCCGGTGCCTGTTCCGCCGGCCGGTTCGCGGCCACCTTTTCCAGTCGTCGCCCAGCCGAAAAGCGGCTCGACGGCGCCGCCGATTCCCATCGGCAATTTTTCCGGCGAAGTCGCCGAGCAAGAACGCCCCGCGCCGGTCCTGCCGAAGCGAAATCAGAAGGTCGTCCTCATCGGTCCCGGCGTGGCGGCCGTTGTCGTCTTGGGCGGCGGATTTTTTTGGAAAAAATTCATGGCGCCACCGCCCCCGGTGGTCGTCGCCCGAAGCGCGCTCCCGTTGCGCCAAAAACGGCGCCAGCGACGGCGGCAGCACCCGCGACGCCATCAGCCACTTCAAGCCCGGCTGCGCCGGCTCCGGTGAACGCCGCCGCCAAGTCGCCGGACGCCGTTTCGAGTGATAGCCCGGCCAACAAAGTCGCAGTCAATCCGTCGGCCTCGGCCAGCCCTGGTGCCAGTGCGACCAAGATGACGTCGACGGTGGCGTCGGTTGCGCCCGGATTGTCGGCGACAACCGAGCTCGACGCCGGGGCCGAGGCGAGTCCCGCGTTTCGATCTTTTGTCGCCAACGCCAAGATTAGTGGCGTGCTTCAGGGCACACCGTCGCGGGCGTTCATCAACGGCCGGATGCCGGGGTGCGCGCGAGACATGTTCACCAGACCTCCACGGGGCCCTTGGGCACCGGAATCGCGTCGCGCTCCAGGGCGTCGCCCAAACCCGGCTCGCGCATGAAGGACGCCATCAGGGGCACCGGCGCGTACTTTGCGAGCAACTCGCCGCGGGCGTCACAGAACTGGGCGCGCCAATGGATGTGTTCCGCGATCGCCGCCTCGAAGTCCGCGCGCGAACGCATGGTGATGATGCGCTGCTTGAAGGGCTTCGCCGGGCCGAAGCGCTTGGCGTACCAGGGCGCAACCTTGCGGAAGAGCCGGCAGCCATAGGGCTCGCCGTAGAACTCGCAGTAGCGCTCGAAATGCCGGCGCATCACGGCGACCCGTTCTTCAAAGGTCGGCTCGGCCAGCAGTTCGCCGGTGCTTAGGTAATGGTGCGTCCGCCGGAAAATCCATGGATCGTAAAATGCGCCGCGGCCGATGCTCACGCCGGTACAGCCCGTCTCGTCGCGCATGTGTTTCGCGGCTTCGGGCGTGGTGACGTCGCCGTTGCCGATCACGGGGATGCGGGTGACGGCCTCGACCACGGCCCGGATGCCCGCGAGATTAACGCGGCCGGAAAACCCCTGGGCGCGCGTGCGGCCGTGCACGAAAATCGCCGCGACGCCGGCGTCCTCGAGCTCGCGGGCAAGATCCGGCGCGGTGAGGTTGTCGTCGTCCCAGCCGAGCCGCATCTTCGCGGTCACGGGAATTTTCACCGCGGCGATCATCCCGCGCACCAGGGCGGCGGTCTTGTCGAGTTCGGTCATCATCGCCGAGCCACCGCCGATCTTGACGACCTTCTTCACGGGGCAGCCCATGTTGATGTCGACGGACTCGGCGCCGAGTTCCTGGCACAGCACCGCGGCGTCGCGCATCTCCTCGGGCGCGCTACCGAAAAGCTGGATGGAGAGTGGGCGGTCTGCGGGAGCGGAGGCCACGAGTTTGAGCGCGGTCGGATTGCGTTCGAGCAGCGAGCGGGCGTTGACGAGATCGGTCGTGGCCCAGGCCAGCCCGCCGAGTTCCCGCACCGTCAGGCGCATGGGCAGGTTCGTGTAGCCCGCGAGGGGCGACAGGAAAAGGTTCGAGGAAAGCTCGTAAGGCCCAAGACGCATGAAGGGGCACGATACGCTCCCCCTGCCCGGGGCGGCAAGTCTTGGGGTCGCACCGTCCAAGTTTCGGTTGCGCATTGCCAATGGATGGCCGAGCTCCGCCGAGGCCGTAAATGCGTTAATCTAAAAGGGTGTCTAAAAAGGCCTGTCATTCTGAGCGCAGCGAAGAATCCAGTTGGATTTACGCCTCGCCTCCGTGGATGCGAACCTCCTGCTGGATTCTTCGCTGCGCTCAGAATGACAATCAAGGGACCCTTTTAGACGCCCTCTGAGAATCGGCCTCGACGGAGCTCGGCCCTCCACTATCCACCGCGGAATTACCGTGCCGCGAGCGCCACCTTCATCCGCCGGACCGTTTCCACCAGCATCGCCCGGGTGCAGCCGAAATTCAGCCGGACGTGCGAGCCGGGGGGCGCGCCGAACACGGCGCCATCGTAGAGGCCAACGCCGTGTTTTTCAAAGTGGGGCACGGGTTGATCCAAACCCAAGGCCGTGACGTCCAGCCACATCAGATATGTGGCCTCGACCGGAGCCTCCACCCGCACGCCGGGGAGTTCGCGCGTCAGCGCCGCCAGCAGAAAATCCCGGTTGCCGCGTAGGTACGCGAGCAGCGCCTGGCGCCACAGCTCGCTGCCGCGATAGGCCGCCTCGCAGGTGGTAAAGCCCAGGCACGTGACCTCGGCGACGATGCCGGCCGAAGCGCGGGCAAACCGGGCCCGGAGCGCGCGATCGGGGATGATGGCGAGTGAGGTCCCGAGTCCCGGCACGTTATAGGTCTTGCTCGGCGCCATAAGCGTGATGGTGCGCACCGCGATTTCGGGCGAAAGCAGGGCGGAGGGAATGTGCGGCAGCGCCGGATCGAGGATGAGATCGCAGTGAATTTCGTCCGAGCAGAGGATCAGATTGTGGCGGACGCAGAACTCGGCGAGGCGCGTGAGCTCGTCACGCCGCCAGACCTTGGCGAGCGGGTTGTGCGGGTTGCAGAGATAGAACAGTTTCGTGCGCGGCGTGACGGCCTTTTCGAGCGACTCCCAATCGACCGTCCACGTTCCGTCTTGCAGGAGCGAAGCCACCGCGGTGGAAACGCGCGCACTGTTTTTTGGCGCGCTCATGAAGGGGGGATACACCGGCGTTATGGTCAGCACTTCTTCGCCGGGTTGGGCGAAGGCCTGGGCCGTGACGTTGAGGCCGACCACGAGACCGGGCAGCCAGACGAGCCACGAGGGATCGATTGCCCAGCCGTAGCGTTGAGCCATAGCCTCGACGACGGCTTCGACCGTGGACTTCACGGGCCGGGCGTAGCCGAAGACCCCGTGCTCTACGCGCTGGCGCAGGGCCTCGATGATCGCCGGGGACGACTTGAAATCCATGTCGGCCACCCACAGGGGCAGCACATCGCGGCCTGCGTACTTCTGCCATTTCTGCGAGTCGGTTCCGGCGCGGACGACGGGCGTGTCAAAATCAAAGGTCATGATGAAAGGAAAACGAATCAGACCACGTTCCGTGCGGTCCGGCACGAACTATTACCGGCATAATCCCTTCCGCGGGGCAAGCGGACGGCGGAGGGCGTTGAGTCAGTCGGTCACTTTTTCGCGTGGCAGTCAGCCGGATCAATGAGGCGTCCATCCCAAAAGCATTTTGGGTCGGACAGAATGAAACCGGTTGTTGGTAGTTCCGTCCCGCGCCGCGGGACGGAAGAATTGAACCGCTCGGATTCCGCCTAAAGGCGGGACTACAAGCACGGGCGCTATTTGGTGCTGTGCTCTCGTCTGGCATTCAGCCGCTTGACGAGAAAATAGATCGGGATGCCGGCGAGAATTAGGAGCGTCGCTAGAATCGGATAGACGCTGGCCCCGGCGCCTTGATCGCCGGCGAGGTAGCGACGGGCAAGCGCGGCCGAGTCGAGGAAACTGTAGACCACGAACCAGGCGGCAAAAGCCACGAAGAGCAACGGCAGCACCGGATAACCGGGCGCCCGGAAGACGTCGGTCCGATCGCGAAACTTGCGCCGGAGAATAAGTCCACCGAGGACGGCGAGCAGGTAGAAAATCCACCCCGCGAAAACCACGGAGTCGGTCAACTGGTCAAACGTGCCGGCGTAAACATACGCGATGCCGAGAATCCCCTGGACCAGGATCGCGATGAACGGAGTGAGAAACTGCGCATGGACGTTGCCGAAGATGGGAAAGAAGAGTCCGTCGCGGGCCATCGCGAACGACAGCCGCGGCCCGGTGAGCAGGTTGGCATTCGCGGCTCCGAAAGTGGACCCGACGATTCCAATCGAGAGCAACGCGAGCCCAATGGGTCCGTAGAGCCTGCTCGCTGCTTCGGCCGCCACGCCTCCGCCCGAGGTATAGCTGGCCATCTCGCCCAGCGGAATGACCAGGAGGTAGGAGACGTTGGCCGCCACATAGACGATGATGACGACCAGGATCCCTAGGATAAATCCGAGCGGGATGTTGCGCCGGGCATTAAGGATTTCTCCGCCGGAAAAACTCAGGGAATACCAGCCGTCGTACGCCCAGAAGATGGCGAGGAACGCGCTCTTGAAACCCGCCAGCACCTGCGCCGACGTCGGGCTGCCGCGAATTTCCCAGAAAGGCGTGAGATTCGACCAGTTCGCCCGTGCCGGGAGGAAAAGGCCGAAAACGATGAAACCGATCGCGGAGAGCTTCAGCGCGGTCAGGATGTTTTGGGTGGCTGCGGCCCATTTGACGCCGATCACATTCACGAAGGTGAGGACGGCGATCATGAGCACGGGCACGGTCGCGAACCAATGGCTGCCGGCCGCGGGCGCCCAGGCCGGGGGCAGCAGGTAAAACAGGAACTTGGCGGAGATCACGGCGAGCGCGGCCATGCTGGCGGAATTGATGATGGCCAGGTTCGTCCACCCGAAGAGAAAGGCGGGCAGCTTCCCGAACGACTCGCGCAGGAACGTGTACTGGCCGCCCGAACGCGGGAAATAGGAACCCAGCTCGGCGAAGACGAGCGAACCGATCAAGGCAAGGAAGCCGGCGGTGACCCAGCACGCCAGAATCCAGCCGGGAGAAGCCAGCTCCCGCGCGATGCCACCTGGCTTGACGAAGACGCCGCTGCCAATGGTGGAGCCGATGAGAATCGAGGCGGCACTCCAAGCGCCAAGCACGCGCGGCAGGTCGGGTCCCGAGCCGATGGATGGGGGGTGAGCGGGGCTCGCGGAGTGGGGCATGCGCGTCCGGAGAGTGGGAGGGGAGGGCGCGAGGCTGGCGAGTTCATTGTGCGCACCCGGGTGGGACGAAAATAAAGCTCGGTTCTGACGGCGGACCTAACTTCCTTGTTTGAACCCCTTCCGGATCCGTGCGCCTTGGGCAAGGCTAGGTTCCCGCTCGTATAACCCCAACGCTGAAAAAAATTCTCATGCGACGAATGAACCTCTTGACCACTGGGCTGGGATATTTGCTCACGCTGGCGATCGCCGCCGCTGCTGCTCCCAGCACCCGACCCAATATCCTGCTGATCGTGGCCTACGATCTCGGCTTCTCCGATCTCGGCGCGTTCGGCGGCGAAATTGAGATGCCCAACCTCGACGCTCTGGCCACTCGGGGCCTGCGGTTGACTGGATTTCATTCCGCTCCTACCTGCTCGCCAACTCGAGCCATGCTCATGTCGCGCACGGATCATCACTATACCCGACAGGTTGGAGTGGTGATGCCGGACATCACCTATGTTCCTTGAGACGGGTGCGTGTTCGGGCCGGTTTATCAGAGCCACTAGGCGAGGGCGGACTCGGAACGGAATATTTCGAGCTCGGCCGCGCATGCTTGGCCGGGGAAGGGGAGTTCGATCGCGGACTTTGGCCGCGCGCGACTAAATCGTAGGGATCGATCCCGCCTTGTTTGTGCCGTCGGCCGCGCCGAATCTTCCCACCGGCGCCCGGCTCCGCGCCGCTTCTGCACAGTGAATTTCCAACGCGGAAAACTAAGTCGCGGTGGCGAGGCCATTTGCCGTCGAGCCGTCGGTTGGTCCGGTGCCTGCAATCATGCGTTACACACATCCGTGCAATTCACCCAGGAGAAAAATACCTTGAGACTCGTTCGTTATACTTATCCAACCTTCCGCAGCCTGACCCCCGCGCTGGGCGGTTTTTCGCGTTCCCCGTGGTCCGGTCTCGAGACCGAGATCGACCGCTTGTTTGAAACCGCGCTCACCGATGTCGGCGGCCCGACGTCACCCACGCGCTTCCCGGTGGACCTCTACGAGGACAAGGAGAACACCTATGTCCGCGCCGAGCTTCCTGGCGTGAACCGCGAGGACGTCAACGTCGAGATGGTCGACGGCTTCCTGACGATCGCGGCGACCCGCAAGGTCCCCGCGGCCGACGGCAAGGCCAGTGAGGCCTTCTCACTGAGTCGTTCCGTAACCATTACGGACGAGATCCAAGCCGACAAGGTGACCGCGGTGCATGAGAACGGTGTGCTCACCGTCACGTTGCCGAAGCGCGAAGAGGCCAAGCCCAAGAAAATCACCGTGGCGGTCAAGTAAGCGGCCGCGACGCACACGTTAGAAATCCCATTTCCGAACACTCAATTCATCTCATCATGACTCTGCTCAATACCCTCATTCCCTCGCTCGGTCGCCAGCCGGCGACGACCACGGCCAAAGGTGCGCCGGATCTCGTCCAGACCGTGAAGTCCGCCTATGAAATCACGGAGACGCCGGACGCCTATGGGGTCACGGTCTTTCTGCCCGGCGTAAAAAAGGAAGGCCTCGAGCTCACGGCCGAAGAGGGCCAGTTCCGCGTGGTCGGCCGACGAGCGTGGAAACAGCCGGAAGGCTGGACCGCGATGTACAGCGAAAGCGCCGACGCGCCCTACGAGTTGGTCCTGACGCACGACAACGCGATCGACGCCGACAAGATTGCGGCCGAGCTGCGCGACGGCGTGCGGCGGGTTTCGCTGCCGAAGCACGAGGCGCTCAAGCCGCGCAAGATTGCGGTCACCTGATTAATCAAATCATCGCGTGAGCCCGAGCGACTCGACGGTTAGCCCCGCCGGGTGCCGCGAGTGCGGCCCCGGCGTTTTGGTTTTGGAAGGTGTTTCGACCGCGTGGGCGGTCCCGAGCTCACTTTACGAACGTCATATTGGGTGGACCGTGCGCTCCGCCCACCTTCATTCGGTCTCGCGGTCGGCGGGAAAACCCTTCACCGAAAAGTCCTCGTGAACGCCGTGCCTGCCGTTGTTGCCCGAACGCCCGAATCGTGGGCGGGCCCCGTACTGCTCTTCGATGGTGAGTGCGGTCTCTGCCACCGGGTGGTGCGGCTGCTGCTACGCCTCGATCGCTACTCCCGGCTGCGTTACGCCCCGCTGCAGGGCCCGGCCGCGCAGGCTTATCTGCGCGCGCACGGCCTGCCGGCGGCCGATTTTGATTCGCTGATTTATGTGCCCGACTGGTCGCGACGTGAGTCGCCGGATTTTCTTTGGCGCACGGCGGGCGTGGGCGCGGCGCTTCAGGCCATCGGCGGCCTGGCCGGCGGGTTCGCCGTGGTGCTGGCGGTGATTCCGACCTCGTGGCGCGACGCGGGCTACCGGCTGGGCAGTCGCTGGCGTTACCGGGTGTTCGGACCGTGGCGGGTTCGACCGTTGCCGCGGGCGGAGTGGGCCGCGCGCTTTCTGGCCTAAAGGCTGTCATAAACTCTGGAGTGCGGCCCCCTGCGTGGGGAAAGTGCCAGACAGCTTCTAGCGCCGGTCCTGCGGTCGAGGGACTGGTCAGGCTGGAAGGGGAGTAGGCCCAACGAATAGTGCCTATCAGGCTGCTCCCGCCGCAAAACGGGATGATCGCGGTTGGGCCGCGTTCACCCCGATCGCCGTGCTACGATCCGATAAATTTTCGCAGAGGAGAAGATCTCTTACCCACTCGTCCGGCATCCCGGCTTCGAGCTCGGCGACGACGATGTCGCACGGTCCGTCGTCCTGGGCGATCCGGTGGAAGTCGGTTTCGATTTCCGGTCAGGGTTTGTTCATGGCGTCCATCGGCGTGTATAGGAGCGCCCGCCGTGCCGCGGGAAAAAGCTCCCGCGCCCAGGGGAGATCGGAGCCGATTCCCATGTCGAGCTAAGCCACGCCGGGCACCCGGGCGTAGTCCTCCAGATAGGGCGTCGCCGACTAGGCGCAGTTGTGGATTCCGATGATCCCGTAAATGGCCGCGAGTTTCTGATCAAAGGGCAGGAGCAGTTCGCGGTACAATTCCGGCGAGATCAGGTTAACCAGGCAGTTGCTGACCGTGACAAAGCGCAGATCCACCCCGCTGGCGAGTTGGCGGGCGTGGAGTCGGCGAATGCCTTCGGCCATCGTCTCGCCCACACAGGCGAACAGGTGCCGGGCGCGCTCCTGTTCCTCCAACATGTCCATCAGCAGCGTCTCGCCCCTCAGCCGTTGGGCGTTGTTCAAAACCCCCTACCAGTTGACAAAACCCGTCACGCGGCCTTCGCGCTCCGCGATCCACTCTACTTGGGCCATCAATCCGGCGAAGGCCGGATTGCGGTCGAGATCAGGGGGCGTCAGACGCGCGACTTGTTAATCGGTCAGATACGCGTGCTCAGACGTGGGACAGTTGTTCGCCGCGTAGACTGTGGGCACGCCATAGAGGGAAGCGACGGTGCAGGCTCCGAAAGTGCCGGTCAGGAGGTCCAGCGGTGCGTCGGCCTGGTCGATCCGGCCGATGCGGGTGGCGGGAAAACGCGTCCGCAGGATGCGCCGCATTTTCACCACGCTTTCCCGCCGATATTCCGGGTTGGTGTGAAAGCGTTCGCCAAAATCAATCTCCACATGCTGCCGAAACCAGGCGGGCGTGAACCCGATCTCCAGCCGCACGAAAGATTCGTCCGCCGTCCGCCGGGTCGCCGGTGCCGCCGGGGCGATGTAGCTCACCAGCTGGCGGGGGAGATTGTTCATGGGCGGCGTGGATCTGGAAACGGCGTTGGATCTTCGAGAGGACCGGCCCCGCTACGGCTGCGATGTTTTGGCGATGGCTTGATAACAAATCAATCGGTCCGCCCCCTGCCGAATCAGCTGAGCAATCCGACCTCCCGTAACACCGCGGCGACCTTGGCCCGCTCGGGCGCCCGGAAGCGATGGAACGGCTCGGCCATGAAATCGTCGCACAAGCCGAGCAGGGAGCACGCGCACTTCATGCCCTTGATGACGGCCGAGGCGTGCCGACCGACGGCATAGATTTGGCCGACGAGGTCCACGGTCTGCTGAAGTTCCGTGGCGCGCTTTTCGTCGCCCCGCTTGACCGCTTCGTAGAGCTCGACAAACAGCCGCGGGTGAAAATTGGCTCCGCCATTCACGCCTCCGTTGCCGCCCCGGCGGACCGCTTCGGCCATCAAACTCTCGGGACCGATGAAGAACGACCAATCCGGCCGCTCCCGCCGCAGGGCCAGCAGTTGATCGAAATAGGCCAGGTTGCCTCCGCTGTCCTTGACCCCGATGATGCCGGGGAGCCCAGTCGCGCGCCGGACGGTTTCGATGGCAAATGGAACCTTGGTCATTTGCGGCATGTTGTAGAGGAACACCGGCAGGGGTAGTTCCGGGATCAGGCGCTCAAGATGTTCGCTCAATTCCACCTGGCCGGGAGGAAAATAGTAGGGCCCCGCCAAGACGAGGGCCTGCGCGCCGCGACTCGCGGCATGCTTGGCCAGATTGACGCATTCGACGAAAGAAGTGTCCGTGATGCCGACCAGGACCGGTCGTCGCCCGCCGACCTGCTTGGTGACCCGGTCAATCAGTTCGCGCCGCAGCCGGTAGCTCAAGCTCGGCGCCTCGCCGCTGGTGCCGAGGATAAACAAGCCGTGAACGCCGCCGGCCAAAATGTGCTCGACGAGCTTTTCCAGCCCGGGTGCATCGATTTCGTCGCGCCCACGCAGCGGCGCAATCATCGGCGGAACAATTCCACCCAGCCCGGGAGAAAGAGGAGAGAGGTTCATGGTAGGGTGGCGATAAACTGGGTCATCACGGGCCAATGCCGCCTTCGGCGCGAGCGTACGAATGTTTGCCCGGTCGGGCGGAGAGCCGGCCGGGCTTTGTTGCGCCGAAAACGTTTTCGACTCCCGGAGCAGGCCGGCGTGAAATGGCACCGCCCGCGGTGGACACCGCTGCTTAACATACGCGGCCGCGCTTCATCGCGGTGGTGTGTCCCGGGGGCTTTTCGCCGACCCAGCGCTCGTCGATGGGATCACTGGCGAGCTGATAACGCGTGTCGGTCGAGAGCCGGATTTGATCCGTCGTATTGTCGAGGCTGCCGTGAACGAGCGTCATGTTGAAGAACAGCGCGTCGCCCAGCTTGAACTCCTCCGCCGTCAGCCAGCGGCCGCCCAGGCTCCGCTGCAGCGCCAGGGGATTTTTTGAAAGGGTGCCGTCCCACCATTTACGCCCGGCGGCAAAATCCGCGGCATCGTCGTGATTTTCGCAATAGGTGTCCACGTCGCGCGCCAGATAGGCCTGCAGCTCGGCGGATTGGCGGTGACTGCCTTCGAGCAGGAGCACGCCTCCCATGAAGAGGCTGACATCGCCGAGGGGGACCCAGGCCGTGTAGAGCTGGTGCGTGCCGCGCCCCATGTAGACCAGATCGCAGTGGAACGGACTACCATGGCCGGTCGACTTCGTGCGAAACCAGACGAAGTCAAAATGCCTCGCCGAACCGCCAAGAAATTCACCGAAGAAAGCCATCATCTGCTCGCCGAAGAGCAGTTCCCGCAGCGCCGGGTCGTGCTGGTTGAGCGGATTGCCCATCGCGCGCCCGACCTCCTTTCCCGGAATGCACCTCGCCTCGTCGCGCGGAAAGCCGGGGCGCAGGAAACCGAGCCGCTCGAGTTGGGCGGTCAAGGAATCGCGCACGGCCTGGACTTTTTCCCGCGGCCAGAAGCCGCGCAGGAAGAGGTAGCCGTCGTCCGCCATGCGGGCTCGCAGGACCGAGACGTCCTCCGTCCCGCGTTGGGTCTCGCGCAGAAAGCCAAAGCAACCTGGCGAGAGGTCGAGTTCGACCCCGAGGGTTCGAAGAGGCGGAAGCGTGGGAGCGGGCCCGGAGTTCTTAACCATAATAAAAAAGAAGGTGGAGGATGGCGCACGGGATTACCCCGCACAAGAAAAAACCTTTTTGCTATTAGTCGGCACCGGGCGGCAAGCGGCACCCGGGGCCAGGTTCGGACGACCGGCGAAATCCTTTGGAGCGTCGGCGAGCGACGACTACGAACCGGTTGGCGGCCAGTGCTGCGACAGCGTTTCGCCCCGCGCGAAAGAATTTCTGTGAAAGGGTGGCGCGAACATTTTCGGCGTCGGCCTTGCCTTGGAGGTGCGAGGACGCTCTGTATCGGACTCCGGCCCGACCATGAAGAAAACGCACCCCAAGCCCTCCGCCCGCGTGACGGTGCGCGATATAGCCGAAGCCTCGAAGTTCACCATTGGCACCGTTTCGACGGTGCTGAACAAGCACCACGTGGAACGCCGGATTCCGCTCGAGACGGTGGAAATTATCCGCGCGACCGCCGCCCGTCTAGGATATCTCCCGGATATTGGCGCGCGCCGCCTGCGGAGTGGAACCGGACTCAAGCACAACATCGTGATCGCGTTCGTCACGAGCTTCGAGGCGCCGCTGGGCGTGGTGAACCAGTTCGTTTCCGCCCTGCGCAAAGCGGCGGCCGGCGCCGGGGGACCGCAGGGACGAACGTTTTCACTGATGATCGAGATGTTTGCGGCCGGCCGGTTGCGCGAGTCGCCGGGGCTACTGACGGGTGATCATTTCAACGCCGCGCTGATCGCCAATACGACGCCGGAGGATGACCTGTTTTTGGGGCGCACGCACCTGCCTTACCCGGTGGTGCTGGTCAACCGCTCGGTGCCGCGGTACGCCAGCGTGGTGGAGGAACCCATGGCCGGCGCGCGTTCGGCCGGAGTGCTGGTTCGCACGAAACGTTCCGGTTTGGCCGTCCTGTATGGCCGACCGCTGACGCAGACGACGCACGCGCGGGTGGACAGCTTCATGGCCGCGAGCGTCCAATTGCTCGGCCGGCCGGCGCAGGTTATCGTGGCCGACTCTTTGTCGGAGTCCGGGGCGTACGAGGCGATGGCCCGTTTTTTCGCCGCGGGCGGGCGGTGCGATGGTTTGTATGCCGTGACGGACAGCCTGGCGCTTGGTGCCTACCATGCGATCAAGCGGCAAAAATTGATAATCCCCGATGACATCGCGGTTCTCGGTGTCGGCGACTACGAGAATTCTCCGTACTTCGATCCGCCGCTTTCCAGCGTCGGAGTCTTGCGCCAACAGGTCGGCTGGCAGGCCAGCCAGTTGCTGCTGCGGATGCTCGGCGAGCCAGGAAGTCTTGAGCCGGAGCGGTTCGAGACCCCGGTCGAGATCGTACTGCGCGAGTCCACGGGCCACGGCTGACGACCGGATCCTTTTTTTGTCGGGGTTAAAATCATTTGACACCGGGGAATGCGCCTCAGTAGAAAAAACATTTTTGCAACTCTGCCTTCAACAACTCGGTTGGATTTCAGGATCCGCCGGCCGCAGTCCCTGCCATAACTATGAAATCACCAAGTTCTAACCTGCGAAGCTTTCGGGCTTTCTTCCTGTTGTTTGCCGGCCTGGCCGCCTTTCATTCCGGCGCCGCGCAAACGGCCGCCCCCGGCAGCAAGGCCGCTCCTGCCGCCGCCGATGTCACGGTCCTCCAACCCTTCGAGGTCACCGCCTCCAACGAAAGCGAGGGTTACCGGGTCTCGAGCGCGTCGACGGCCACGCGGACCAATACCGCGCTTATCAATATTCCGCAGAGCGTGAGCATCATCACCGAGGCGCTGTGGCGCGATACGGCGTCGACGACCTTTCAGGATTCTTTCCGGTTCATTCCCGGGGCTTTCGTGCGCGACCGCAATGCCGGCTTCGGCGGCGTCAATTTGCGGGGCTTTGAAAACAGCAGCGGCTTTGCGACGGACGGCGTGCGCATCGCACCCTACAAGCGCGATCTGGCCGGATATGATCGGCTCGAAGTGGTGAAAGGACCGCCGTCGGCCGTGCAGGGGCGTGGCGGCGTGGCGGGCCTCTTGAACTACATCCTCAAGAAGCCGGATCTGAAGCGTGGTTTCACCACCGTGGCCTCGACCGTCGGCTATGAAGACGGGGTGGACGGCAAGTTTCTCCGGGCGACAGTCGACTATAACGCGGTCCTGAATCGCGAGGGCACCCGGGCGGCGCGGGTGGTAGTCGTTGGCCAGAACTCTGACGATTACATTGATTTCATGAAGCACAAGGTCGCGGGGGTTTATCCTTCGTTTCGCTGGAAGCTCTCAGACAAAACTGAGTTGATCGCGGTCGGCGAGTTTCTCCACGCCGATACGCCGTCGCGCGAGGAAGGTCATGGCTTCAACGTTTATCCCGCCGACGTTCGCCGGCATCTCAATTTCCCGGCCGTTTACGGCGCGGCCGACCAGATCACGCCGCTGAATATTCCCTACAGCACGAATGCCGGCGGTCCGGACAACACGTGGGTGGAAAACACGCGAGCCGCCAATCTGTTTTTGAATCAGAAAGTCGCCGACGGGATGTTTTTCAAGCAGGCCGTGCATGTCCACCGCACCGACGTGGATTGGCATGCGTGGGAGATTCAGGACAACATCTCGCGCTTCCAAAACATCGTGCTCGAGCGGCAGTTCAACACCATCGACGTGGTCAACCTGCAGGGCGACTTCCATGCCCAGTTTGCGCCGCTGCCGTGGTTAACCACCAACACCCTGCTGGGCTACCAATACGAGACCACGTACGGTTCCAATGGGCGCGAGACCTCCGTGCCGAGGGAAGCCAAGTTCCTGCGCCTCGATCTCGCGGAACTGGCCAGGGACCACATCGGATTTTTCAGCACGCCGCGCACTTCCACTCCTCCCGTTTTGGACACCGAAAATGTCACGCACACCCGCAACCTGGGTCTGTACGTCCAGCAGGATTTCGAGTTCGCGAACCGGTTCATCCTCAGTGGAGGATTGCGCTCCGACAAGGATCGCAGCGCCTTGAGTCGCCATATCCAGCGCAATCGGGCCGACGTCGTATCCAACCTGAATTCGTGGCGCGTCTCGGGCGTCGTGAAATTGACGAAGGCGTTGTCCGTCTACGCGGTCAAGAGCCTCCAGAATGATCCCGAATTGTTCCAGGCGCAATACGGTGCCGGCGTGCCGCTGGGCGACCCGCGGCGCGACATCTTTCTACAGGCGGCCCGCCAGAATGACCTGCGGGAAGTGGGCGTCAAAGGCGAGGGACTGCAGGGCCGCGTGACGTTTACCGCCGCCTACTGGAAACTGGCCCGCAAGGGAAATTCGGTCACCCTCACGACCAACGAAAATTTCACCAATCCGGCGACCGGTTTGCCCGCTGTCCGGGCCATCACGCAAATCTACGTCTCCGATGCGGAGACCAAAGGCTTCGAGCTCGAGGCGTTTGGCGACATCACGCCGCGCCTTACGGTCATGACCAGCTACGTGAACATGGATTCGAGCGAGGCGGATCCCAGTGCCAACAAGATCGGGGCGCGGCGCCCGCTGCGTTTCGCCCCCGACTGGTCATACAAGTTTTTTGGCAAATATTCCTTCCGCGATGCCAAAGGCACGGGCTGGGTCGTGAAGGCCGGCACCACTTGGGTCGGTCCAATGGCCATTCAGGTGCCCAACGGTACCGGGATCTACGCGGGGAGTCGCTACAACTACCCCGAAAGTCAGCACACCTTCGATCTTGGGGCCGCTTATCGCTTCGGCCGCTGGGAGGCTGATCTGCAGGTGAACAACGTCGGTTCGGATTTCTTCTATCTCACCCGCACTAATCCGCTGCGGTCGTTCCGGCTGTCACTGAGCGGCCGGTTCTGATCCGGCCGAGTGCAGTAAGTCCGACCTAGCAGGCTGAGCCGCGCTGGCACGACGGGGACGTGGCGCACGCCGCGTGCCCCCGTGGCGTGCAAATAGAGTCTGGCCCCGGGCTTTTGTCTTTAGTTGACTGTCCCCCATGAAATTATCCCGCCTCACCGCCCTCGGCGTGCTCACGCTGTTAGTCGGCTCGATTTGGGCTCGGGCCGTCGCCGCGCAACCGGAATCCAAGCCGCGCTTCGATCTGGTTCCCGGCGTGGTGATCGACCACAGCCCCGCTGCCTCCGGCCAGTATATCGGCTCACCGGGCCTCGCCGTCCTGCCCAGCGGCGATTTCGTGGCGTCGCATGATTTCTTCGGCCCGAATACCACGGAGCACCAGAGTGCCCGCAGCGCCGTTTTTCGCTCCAGCGATCGCGGACAGACCTGGCGCAAAGTTTCCGACATCCAAGGCGCTTTCTGGTCCACGCTCTTCGTGCATCGGGGCGCGCTGTACCTCATCGGCACCGACCGGCACCACGGCAATGCCGTCATCCGCCGTTCCGACGACGGCGGCACCCATTGGACGTCGCCGACTGACCGCAAGACCGGTTTGCTCCGCGACAACGGCGAATATCACTGCGCCCCCATGCCTGTGCTCGAGCACAATGGCCGACTCTGGCGGGCAATGGAGTGGCGGAATCCGCCGGTGGAATGGGGCGTCAACTACTGCGCCGGCATGCTTTCCGTACCCGTCGGCGCCGACCTGCTCAACGCGGACAACTGGACCTTCTGCGAATTTCTTCCCAGCAGCCGCGCCTGGAACGGCGGCGACATGGGCGCCTGGCTCGAGGGCAACGCGTTGGTCACGCCCGCCGGCGAACTGGTCGATATGCTGCGGGTGCAGACCAAGTCACCGGATGAAAAGGCCGCCATCGTACGCATCAGCCCCGATGGGAAAAAAGCGTCTTTCGATCCGGCTACCGGCTTCGTGCCGTTCCCCGGAGGCGGAAAGAAATTTGCCATCCGCTTTGATCCGACGAGCAAACTCTACTGGTCGCTGGCCACGATTGTCCCCGAGCGCCACTGGGCCGAAAATCCAGGCAGCATCCGCAATACCCTCGCGCTCGTCTCGTCCCCGGACCTGAAGCAATGGACGACGCGCACGGTGTTGCTCTACCACCCGGACGTGAAGAACCACGGCTTCCAGTACGTGGAATGGCTTTTCGAGGGCGATGCGATCATTGCCGCCTGTCGCACGGCCTACGACGACGGCCTCGGCGGCGCGCACAATAATCACGACGCCAATTTCCTCACCTTTCACCGCTGGCCCAATTTCCGGAAACTGACGATGGCCGACTCAACCCCGGCCTTCACCGTTTCCCCGCCTTGAAGCCCGCCCTGAAATTTTTTGCCGGCTTGTGGACCCTGTGCGGTTATCCCGAGCCGGGGCGCGAGTGGTCGCTGGCAGAAAAATTTGCCGAGGTGAAACGCCAGGGCTTCGACGCGATCGGCGGCCGTTTCGTGCCCGAGGCGCCCGAGTTGTGTGCGGCCCACGGGCTGGACTACATCCTTTATCTCGACGCCGACGGCAGCGACTACGCGGACGAGCTGCGTCGCGCCGTGGCGTGGCGGCCGCGCCGGGTAAACGTGCAGCTTTGCGATCACGATACGCCGCCGGAGGAGGCCGCCCGCGTCTGGATCGCGATGGAAGCCCTGGCGCGGGATCTTGGCCTGGCGATCGATCTGGAATTGCACCGCGACACGGCGACCGAAACGCCGGAGAAGGCGTTCGCCATCGCCGATCTTTTTCGCGCCGCCACGGGAAGGATCGCGAGGTTTTGCCTCGATTTTTCCCACTTCGCGGTGACGAAGCACCTCATGCCGCCCTTCGCGCCGCGCCTGCTCGCGCGGCCCGAAGTCATCGCCGGCGCGCGCCAAATTCATCTGCGGCCGTTCAACGGCCACCACGCGCAGGTGCCGGCGACGGATGGGCGCGGTCAATTGACGCCTGAGTTCCGCGACTACCTTGTTTTTGTCGAGGAACTGTTCGCACTTATTCAGTCGAATGCGGGGGCGGACGAGGTCGTCTATGCGTGTCCGGAAAATGGTCCGCCGACTCCCGGGGGCTATGCGTTGTCCTGTTTTCCCGATGTCTGGCAGGATGCGATTCGCGTCCGGGACGAGACCAGGCGGCGGTGGGCGCAATGACCAGGAACCCCTGCACAGCCGCCGGCGGCGTCCATGTTTTGATGGGCGCGGTGATTCAGACCCTTGGCGTGGCGGGCGCCCTCTCGCTAGCCTCCGCCCAGGAGCGACAGCTGACGTTTGCGCCGCATGGGCATGTGCTGACCAACGTGAACGTGTGTTCGCCCGACGGAAAGTGGATCGCCTACGACACGCGCAAGGATGATTCCGTTTTCGACGGAACGAACATCGAGCAGGTCAATGTGGCGACGGGGGAGGTGCAGATTCTCTACCAGTCTAAAAATGGAGCGGCGTGCGGCGTCGTGACGTATCACCCGCGCGAGCCCAAGGTGATTTTCATCCTCGGGCCGGAACGGCCCGGCCCGGACTGGACTTATGGCGCGACGCGGAGGCGCGGGGTGATCGTGGACACCCGCCACCCGGAGGAATTCCGGCCGCTCGACGCGATGAACTACGCTCCGCCTTTCGTCCGGGGCGCGCTACGGGGCGGATCGCACGTCCATGTTTTTTCCCCGGATGGCGGGTGGGTCAGCGACACCTACGAGGATGACGTGCTCGCGCGGCTGGGGGCGGACTCTCCGGAAAACCCGCACGATCTCAACCAGCGCAACGTCGCGGTAGCGCTCCCCGCCCCGTCGCGCGCCGGCGTGACGGTCGCGCGGACCCACCCGCGCAACAACGATGGCGACTATTTTTCCGTGGTCGTCACGCGCACGGTCAACCGGCCGCGCCCCGGGTCGGACGAGATCAGCCGGGCCTACGAAGAAGGCTGGGTGATGGGCCTGGAGGGTCGGCGCTCGCTGGCCTTTCTCGGGAACGTCACGGCGGCCGACGGCCGCGAGTTGGCGGAGGTGTTTGTCCTGGACTTGCCCGCCGACCTGACGCGCCGCGGCGATGGAGTCCTGGAGGGCACGGCGACGCGCCGGCTGGCGCCGCCGGCTGGCGTGGGGCAGCGGCGGTTGACCTTCATGGCCGGGCGGAAATTTCCCGGAGTCGCGACCATGCCGCGCCACTGGCTGCGGGCCTCGCCCGACGGCTCACAAATTGCGTTCTTAATGAAGGATGACAGCGGGGTTGTACAGCTTTTCACCGTTTCCCCCGAGGGTGGGGAGACTCGGCAAATCACGCGCAACCCGTCCGATATCGCGTCGGCGTTCACCTGGAGCCCGGACGGGCGCACGATTGCCCACGTGATGGCCGGTCGGGTTTGTGTGACGGAAATGGCGGGCGGAAACACGAGGGCTTTGACCGAGGCGACGGCGAGCCCGGCCTTGCCGCAGGCTTGCGTTTTCTCTCCGGACGGATCGCAAATCGCATTCATGCGGAATGTCTCCGCCGGGGGCGCGACCTTCACCCAGATTTTCGCCGTGACGGTGCCGGGCCGTTGAGGGCCGCATTTCGGCTTCGGCGGCATTTTGCTTGGTTATCGCGTTGACGCCGGGCGGGCGGGCGAAATGCACTGGGACGATGCCATTCCTTGCCGCTGCCGTTGCTGCCGCCTCGCCCGAGACTGCGTGGCAGTGGGGTCTTGCCATCGTCAGCATCGTCTTGATCGACGTGGTGCTGGCCGGCGACAACGCCGTGGTCATCGCGCTGGCGGTGCGGCAGCTGCAGCCGCGGCAGCGTCTGCTCGGGATCATCCTTGGTTCCGGCGTGGCGGTGGGCTTGCGCGTGGTCCTGACTTTTTTTGCCGCCCAGCTGCTCGCGATGAATTACATTAAGCTCATCGGCGGCGCGCTGGTGTTCTGGATCGCGATCAAGCTGCTGCTCGAAAACACGGGTCCGGAAGAAGAGGACGGGTCCGGCAAAGCCGCACACGGGATTTGGTCGGCCGTCTGGCTGATCCTTGTCGCCGACCTCACGATGAGCATCGACAATGTGCTGGCGGTCGCGGCCGCCTCGAAGGGCAGTTTCGCACTGCTGATTTTTGGGCTCGGGCTGAGCATCCCGCTGGTCGTCTTCACCAGCAATCTGCTGTCCAAGCTGATGGATCGCTATTCGATCATCGTCTGGATCGGCGCGGCGATTCTGGGCAAGGTCGGTGGTGAGATGATTCTGACCGACCGTCTTTTCTTTCCGCCGCCCCGGGTGCCGGACACGTGGTTTGTTCACAGCGTCGGAATGGTGGCCGCGGGGATCGTCGTTTTGGTCGGCTGGCTGCAACGTCGTTGGGTGCGGGCCCAGGCGGAGAGACCGAGCCTGGGGCCGGACGAGTAGCGTCAGGCGGTCCCGCTTCTCCCGAAGCGGGATACAGGAAAGTGCTCGGCTTTTGTTATCTGCGGAAGAAGCGGGATGGAACCCCAAATAGCCGATCGCCAATAACGGCACCCCGCGCTGCAGCCGCGCGGCAAACATTTTGACATCACCGGGGCGGCTCCTTGAGTCCTCTGCGTTTATGAAGCGATTTTTCCTGCTTTTCGGTTGGGCGCTCGCACTGGCTTTTGGCCCCGTTTTCGCTTGGGCGGCGGAGGCGACGCCGGCCGATTCGCCGTCGTCGACCGTGAGTTCCGCCGACGTCCAAGCCCAACATGCAAACACGACCGCGGCCGCCGTGGTAACGGGCGCAACCCATTCCGGCGCCCGGGCGCCGGACTTCCTCGAGCATCTCGTCGATTCGATTCTGGAACTCTTCAATGTGCGCAGCAGCGGCAATACCCCGACCCACTATGCCATCAGTGCCATCCTGCTGGCGGCGGCGTTCCTGTTGCGGCGGATCGTGACCGGGATTATTTTTGGGCAGCTCCAGAAACTCGCGGCGAAGACCGAGACCACGCTCGACGACAAACTCTTTCCGGCGATGGAAGGCCCGGTCGCCACCTTCGTGATGGTGACCGGCATATTTGCGTCCCTGAAAGTGCTCAAGCTTTCGGAGAACACGGACCGCTACATCGGCTACGGTTCCACGGTGGCCTTTTCGCTGGTGATTTTCTGGGGCCTGCTGCGGGCCTTCAACGCGGTCCTCGCCCATGCGGAGGAAATCGCCCGTGAGCGGCAGATGGGCGTCGCGGCCTTCATGCCGTGGATCAAGAAAACGCTCGTCACGGTTTTCGTGGTGCTGGGAGTGTTGATTACGGCGCAGAGTTTGGGCTTCGAGGTGCGGGCCTTCCTCGCCGGCCTCGGCATTGGCGGCCTGGCGTTTGCGCTCGCGGCCCAGGATACGATTGCGAACCTCTTTGGCTCGATCGTGGTGGCGATCGATCAACCGTTCAAAATCGGCGAGACCGTGAAAATCGGCGTGAACACCGGCACGGTCGAGGACATCGGACTGCGCTCGACCAAGATTCGGCTCGTGGATCGCTCGCTCGTGATCATTCCCAACAAGACCGTCTCGTCCGAGGCGATCGTGAATCTTTCGCGCTTTACCCAGCGGCGGACCGAACAGGTCATCGCCCTCACCTACGATACGAAGCCGGACCAGCTGGAGGCGCTCGTCGAGGAGTTCCGGCAGATCATCCTGTGCGAGGAAGCCGTGGAACCCACGTCGGTGCTGGTGTTTTTCCGTGACCTCAATCCTTCCTCGCTCGATATCTGGCTCGTCTACCTGTGCAAGTCGCCCGACTTCCAAGGGTACATGAAGGTGCGGCAGCGGATCAACCTCGCCCTCATGCGGGCCGTCACCTCGCGCGGCCTGGCGTTCGCCTTCCCGACGCAGACCGTGCAGCTCGACGGTCCGGTGGCGCGCAAGCTCGTGGAGCCCAAAAATTGAGCTGCTCGGGCGGGTCCGGCGCCGGGTAGTTACGTAGGTGTAAGATGCAATAAACTGGGCGTGCCCTGTGTGCTGGGGTTGGAAGCGTTTGACCCTTGCCTTCCCTTTTAATCCAACGCCTGAAAGTCCGGTGGAGTCGTCTGTAATACCGGCTGGATAATTTCTTCCTGAAGGGCGTGCCGGCTCAATTCACGGTGCTCTTCGTGCTGACACTCGGTGTGATTCTGCTCGGCACCCTCGGTCTGCCGCTGGGGCTCTACGACGAACACAACAAGGACGTCGCCGCCATCGGCCACAAAATGGGCGAGGGTTTTTGGGACGCGATGTGGTGGTCGACGATGCATATTTTCGATCCCTCCTGCGTCAGCCAGGATTACGGCGCGACGGTTCCGGTCGTGCTGCTGGCGATGACGATCGGCCTGCTCGGCCTGGTGATTTTCGGCGGGGTGATTCTGCACCTGACGGCCTTCGGTGTTCTGGTGCTCAGCGAGCGAATTTCAGTCCGCGGAAACCGCGGAACCCAGTAGGCTGAGGTTGCCGCGAATGTCCGTGGTGCGAACCCGTCGATGGCTTGACCCATTCTAATTGCGCGACGTGTCGCACAATCGGGGTATATTTGGAAAGGCAAGAAACCGGTTCCGTCTGATAGGGGGCCCAACGTCTCCGAGGTTGCCCGGCCGGGCTGGCCCTGCCTAGTTCAGCGCATGATGGAGCGGGCCAGCGTCAAAATCGAAATCGCCGCGTTGATCGCGCGGAAGGACTACGCTGCGCTCAAGAAGTACCTTGAGCCGTGGCTGCCCGCGGACCTGGCGCCGGTGATCGCCGATCTCTCCGTGGAGGAGCTTGCCGCCCTGTTTCGTGTCTGCTCGCGCGAACTCGCGGCCGCGGTGTTCACCTACATGCCGCTGGCCGCGCAGCGCAAACTGCTGAAGGCGCTCAATCAGGAACAAGCCGCGGCGCTGCTGAACGCGCTGCCCCCGGACGATCGGACGATGTTTCTCAATGAGTTGCCGCTCGATGTCGCGATGCAGCTGCTGGCGATGCTCACGCCGGACGAGCGTCAGGTGGCGCAGGCGCTGCTCGGGTATCCGGAGCACAGCGTGGGGCGGGTGATGACCGCTCGACTTCGTGGCGGTGCGCCCGGAGTGGACCGTCCGAGAGGCCCTCGACTGCATCCGCGCGCACGGCTGCGATCGCGAGACCCTCAACATCGTCTATGTCATCGATGCCGCGGGCCGGCTGATCGGCGATGTGACGGTGCGGCGGTTTTTGCTTTCGCCGCTGGTCCGGCATCCGTGCCCATCGGTGAAATCGGCGGCAGGAAAATCCGCGAAGGGGATTCGGTCGCAACCAAGGCGAGGCAGGCGATAAATTCAAGAGCCACGAAGCGAGGATTGGTTTCATGGCTCGGTGGCTTCCGAATTGAGCCGTCGCCAACCTGTTGGGCGAAGATCGAGGCTCGATTAATTCGGAGAGACGTAACCCGCCGCGTCACTTGACGCCCGGTGGACGCGTCCTATTAGTTACGTTCCGAATCATGTCCGCCCCGACCGTGTCGCTTTTCCGCTGTGCTGTCGCCAGCCTCGCGCTGGTGATGGCGGGGCGTGCGCCGGCGCAACTGGCGGGCAGTTCCCCGTTTCTGCCGCCGCAGACGAGCGGGGCCGGCGCCCCCACGGCTGGGGCGCCGCTGGAGTATCGCGGATTCATCGATACCCCCGCGGGAACGCAATATCGGGTCTACGATCCGGCGCGGAAGGCGGGGGAATGGATCAAGATCAACGAGCCCAATTCGGTGCTCAACGTGGTGGCCAAGCAGTATGACGAAGCGCGCAACACGCTGGTCGTAGAATATCAAGGCCGGGCCTACACCCTCGCCGCGCGGGAAGCGAAGGTCGTGTCCGCGGGCAACGCCGCCCAGGCGATGCCACCTCCGGCGCCGGTGCCCGTGCCCGGCCCGGGAGGGATGGCGCCGGCCGTCACGCAATCCGTGGTGGTCAACCCCTCGCCGGCCGACGAACAACGGCGGCTCGAGGCGGTCGCCACCGAAGTGGCGCGGCGGCGCGCCCTCCGGGAGCAGGCGGCGCAGCAAATGGGGCCGGGCGCCGTGCCGCAGGCGGCACCACAGACGCAAAGCCAGCCGGCGCAGAATCAGCCGAACAACCAGCGCGGCCGTGCCCCGAACCGGCAGCCGCGCTGAGGGGTTCCATGCAGTTGAGCGGTGAGATCTGAGAGTTGAGAGGTCGATCCTCAGAGTTGAAGCGAGCGTCGTTCCGCCCGAAATGAGATTCACCTCTTTGTAGCCCGCTTCGGGAGAAGCGGGACAGGATATGACCGACTGCTGGCCGCAGAGTTCGCGCCGCCCCCTCACGCGGGGCGGCCTGGCGAACCGCGGCCGCGGTTCCCCGAAAATATATTTCGTGTGCCCGCCGGCGGGGTGTTTAGGTTGACCCTTTCATGTCTGCCCCGCCGTCATTGCCGCCGGTTGCCGGGCTGTTGAACTGGATTCTGGTTCGACGGCTGTTCGGCCTCGCCTGGCGCTATCGGCTGCACTGCCTGCAGGTGTTGGCGATTCAGCTCGTCCTGCTGACGATGGGCATCGGGGGCCTGAGCCTGACCGGCGTGGGCATCGACTATATCCGGCACAAGGTCGAGGGCACGCCGCTCGATGCGAACAAGCTCCATCTCACGCTGCCCACGGCCTGGGAGTACTGGCAGGTCCTGGGGATGCTGGCCGGGTTGATCCTGCTGCTCGCTTTTTGCCGCGCGTTCCTGAATTACGCCTACGCGGTGTCGGTCAACCGGCTGGTCCAGCAGCGGCTCGTGGTCGATCTGCGCAGCGAGGTTTACGACAAGCTCCAGCGGCTCAGCTTCCGTTTTTACGACGCCAACAACACCAGCTCGATCATCACGCGGGTCACGAGCGATGTCCAAAGCGTCCGGATGTTCGTCGATCAAGTGCTGATCCAGAGCGTGATCATGGTGATTTCGCTCACCGTCTATCTGATCTACATGGTCAACCTGAGTCCGTCGCTGACGCTCGGGTGTCTCGCCACCACCCCGTTGCTCTGGCTACTGTCCGCCTGGCACACGCGGCGCACGCAGCCCGAGTACGCGCAAAACCGGCTGCTGGTGGAGCGGATGATCCAGGTGTTCGTCGAGGGCGTCCAGGGTATGCCGGTGACGAAAGCGTTCGGCCGCGAGGCGGAGCAAGGGGCGCGGTTCGACGCGGCCAACCACGCCTGCCTCGCGCAACAGCACGTGATCTTCTGGCGGGTGAGCCTGTTTTCCCCGGCGATCGGTTTCCTCACCCGCATCAACATGATGGTGCTGCTGGGCTACGGCGGCTGGCTGGTGATGCAGGGACGCCTGCCCCTCGGCACGGGCCTCGTGGTTTTCGCCGGCCTGCTTGAGCAGTTTTCCGGGCAGGTGAACAACATCGCGACCATCGTCAATTCGGTGCAGCAGTCGCTCATCGGGTCGCGGCGGGTCTTTGAGATTCTCGACGCGCCGATCGAGGTGCGCAGCGCGCCCGCGGCGATTCGCCGGCCGCGCCTCACGGGCGAGGTTCGCTTCGAAAACGTTACGTTCGCCTACGACGGCGGGGAAGCGGCGGTGCGCGACATCACGCTCACCGTGCCCGCCGGCCAGTGTGTCGCGATCCTGGGGGCCACCGGCTCGGGCAAGAGCGCCCTGATGAGCCTCGTGCCCCGGTTTTTCGATCCCACGACGGGGCGGGTGCTCATTGATGGCCTCGATGCGCGCCAGCTGAATCTCGACGATCTCCGCCGGAACATCGGCCTGGTTTTCCAGGAGAGCTTTTTGTTCTCCAACACGGTCGCCGCGAACATCGCCTTCGGCCACCCCGAGGCCACGCCGGCCCAGATCGAGCGGGCCGCCCGGATGGCGGCGGCGCACGATTTCATCCTGGCCCTGCCGAAGGGCTACGACACGGTGCTGGGCGAGAGCGGCAACAGCCTGTCGGGCGGCCAGCGTCAGCGGCTCGCGATCGCGCGGGCGGTGCTGCTCGAGCCGGCCATCCTGCTGCTCGACGACCCGACGGCCGCGATTGACAGCGAGACGGAGCACGAAATCTTCGAGGCTCTTGATCGGGCGATGGCGGGGCGGACGACCTTCATCGTGGCCCACCGGCTGAGCACGCTGCGGCGGGCGGACTTCATCATCGTGCTGGAGGACGGCCGCATCGTGCAGCGCGGCACCCACGCGCAGCTCATGGGCGAGCCCGGGCCCTACCAGCATGTGGCGAGCCTCCAACTCGTGGACAGCCGCGAGCTCGGGCCCGAGGCGGCCGCGAAAGGTTCCGCATGAGCGCCCGGCCGGAAATCCGCGATCTGGGGCTCGTGCGGCGGTTTCGCGACGACGAGGACGACGAGGAGATCCAGAAACCACTCGAGTGGTCGCTCATCCGCCGGCTGTTCACCTATGCCACGCCGGTGCAGGGGAAACTCAACGCCCTGCTCGTGATGAGCATCATCCGGTCGGCGCAACTGCCGGCGTTCCTGTGGATCACCTCGCTCATCATTCGTGGCCCGATTTCCCAGCGCGATGTCGCCGGCCTGGCGCTGGGCGTCATCGGCTACGCGGTGCTGGCCCTCTCGACCGACGGGATGTTTCACTTCCGCCAGCGTTACGCGCTCGAGATCGGCGAGACCGTGGTCAACCGGCTGCGGGCGGATATTTTCGCCAAGGTGCAGCGCCAGCCGGTGAGCTTTTTCCACCGGGTCAAGCTGGGCCGGATCATCGGCCGCATCACCAGCGACGTGGAGGCGCTGCGCGTGGGCATCCAGGACGTGATGTTCGTGAGCATGATTCAATTCGGCCAGATGCTGTTTTCGGCCGTCGTGATGGCGTGGTCGGATTGGGAGCTGTTCCTCGTGGTGCTCGGCCTCGCACCGGTGCTGTGGGTCATCAACCGCCGTTTCCGCCTACGGCTCAGCCAGTATTCGCGCGCGGCGAGCGACAGTTTCAGCCGGGTGACGGCGATGCTCGCCGAGTCGGTGAACGGCATCCGCGTGACGCAGGGCTTTGTGCGGCAGGAGACCAATGCCGGCCTATTCCGCAATCTGCTCGCCGATCATTCCCGCTACAGCATCGCGCTGGCCCGGACGTCCGCGATCCTCACGCCGCTGCTCGAGCTGAACAGCCAGTTCTTTGTGGCCATCCTGCTTATGTTTGGCGGCTGGCGGGTGTTTCACCACCAGATGGGCGTCGGCGAGTTAATCACCTTCTTCCTGCTGGCGAATCAGTTCTTCTCGCCCATCGCCGTGATCGGCAACCAATACAACCAGGCCCTCGTCGCCATGGCCAGCGCCGAGCGCGTGTTCCGGCTGATCGACCATCCGCTGGACTGGCAGGACGATCCAAATGCGCTGCCGTTGCCCGATCCGCGCGGCAAGTGGCAAGTGACAAGTGACAAGTTCCAGGACGGTGGTGGGCCCCCCCCCGAATCTTGCCACTTGCCACTTGGCCCTTCCCACTTGGCCGCGCCGCCGCCCGGCGGCAGCGGCCTGCGGGTGGAATTTCGGAACGTTTCCTTTGGCTACGATCCGGGCCGGCTCGTGCTCCACGACATCAATTTTACCGCGGAGCCGGGCGAGACCATTGCGCTGGTCGGGCATACGGGCAGCGGCAAGAGCTCCATCATCAATCTCGCGGCGAAATTTCATCTGCCGACGAAGGGCGAGGTGTGGTTCGACGGGCGCGACGCGGTTACGATCACCAGCCATTCGCTCCATCGGCAGATGGGCATGGTGCAGCAGCAGAATTTCCTCTTCAGCGGTACGGTGCTCGACAACCTCCGGTTTGCGCGGCCCGACGCGACTGAGGCGGAGGTGCGCGCGGCGGCCGAGCAACTCGACTGCCGGGACATCCTTGAGGACCTGCCGCGCGGGTTGCACACGGAAGTGGGCGAACGCGGCGCGGCTCTGTCGGTGGGGCAGCGGCAGTTGGTCTGCTTTACCCGCGCGCTGCTGGCGGATCCGCGGCTGGTGATCCTCGATGAGGCGACGAGTTCAATCGATGCGCGGACCGAGGCCCGGCTGCAGGCGGCGCTGGTGGCCCTGCTCAAGGGGCGGACGAGCTTTGTCGTGGCCCATCGGTTGAGCACCATTCGCCACGCCAATCTCGTGCTGGTGCTCGAGGAAGGCCGCATCATCGAGCGCGGCACGCATGCGGAATTGGTGGCGCGGGGCGGCCACTATGCGGCGCTGTACCGGCAGTTCGTCCAGGTGGACGAGGATTTGACTTCGTCAAATCCTTAAGCAAAACCGTGGCGGTTTTGCCGTAGGCCTGGCTGCTCTCCCGGCGGCGTTGGCCGATCAAATTTGGGGACGCGAGGTGTTTGCGCCGGAGGTGAAAGGGTGGTGCAGCCAGGCCAGAAAGTTGAAGATTTTCCTATGCACCCCCGCGATTTCCCTCTAGAAGTGAGGTGTTTTCGAGAAAGAGTGTTCCAAAATCAAAAATATTATGGCTAAAAAAGCAGCACGTAAACCAAACGCAGCGTTCATGAAACCGGTCCAGCCCGATGCCGCTCTCAGCGCGGTCGTTGGCGCAAACCCGCTCCCCCGCACCGAGCTCACCAAGAAGCTCTGGGCGTACATCAAGAAGAACGGTCTGCAGGACAAGAAGGTCCGCACGCAGATCAACGCCGACGACAAATTGAAGATCGTATTTGGCGGCAAGAAGGCCGTCTCGATGTTCGAAATGACGAAGCTCGTCTCGGGCCACGTTTCCTAATTCGGCTCGCAGTTTTTCTTTTCGACCGCCGCGATTCAGGTCGCGGCGGTTTTTTTGGGCCCGGACGGCGCGATTGGAGCCGGCCTCGGTGAGGCCGGACCGGGGTCGGCGCCCCCGGCTGCATCGGACGGGTCAAGGCCGCCTTCAAGATTGCAGGGGACTGGGCGGCGCGATTGTGTCCCCGGCGCCCCCGTCTGTCGTTCATGTCGCCGCACCAATCCAGAAAACTGAAATCTGCCGCTCTCTGGCTCGCGATTCTCCTCGCGGGCCTGGCTGCGGGCTGGTTCGGGGCGCAGACCCGGCGAGCGGAGATTCTGACGCGTCTGGCCGACGAGGCGCGTCGCTCGGCTGTGGCGATCGATCCGGCCGATTTGCGGCGACTCGCCGGCACCCGGGCGGATCGCGAGACCCCGACCTACGCGGTCGTCAAGGACCGGTTGCAGAAGCTGGCGGCCGTCGATCTCCAGGTGCGCTTTGGCTATGTTTTTCGTTTCGTACCCGAAACCGGCAAGGTGATCTTTTTGGGGGGACTCGGCCGCGCCGGGGGCTAAGGACGAATCCCTCCCGGAGGACGACTATCCGCAGGCGGGGAAATTGAAAGGCCTGCAGGAGATCATCCGGACCGGCCAGCCGGCGACGGAGGGTCCGCTGGCGGATGATTTCGCACGTGGGTGACGGGCTATGCGCTGATCGGCGAGGCCCCGTCGGCGGACCCAACCAAACCCATCAAGGAAATTCTTGGCCTCGATCTCGAGGCGGCGACCTGGCGCGCGCAACTGTGGGGCGCCGCGCTCCAGAGCACGTTCTATGTCTGGATTATCCTGGGTCTGCCCACCGTGGCACTCGGCGTCCGGCGGCGCCAGGGCGAGCAACGCGAGGTGATTCGCAACCTGCCCGAGGCGATGGAGCAGAGCCATTCCGCGATCATGATCTCGGACCTGCACAGTCGGATTGAGTATGCGAACCGCGGACTGTGCCAGCAGATCGGTTACCCGCGGTGCGAGCTTTTTGGCCGGAACTGGCGGGAATTGCGCGACCCGCAGTCGAACCACGAGGCGCACGCGGAACTGGCCGCCTCAATTCAAGCGGGCCGCGGCTGGGAGGGCGAGTGGTCCAACCGCCGGAAGGATGGCTGCGTCTATCCGGTCCGGGGTGCGGTCACTCCGGTGAAACAGCGCGCCGGCTCCATTGCGTGCTATGTCTGGGTGTTCGACGACATCACGGAGACCAAGCGCAAGGAGGCGGAGTTGCGTGACGCGCGCGATTTGGCCGAGGCGGGCGACCGGGCCAAGGGCCAGTTTCTCGCCGCGATGAGTCATGAAGTGAGCACCCCGCTCAACGGCATTGTCGGCTTCACGAGCCTGCTGCTCGACACGACGCTTTCGGCCGAGCAGCGCGAGTACGTGCAGACCATCGGGGCCAGCGGCGAGGCGTTGATCCAGTTGACGGGTGACATTCTCGACTATACGCGCATTGAGTCGGGCAAACTGAAGCTCGATCCCGCGGCCTGCGACCCGCGGGAATGCATCGAGGACGCGCTCGATTTGTTTTCCAACCGGGCGGGGGAGAAAAATCGAACTGCTGCACTACGGCGCGACCGACGTGCCGCTGCCGACGTGATCGATGGCGGCCGCCTGCGCCAGGTGCTCAGCAATCTGGTCGGCAACGCCATCAAATTCACCGACCAGGGCGAAGTGGAGGTCAGTGTTCTAATCCTGCCGACACCGGGGCGGCCCGCCGAGGGGGCCTGCGACCGGGGGCCAACCGGCCTCGACGGATGAGGGGGTGCTGGAATTCTCGGTGCGCGACACGGGCATCGGCATCCCGACGGAGCAGCATGCGAAATTGTTCAAGCCCTTCAGCCAACTCGACGATTCGTCCACGCGGCGGTATGGGGGCACGGGGCTGGGCCTGGCGATTTGCCGCAACCTGGTGAATCTGATGGGCGGGGAGATTTCCGTTACGAGCGCGACGGGGCAGGGCTCGACCTTCACCTTTTCGATCCGCGTGGCGGTGGCGACCCCGGCGGCTCCCGGGCGGGAACTCGCCGGTCTGAAGGTCGGCCTGGGCCTGAGCCCGGGACCGTTGCGCCGCGAGCTGGCCCGGTTGTTGACCGACTGGCTGGCCCAGTCGGTTGAGGCCGACGACTCGGCGAGGTTGGACCCGGCGGCCGTGGAAGTCGTGTTGGTGGCGCTGGACGAGGAGAAGGCGCGCGTCCTTGCCCCGCAGCCGGACCCCTGGCCGGGGTTGGCGGCCAGGCAACTCGTGGGCCTCGTGCCGATCTCCCTGCCCAGCGAGGTGCGCACGGCGCTGCGCACTCATTTTCGGCTGCTCGTGAACAAATCCGTGCATCACGGGGCGCTGTTTGCACTGCTGTCCGGCGCGCGGACGAGTGCGCCGTTTGCGGCGGTCGCGCCGCCCAAATTCGGGTTCAACATCCGGCTGGTCGAGGATTATCCCATGAACCAGCGGCTCATGCAGCGGGTGCTGACCAATCTGGGCTGCCGATTCACTGTGACCGAGAACGGCCGCTGCGCGATCGACGAGCTCACGCAGCGTGGGGTGGATTACGATTTGGTGTTGCTCGATCTCCATATGCGGAGATGGACGGGCTCGCCGCCTTGCGGGAGATCCGGGAGGGCCGCGCCGGGGCGGAGGCCCGGAATATCTGGATCATCGCGTTGAAGGCGGATGCGCGGGACGAGGAGCGGGCGCGGGGCATGGCCGCGGGGTTGAACGATTACCTGACGAAACCCCTGCAGATGCCCGAGCTCGAGGCGGCGCTGCGGCGCTTTCGCCGGGCACGCGGCGTGAAAAAACGCTAGGATAATCCGCGCGCGGGTTATCCTGCCTTTCCCCCAGCGCTTCGGCGATTTGCTCGCAGGAGGTCTTGAGGATTTCGAGCCGGGCAAAGCGCTTGTTGTCCGCCGGGATCAGATGCCAGGGGGCGGCCCCGGAATTCGTCAGCACCAGCATGTCGCCCACCGCCGCCTCATAGGCGCGCCATTGGCGGCGATTGCGCCAGTCCTCGGAGTTGATCTTGTGGCGCTTGTAATCGGTTTCTTCGCGGTGCCGGAAACGGTGCAGTTGTTCCTCCTTCGAAACCTGCAGCCAGAATTTCAACACGATGATGCCGTGCTCCGTGAGCTGGGATTCGAAGTCCCGGAGCTCGGCGTAAGCCCGCCGCCACTCCGCGTCGTGGCAGAAGCCCTCGATCCGCTCGACGAGCACCCGCTCGTACCAGGAGCGATCGTAGATGGTGACGCGGCCGGCGCGGGGCACATGCCGCCAGAAACGCCAGAGGTAGTGGTGGGGTTTTTCATCGTCGGTCGGCCGCGCGACCGGAATCACGCGGCAGTCGCGGGCATCGATGGCGTTCGTCAGGCGGCGAATCGCCCCGTCCTTGCCCGCCGCATCCCAGCCCTCGAACACCCACACGATTGATCGGCCCTGCTCGGCGGCGGCCCGCACGGCGCGATTGAGCCGACCGAGCCATTTGTCGCGCTTGGCGGCGTAATCCGTCTCCGAAAGACGCTGGTTCAGCGGCAGCGCCTGCAACCGGCGCAGGCCCGCGGGCCGCAGGGACACCACCCGCTGCGGTTGCGAAAGCCGCGCGCTCCGGGCGTGGAGTCGCAGATGGGTGCGAAAACGCGCCAGCAGGATGTCGACGACGGCGAGATTGCGCGCGTGTGGGTCGGCCGCCTCGACGAGGTGCCACGGGGCGCCGGGCCGGTGGGTGGCACGCCGCATCCGCTGGGCGAGGCGCGCGAGGCCGGTCGTAGTCGCGGTGACTCCGCCAGTCGTCGGGCGACACCCGCCACGCCGTGTCGGGATCCTCCGCCAACTCGTGCAGCCGGGCGCGCTGCGCGTCCGCGGAAAGCCGCAGCCAGATTTTTACGATGAGCGCGCCGTCGTGCGCCAGCAGGCCTTCAAAGTGGGCGAGCCGCCCGAGGGTGTGATCGAATTCGGCGAGTTTGCGGCGGCTGCGCGGATCCTGCGCGAGCGCCTCTGCGTGCCAGCCCCCCGAAAAAATCGCGATGCGCCCGCGCGGCGGCAGGCTGCGCCAGTAACGCCACATCGGCGGCCGCTCCCGCTCCTCGTCGGTGAGCTCGTGGAAGGCGGTCGTCTCCCCTCCGCGGGGATCGAGCCAGCCGTTGAGAATGTTGACAACGTCGCCCTTGCCGGACGCCTCGTCGCCCGCGGTCACGAGGAGCACCTTGAACGGCGCCTGCTGCAGCGCCACCTGCATCTGGACGAGGTCGGCGCGCAACAGCGGCACGCGTGCCTCATACACGCGCTTGGGGATCCGCGGCCCGTCCGTCGACTTCGCCATGCGAAGAAAAATGGCGTGCACCGCACCCAAAGCCGAGCCGACGGGAAGGCGGAGCGCGGGGGCGTGGCGAGGCAATTGTCCCCAGCCAAGTTCCCGCGGAGACGCGGAACGCGACGCCGCGATTTTAAAGCTGGAGTTGTCCAGGACGGGGGATTCGCCCGCGACCGGGCCTATTGCCTTGGCCTGCCCGGCACCACGAACCACACTGGATGGTCGACCATGGCTCAACCTGCCTCCACCGCGCGCACCCGCGCGCTGCTCTTTCTGCTGCTCACGAATTTTCTCTGTGGGCTGAGTTTTCCCACCGTCAAGGCGATCATGCTCCTGCACACGCGGCTGCTGCCGGACGCGGGCGAATGGTTTCCGGTCATGTATGCGGTGGCGCCTCGCTTCCTGCTGGCGACGGTCCTCCTGCTGGTGCTGCGCCCGCGGGATTCGTGGCGCGTGACGCGCCATGAGCTGCACCAAGGCGCCATCCTTGGGGCATTTGCGACCATGGGCATGCTGCTGCAAAACGACGGACTTCGTTTCACGTCGGCCAGCACGTCGGCGTTCCTGACGTAGTTCTCGGCGATCCTGATTCCAATCTGGTTGGCGTGGCGCTGGCGGCGCAATCCCGGTGCGCGGGTGTGGCTCTGCTGTCTCATGGTCCTCGCTGGCGTGGCCATTCTCGGCCGCTTCGACTGGCAGGCGTGGCAGTTTGGGCGCGGTGAGTGGGAGACCCTGCTGAGCGCGCTGTTTTTCATGGGGCAGATCCTCGCGCTGGAACGGAAGGATTTCGCCGGCAACCGGCCGGAAAAAATCACGTTGGTGATGTTCGTAACCCTGGGGGTGGCCTGCGGCGGACTCGCGGTGGGGACCGCGCCGAACTTGAACGCCTTCCTGGTGCCGTGGACATCCCCGGCCTGGCTCGGCTTCACCGCCATCCTCACGATTTTCTGCACGTACGGCGCGTTCTCGCTGATGAATGCCTGGCAGCCGAAGATCACGGCGACGGAGGCTGGCCTGATTTATTGCATCGAGCCCCTGTTCGCCTCGGTGCTCGCGCTGTTCATGCCCGGGTGGATTGCTCCCTGGGCCGGGGTGGATTACGCGAACGAGCGCGCGACCTGGACGCTGCTGGTCGGCGGCGGCTTGATCACGCTGGCGAATGTGCTGCTGCAAATGCGGCCGCCGGCGCTTAGCCGTAACCATTCAGTTGAAAAGGAGCCGCCGTTTGGGAAGTGAATGGAGGTGAATGAAACGCAATCAATCGAAGGGCGGAAGCCCGGTTCACCAAACGGTGGCGGAAAAAATCCAGTTTGAAAGCGCTGGCCAGTCCATCCAAATCGAGTTCACCGACCAGCA
>SIBR01000006.1 GCA_009695065.1 Opitutus sp. | reverse complement strand
AAGAACGCGAGCAGGCCGAGGAGGGTGACGACGGGCAGTGCCGCGATGAGCGCGGACGTGACGATCCCGCCGACGGGCGAGTAGATTTGGGGCCAGGGCATGGGAAAGCGTGGGGGGGGTGGGGCAGAGCGTGGGATGGTCCGCACCGATCCAAGCGTCGGAGCGAGCCAAGAAGCGTTCGGCGAGGCGAGCCGTTTTTTGAGTCCGCCGGTTGGATTCGTGCCTAGCGGGCGAGAATCAGCGCATCGATGCCACGGGTGAGATCGAAGGTCGCGCCGACGGCGGCCACGACGGCGGTTTCCCGGGCCAGGCCGGCGAGCGTCCGCAAGCGGTAGGTCGCCTCAAGCCCGGTGCAGTGGGCGGCAAAAAGGTGTGCGACTCCGAACTCGCGAAACTTACCGGCGGTCCACATGAGCGCCGGCTCGTCGGAGGTCAGCAGATGGATGCCGCCGATCAAAGCGTGGACGGAGGCTGGCCGCACGAGCTGGCGGGCAGCGGTGAGGGTGTTGACTACTCCCGCGTGGCCGCAGCCCGTGATCACGACCAGCCCGCGCGTGGTATCGAGCACCAAAGCGGAGTCCTCGGGAATGGTGTCCTCCCTTGGTCCGTCGGGAGCCTCGACCCGGGTGCCGGGGGCGACGCCGAAGTTGCGCTCGGGGTGGGGCCGCGCGATCGGGCCGGTGAGCCAGACCCCCGGGGCGATTTCCGCGGGACCGTCGTGTTCGATGAAGGTGCCGCCGGTGGCCTCGTAAGCCACCCGCAGTTTCGGCATCGGGTTGTGGGGTACGCCCTTTTTGTCGAGGCCACGATTCCAGAAGATGCCGCGGCCGACGTGGACGCGGGAGAGCGCGGCGGGATTCTTCCTGGCGAATTCCCGCCGCAACGTGAGCAACCCGCCGGTGTGGTCGCCGTGATGGTGCGAGAGCACGACGTCCGTGACATCGCTCAAATCGATGCCAAGCACAGCGGCGTTGTGGAGCACGGTTTGGGGCCGGAAGCCCGTGTCGAAAAGAATCTTCCGCCCGTCGGTCTCGACGAGCGCCGAGAAACCCCACTCGCCAATTTCGCCGTTGCCGGCGCCGCCCACCAGCATGGTGGAAAGGATTGTGACGCGGACCGATTTGACGGGAGGCGCGGCGGGTGCGGCCCCCGGATAGGAGCCGGAGAAAACGACGAGAATGAGCAGGGCGGGCAGGAGTCTCACGGCGCGAAAGCAGGGTGCGACGAAGGCAATCCCGCGGGCGCGCCCCTAGCGAGCGATTTTGGCCGGGGCGGGTTTGCCGAGGCACGGGTGGAAGCGCGGGAAGTGTGGAAGGGGGTAACCGGCGCTGGCGACTGGACGCGGCCCGGCTTTCTCCGCAACGTTTGCGACATGAAGCACCAGAGCCTGTTGAATTACGGAGTGTGGGGTGCGGCTTCGCTGGCCGTGGCCGGAACGCCGCTGGCGGGAAAGCCCGAGACCCGCAACCGCGCCGAGATCCCGGCCCAGTATCGTTGGGATTTTTCCGCCATCTATCCGTCGTGGGAGGCGTGGGACGCGGCGATGCAGGAGATGGAAACAAAGATGGACGCGTTTGCAGCGCGCAAAGGGACGCTGGCCCAGGGACCGGCGGCGGTGCTGGAGGCCTACCGGGCCTTCGACGAGATCGGGATGATGCAGTACAAAGTCTACCGCTACCCGCAGTTGCAGCGCGACGTCGACACGCGGGACCAGACGATCGCCGGCAAGTTTCAGCGCGTGGGGGCGGTGTTCGCAAAATTTCGCACGACGACGTCGTGGTTCACGCCGGAACTGCTGACGATTCCGCAGGCGACGATGGAGCAGTGGATCGCGGGCACGCCGGCATTGCAGCCGTACCGCTTTTCCATTCTCGACGCCTACCGCCAGCAGGCCCACGTGCTCGACGAGAAGGGCGAGCGACTGCTGTCCTTTGCGTCGCGGTTTAATCAGACGCCGGCGGCGACGTTTCAGGAACTCAGCACCTCGGACATCAAGTTCCCGAAGGCGACGTTGGGCGATGGTAAAGAGATCACGCTTTCACCCGGGGTGTATCAAAACGTCCTGCAGACGAACCATGCGCAGGCGGACCGGGCCAAGGCGTTCGAGGCGTATATCAAGACCTACGTGGCGACGGCGAACACCTACGCCGCGATTTACCACGCCGTACTGCAGCGCGGCTGGTTCACCGCGCAGGCGCGGAATTACCCGGCGACGCTGGAGGCCGCCCTCGACAACAACGCGATTCCGCCGGCGGTGGTGCGGACCCTGGTCGACACGGTGCGCGGCGGCACGGCGCCGCTGCAGCGCTATGCCCGGCTGCGCAAGAAGCTCCTCGGCGTGGAGGCGTATCACCTCTACGACGCATCGATCCCGATTTTCAAAAGCGACCGGGTCTATCCCTACGACGAGGTGAAGGACCTGGTGATCGCGTCCGTCGCGCCGCTCGGCCCGGACTACACGGCCAAGTACCGGAAATTCGTCGCGGGCGGCCGGATCGATGTGTTCGAAAACGAGGGCAAGCGCAGCGGCGCCTATAGCGCGGGGGTGTATGGGGTCGGGCCCTATCTGCTGCTCAACTACAATGACACGCTCGATGCGGTGTTCACGTTTGCGCACGAGGCGGGGCATGCGATGCACACCGTGCTTTCGTATGAGACGCAGCCGTTCGTGACGGCCGACTACACGATTTTCGTGGCGGAAGTGGCGTCGACGACGAATGAGCGCTTCCTCCTGGACAAGCTGCTCGCGATGACCGCGGATCCGCGGGAGCGTTTTCTGCTCTTGCAGCACGCGGTGGATTCCATTGTCGGCACCTTCTACACGCAGGTGTTGTTTGCCGACTTTGAGCTGCAGGCGCACCAGCTGGCGGAACAAGGTCAGCCGGTGACGGCGGAAGTACTCTGCGGAATCTACGGGAAGTTGCTGAAGGACTATTACGGCGACGCGGTGACGATCGACGATCTCTACCGATATACGTGGACGCGCATCCCGCATTTCTACAACTCGCCCTACTACGTCTATCAATATGCCACGTGCTTCGCGTCCTCGGCGAAGCTGTTCAAGGACATGACCACCGGGGACGAGGCGTCGCGACAGGCGGCGACGGAGCGCTACCTCACGCTGTTGCGGAGCGGGGGCAACGACCATCCGATGGCGCAGCTGCAAAAAGCCGGTGTCGACCTGACGCAGCGCCAGACCGTGCAAGCGGTGATCGACCAGATGGAAGAGCTCGTTTCGCGGATGGAAACCGAGGCGTCGAAGATCAAGTGAGGGGAGGAGGCCCGGATCAGAACCACTTTTTCTTCTTCAGATAGATCACCATGAGCAACGTCGTGACGAGGGTCGCGCCCAGGGCCCACGGATAGCCGTGTTTGAGCTCCGGCATGTTCTCGAAGTTCATGCCGAACCAGGTGCCGATCACCATGACCGGGATCGTCACCGCGGTGATGGCGGTGAGAAACTTGATGCCCTCGTTCGCCTCGAACGCCGCCTTGTTGAGATAGATGTCGAACGCCATCAACAGCCGTTCGTGATAACCGGCGGCCGTGTCTTCCAGCCGGACGAGGTTGTCGCGCAAGTCGCGGAAGTACGGCAGCAACTTGGGCCGGATCATTTTGCCGTCGCCGCGGGCGAGCCGGTCGATGACGTCGCGCTGCGGGCGGACGATCGTGCGCAGCCGCGTGAAATCGCCGCGCACGTGGAGCATTTCGTTGACGAGCTTTTGGCGGAGCGACTCACGGCTGAGGACGAGTTCCTCGAGTTCCTCCAGCTCGGCGCGGAGTTCCTCGAGGACGGGGGCGTAATTGTCCACCAGAAGGTCGATCAGGGTGTGGGCGATCCGGTCCGGCCCGCGCGGACCGACGCCGGCATTCTTGGCGAGGCGCTCGCTCAGTTGGGTGACGGAACGGAGGGGCGCGGTGTGAAACGTGACGAGGTAGTCCCGGCCGAGGAAGAGATCGAGTTCGGTGGTATTGAACTTTTCCGTGCGGGTGAAATCCACGGCGTGGGTGACAATGAACAGATAGTCTTCGTAGTCCTCGACCTTCGGGAGCGAGCTCGGCGCGACACAGTCCTCGATGGCCAGCGGGTGAAACTGAAAGACGGCTTCGAGAACGAATTTCGTTTCCTCCTCGGTCGGCTTGTCGAGATCGACCCAGAGAAGGAGCCCCTTGTCGGCACGGACGAGCCGGAGCGCCTCGCGCTCCAAATCCTGACCGACGAGCTTGCCTTCGCTGAAGACGAACGAACGGATCATGCGGCGGAGAGACTAGGGGGGGCGGGGCGAATGGCCACAAAAAGGCGCGCGAGGGCCAACAAAGCCGGCGCGGGGTACGCTGCCGCCCGACCCCGAGAAGCGGGCCGGGGTGCCGCCGACTACAGCCCCAGCTTCGCCTCGGCGGCGGAAATGGCGGCGATGAACTCCTCGGGCGTGCTCGCGTTCAGGAAGGTCGCGCGATCGGCGGGATCCTTCAGGATTTTGCACAGGGCGCTGACCACGGCGAGGTAGTCGCCCGGCTTGGTCTTGGGCGTGCCGAGGACGAAAAAAAGACGGACGATCTCGCCGTTGGCGTCAAAGGGGATGCCGGCCTCGCTGCGGCCGACGGCCATCACGATTTTTTTCACGTGTTCCGTGCGGGCATGCGGGAGCGCGACGGCGTTGCCGAGGCAGGTGGTGTCGAGCCGGTCGCGCGCCAGCAATTCGTCGTAGAAACCAGCGTAGTTGCCGACGTCGGGATGACCCTCGAGCAGGCGGGCGATTTCGTTGAGGGCGGCCGTGCGCTTGCCGCTCTGCACGTGGAGCGAAATACAACTGGGATCGAGGAGGGAGGTAATTTTGCCGGCCATGCGAGTCAGGATTCCCAGAGACAGGGAATCGGCCGTGCCCTTGGCAAGGGCGGAGTTGCCGGGCCGAGCCCCATGGTCACGTCAGACCAATCACCCACGAAGGAATGCCGGGGAGCGTCAGGCGCGATGTCTGCGACTCCGCGTCCAAACCGGTCGCGGGCCGGGCCGATCCGCGAGGCGACGGCGGAGGAGCAGGCGATCGGTGGAACGATCGCGACCGCTTCGGCGACGGGGGCCTGCTCTCTGTCGGTCTCGACGATGCTGAGCAGTTTGTCGCCGGGCTCGAGAGTCACAAGCCGGACATCCTTGGCGCCGCGTCCCGGTTAAGGGGAGGGTGAATCCCCGGCGATCGTTTCCGCCCCGGCCGCCTGCTCCTCGGCGCTTTCGATGACGCGGGCGATGCTGAGGAGCTTGTCGCCGGGAGCGAGGGTTAGAAGTTTCACGCCTTTGCCGCCGCGATTCACCTCACGGATCGTGTTCACCGGGCAACGCACGCTCTGCCCCTTGGCCGTGAGGAGCATGATTTCGTCGGAGTCCTTGATGCTGAGCGCGCCGGCGAGCTTGACGGAACCGTCCTCGGGGAGGTCGATGGCCCAGACGCCGCTGCCGCCGCGGTTGATCAGGCGGTAGTCCTCGAAGCGCGTGCGGACGCCGAGTCCGGCTTCGCTCGCGACGAGGAACTTGGCGGTGTGGTCGACGACTTCGATGACGTCGAGGTAGTCGCTATCGAGTTTGAAGCGCATGCCCGTGACGCCCCCGGTGGCCCGACCGGTCGGGCGGAAGAGATCCTCGCCCGACTCGGTGTCGCGTTCGCGGAAACGGACGGCGAGGCCCTGGTGCGAGACGAGGATGAGTTCGTCGTTGCCGGTCGTGAGCACGGTGCCGATGACGGTGTCATTCTCGGCGAGGTTGATGCCGATGAGACCGCCTTCGCGGGTGCAGTTGGCGTAGTCGGCGAGCGAACTTTTCTTAATCACGCCGCTCTTGGTCGCCATGACGAGGAAGCGGTCCGTGGCGAAGTCCTTCACGCAGATCATCGCGGCGATCTTTTCGCCCTCGGCGAGGCGGAGGAAGGACGAGACGGATTTGCCCTTCGCGGTGCGCGTGCCCTCCGGGACATCGTAAACCTTCTTCGCATGGCACTGGCCGATGCTCGTGAGGAACAGGATGTAGTCGTGGGTCGAGGCGGTGAAGAGGTTCGCCACGAAATCCTCGTCGTAGGTCTCGGCGCCGATGACGCCCTTGCCGCCGCGCTTTTGCGAGCGGTAGTCGGCGACGGGCGTACGCTTGATGAAACCGAGGTGCGAGACGGTGATGACGCAGCCCTCGTTGGGGATGACGTCTTCCATGCGGAACTCGCCGGCCGAGCCGATGATTTCGGTGCGACGGGGCGAGGTGTATTTTGCCTTCATCTCGCCGAGTTCCTTTTTGATCAGCGCCATCAGCTTGGTCTCGGACTCGAGAATACCGCGGAGTTCTTCGATGACTTTCATCAGTTCGAGGTATTCGGCCTCGATCTTGCCGCGCTCCAAGCCGGTCAGTTGATAGAGGCGGAGTTCGAGGATGGCATCGGTCTGGCGCTCGGAGAGCGGATACTTCGCCATCAATTTCACCTTGGCCTCTTCGCGATTGGCCGAGGCGCGGATGATTTTGACGAAGTCGTCGAGGTTATCGAGGGCGATGATGTAGCCCTCGAGGATGTGGGCGCGGTCCTCGGCCTCCTTGAGGCGGAACTTCGTGCGGCGCGTGACGACATCGCGGCGGTGCTCGATGTAGCACTCGATGAGCTCCTTGATGTTCATCTGCTTCGGCCGCTTCTTGTCGAGGGCGAGCAGGGTGACGCCGAAGGAGGATTCGAGCGCGGTTTTCTGGAAGAGCTGGTTGATGACGACCTTGGCCTGCTCACCGCGTTTTAACTCAACGACAATGCGGGTGTTCTCGTCGGATTCGTCGCGGAGGTCACGGATACCGTCGATCTGTTTTTCGCCGATGAGCTCGGCGATGCGAAGGACGAGGGTGTTGCGGTTAACATTGTACGGGATCTCCGTGATGACGATCTGTTCCATGCCACCCTTGAGTTCCTCGGTATGGGCCTTGCCGCGCGTGCGGACGATGCCCTTGCCGGTCTTCAGGTATGAAAGGATGCCTTCGCGGCCGGAGATGATGCCGCCCGTGGGATAGTCGGGGCCGCGGACGATCTCGCAGAGGTCGTCGACGGAGATACGCGGGTTGTCGATGATGGCGAACGTGGCGTCGATGATCTCGTCGAGATTGTGCGGCGGAATATTTGTCGTCATGCCGACGGCGATGCCGGTCGAGCCGTTCATCAGCAGATTCGGCAGCGCGGAGGGGAGGACCGTGGGCTCGGTGGTTGACTCCTTGTAATTGGGGACGAAGTCGACGGTATCCTCCTCGATGTACTTGAGAAGATCCTCGGCGATGTCCTTGAGGCGGGCCTCGGTGTAACGATACGCGGCGGGCGGATCGCCATCGACGGAGCCGAAGTTGCCCTGCGGATCGATAAGCGGGTAGCGCATGACCCACGGCTGCGCCATGCGCACGAGGGTGTCGTAGACCGAGGAGTCGCCGTGCGGGTGGTAGTTCTTGAGCACCTCGCCGACGACGCCGGCGCATTTGTCGAATGCGCGGTTGTGGACAAGGCCTTCCCGGAGCATTGCGTAGAGGACGCGGCGCTGCACGGGTTTCAGGCCGTCACGCGCATCGGGCAGGGCCCGCGAGATGATGACCGACATCGAATATTCGATGTAGGCCGTCTGCATGATGTCGGTGATGTTGGCCGAGGAGAGTTTTTCGTTGGCGGTGAACACGGGAGAGTAGCGAGTAGCGAGTAGTGAGTAGCGAGTAGGCGCGAGGCGACGGATTAGGCGCCATCGCGTTCCAGGCCGTTGATGGAGCCTTGGAGCAGGCGGGAGACGTCTTCGAGGTCAGCTTGGAGGGCGGTGGTATCGGCGTAGCTGAGGTCGTGAGCGAGGATGAGTTGGTAGAGACATTCGTCAGCGGAGCCTTGGGCGATGTTGTAGAAGCGAAGCTTGTCGGGCTTCGTGCGCTTCCGGAAACCCTCGACGAAATTTGATGGAACGCTGGCAGCGGCTCGACGGAGTTGTGAAGTGAGGGCGAAAAGCTCGTGTTCAGGAAAAGGCTCAGTCGCGCGATAGATGGCGAGGGCGAAGGCATGCGCCTTCTGCCACACGACAACATCCCGGAAAGATTGTGATTTTTCAGCCATGCCCGCTACTCGCTACTTAAACGTCCAGGAACTGGACGTTTAAGGCGTTGTCCTCGATGAACTGGCGGCGGGGGGGGACTTCGTCGCCCATGAGGAGGGTGAAGAGCGCGTCGGCCTTCGCGGCGTCGTCGATGTTCACCTTCAGCAGGCGGCGCTTTTCCGGATCCATGGTCGTCTCGAAGAGCTGCTTCGGATTCATTTCGCCGAGGCCCTTGTAGCGCTGGATGCTGAGCCCCTTGCGGCCGTTGGCGCGGATCTGGGCGACGATATCGAGCGGGGCGAACAACTCGGTCTTGGCCTCGCTCTTTTGGCCCGGGTTTTCGGTGATGGTGAAGCGCGGCTGCCCGCAGGCGCTGAACGTCTCGATGTCGAGGCCGGTCGCGGCCGTGGCCTTGAGGAGCTTGGCCATTTCCGTGCTCTCAAAGATTTCGTGGATCGTGACGCGCTTCACCGGCCCGACGGGCTTCTTTTCGGCGGGGAAGGGCACCGTGGAACCGTTGCCATTGGCCGTGGCGGGCTCCGTTTGCTCGGTGAGGTCGGCGTTGAGGCCGTGCTCGCTGAGGAACCGGGCGCGGTCGGATTCGTCGTGAAGGAACTCATGGCTTTCCTTGTTGCCGGCGCGAATGCGCGCGACGTAGCGCGGCAGCGCGTGCGTGGTCTGGTCGCGCTGGTCGAGGTATTCGGCGATCCCGGCGCCGTAGCGGGTGACGCCGGTGCCGAGTTTTTCGAGCGCGGCGAGGTTTTCGACGATCTTGTCGACCTGCGCGGGCGCAAAGACGTGGCCGTCGGCGAGGCGCGTCAGCACGACATCCTCGGAGCCGAGCTCGAGGAGGATGCGGTTGAGCTGTTCGTCGTTGTCGACGTATTGCTCGCGCTTCTTGCGCTTGATTTTGTAGAGCGGCGGCTGGGCAATGTAGATGTAGCCCCGCTCGATGAGCCCCTTCATCTGGCGGTAGATGAATGTGAGTAGCAGCGTGCGGATGTGGGAGCCGTCGACGTCGGCGTCCGTCATGATGATGATCTTGTGGTAGCGGGCCTTGGCGGCGTTGAAGCCGCCGACAGATTCGTCGCCTTCGCCGATGCCGGTGCCGCAGGCGGTGATGAGGGTGCGGATTTCCTCGTTGGAGAGCACCTTGTCGAGGCGGGCCTTCTCGGTGTTGATCAGCTTGCCACGCAGCGGGAGGATCGCCTGAAAGCGGCGGTCGCGGCCCTGTTTGGCGGAGCCGCCGGCGGAGTCGCCTTCGACGATGTAGAGCTCGGTGAGCGCGGGATCGCGTTCGGAGCAGTCGGCGAGCTTGCCCGGGAGGCCGCCGCCGGAGAGGGCGCCCTTGCGCACCGTTTCCCGAGCCTTGCGGGCGGCCTCGCGGGCGCGGGCGGCGTTGAGGGATTTGTCGACGATGCGCTTGCCGACCGACGGGTTGGTCTCGAAATACATCATCAGGCCCTCGTAAGCGGCGGAGCCCACGACGCTTTCGACTTCGGGCGATAGCAGCTTGACCTTGGTCTGCGACTCGAACTTCGGGTCGCTGTGCTTGATGGAGATGACGGCGGCGAGGCCTTCCCGGACGTCGTCACCCGTGATCTGCGGATCCTTGTCCTTGAGGAGGTTGTTAGCCTTGGAAAACTGGTTGATCGCCCGGGTGAGGGCGCTGCGGAAACCGGAGAGATGCGTGCCGCCGTCGGGGTTGTGGATCGTGTTGGTGTAGCAGAGGACCTGGTCGTTGTAGGTGTCGTTGTACTGGAGCACCAACTCGAGGTGGATCTCGGCAGGTTTGTCGTCGAGTTGGATGTAGCTCTCCTTGACGATGCGCACGGGCTTGGGGTGCAGCGGCGTCTTGCCCTGGTTGATCTGCTTCACGAATTCCTCGACGCCGTCCTTGTAGAAATAAATCTCGGGCTTGGATTCGGCGGGGCGCTCGTCGGTGAACACGAACTCGAGCCCCGAGTTGAGGAAAGCGAGCTCGCGCAGGCGCTGGGTGATGCGGGAGTGCTGGAAGACGGTGGTGTCCTTGAAGATCTCGGCGTCGGGCTTGAAGGTGATGTAGGTGCCGGTGGCGCGGGCCTTGCCGATGACCTCGAGTTTTTTCACGGTCTTGCCGCGCTCGAACTTCATGTGGTGCACCTGGCCGCCGCGGGAGACCTCGACTTCGAACCACTCGGAGACGGCGTTGACGCACTTGGCGCCGACGCCATGGGTGCCGCCGGAAAATTTGTATCCGCCCTGACCGTATTTGCCGCCGGAGTGGAGCGTGGTGAGGACCATCTCGACGCCGGGAATTTTGTAGGTCGGGTGGATATCGACCGGGATGCCGCGGCCGTTGTCGCGGATGCTGATCGAGCCATCAACGTGGATGGTGACTTCGATGCGCGAGCAGAAGCCGGCGAGGTGTTCGTCGACGGAGTTGTCGAGCACCTCGGACACGCAGTGGTGGAGCGCGCGTTCGTCGGTGCCGCCGATGTACATGCCCGGCTTTTTGCGGACGGCTTCCAGGCCTTCGAGTTTGCCGAGTTTGGAGGCGTCGTAGGCATCGGCGCCGGCCTGATTCTTTGCGTTCTTGGCTGCTTCTTCTGCTTCGGACATGGAAGGGTTTTTAGAGGGAAATTCGGGCGGACAATGAAAGGAAAAATCTCGCGGGAAACGGCCGGGGTAGCGAGGGTTTTTTTGCTAAAAATCGGGCCCGGAAAGGCGGTTTTTTCGCGATTAAAGGCTTGCCGTGGCGGGGCAGTAGTCCCCCAGCGGGTCAGCGCCTCCGACCGCGGCCGCTTTTGGATGCTTTGGGCCCGATTCAGGCCTGTTTTTGGGATCGTCCCGCGCGAATGGGGGGCCGAAAAGGCGGTCCGATGATCGAATAGAGGAGGGCTCTGGGCCTGTAGCGCTTGTGGTCCGAGCTTTCGTTTGACCACGGCGGTCGTCGCGACACAGTGGCGCACACATGGTGCACCCCGCGATCGAACCGCTGCTGATCCTGCAAGACCGCGATATCAGACGGCTTGGCTTGGAGGCGCAGTTGAAGGCGGTGCCGGGCGACGTGGCCCGGGTGGAACTAAAGATTGCCACGGAAAAAGCGGCGATCGAAGCCGCCCGCACGGAGTTGAGGGCCCTGGAAGTGAAGAAGAAGTCGCTCGAGACCGAGATCGGGTCGGCCGAAACGAAAATCGGGCAATATCGCACCCAGCAGCTTTCGATTCGCAAGAATGAGGAATACCAGGCGATGGGGCATCAGATCGAAACGATGGTGGCCCAAATTGCCGACCTTGAGGGTCGGGAACTCGAGATCATGTATGCGATCGACGAGGCGAAGAAGCGCTTCGGTGCTGCCGAGGCGGAGTTGAAGGCGAATATTTCCGGGCACGAGGCGCGGATCAAGATGCTGCGCGAACGCGAAACCAGCCTCGCGGCGGAATTGAAGGTGGCCCAGAGCGAGGTGGCCGTGGCGCGAGGGCCGGTGGGAGAATCCCGGCTGCGCGTTTACGACCGGATCGCGACCCGCAACATGCCGGCGGTCGTGGCGATCGGGGCGGGGAAGTGTGGCGGCTGCCACTTAAAGGTTTCCAGCGAGGTCGAGTCGGCCGCCCGGGGCAAAGGCGTCGATCCACTGGCCCAACTGCCGACCTGCGACCAATGTGGGCGGATCGTGTATTGGGACAACTGAGTGCCGCCCCCGCGATGCGTTGGCGTCGGCCGCGGCAAAGCCCGCTGGCTGCGAGGTCGTGAAGGTAACGTGCGTTAGCCGCTTGCCTCGATTGGGACCGTGGCCCATGTCTGCGGCTTAGCTTTGGGGCCTGGTCGTCGCTCCGAGTTCTTTGATCCCAAGGTGCGGGTAATGCCGCACCCGTTTTAGAAAGTTCGGAGAGGAAAGTCCGGACACCGCAGGGCAGGATGCTGCACGAGGCGCAAGCCAAGTGCAGGCGGCGCGCTTCAAGGCGCGTTGACGGACAGTGTCACAGAAAACAGACAGCCCGGTTCGGCCCGCCGCAAGGCGGCTCGCTCAGGGTGATGGTGAAAAGGTGGGGTAAGAGCCCACCGCGCCGACGGCGACGTCGGCGGCACGAAAAACCCCTTCCGGTGCAAGGCAAAATAGGTGGCTGGGTGGCCCGCCCTATAGCCACGGGTATGCCGCAGCCTACTTCGTCCCGCCTCGGCGGGACTACGAAGGCCGAGTTCGCCGCGAGGCGAACTCGAGAGAAATGACGGCCGAATCCCGCGCAAGTGGGAGGAACAGAATCCGGCTTACCGGCTCCAAAGCTAAATTATTTCCCCGTCGCGCATGAGCGGGCGGCGTTCAGAACCGGCTCGGCCAGAGCGTGTGTCGAGCCGTTTGATAGGTGGTGGCATTCAAATCGGTGAAATCGACCCGACGTTAGGACATGACGCGCGGGGTGAGGGGCGGGAACGTGCCGTTTTCAAACGTCTTGTCGAAACCCCATACCCGCTTCGGCGCGCTGTAGTAGGCTTAAGCCCAAGGCCCGGTGGCGACTTTGCTTTTGTAGAGCGAAACGAGGGAACCGCGGATGGCGGCCGAGTTGGTGCCCCAGTTTTCGAGGAAGCGGGGAAGGTTGTGCACGCCGCCGCTGAAGGACGACCCAGTGGTGGCGACTATGCCTGTGATAAAGGCGGCGGCGACCTCGACCGAGCCGCTCGCATTGTTTCTCACGTTGGCCAGATTGGTGTAGGCGCTGACGGTTGAGGCATTGGTCGCGGCGGCGGCGCTGCCATTCGCCCCAGCGGCCCCGAAGTAGTCGGGAGACAGGATGGTGATCGCGTCCGCCGCGATGGCTACCGGGATCTGGGCGCTGACGGCTGCACCGGCGGCGTTTGTCTTGCCATCGTCGGGCGTCGTGGCGCTGGTCGCGACGGTGGGGTTGGCGCCGTCGGCGTTGAAATTGCCGAGGATGTATACGGGGGCGTTGGTGGCGACGGTGAGACCGGATACCGAATTGACCGTTGGGGTCAGGCTGCTCCCCGAGGAGACCTTGCCGTTGGCGAGCGCGACGCTGGTCTGGCCGGGAAAGGCGCTGCTGGTCGCGGATTTGACTTCGACGTAGACACCGCCGTTCCAAGTGCCGGCACCCCAGATCCCGCCCGACGCATCGAGGATCGCCTTCGTGTCGGCGTTGGTGTTTCCCGACGGTGTCGTTCAGGGCGGAGCGCAATGCGGCCATGTCGATTTGCACGAGATTGATGCGCGCGTCCTGCCGCTGATCGTACATGCCTTGGTTGACCACACTGCTGGCCCCGGGGCTTGCGGCAGCGTAGGTAACGGTGGCCGTCGAGGCCGTCCCGCCGTTGATGGTCGTGGTGACCGGATATTTGTTGTTATTAACCCCGTCGACGATTTTCGAACCCACGGTGACGACGGTCGACTTGTGGGGAATGAAGGTGACCAAGCCGGCAGGTATTGTTGGCGACTACGGAGCCATTGACGGCGCCGTTGCCGACGATCGTCACGGTGCCTTGAGGTGCGTAAACAATTCCGCTGAACGCCCGTTGCCCTGATGTCGATGCTCTGCGTGCCGCTCGTCTTCGTGCCCCAGAGTTGGAAGTTGATAGGCTGGCCAAGCTCGCTGGCGGTGAGATCGCCGCTGGTGTTCGCATCCGTGTCGTTGGAAATAAAAGACCAGACGCCTTCCTCGAGGCCGGCCTCCGCGAGATTTAACGCCGCGTACTCATTGAAAGTCCGGCGGGCCAGCCGGCTCGACGCAAGATTGAGATTCAGGTGCCCGCAGTGTGCGCACCGGGTGTCCCTTTGGGTCGACGAGGGGCCGAAGCAGGACGATATGCGAGTCGGCGGCGGGAGGTTGGGTAATGGCTTCCGGAGGTTCGAGTGAGACGGCGCTTTCGGTCAGATCCGCGAGGGTGCGCAACTGATTCCCGTCCCGCCGGCGCTCCACCACGAGCCAATCGCGGCGCGCCTTTCCCGGCATTTGCAAACGCCGGACGGACACCTCCAGCAGTCCGTCTGGCTGCTCGGCGAAGAAGCGCGGATTCGGTGTTTCGGCGACCAGCGCAACGAAGTCGGCGGGCGAGAGGGGGGCGGGCACCGCGGGCGCCGTCCCGGGCACATCCTGCAAGTACAGGCGCGGGATGCCACCCTCGGACACGATCCACAACGCGTTGACACCGGATGATCGCAGATAGGTTTCGATTTGTTTTCGGCCCGTTTCGGTGGCGGCTGGGGTGAGGAGGAGTTCCAGCGCATCGGATTGGGCGGCATCGGCGGCAAATTAGGGCAAAGCACGGGTGGTGGCGTCGATCCAGTGATTGAGCAGCTGGATGCGTGCGCGCCGGTCATGCGCGACCATTTGCTCGAGCTCCCGCCGTTCCAACGTCCGCACCGCCACCAGCGCGGCCAGAAATCCGAGCAGCAATAAGCCCAGCAGGGTTGCGAGGCGAAGTTTGATGCTCATCGAATCACCGATTGCGGTAGTGCATGCGCCGCAGGGTGCCAAGCGAAAGACAGTTTTTTAGCCGGACTACCCCATTTCCAGTCACGCATCGGCCGGATCGGGCCTCATGACAATACCCTTGACTCCCCCCGGTGCGTTTGAGTCCTTGGCCGGCTCCGAATCTCCGAACGACCATGGCCAACACGAAATCTGCCATCAAAGCAGCCCGCAAATCCACCCGCCTCCAAGACCGTAATCAGGGGGTCAAGACTCGCTTGAAGACGTTGCGCAAACGTCTGGAAACCCTCCTCGCGGCCAAGGATGTCGCCGGCAGCAAGACCGCCGCTTCCGCCTTTGTTTCGGCGATGGACAAGGCCGTAAAGTCCGGCGTGGTTCACCGCAATGCCGCGGCGCGGGCGAAGTCGCACGCCGCGAAAGTTTTTGCGGCCAAGTAATTTTCGGGCTTGGGGTTCGTCTGCCCGCAGACCGGATTCCCGCACAACTCTAGGATTGTTTCGCGGGGTGAAACAGCGGTGCCGCTGGTAGGTTCTGATTTCTGCGCGGGTTGCCTTTTTTACCGCTCGGAGCCGGGAAAAATTCCGGATAGGGTTTGAGTCGTATCCGGTCTGCCCGTGCAATCGGTGTCCATGGATTCGCCGCCTGCGAACGTCCGCCGTCATTTTCTTGCCTGGGATCAGCCATTGCTGAACCAGGCGGCGGCGTTTTTGGCGGGCGAGTGGGATGGCCGCGGTCCTCTCGATCTGTCGCGCCTGCTGGTGGTCGTGCCGACCCGCCAGTCGGGCCGCCGGTTGCGCGAGGCGCTGGCCGGTTTCGCCGCGGTCCACCGTCAAGCCGTCCTGCCTCCGCGGGTGCTGGCGCCCGAGGCGTTTGTTTCCCGGCTCATCGCCGGGGGGGTGGCGTCGCCGCTCGAATCGCAGCTCGCCTGGACCGAGGTGTTTCGCGGGCTCGAATTCGGGGAATTCCGCGACGTTTTCCCAGTGGATCCGCCCGAGCGCACATTTGCCTGGGCCGTGCGTCTGGCCCAGCAATTTGTCCGGCTGCAATCCACCCTCGCGGAAGCCGGGCTCACCCTTGCCGGGGTCGGAGCAAAAGCCGGCGAGGATTTTCCCGAGGTCCAGCGCTGGCGCCAGATGGCGGAGCTCGGGCGGCGGCAGGCCGAAAAGCTCGCGGTGCTGGGCCGGGCCGGCGGCCCGGCGGCCCGGCTGGCTGCCGGGAAAAATCCGCCGCCCCCCGAGGGCGTTGACCGTATCGTATTGCTGGCGACGCCCGACCCCCTCCCGCTGGCGCTGGCCGTCATGACGCAGTATGCCCGGGTGCTGCCGGTGCAAGTCGTGGTCTTCGCGCCGGAGCAGGAGGCCGCGGCTTTCGATGGTTGGGGGCGGCCCCTCGCGGCGGCGTGGGAGCAACGCGTGCTCGCCCTGCCGGATTTCGAGCCCCGCGTGCACCTCTGCGCCGATCCGGCGGCGCAGGCGGAACGCGCGGTGGCGGTGGCGCGCGGCTATGGCCAGTCCGACGGCGTGCTCGGCATCGGCGTCGCGGATCCCGAGGCGCTGCCGCTGTTCGAACGGGAACTCCGGCATGCCGGTCTGGCGGGGTTCAATCCCGAGGGCCGCGCGCGCCGCGGCGACGGGCTTTTTCAATTGCTCGCGGCGCTGGCCGGTTTGGTGCGCGAGGATTCGTTTGCGGCCGTCCAGACGCTGGCGCGCTGTCCCGACTTCTTGGCGTACCTCCGCGCGCGTCACGGCGAAGATTTTTCGGTGGCGCGTTTTCTGGCCGAGCTGGATGCCTTGCACGCCGCGCACCTGCCGGCGGATTTGGCGGCGGCGCGCCGCCACGCGCCGCACAGCCGGGCGCTGGGCGCGGTGGCCGAGTTGCGCGCGCTGCTGACGACCGGGACTTTTCCCCAGACGGCCGCGGCGGCGCTCGGCGCGATCTTCGCGGCCCGCCGTTTCGACCTGATGCGGCCGGCGGACGCGCACGCCGCCGAAGCGGCCGGGACTTGGGCGGAAGTGATGCGCGAGGTACGGTCGGTCGCGGGGAGATTTGACGACGTGGCGGAGGCGGAGTGGTGGGACGTCGCGCTCCAGCTTTACGGCGAGAGCAAACGCACCGACGAAAAGCCGGCCGGTGCCGTCGAGCTGCAGGGTTGGCTCGAACTTCTCTGGGAGGATGCCCCGCATCTGGTGGTCGCCGGACTGAATGACGGCTGCGTGCCCGAGGCGGTGGCGGGCGATCCGTTTCTGCCCGAGTCATTGCGCGAACGGTTGGGCTTGAAGACCAACGGCGCGCGTTTTGCCCGCGACGCCTACCTCCTGCAGGCGCTCGCCGCCTGCCGCGCGACGGGGGGCCGGCTCGATCTCCTGCTCGGCAAAACCTCCGCGGCCGGCGATCCGTTGCGGCCGTCCCGGTTGTTGCTGCGCTGCGTCGACGCGGAGCTGCCGCGGCGCATCGCGTTTCTGTTTGGTGCGGTCGAATCGGCGCCGGCGACTCCGGCGTGGCACCGGGCGTGGCGACTCCGGCCGAGGCTCGCGGCGCCGCCCGCGCGCGTGGCGGTCACGGCGTTGCGCGCCTGGCTCGACTGCCCGTTTCGCTTCTATCTTGAGCGGGTGTTGCGCATGGAAGCGGTGGATCCGACGAAGACCGAGCTCGACGCGCTCGACTTCGGCACGCTCTGCCACGCCGCGCTCGAGGCGATGGGCAATGAGCCGGTGCTGCGCGATTGCACCGAGGCGAAGGTGCTGCGCGAATTTCTGCTCGCGGCGCTTGAGCGGGAGGCCGCGCGACGTTTCGGGGCGGAGCTCACGCTGCCGCTCATAGTGCAGCTCGAATCCGCCCGCCAGCGGTTGTCGCGGGCCGCCGACGTGCAGGCGCAGGCGCGCGCCGAGGGCTGGGTCGTCGCGGCGGTGGAGCGGAAGTTTAAACTTGAGGTGGGCGGTCTGATCGTGAGCGGCAAGATCGACCGCATCGACCGCCACGAGCGCACGGGGGCGGTCCGGGTGCTCGATTACAAGACGTCCGACCAGCCGGCGCAGCCGTGGGAGGCGCATCTGCGCACCGCGCGCCGCGACGAGACCGCTCGTGCTTTTGCGCGCTTCGCGTCCGGCGATGAACGCGAGCAGGTATGGCGTGATTTGCAGTTGCCCCTCTATTTGCGGGCGATGGCGGGGGAGTTTTCCGGCGAAGCGGAGTGCGGCTATTTTAATCTGCCGAAGGCGGCGACGGAAACCGGCATCGCGCGGTGGGACGGCTACACGCCCGAACTGGCCGCGGCTGCCTGGCGGTGCGCCGAGGGGGTGGCGGCGGCGATCCGGGCCGGTGAGTTCTGGCCGCCGAATGAAAATGTCCGCGCTGACCGCGATGCGTTCGCCACGCTGTTCCACCGCGGCGTGGCCGAGAGCGTGATTTTCCCCGGGGCGGAGGGGCCGCGATGACCGCGATCGGCCACGTGATGATCCTGGCCTCCGCGGGGTCCGGAAAAACCTACGCGCTGACGAACCGTTTCTTGCGGTTGCTCGCGCTCGGAGCAAAGCCCGAACGAATTGTGGCGCTGACGTTCACGCGCAAGGCGGCGGGTGAATTCTTCGAGGTGATCCTCCACAAGCTCGCGCGCGCGGCCGGGGATCCCGGGTTTGCGGCCGAATTGGCCCGCGACATCGAAGTGCCGGCGTTTGGTCCCGCGGATTTTCTCCGCATGCTGCGCGGCGTGGCCGATGCGATGCACCGGTTGCGGCTGGGTACGTTCGACGGCTTCTTTGCGCGCGTCGCCCGCAATTTTCCACTTGAGCTCGGGCTCGCGGGTGAATTCGAGATTTTGCAGGAGCACGCCGCCCGGAGGGAGCGTGGCCGGGTGTTGCGCCGGATGTTCGAGCGGGTGGGCGGACTCGCTGCCGCGCAACGGGAGTTCATCGAGGCGTTCAAGCGGGCGACGTTTGGCGGGGATGAAAAGCGCCTGGGGGCGCAGCTCGACCGTTTCATCGACGAGCATCAGGAGATCTTTCTCGAAGTGCCGGAGCGTGATCGCTGGGGTAATGCGGCCCGCATCTGGCCGGACGGTGGTGAATGGTTTGGCGCCGCGGCACGGCGCGAGCCGGCGGCGCAGGCGCTGCGGACCGCGCTGGCGACACTCGAGTTGAGCGAAAAGCAACGCGCGCGCTGGGAGGCGTTCTTCGCGGAGCTGGGGGATTGGGCGCCGGGTGCGCCGATGGGCGCCGCGCTGGAGTATATTTTCAAGAATGCGCTCAAGGCCTGGCCCGAGTTGGTGGAAATTATGGTCGAGCGGAAAAATCATGTGTTGCCGTCCGGGGCGCGCGCGGCGTTGCGCCTGCTGCTGCAGGCGCTCATCGGCCAGGAATTCGATCGGCGGCTGGAGGTCACACGGGGCATTTATGCCGTGCTCAGCGGTTACGAGGCGGTCTACCACGATACGGTGCGACGCGCCGGCAAGCTCACGTTTGGCGATGTGCAGCGGCTGCTCGCGCCGGGCGAGGGTGGCGCGCGGTCGCTGTCGCGGGTTGCGGCGGAGGAGGGACGGCTCTTCATCGATTTCCGGCTCGATGCGGAAATCGACCATTGGCTGCTCGACGAATTTCAGGACACCAGTTTCGGCCAGTGGTCCGTGCTCAAGAATCTCATCGACGAGGCGGTGCAGGATCCGACCGGCGCGCGAAGCTTCTTTTACGTCGGCGACGTGAAGCAGTCGGTCTTTGCGTGGCGCGGCGGCGCCCCGCGGTTGTTCCGCGAGATTTTCAACCACTACAATGACGGGGCGCCCGGGACGATCGCCGAGCAGCATCTGGTAAAATCGTACCGTTCGGCTCCGCCGGTGATCGCGCTGGTCAACGCCGTTTTCGGCGCCGCGCCGGCGATCGCGGAGTTGTTTCCCGGCGCCGCCTCGGCCGAGTGGAACCGCGAGTGGCGCGACCATGAGTCTGCCAGGCCACAACTCGGCGGCCACGCGGCGTGGTTGTACGCGGACGATGAGGCCGACCGTTTTGCGACCGCGTTGCGGCTGCTGCATGAAATCGAGCCGCTCGAACGCGGTCTCACCTGCGCCCTGCTCGTGCAGAAAAACGACACCGCCGCCCGGCTGGCGGACTATCTCCGGCACGAGGGCGGATTGCCGGCGGTGGCGGAATCCGATCTCCACGTGTGCGTGGACCACCCGCTGGGTGCCGCGTTGCTCGCGCTGGTGAAGGCGGCGGCTCATCCGGGTGACACGCTGGCACGCGAGCACGTCCTGATGACCCCGCTGGCCGCGCGGTTAGCGGAGGAGGGTATGGCGGCGCCCGAGGTGCTGACGCAGCGGGTGCTCGGGCAGATTCACGCGGAGGGTTTTGAGCGGACGATGGACACTTGGTGGCGCCGGCTCGAACCGCGGCTGGCGGTGGATGACGCGTTCACGCGCGAGCGGGCGCGGCAGTTCATGGCGGCGGCGGGGTTGTTCGACGCGACCGGCAGCCGCGATGTCGCCGAGTTCATCCAGTTCATGGAACGACACACGGTGCGCAAGCCGGATGCGGTGGCGGTGGTGCGGGTGATGACGATCCACAAGGCGAAGGGCCTCGGCTTTGACGTCGTGATTCTGCCCGATCTCGAAGGCACGCGGCTCGACGGGCGGCGCGACGGTCTCGCGGTGCAGCACGCCGCCAACCGCTCCGTTGCCTGGGTGCTGGATTTGCCGGGGAAACTTTTTGCCGAACAGGACGCGGTGCTCGCGGCCCACCTGCGAGCGGCGGAGGCGGACGCGTGTTATGAAAACCTGTCGTTGCTCTATGTCGCGATGACCCGGGCGAAACGTGCGATGTATCTCGTCACAAAGCCGTCGGGCAAGTCGACGTCGCGTAATTTCCCGAAACTGCTCGCCGAAACGCTGGGTGAAGCGGGCGAGAGCGTGGGCGTGGGAAAACTGGAACTCGCCGGCGCGTGGGCCGTGGGGCACGCGGACTGGCATACGCGTGTGGCGCCACCGCCGGTCGCATTGCCGCGCACGGTGGAGCTGCCGCGACTCGACCCGGCGGCGGGTAGTCGATCGCGGCGCCTGCCCGCACGGCGGCCGTCGGATGAGAAAGACGGCACGATTGCCGCGGCCCCGATTTTCGCGCTGGGGGACCGGGTGAGCACTGAATTCGGAACGCAAGTGCATGCACTGCTGGCTGAGGTGGAATGGCTCGACGCAGGAGAGCTCGCGGTGCTGGGGCACGCATGGGCCGCCCGGAAGATTGAAACTGGCGTGCGTGAGCAGGTGCTGGCGTGTTTGCGGGATCCCGGCCTCGCGGCGGTGTGGCAGCGGCCGGCTAGGGTTGCTCGGACGGAAGTCTGGCGCGAGCGAGCTTTCGAGGTGGTGCTGGACGGCATGTGGGTGACGGGGGTGCTCGATCGCGTCGTTGTCGAGCGGGGCGCCGACGGCAGGGTGGAGCGTGCGACGGTCTACGACTTTAAAACCGGCCTGGTGGCGGATGAGCCGGCGGTCGAAGCGGCGGCGCGCCGTTACGCCCGGCAGCTCGAGCTCTATCGGCGAGTTGTCGTCTCACTCGCTGGCGTGAGTGATTCCATGGTTGGGAGCGAAGTTGTTTTCACTTGGGTGCGCCGCCGTATCGTCGTCGAGTCGCGGTAAATTCTAGCTTTACAGCGCGGCGGGGGCGTCGCACGGTGCCCGTTCGCTAATTCTCACCAACCATGGGCAACCTGAAAAAGAAACGCCGTTTGAAGATGAACAAGCACAAGCGCCGCAAGCGCTTGAAGTCGAATCGCCACAAAAAGCGCACGTGGCAGAAGTGAGCCGGCGCGCTCGCTTCTAGGTTGCTTTCAGTCAGCAATCGAACCCGCCGTATTCCGAGGCGGGTTTTTACTTTTTAGGTCCACGTCTTATTTTCGCAAGTATTTTATGCTTAATTATATGCATTATGCGATAGGCCGATGAACCGCCGGGCGGTGAGGCTTCTCAAGCCTGAAAAAACGCGCTTATCCGGTCGGGCCCGGGGCCGTTCCACTCCCCGATCGCTTCAGTCGTACTTCGTCGTCGCGCTGCTCGCCATGGCGTTCGCCGGCCGTGGATTTGCCCAAGCGGCGGCTCCGGCCGCCGATGCCGCCACCCCGGCCGCTCCCGCCGCCCTAGCGGACAAGCCCGCCACCGCCGGCGCGGGTGCCCCGGCCGCCGCGCCTGCCCGCACCGCCGCCGAGAAGGGGAACGGTGCGGGCGTGGCGCCGGGCAGGCCGTTGGGATTCGGGCGACCCGACTTCGAGGCCTGACAGTCGTCGCGCCAAAGTTTTCCCAGATAGATTCCAGCCGCGTTCAGCGCAAGGAGGAGCAACGGATGGTTCATGCGGTTCGTTTCCAGTATTGATTGGCCATTTCCGATTTGGCACCTACCGTCCAGCCAACTATGAGGAGCATCGCGCGCGCCGAGCCCATGAAACGGGCTGCCTCTTCTGCTGACTCTGCTCTGCGGACGGGCGGGACGACGGAGGCTTCTGAGGAAGCCGCCGTTCCGCCCCACGCGTTTGCGGGGGTTTTCGCGATGCTTACCCCGCATCTGGCGGCGCTCGACCGCTATCTGCGCGACCAGTTGGGCGCGTTCGAGCCCGAGATCCGGACAATGGTGGATTACTGCATCGACACCTCGGGTAAGCGGATTCGGCCGGCGCTGGTTTTTCTCAGTGGCTGGCGCGGTGCGGAAATCCGGCCGGAACTGGTCCGGGTGGGGGCGGTGGTCGAATTGGTGCACCTCGCCACGCTCGTGCACGACGATATCATGGATGCGGCAGAAGTCCGACGCAGCCGGCGCACCGCATCGCGCAAGTTCGGGCCGACCGCTGCGGTCTTGCTGGGCGACGCGCTGTTTGCGCATGCGTTGCATCTGGCCACGCAATTTCCTACCACGGAAATTTGTGCGGCCGTTTCCGAGTCTACGCGGCGGGTGTGCGCCGGGGAAATTGTCCAGACCCTGCGCCGCGGCTCTACGAACATCAACCGTGCCGATTACCAGCGGATCGTCGACCTTAAGACGGCCGAGCTTTTTCGCGTCTCGTGTTTTCTTGGCGCCCGGCTTGGAGGATTCTCTGCGCGTTACGTTGAAGCGGCCAGCCGCTTTGGCCGGCACATGGGGATCGCGTACCAAATTTACGACGATCTCGTGGATTTTTTTGGCGAAGAGCAACGGGTCGGCAAGACTTTGGGGACCGACCTAGCCAGTGGTAAGCTCACCTTGCCCTTGATTGCTCTGCTTGAGCGGCTCCCGGCGGTAGAAGCCTCCGCTCTGGCCGCTGAAATTTCCGGAGCTTCTCCGCCTCACCTCGGGCTGCGGTTGCGTCAAATGCGTGAACTGGGTGTCTTCGGTTTGGTTAAGGAAGCCGTGCAATTTGAGATTGAGGCCGCTCGATCCGCGCTGGCGGAATGGCCGACTGAGCCTCCGACGCCTCTCTTGTTCGGTCTTTGCGAGGTCTTGCAGATACAGGTCGCCAGTCTCCAGCCCAAGGAGGCATAGGTGGGGCTGCGTCGGCTGCCGTGGGCCGGGTCGTTCGGGGGCAGGAATCCCGCCGGAGGCCCGGTCGGCTTCTAATCTGTGCACTTTCCGTTTGCGCCTGCCGGCCGATTGCCATTTTCTACGGGCTTCATGGATGCGATCAAAGTACGCGGAAAGGCGATGGTTGCCTCGCCCGAGCGACGGCAGGAGGCGGATGCCGACCTTGTTGTCGTCCGGCAGGTCCAAGCCGGTGATGTCGCAGCTTTTGATCGTTTGATTTCCAAATATCGCGAGCGGGTTTTGGGGATCGTCTACAACATGACTTCGAATCGCGAAGATGCGGCCGACCTCACGCAGGACACGTTTATCAAAGCCTTTCAGTCGATCCAACGCTTCGGCGGGCAGTCTTCTTTTTTCACCTGGTTGTACCGGATTGCGGTGAATTCGACTCTCAGCCACTTGCGTAAAAGCCGCCTCCGGTCATTTTTTAGCCTGGAAGGCATCGATGCTGATGAACCCGTATCTCGCGAAATCGTTGCTGCGTTGACAGATAAAACGGGTGTGGACCGGGACTCGTATGTGCGCGAGCTTCAGGAAAAATTGAACGAAGCGATGCAAAAACTGTCTATCACGCATCGCACCGTGGTTACTCTTTTCGAAATCGATGGCCTCAGCCATCAGGAAATTGCCGAGATCATGGACTGTTCCGTGGGCACTGTGCGTTCGCGTCTGCACTATGCGAAACAGCTTCTGCAGTCCGAGCTACAGCCCTATCTGCGCCGATGAATCAAGATAGCAACAAACGTCCCGTCACACTCGAAGATATTCTCCGCCTTAAGCGCGCCGAGCGTCCCCCCGCCGAGTTCTGGGATGGTTTCGACCGGGAGCTCCGGGCCAAGCAGTTGGCCGCCTTGGTCGAAAAACGTCCGTGGTGGCGCTCGGCCCCGGCCCTGTTTAGCGGGTTTTCGCGTTACCAGCTTCCTTTGGGCGCCACGGCCGTTCTCGCGATAACGTTTTTCGCGACGCGCGATTTTCATGCGACAAGAATTCCGGTTGCGATGGATACAGCCGGCGCCCATGTCGTCCGCGAGACGACTTCAGTTTCAGCTTCCCTCCCTTCGGTTGATGGACTGGATGCGGTTGCGACCTCTCCCGCCGCTGCGCCGGTCACGGAGTCTGTTTTCGCCGGGGTGACTGCGAGCGAAGTATCGGCCAGCGCCGAGGTTGCCGCGGCCGGTGGGATTTCGGCTTCGCGGTTGTCGGATGAACCGCAAAATGCGAAGGAAGAAAGCAGTCCCTCAGCCCGATATATTCAGGCCAATCTGGCGGCGGCCCAAGCGGCCGCACCGGTGGTGACGCGCGGATTACTTGGCCTTTCCCGCGGATTTGAAGCGCGCGCCTTTTCGACCCGCGTTGCGACCGTCGAACCGTTGCAACAAATGGCGACGCCGGCGCAGACCCGCAGCGCCCGCCTGATGTCGGCCATGGTTTCCATGTCGAATGACCTGCCGGCGCGCACGAGTGAGCGCGTCGCCAGCCGGATTTCGGGCGACCAGCTTTACGATGGCGCCAGTCGCTTTGGGGCAAAGGCCGATCGCTTTCTGCTTAAGTTTTAAGCGGCATCCATTCCGACCTTGACCAAAGCCCCGCCTGCGCGGGGCTTTTTGCTTTCTTTTCGTCGAGTCTCATACTGTCACCATGCGCTTGGAAAAAGACTCCATGGGCGAACTGCCGGTGCCCGCTGAGGCGCTCTACGGTGCGAGCACCCAGCGGGCGGTGCTCAATTTTCCGATCAGCGGCCGGCGCCTTCCCGAGGGCTTCATTCGTGCGCTGGGCCTCGTGAAACTCGCCTGTGCGATCGCGAATGAGGAGTTCGGGCTTCTTGCTCCGCACAAAAGCCGCTCGATTCAGCAGGCGGCGAGGGAGATGGCCGATGGCCGGCTCGCGGCGCATTTCCCGCTCGATGTTTTTCAGACCGGCTCCGGCACGTCGACCAACATGAACGCCAACGAGGTCATCGCCAACCGCGCCAGCCAGCTGGCGGGCGAACCATTGGGTTCAAAGCGCCCCGTGCATCCCAACGATGACGTCAATCTCAGCCAGTCATCCAATGACATCATTCCGACGGCGCTGCACGTGAGCCTTGCCGTGGCACTGCAAACCCGGCTGGCGCCGGCGCTGGATGGACTCGCCCAAGCACTGGAGGAAAAATCGCGCGCGTTTTCCGGCGTGGTGAAAATCGGCCGGACGCACCTCATGGACGCGACACCCCTGACCCTCGGTCAGGAATTTTCCGGCTATGCCGCACAAATGCGCAAAGCCTCGGAACGCGTGCGCCGAGCGATCGTCGTGCTCGGCGAACTCGCGGTGGGTGGCACCGCCGTGGGCACGGGATTGAATTGCGATGCCCGTTTTGGCGCCAGGGTGGGCGAAATCCTGAGCACCGAAACCGGGCTTTCGTTCCGCGAGGCGGCCAACCACTTCGAGGCGCAGGCGGCGCGCGACGATTGCGTCGAAGTGGCCGGGGAACTCGCGACGGTCGCCGCGAGCCTGACGAAAATCGCCAACGACCTCCGGCTGCTCGGTTCCGGCCCGCGTGCGGGCTTCGGGGAGTTGCGTCTGCCCGCCACGCAACCGGGGTCCTCGATCATGCCTGGCAAGGTGAATCCGGTGATGAGCGAGATGCTCGTGCAGGTCGGCCTTTACGTGCACGGGCTTACGCAGACCGCGATGCTCTGCGGCCGCGAGGGGCATTTCGAACTCAACGCCACCCTGCCGTTGCTCGCCCACTGTTTGCACGAGTCGATCCACTGCCTGACCAACGCCGTCTCGACCTTCACGGTGCGGTGCGTTGCCGGCCTCGAGGCCGACGCCGGTCGCGCCCGCGAATTCGTCGACCGTTCGCTCGTGCTCGTGACCGCGTTGAATCCCCACCTGGGATATGACGTGGCTGCGGCGATCGCAAAGGAGGCCCTGGCGACGGGCCGCACGCTGCGGGCAATTGTGCTGGAGCGAAACCTCATGGATCCCGGGGCACTGGATCGGGTGCTGGACCCCACGGCGATGACCCAGCCCCGTGCCCCCGGCTCCGGGGCCACGGATCATTGATTTTCCGAAGACGATCATGCCGGTCCAGCAGGAGATTCTTACGCTTCGCGCCGCGGGGCGCGGTCTGCACGAAATTACGGAAGCGGTGGCACGCGAAGTGACGCGCAGCAAACTCACGTGCGGGGTGGTGACGGTTTTTTGCCAGCACACCAGTTGCAGTCTCGTCTTGATGGAAAACGCCGATCCATCGGCCCGGCGTGATCTTGAAGCCTGGCTCGACCGGCTCGTGCCGGAGAACGATCCGGATTTCGAGCATACGATCGAGGGATCGGACGATATGCCCGGTCACATCAAGATGACGCTCACCCGCACCAGCGAAATCGTGCCGTTCGCCCATGGGCACATGTTGCTCGGCACGTGGCAGGGCATCTTTTTGTGGGAGCACCGGCGTGGACCGCACGTCCGTCGGGTGGTGGTGACGGTGCTCGGAGAGTAGTGAAAATGACCGGCGGGCGGCGCATCGGTCATCCGGCTGCGGCCGATCACTTCTTTGCGGGCAGACAGGCGGCGCAGCCGTTCGCAAAGAAATCGTTCCCCTTGTCGTCGACGAGGATGAAGGCCGGGAAATCCTCCACCTCGATCTTCCACACCGCCTCCATGCCGAGCTCCGGATATTCAAGCACTTCGACCCGCTTGATGTTTTCCTTCGCCAAGATCGCCGCCGGTCCGCCGATGCTGCCGAGATAAAACCCGCGGTGCGCCTTGCAAGCGCTGGTGACCTGCGCGCTCCGATTACCCTTGGCGAGCATCACCATCGAACCGCCGTGGGATTGGAACAAGTCGACGTAGCTATCCATGCGGCCCGCGGTGGTCGGACCGAAGGAGCCCGAGGCGTAACCTTTCGGCGTCTTCGCCGGGCCGGCGTAGTAGACTGGATGGTCCTTCAAGTATTGCGGCAAGCCCTGGCCGGCATCGATGCGTTCCTTCAAGCGGGCATGGGCCATGTCGCGTGCGACGATGAGCGGGCCGGTGAGCGATACGCGGGTTGTGACCGGATGCCGGGAGAGTTCCTCGAGGATATCCTTCATCGGCCGGTTGAGATCGATCGGTACGCTGGAATCGTCCTTCCAGGTGCGCAGGGCGGGCGGAATAAACCGGCCCGGATTCGCTTCCATTTGCTCAAGGAAGATGCCGTCCGCCGTGATCTTCGCCTTGATGTTGCGGTCCGCGCTGCACGACACACCCATGGCCACGGGACAACTCGCCCCGTGCCGCGGGAGCCGCACCACCCGCACATCGAGCGCGAAATATTTTCCACCAAACTGCGCGCCGATACCGGTCGACCGAGCGATTTCCAGCACCTTCGCCTCCATCGCCGTATCGCGGAACGCCCGGCCGTGCTCATTGCCCGTGGTGGGCAGCGTATCGAGGTATTTCGCGGACGCGAGCTTCAGGGTCTTCATGCAGGCCTCGGCGCTCGTTCCGCCGACGACGAACACGAGGTGGTACGGTGGGCAGGCGCTGGTGCCCAGCAGGGGTAGCTTGTCGGCGACGAACTTTTCGAAACTCTTCGGATTGAGCAGCGCTTTCGTTTCCTGAAACAGGTACATCTTGTTCGCCGAGCCGCCACCCTTGGCGATGAAGAGAAATTCGTACTTCGCGCCCTCGGTGGCGTGGAGATCGATTTGAGCGGGAAGGTTCGTCCCGGTGTTGACCTCTTTCCACATGTCGAGCGGTGCCGTCTGCGAATAGCGGAGATTTTCCTTCGTGAAGCATTCGTAGATGCCTTTGGAAATCCATTCGGCGTCGTTGGCCCCCGTCCAGACCTGCTGTCCCTTCTTGGCGAAAACCGCCGCCGTCCCCGTGTCCTGGCACATCGGCAGGATGCCGCCGGCGGCGATCTCGGCGTTCTTCAACAGGATCAGCGCCACGTAGCGGTCATTTTGGGACGCCTCGGGATCGTCCAGAATGGCGGCGACCTGCTGCAGATGCTTTGTGCGCAGCATGAAAGACGTGTCGTGGAAGGCTTGTTGCGCGAGAAATGCGAGGGCCTCCGGCTCCACCTTCAACATCGGGCGGTCTTCGAAGGTCGCGGTGCTTACCCCTTCGGTCGAGAGCAGGCGATACTGGGTGTCGTCGGGGCCGAGCGGCAGCGGATCCTGATAAGCAAAGGGCGGTGTAGGCATGAAGAAAGAGTTGGCGTTTTTCCCGTGGTGTAAAGCGGGGCGCGCGGTCGCTGCGGGCGGAAAACTAAGCTACCGCCGCCATGGCCCGCACGACGTCGTGGAACCGCCGGAGATCCGCCGGCGTGACCACTTCGGCGGGCCCGCCGCCCCAGCCGCTGGTGCCGGGCCAGATGCCGCGCACCAGAAAATTTTCCTGGGTCGCGATCAAACCGGCGATTTGCAGGTAGTCTTTTTGATCCTTGTTGTCCCGCACCCCGCTCAACCGCTCCGGTGGCACGGGGAAAATCCGGCCGCTGGAAATGTGTGCGAGGTCGTTCAGGGCGACAAATGGTCGTGAGTCCGCCAGCGTGGTTGCCGGCCGGGGTGCCTCTCCGCGGAGGTAGCGGTAGTAATTGGAGTGGTTCTCCGCGAGCGGATCGAATGATTCGAGTTCGATGCGCTCGATGGGTCCGTCGTTCCAGCGCACTTCGATCTGCCCGCCGACCGTGTAGCGCAACGCGGCTTTGTCACACAGCACCACTTCGCAGTGGGTGCTGGGACCGGCACACGCGTGCGAGACGGCGAAGCGCAGCGTGATGCCGGCGATGGTGTCGGCCTCGACGAAAAACGTGTCGGCGCCCTCGATCGCGTGCGCCCGATAGAGTTCGGCGCGGACGGCGGCGAGTTGAGCCCAGCTGAAAAGCTCCGGCCCGCCGGTCCAAAACAGGAGGTTGTGAACGAAGTGCGCCATCGCGTTGCCGAAGCACGAATCGAGGACCACCCGGTCGCCCATCATCAGCCGGCCAGCCCAGTTGTTGCGGGCGAAATACCCCGCCGGCCGCGGCCAGAGCGCGCTCAGGGTTGAGCCGCGGATCGCGCCAAACTCACCGGCCAGCAGGCGCTCCTTGAGCGCGAGCCGCTTTTTCTCGATGATGAAGTTGAAGCCGACGAGCGACGCCTTGCGGGCGCGGGCGTCCGCCTCGATCATTTTTTCCAGCTCGGCATGGTCGAGCGTGGGAGGCTTTTCCAGATACGCGGGCAGGCCGAAGGCCGTGGCGGCGGCGTGCATTTGCCCGTGCAACTGGATCGGCGTCGGAACCGCAACAAGATCCAGGCTGGAATGACACGCTTCCAGCATCGCCCGGTAGTCGGAAAAAACTCCTACGCCGCGGGTCGCGAGCCGCCACGTCTGCTGTTCCTTCGCGAACGCCGCCGGATCCGGGTCACAGGTACAGATTAAGCGAACTTCGCCGCGCTCCTCCAACCGGGCAACGGCATGGTGATGCGAGCCGGCGAAGCCGCCCATGCCGATGATCGCGATGCGGAGGAGAGGCTTCACACGATCTTGAATTTCGGCAGGTCCTGTCCGTCGATCAACCCCACCGGCCGGCCGCGGGCATCGATCACGATCAGATCGTCGATCTTATGCACTTCGAACAGGCGCAGGGCATCGACGCCGAGTGCGTGTTGGGATATCACCTTCGGGCTGCGGGTCATGAAGGTGGAGACGGGCTGGCTTAAAAAATCCGGTCCGGTGAGCGCGCTGCGCCGGAAATCACCGTCGGTCAGGATGCCGGTGAGCTTGCCGGTTTTCCGGGCCACGAGTGCGATGCTGCCGCTTTTGGCCCGGGTCATGGCGAAGATCGCCTCCTGCGTGGAGACAGTGTCTGGCGCGATCGGCAGGCGGTTGCCGGTGCGCATGATGTCCTTTACCCGCAGCAGCAGTACCCGCCCGAGGTTGCCCGCGGGATGATATCGGGCGAAATCATCCCGAGTCAGTCCCCGCGCCTCGAGCAGCACCATCGCCAGCGCGTCGCCGAGGGCGAGCGCGGCGGTGGTGCTCGCGGTGGGGGCGAGCTTGAGCGGACAGGCCTCCCGGGGCACACGATAGAGGAGCCGGAGGTCGGCGTTGCGTGCCAGGTCGGAGGCCGGATTGCTGGTGAAGGCCACGATGCGGACCCCGAAGCGCTTCAGGACCGGCACCAGGCGGAGAATCTCCTCAGACTGGCCGCTGTTGCTCAGCAGGAATACGAGATCGCCCTCGTCGACGAGCCCGAGATCGCCATGGAGCGCCTGTGTGGCATCGAGAAAACAGGAGGAGATGCCCGTGCTGTTGAACGTGGCGGCAATCTTTTGCGCGATGGGGGCGTTTTTGCCCACGCCGGTGAAGATGAGCTTGGCGCCCGCGAGGCTGCTGGCTTCCACCGCCCGCGCGGTCGCCACGAATTCCGGGCCCAGACTTTTGGCGGTCTCGGCCAGTGCGGCGGTTTCGATTCGGAAGCACGCGCGCGCCCGGGCGAGCGTGGTTTTCGGTTGCAGGGCCATTTAGAGTTTGAGCGTCGGGAAGAGCTGGCGGAATCTACGGGCCGCGATTGCCCATTCAATCCCTTTCCCGCCGAGATGACTGTTCGCCACCGAATTACCAGTGCACTTGCGCTTGCCGCCGTGCTGTTTGTCGCGGGTTGCGGCCGGGGTGATGGACCTGCGATGGCGGCCGAGGTTGAGGAGCCCCTTTATCAACAGGGACTCCTGCTCAAGCGGCAGGGCCGCAATCCCGAGGCGCTGGTCAGTTTTATCAAAGTGATCGAAAAGCGCGGCCAGCAGTCGGCGGCCGAATCGCATCTGGAGGCTGGCTTGATTTACCTCCACCACAGCAAGGATTTCATCGAGGCGATTCATCACTTCGAAGCGTATCTGGCCCTGCAGCCCAACTCGGGAGAGGCCCGGCGGGTACGCGAGCTGGTGAACACGGCGAAACGCGAATTCGCACGCACTTTGCCGGCACGACCGGCGGAGGATCGGGGCTTTAACGAGGCCGCAGTGGAAATGGATCAATTGCGCCGGGAAAACGAGGAGTTGCGGGCCCAGGTGGCCACGTTGCGGGGGGGAGGCGGAGTCCCGGTGCCCCGCACCTCGCGCGGGATCAGTGTCGTGATTCCCGAGCCGGTGCGGCCGGCGCCCGCCCCGGTGGTCGCGGAGGTGTCGCCCGTTACGCTGGCGCCCGCCCCCAAGCCGGTCACGCCCGAGCGCCAGCTCCTGCCGTTGGCCCCGAATTCGGGCCGGGCGAAGCCCGCGACCCCGGCCGTCTCCGGTGGGCGAAAATATCGCGTGCGACCCGGCGACTCGCTCTTCGCGATCGCCCGCCAGTATGATCCGGTGAGCACGAGCAAGAAAGTGCGGGAGATCGCCGAGGCGAATCCCGAGGTTTTTTCCAGCGGCAACATTAACACTCCGCTCAAACCCGGCACTGAGTTGAGAATTCCCTAGTTGGCCGCGCGTGGCTTGTTGCTTCGCGCGGCCGGCACCGACGATGCCCCAAACTTCGCACCGCACCTCGATCTTTACCGAATCGCTCATTCGTGAGATGTCGCGCGTCGCGGCGCGGCACGGGGCGATCAATCTCGCCCAGGGCTTTCCGGACTGGGATCCCCCGGCGGCGCTGGTTCAGGCGGCCAAGGATGCGCTGGACACGCATCGTCACCAGTATGCGGTGACGTGGGGTTCACCCGAACTGCGGGCTGCTTTGAGTGCGAAACTCACCCGGTTCATGGGTCTCCCCGTCGACGGTGACCGGGAACTCGTCGTCACTTGCGGCGCGACCGAGGCCATGATGGTCGCGATGATGACGGTGTGCGACCCGGGTGACCGGGTCGGGTTGTTTTCACCCTTTTACGAAAACTACAATGCCGACGCGATTCTCACCGGCGCCCAAGCGGTGCATGTGCCGCTGCATCCACCGGACTATCGTTTCGATCCGGCCGAATTGCGGCGGGCTTTTGCGAGCGGGCTCAAGGCTTTCGTGCTCTGCAATCCGTCGAATCCCTGCGGCCGGGTGTTCACACCGGAGGAACTGCGCCAGATTGCGGCGCTCGCGGAGGAGTTCGACGTCTGGATTCTGACCGATGAGGTTTACGAGCACATCGTTTTTGCGCCGCACCGGCACACGTATTTTGCGACGCTGCCGGGCATGGCGAAACGCACCCTGATGTGTTCGTCACTTTCGAAAACTTTTTCCATCACCGGCTGGCGGCTGGGCTATTTGCAGGCCGCGCCCGATGTCATTGCGCAGGCGCGAAAGGTGCACGATTTTCTCACCGTCGGCGCCGCGGCGCCGCTGCAGCACGCGGTCGTGACGGCGTTAAATTTCCCCGCGGGATACTACGCGGAGCTCGCCGCGGAATATGCCGTCTCGCGGGACGTGCTGTTGGGATATCTCGATCGCACGGGTCTTAGCTATACGCGGCCGGAAGGCGCCTACTTCGTCATGGTCGACATTTCGCCTTTTGGCTACGCGAGCGACGTGGAGTTTTCCCACTGGATGGCGCGGGAGATCGGCGTCGCTCCGGTGCCCGGCTCAAGTTTTTTCGCGAACGGCGAAAATCGTTACATCCGGCTGAATTTCGCGAAGCGCCCGGCAACGTTGCACGCAGCCGGCGAGCGCTTGTTGAAGCTGGCGCGCTGACCGGTCGGACGCGGTTTGACGAGCGCGAATAGCCCCGGGCCTAGTGGCGGTCGCCGGCCTTGGCGCGGGCGGAGGCCATCATGAGCTTGTCGGTGTAGGCGAGCGCGATGGCGGAAAAGACGAAGATGAGGTGGATGATGACCTGCCACTTCACCCCATCGTTGGTGAAAACGGCATTGGGCGTTCGCACCTCGATGAACGTTTTCAACAGGTGGATCGACGAGATGCTGATGAGTGCGGTGGCGAGTTTGACCTTGAGTGCGCCGGCATTCACATGGCTCAGCCACTCCGGCTGATCCTCGTGATCCTCGATATGCAGACGCGACACGAACGTTTCGTAGCCGCCGATGATCACCATGATGAGAAGGTTCGCGATCATGACGACGTCGATCAGCCCAAGGACGTTCAGCATGATGAAGGTGCTCAGGTCCTTGATCTCGGCCGGCTGGGTGGCGGCGGCATGCAACAGATGCCATAGTTCGACAAAAAACTGATAGACATAGACGCCCTGCGCGACGATCAGGCCGACGTAAAGCGGAGCTTGGAGCCAGCGGCTCGCAAAAATTGCCTTCTCAAGGAGTTTTTCACCGGCGCTGTCGGGTTTGGCCATGAAGCGGGAAGAAGGATACAGGGTCAGCCCGGCGCAAGCCCAACCGCTTGGCCGAACGAAATCGAGCGGCGGTGCCGCATGGCGGACCGAGGGTCAGGAGCGTTTTTGCGTCCCGGGGTGACCAAGGGGCGGAAGTCCGGGCTTCAGATGGCACCGATCGCCTCGTCGAGCACCGCGAGAATGAAGTCGGCGTCGGCCTGATTGATGCACATCGGCGGCGCGAAACGGATGGTCTGCCCCCAGAGCCCGCCCTTGCCCAGGAGCAACCCGAGCTCGCGTGCATTTTCGACGGCTTGCGCACACTCCTCCTTGCCGGGTTGCTTCGTCGTCCGGTCCTTGACGAACTCGATGCCGAGCATGAGGCCCCGGCCGCGCACATCGCCGATGACTTTGTGCCTGGTCTTTAGTTTTTCGAGGCCGGCGAGAATATAGCCGCCGATCTTAAGCGAATTGGCCTGAAGATTTTCGCGCTCGATGACCTCGAGCACGGCCTTGCCGATCACACTCACGACCGGGTTGCCTCCGAAGGTGTTGAAATGAATTTTCTGCGTCATCGTCGCGGCGATCTTGGGAGTGGTGACGACGGCGGCGAGTGGCGCGCCGTTGCCGATGCCCTTGGCCATCGTGACGATGTCAGGCGTCACCCCCTGCGTTTCGAAGCCCCAGTAGTGCGTGCCGGTGCGGCCGAAACCGGTTTGCACCTCGTCCGCGATGCAGACGCCCCCCGCCGCGCGGACGTGTTCGTAGGTGTGCTTCAGGTAGCCTTGGGGAAATTCCACGAACCCACCCACGCCCTGGATCGACTCTGCGATAAACCCGGCGACTTTGCCGGGCGTGGCGTATTCGATCAGGCTCTTCACGTCCTCGGCGTACTTGCGGCCGGCATCGGGATCGTCGTAGCTAAAGTGTCCGCGATAGGGATACGGGGCGACGGCGTGGTGCACGCCGAAGGCTTGGGGGACGTTGAATTTCCAGGAACTGTGGGCGGTGGCGCCCATGCCCGAAGCATTTCCACCGTGGTAGCCGTTGCGGAGCGCGATCATGTCGTAATTGCCGGTGGAGAGCCGCGCCATCAGGAGTGCAAGGTCGTTGGCCTCCGAGCCGGAATTGACGAAGTAGCAGACCTTGAGGTCGCCCGGCATTTTCGACGCGAGCTTTTCGGCGAATTCGGCAATGCGCGGCTGCAGGTAGATCGTTGTCGAGTGTTGCAGTGTTTCGTTCTGTTTCTGCGCCGCGGCGACGACGTACGGGTGGCAGTGGCCCACGCTCACCGTGACGATGCCGCCGAGGCCGTCGAGGTAGCGCTTGCCGGTGTCGTCCCAGACAAACTGCATCTTTCCCTCTACGATCATGATCGGGTTCTTGTAGTAGAGGAAGAGTCCGGGATTCAGGTATTGCTTTCGGAGGGCGAGGACGTGTTCCGCCGAGGGGCCGGTGTAAGGCGCGGGAGTATGCGAGGTGGGCGGAAGCGGAATGGATTTCATGAACGGGGGTTTGAGGAAAAATCAGGAATCTAATTAATGTAGACCGCGTGACGGTCCGAGTGTGTTGCGCGCGCGGCCGACCGCAATCTTCGACGCGGCGGGCGGGAGGCGAACCATCGCGAGCCAGGTTGGCCGTCTGCGGCGAACACGGTTCACTGGCGCCGCCACACGTCGCCCACGTCGCCGCCGAACCAGCGCGTGGTGACGACTTTTTGCTGCGTGTAGAACTGCACCGCTTCCTTGCCCTGAATATGCAGATCGCCGAAGAATGAATCGTCCCAACCGGTGAAGGAAAACATCGCCATCGTCGCGGGCACGCCGACGTTGATGCCGACCATGCCGGCTTTCACCCGGTGCTTGAACTCGCGCGCGGCCGCGCCGCTGTTGGTGAAGATCGCCGCACCGTTGCCGAAGGCGGAGCGGTTGGTCTGGGCGATCGCGGCGTCGAGATCTTCCATGCGCATGACATTGAGCACGGGGCCGAACACCTCTTCGCGGGCAAGGGTCATGGCTTCGCAGACGTCGTCGACAATCGTCGCGCCGAGATAGAAGCCCCGGGGCGCGTCCGCGACCTTCGCGCCGCGGCCGTCCACAATCACGCGGGCGCCTTCCTTTTCGCCGGTGGCGACGAGATTCAGGACGCGATCGCGGTGCTGCGCGGTGATAACGGGGCCCATGTCGGGTTGCGGCTGCGGTTGATCGGTGCGGCCGACCTTGATCGCCCGCGCCGCGGCCACGAGCGCGGGGAGCAGTCGTTCCGCGGCGGGGCCGACGGTGATCGCGGTCGAGCCCGCCATGCAGCGTTCGCCGGCGCAACCAAACGCGGCGGTGGAGAGGGCCTCGACCGTCTTCGGCATGTCGGCGTCGGGCATGACGACGATGTAGTTCTTCGCGCCGCCATTCGCCTGTACCCGCTTACCGTGTTTCGTGGCCGTCTCGTGGATATATTTTGCGATCGGGGTGGAGCCGACGAAGGAAACGGCCCTCACCCGCGGATGGGTGAGCAGCGCATCGACCGCGACCCGGCCGCCGTGAACAATATTGAAGACGCCCTTGGGCAATCCGGCCTGCTCGAGCAGCCGGCCAAGGAGCACGGCCGTGAGCGGAACTTTCTCGCTCGGCTTCAGCACGAACGTGTTCCCGCAGACGATCGCGAGCGGAAACATCCACAATGGCACCATCGCCGGAAAATTGAACGGCGTGATGCCCGCGCAGACGCCGAGCGGCTGCAGCAGCGTCTCGCAGTCGACGCCGCGGGCGAGGTTCTCAAGCGTGTCGCCCATGAGCAGGGTGGGGGCACCGCAGGCGTATTCGACGTTTTCGAGTCCGCGAAAAATGCTGCCGCGCGCCTCGGCCAGCGTCTTGCCGTGTTCCCGGGAGACGGTCGCGCAAATCTGGTCGAAATTTTGCTCGATCAACTGCCGGTAGCGGAAGAACACCCGCGCCCGATCGACCACGGGGGTTTCCCGCCACGCGGGAAATGCCGCCTGCGCCGCCTCCACGGCGGCGTTGACTTCGGCGCCGCCGCCCGCAGGACACTCGGCGATGACATCGCCGGTCGACGGATTGAAGACCGGTGTACCCGGAATTTGCGGCTCGAGCCATTCGCCGCCGATGTAGAGGGGGCAGGGTGTGAGAGTCATGAATTGAAAGTCGGTTCGGGAAGTGCAGTAGGAGAAGTTGCGCGGTCTGGGCTGGCTTCAAGCCGTAAACGCATTCAAGGGCGGAAGCCGCAACGAGGCGCGAACCGCAAAATCAGACGCACAACGGAAGCCTCAGGACGTTCGCAGGCGTTTCTTTACGTCAGGATGCCCTTCACCACCGAGGCTTCCTCGACTCCGGTGAGGCGTACGTTCAGCCCCCGGAACTGGTGCGTGAACCGCGCGTGATCGATGCCCAGGCAGTGCAGAATCGTGGCGTGTAAGTCGTGCAGGTGGACGGGATTCTCCGCGATGTTGTAGCAGAAATCGTCCGTGGATCCGTATTCCATCCCTCCCCGGATGCCGCCGCCGGCCAGCCACACGGTGAAGCTGCGGCCATGGTGATCGCGACCCATGCCAGGATCACCGAGTTTGCCCTGACTGAAGACCGTGCGGCCAAATTCGGTGGCAAAGATGACGAGCGTATCCTCCAGCATGCCGCGTTGCTTGAGGTCTTTGATGAGCGCGGCGGTCGACTGATCGACGTCGCGGCATTGGTTCGGTAACTGGCGGGAAATGGCGATGTGTTGATCCCACCCGCGGTGGAAGAGCTGCACGAAACGCACGTCGCGCTCCAGCAGCCGGCGGGCGAGCAGACAGTTCGCCGCGTAGCTGCCGGGCCGCCGCACCTCGGGCCCGTAGGCGTCCAGCGTGGCGGTGGATTCACGGCTGATGTCCGTCAGTTCGGGCACGGACGTTTGCATGCGATACGCCATTTCGTAGGCATTGATGCGCGTGAGGGTTTCGGGGTCGCCGAGCTCGGCGGCGCGCAGGTGATTCAATTTTGCCAGATCGTCGAGCATCGCGCGACGTTGGGCGCGGTCCACGCCCGGGGGATTGTTCAAGTACAGCACAGGATTTGCGCCCGGGCGCAACCCCACCCCCTGATGTGAGGACGGCAGGAAACCGCTGCCCCATAGCCGCGAGAAGATCGGCTGGCCGGGATTTTTGCCCGTGCCCTGCGAGACCATCGTGACAAACGCGGGCAGGTTTTGGTTCACGCTGCCCAGCCCGTAACTCACCCACGCACCCATGCTGGCGTAACCCGGCTGCTGGTTGCCGGTGTTCATATAGGTGATGGCGGGGTCGTGATTGATCGCTTCCGTATGCACGCTCTTGATGATGCAAATGTCGCCGGCGATGCCCTGGATGTGCGGCAGCAAGTCGCTGATCCAGGTGCCGTGCTGGCCACAGCGCTGGCCGGCCATGAGCGGCGGAACCACCGGATACGCGGTCTGGCGCGACGTCATGCCGGTCAGTCGCTGGGTGCCCTTGATCGAGGCGGGGATTTCCTGTCCGGCGTAAGTGTGGAGCGCGGGCTTGTCGTCGAACAGATCCACGTGCGACAGCCCGCCGCTTTGAAACAAGCAAACGACGCGTTTGGCCTTAGGTGCAAAATGTGGCAGCGACGGCAGGCCGCCGACCCGCGAGGATTCCGCCGAGCGACCGAGCCCGGGAAACAGCAGTGAACCCAGCGCAATGCTGCCGATGCCGCGGGTGACATCGCCGAGGAAGGTGCGCCGGGTGAGGTGCCGCTGGTATTCGTGGAAGGCGTCACTCATGGGGCGAAATTGGCTTTGGACCGAACGTCGACCTGACCTGGCGGGAGGCGCCGGACGGCGGAAAACCTCCGCAGGAAAACGGCCGAATCGGGGAAAGGAGCGGGATCATCGCGGGGGCGTCTCAGTTGCGCGTGATGGTTTCGCTCAGGTTGAGCAATGTCGCGGCGACCTGAGCCCAGGCGGCATGCTCGACGGGCGGGATTTTCGGGTTGCGCGGAGATTCGCCGATCCCGACGGTGCGTTCGGCCGCCGCCGGCTCGGCGGCGTAGTGGCGGCGCTCGCGCCGGAGCGCAGCTTGCAGGACGGTGATTTCCGCCGGGCGCGGTTCGCGCGAAGTGGCTTCAAGGAAAGCCCAGCGCAGCCTTTTCGTGTCGTTGCCCGGTTGGGCCAGAATACGCTCGGCGAAGACGCGGGCCGCTTCGTTGAATTGCGGGTCGTTCAGCGTTACGAGCGCCTGCAGCGGCGTCGTGGTATTCGCGCGGTCCACGGTGCATACTTCGCGGTTCGGCGCATCGAATGCGGTCATGGCCGGCGGAGCGGCGGTGCGCTTCCAATAGGTGTACATCGACCGGCGGTAGAGCTTTTCGCCGTGATCCTGAACGAACGTCTGCGCCGTGGCGGGCGTGCTGCCGTAGTGGCTCACTTCACGCCACAGGTCGCCTGGGCTGTACGGATTGACGCTCGGTCCTCCGACCCGAGGCACAAGCAGACCGCTGATTTTCAGAGCGGTGTCGCGAATGAATTCCGCCGGCAGCCGGAAGCGCGGGCCGCGCGCGAGGAGGCGATTCTGCGGATCGCGTTCCAACAACTCCCGGCTGGAGACGGAGCTTTGGCGGTAGGTCTGCGACAGGACGATTTGCCTAGTCAGGGCCTTCACGTCCCAACCCGACTCCATGAAGTTCACCGCCAGCCAGTCGAGGAGTTCGGGATGGCTGGGCCATTCGCCCTGGGAGCCGAAGTCGGCGGCGGTCGCCACCAGGCCGGTGCCGAAAAATAGTTTCCAGATTCGGTTCACGGCGACACGGGCGGTCAACGGGTGGCTTTTCATGGTCATCCACTGCGCGAGCCCAAGACGATTGGCCGGAGCGTCGGCCGGCATCGGCGGCAACGCGGCGAGGGTTCCCGCGCTGACTTTTACCGTCGGCTGGGAGTAATCGCCGCGATTCAGGATGAAGGTGTCCCGCGGTTTGGCGGATTCGTTCATGACCATGGTGGGAAACTCCTGGGTGAGTACCGCGAGGCGTTCCTCAAGGTTGGCTTGCGCAACGCGCTTGGGCGCGAGTTCCGCCGTGTGCGCGGCGCAATACGCCCAGAGCGTCGTTTGTATTTCCGCGCTGCGCCCGGCCGCAGGCGTGGCGAGGACCGCAAGGATTTTGGCCGGCAGGTCCGTGTCCTCGTCGGTTCCCGTGACGGCGAGCAGTTCAACGAGGCCCGGGATGAGGTTCTTCCCGTGGCCAAAATTCAGCTGCACCGTGAAATACGGCGTCGTTTCGGCGCGCAGCGGCTCCGCGAAGGTAGCGGTGAGGCGAACCGGTCCGGTGGCCGCGAGGTCCGGCGACCACCCGCTGTCGTTGCGTGGATCGAGGCAACCGGCCGGCGAATGCGCGGGATCCCACGAATTCGCGGTGACCCGCGCGACGGGGAGCAGTTTGTGCAGGTCGACTTGGTCGCCGGGAACCGCGCTGGCCGTGGCCGCGATGGCGGTGAGCATGAAACTGCCCTTGAGCGGCGGATCATTGACCGGCTCTTCCGGTGTATCGGGTGGCTCCGCTTCCCGTGGCCGGGTGCGTCGGGGCACGACCGGGCCGCCCCCCCAGCCGCCCCCCGGGAGGTCGGCGAGGGGATGCATGACGACGCGCAGACCGGTGATGGGTTCGGAGAGCCGTGGCAGCTCAGTGAGGATGTCGAAGGCGCCGGCGCCGATGGTCGGACGCAAACGCACGCGGTTTTCACCTTCGATGTCGAAACCCGCTCCGCGGCCCGGCGTGGAAATTTTCAACGCCTTGACCGGATGAAGCTGCAACTCCCGCCCGCGCGATTTGAGGCGAGCCTGCTCCTGTTGCTCCCAGCGGGCGAGGACGCCGGCGTCGGGTTGGGCGAGTTCCGCAGCCAGCGCGGCGATTTGCGTGCGCAAGCCGGGTTCCTCGCTGGAGCGCAGCACCGTGTGGGCCTGGATGCGCGGGCCGGGATTCACGCCGCCGTTCCCGTCGAGGCCCTTGTCGCTGAGCGTATTGAAGAAGGCGAACATCTGGTAGTACTCCTTCTGCGTGATCGGATCGAATTTGTGATCGTGGCATTGCGCGCAACCGAGCGTGAGCCCGAGTACGGCCTCACCGAGCGTCTTGACCCGGTCGACGTTGTAGTTGGTCAGATTTTCCTCGGGGATCGTGCCGCCCTCGTGCGTGACCATGTTGTTCCGTTGAAAACCGGTGGCGATGAGCTGGGCTTCCGTCCGGTTCGGCAACAAGTCGCCCGCGAGTTGTTCAACGAGGAAACGATCGTAGGGCAGGTTGTCGTTGAAGGCCTGGATCACCCAGTCGCGCCAAAGCCAGAGATGACGTCCGCCATCGATGGAAAAACCGTTCGTGTCCGCGTAGCGCGCGGAGTCGAGCCAGTCGAGGGCCATGCGCTCCCCGAAGTGTTCGCTCTGCAAGAGTCGATCGATGACCTTTTCGTACGCCTGCCGGTCGCGGTCGTGCACGAACGCGTTCACGTCGTCCGCTGAGGGTGGCAGGCCGGTGAGATCGAGTGTCGACCGGCGGATCAGCGTGGCGCGATCCGCCTCGGCGGATGGCTTCAGGCCTTCGGTGGCGAGTCGGGTCTGCACGAAGGCGTCGATGGGGCGGAGATTGGCGTCGCCAGGCAAGGGGGCTTTTCCCGGGGGAACAAAGGACCAGTGGCCGGCATACTTTGCGCCCTGTTCGATCCAAATCTTGATTTTTTGTCTTTGAGCCGCGGTCGGCCGTTCGTGTGCCCTCGGTGGCGGCATCATTTCCTCCTCGTCGTTGCTGGTGAGGCGCAGCCAGGCCTCGCTGCCGGCGGGATCCCCCGGCTTGACGGGAACAAAGCCGTTGCGATCCGCGTAGGCTGACTCCGCGACATCAAGCCGCAATTTTGCCTCTCGAGCTTTTTCATCCGGACCGTGACAGGAGAAACAATTTTCGGAGAGAATCGGCCGGATGTCGCGATTGTAGTCGAGCGCGGGCGCGGCGGGAAGCGAGCCCGCGACCAAGGCCAATCCGACGGGCCAACAGCGGATACCCCACCGGTGCTGAATGGGACAAAGCGCCTCCGGTCGGGCCACGAGGTGACTAGGCCATGCAGCTGGGTTCATGCAGGATGATTTGCCCTGGCCGGCTCGGCATCAGGAACGTAAAGCCGATTCGTGGCGCACGGTGCCGTGCATACCGGCGGGCTCGTGCGGGGGCCAGAAATTCTTTCTGCGCGACTTCCTGGCGGAGGGCTCGGGGCGACCGAGCCACCGCAATCGTGCGGCCGTCGACCGTTCGGAATTGTCGAACAGATTAATGCAAAAATTTTACCGGAGCCCGTGCGACGGCAGGGGCAAGCTTCCGGCCGTCAAGAACCCTGACCTACGTAGAATTACGCGCTTACGGGGTATTGCCTTGTTGAACGAGGCCCTTCGCTTCCTATTTTTCAGGTTGTCGAGCACCCCATGACCACGCTTCCCACTCTCGAACGCACCCGTGCCGAATGGAGTAAGTTGGCTGGTTTCAGCGTGGACGGAAAGGATGCCCGACGGCCGGCGGATTCGAAAGTCGGCGGCGAGACGCAGAGTGGTGCGATGCGGACATGATCATTGCGGCCATCACCGGACTTTTGACCGAAGGCGCGGGGACTGTTGTCGCGACGCATTTCTTGCTCTCGCTTAACTACGAATTCGCGTTGGGCGCGGCGGTGATGCTGACGATCGTTGGCATGCTGCTGCATTGGCGCCTGCCGCAGGAAAGAATCGCGATCGAGGAGCAGATGAAAGACGGCAAGCTGACCGAGGCCGAAGGGCGGCACCGGTTGCGGATCTACGGGTTTTGCGCCTCGCTGTCCACGATTGCGGGCGTGGGGATGATCCTGGTCGAATTGCTGATGAACGTCGATTGAGCGATCGTCGGGAGACCGGCGGCGGACTTCAGCTCATCGGTTATGCGATTTGGGGCGGATCAAGAAAGTCGGGCGGGTGTGCCCCCTTGATGTTGGCCCGAAGTAGCCGCTCGATCGCGTTGCAGGCCGTCTGCACGCCCTTGTCCGCCCGCAGGTGCCGGCTGACCGCGATCGCCGCTGCGGCCTGGTGTTCGTCGGCGAGTAGTCCGGCCAGCGCCCGCGCGACGTGCGGCAGCCGATAACGTGAACGTCCGAGGGTGCGGCCGACCCCGAGCCGCGTGATCCGGGCGGCGTTGTCGAATTGATCGTGGGCGAATGGCACCACCAGCATCGGCCGGGCGGCCCGCAAGGCCTGCGCCGTGGTGCCGACGCCGCCTTGATGCACGACGACCGAGGCGCGCGGGAAGATGCGTGCGTAGGGCAGGTAATCCCAAGCGAGGGTGGAGGAGGGCAGATTTGCGGGCGGAGGATTTTTCCCGAGGAGGAGCAATGCCCGTCGGCCCAACCGTTCGGCGGCACGAGCGCTCTCGGCGTAGAAATCGCGGGCAACATAGACCGCGGCGGAGCCGAGCGTGAAGACGATCGGCGGTTCGCCAGCCGCGAGAAAGGCTTCGACCTCGGGCGGGAGGGGCGAGGCGGGACCCGCCGCCGTCTCTTCGTCGAAAAACAAAAAGCCGGTCTGCACCGTGAGCGGCGGCCAGTCCGGCTGCGGCGCTTGCAACACGGACGAGAAAAGGGCGAGGTTGAGTTGCGGCGAGAACTTGCCCTCGAAGAGCGGATGTTCGCCCGGTGGCAGTCCGAGCCCGGCGCGAAACTCGCGGATCGGCTGCCACCAGGAATGCGACACCCACTTGGCGAGGGGCTTGACTACGCGGGGCAGCCATCCGCCCCGTTGCAGCCAGCGCAGCGCGGCGGGCGCCGGCAGCAGCGGTGGATCGTGGAACGAAAAAAGCGAAACCGGAGCCAGCTGGTAGGAAACCCAGCGAAGGCCCTGGATGGCGGCGAAAATCGGGGCGGGGAAAACGAGCTCGCTGGCGATGAGCAGGTCCGCGGTGGCGACAATCGGCGCAAGGTCGGCATGCATGTCGCGCACTGCGGGAAACAGATGTCTTCGCAGCAGGCGTTCGGAGCCGCGGTGGCCGTCCATGATCTCCGCGACGATGTGTTCGCCGTGGGCGAGCAAGTCCGGTCGGAGCGGATGAAATTCCAACCCCAAGGCGTTGACCTTGGACCGATACATTTCATTCGTCGCGATGATCACGGCATGCCCGCGGGCACGCAGCCCGAGCGCCAGGGCGATGGCGGGATGCAGATCCCCGAGCGAACCAAGGGCGGCGAGGACGATGCGGGCCATGGATGGCGGTGGCGATGAGCGGAATGCGGCTGGAATTTTGAAACCGAGCCCTGTCGAACGGCCGTTTCTACTCGAAGCGTTGCGGCGGTGTCCGCTTAGGGGGAGAAGTGACTGGTCAACGCGTCCTGGATCGGTGCGGCCGCGCGGGGCTCGGCGGCTCGCCAATCTTCACCGATCGCCGCCGCAAGGGTGGCGGCAACTTGCGCGGAGATGACCGGACCGTGAGCGGTACGCTCGCCGAGGGGTGAGGTGGCGGGTCCGAGTACGGCCAGCCAGGTTTCACTGGCACCGGGCGTCGTCTTGCCGTGGTTAGTCCAATCGGTGGGGCCCCTGCCGCGGCCATGGTCCGTAGTGACGAGCAGCGTGGTCGTGCCGCGATACTGTTCGAGCGACTGGAGTTTTTCCCAGAGTTCCCGGACGAAGCGGTCGCAGCGCGTGATGGATTCGAGGTAGTCGTCATAGCGCCGTCGATGTGCGGTGGTGTCGGGTTCGCCGAGCGCGACATAGAGGACCCGGGGTTTGAATTCCTCGATCAACGCCAGGGCGGCGCGAAAGCCGAACGCGTCGTAATGCTCGTCCCGCGCCTTGAGCGGGACGTCCTGCATCCAGCGGTCGAGGTTGGCGAAGCGCGGCGATCGGGCGGCGAGGCCCGGATTCCGGCTGGAAACCCATACGGGCAGCCGGCTGCGGCCAACGTTCAGAGTGGCGGGCAGGACGTGCCACGTGACTGCGGCGGCGACGCGACCGGCAAACGGAGTGCGGCCGTTTAGCCATTCGAGCACCGTGACGTTGCGGTTCGGGATGGGGGCGTTCGATGTGATGAGCGGATCGGGAAAACCGCAGAGCAGTTCGTTGTAGCCGGGGTAGGAAAACCACTCGGAGTTGGCGACGTTCATTCGGCTGTCGCGATCGCGGTTGCCAAAGATTTGGCCGCGCGGTGCGATCTCGGTCCAGAAAAAGGGCAACAGTTTCCTCCGCCGTTCCGCGGCGGTCGCGTCGAGTGCAGATTGGCGCGCGGCCGAGACCTCCTTGGCCGGGATACCGCCGAACTCGGTATTCAGGCAGGCTTCGTCGGCGCCGCGAAACACCTCCTGCCAGCGCAGGCCGTCGATCGTGACGAGCACGACATTGCGCTGCGGAGTGGGCCCGTCGGCGCCGGCCACGTTGGCAAAAAAGAACGCGGCGAAGAGGAAAAGAGTGGCGCGGGGCGGAAGCATGAGATTGGGAGCCGAACGGATGAAGCTGAGGGTGTGACGGCGGGCGGGGCGATCCCGTAAATGGCGGATTGGTTTCGGCGGGCGTCAGGGCTTTTGCGCCTACTCGTCACTTGTCACGCGGCCCCGGCCCCGGTTGCGTTGAGCCGATGCCGGCCCATCCCACGTTTCGCGAAGCGCTGCGGTTCTGGCTGAAGCTGGGCTTCATCAGCTTTGGTGGACCGACGGGCCAGATCGCGATCATGCACACGGAGCTGGTTGATCGGAAAAAATGGATCGGCGAAGAGCGTTTCCTGCATGCGTTGAACTACTGCATGCTGCTGCCGGGGCCGGAAGCGACGCAGCTGGCGACCTATTGCGGCTGGCTGCTGCATGGCATGTGGGGAGGCATTGTGGCCGGGGCGCTTTTTGTGCTGCCGTCGGCGTTTCTGCTCTGGGGGTTGAGCTATGCTTACGCCGCCCACGGCACGGTGCCCTGGGTGGCGGCGATTTTCCACGGACTTAAGCCCGCGGTGACGGCAATCGTGGCCGTGGCGGTGATCCGGATCGGGCGGCGGGCGCTCAAGGACGCCGCGATGTGGGCGCTGGCCGGAGCGGCGTTTCTGGCAATTTTCTTTTTCCACGTGCCGTTTCCCGCCATCGTCGTGGGCGCGGCGGTGATCGGATTGGCGAGTTTCCGGAGGGGGCGCGGCGACTCTGGTTTTCCAACGGAGAAGGCCTGCGATCACCGCGAGGGCGGTGCCGCGGCGCTACGTCCGACTTGGAGGCGAGCGGCCCAAGTGCTGCTCATTTCGCTGGTCCTCTGGTGGGCGCCCGTGATCGTGGCGGGCTGGTGGCAGGGATGGGATGGGGTGCTGGTGCGCGAGGGCGTTTTTTTCAGCAAGGCGGCGATGGTGACGTTTGGCGGTGCGTATGCTGTATTGCCATACGTCGGACAGCAGGCCGTGGAGCATCATGGCTGGCTCACGGCTTCGCAGATGCTGGACGGGCTCGGTTTGGCGGAAACAACGCCGGGGCCACTGATCATGGTCGTGCAGTTTGTGGGGTTTCTCGGCGGCTGGAACCAGCCGGGGACACTGGGCCCGCTGGCGATGGCGACCTTGGGTGCGTTGATCACGACGTGGACGACGTTCGTGCCGTGCTTTCTGTGGATTTTTCTGGGCGCGCCCCACATCGAGCAGTTGCGCGGCAACCTCCGGCTTGGCCGCGCCTTGACCGCCGTAACGGCTTCCGTGGTTGGCGTGGTGTTGAATCTCGCGGTCTGGTTCGGTTTGCATGTTTTTTTCCCGCGGAGTCGGACTCTGACCGACGTGGACTGGTTTGCCGTGGTTGTGGCGGGCGTGGCCTGCCTCGCGATGCAGCGATTCAAGGTCGGCGTCGTTACCGTGGTGCTGGTGAGTGGGCTGGTCGGGTTGGGCTGGAGTTTCGCGGCTCGGTAGGGGGCGGTGGTGACCACCCCGCGGACGGCCAGGCGCGATTCGTGGCCGCGTGAGCAATAGGCTTGTGAAAGAAACGATGCGGGGCCTGAAAAGGGCCTAGCAGTGTCGGCCAGGTGAGCAGAATTTACCCCCATGACTTCGAATCCCCAAACCTCCCCTCGTCGCGACTTCCTTAAGAATTCCTCCACGGCCCTCGTGGCCGGCGCGCTCGCGTCGCAGCTGAGCTTCCCGTCGGTTCTCCGGGGTGCGGCCGAAAATCGGAAACTCAGGCTCGGTCTTATTTCCGCGGCGACCTACGGATACATGGGGGCACCGCGCACGCTGGGTTCGAATCATGGCACCGCGTTTGCGACCTCCTGCAATGGCTTCGACGAAACGAAGCGGAAGGCGTTTGCGGGGACGTTTGTCGCCGCCAAGAAACGCCTGGAGAACGCGCAGGTCGTCAAAATCTGGGATCCGGTCAAGGCGGCGGCGGAGCAACTCGCGGATGTATGCAGCATACCGACGGTCTGTGACAGTGCCGACGAATGTGCCGAAGGCGTGGACGCGGTGCTGATCGTGGACGACGGATCCGGCGCGCAATGGAAATACGCGCTGACCCCGCTGCGAAAAGGCGTGCCGACGCTGTGCGACAAGCCGCTGGCCATGACCGCGAAGGAGGCGAAGGTCGTCGCCGATCTCGCCCGGCAGACCGGCACGCCGTTCATGTCGTCCAGTTCGCTGCGCTTCGTGCCGGACATCGTGGCGCTGGCGCGCGAGGTGCCGGCGCTCGGTGATATCAATCTGGCCACGACGATCTGCGGCAGCGAGCTGGTTTATTATGGAATTCATGCGCTGGAGATGGCCTACGCGGTCCTCGGCCGTGGGGCCGTGTCGTGCCTCAATGTCGGCCAACCCGGTCGTAACTTGGTGCGCGTGCGGTTTGAGAACGGCCGCGACTTGATGTTGATGGTGGCCGAGCGACCGTGGATGCGCGCGGGCTATCACCTCAATCTCTATGGCACCAAGGGATGGCGCAGCCTTACGCCCAATCTCTCCGACCTCTACTGGTATCTGCTCGATCGTTTTGTCGGACTGGTGCGCACCGGAACGCAGAGCGTTTCGATCGACGAGGAGGTGGAGGTCATCGCGGTCCTGGAGGCCGGCAAACGCTCCCTGCTCGAAAAACGCGAAGTGACCGTCGCCGAAATGTTCGGGTAACGAGTCGAAGCGGCCGGAATGGTTCAGGCGGCGGGCGGTTTCATCCCGGAGCCGGGCCGCCGTGACGGCGGGACGATCGACCGGCGGAGCTCAGCGGAAACCGCCACGCGACGATCCGGCTCTGCTTTTGGCCGTGCGCGAGTTCGATGGTGCGCACCTCGGCGGCGTTAACGGCTGTGAGGGCACGATAGACCGCCGGGAGACTTTCGCGTTTCGAGATCAGGGTGGTGAACCAACCACAGAGTTCGGGTTGCCGGGCGCTTTGAGTGATCATCTTTCGGACGAACGCGGATTCGCCGCCGTCGCACCACAATTCGTTGCTCCGGCCGCCGAAATTCAAAACCGGTCTGGCATTTTTCCCGACACCCAGATTTCTCAGTTTTCGCAACGTGCCGGCCGCGGCTGCCGCCGGCGAGGCGTGGAACGGCGGATTGCACATCGAAAGCGCGAAAGTTTCGCCGGGCTGAACGATGCCTTGGAAGATTTCGGCCGGGGATGGCTGGAGCCGGCAATCCACCAGTCCCTTGAGATTCGGATTCGCGGCGACGAGTCGCCGGGCCCAGATGACGGCGGAAGGGTCGATGTCGGAACCGACGAACCGCCAGCCGTATTCGCGGACACCGAGGATCGGGTAAATGCAGTTGGCCCCCATGCCGATGTCGAGTACCGCGACTTTCGGGCTCCGCGGGACGGTCGCTGCTTCGCCTGCGCCGAGCAAGTCGGCCAGATGATGCAGGTAGTCGGCGCGACCCGGAATGGGCGGGCAGAGATAACCGGGTGGAATATCCCAATCCGAAACGTCGTAGTGATGTTTCAACAGCGCTTGATTGAGGGATTTCACGGCGGCCGGATCCGAGAAATCCACCGTTGGCTCCCCGGAGGGATTGAGTTCGACGAAACGTTCGAGGTCCGGACAAACGCGGACCAAGACCGAGAAGTCGTAGCGGGCCCGATGCCGGTTCCGCGGATGCAATCCGCTCTTTTCCAGTGGTGTTTTTGGACGATGGGTCAATGTGGCGGCGGGTTCGGGGGCACAAAGAACCGGATGAGTAGACGATGCAAACGCGCGGACGAATTTCGATGGGGCGGTAGGGCTGCGCTTCAGGGAAAGAGTACGCGGTCGACACACTGTTCTTCGGCTAGGCGGCGGAGAAATTCGTCGCGGTTGATTTCATGGGCGCCGAGGAGGGCGAAATGAGGGGTGAGTTGCTGAATGTCGATCCACGTTGCCCCGCGGCTCGCGAGGTGTTCGACGAGCCGGAGCACGCAGAGTTTCGAAACCTCGCTGAGCTGATGGAACATGCTTTCGCCGGTGAACACGCCGCCGGCGGTGACGCCGTAGAGGCCGCCGACCAGGACATCACCGTCCCATGCCTCCACGCTGTGGGCGTGGCCCAGCCGGTGAAGTTCGATGTAGGCCCTGATCATTTCCGGCGTGATCCAGGTCCCGCGCTGGCCCGGGCGAGGTGCGGCGGCGCACGCGCGGATCACGCTTTCGAATGCGGCGTCGATCGTGAATCGCAGGGTGGCAAGCGCCCGGCCGGCGCGCCGAAGATTGCGGGGGATGTGCAAAGCTTCGAATTCCAGGATGGCGCGCCGCGGGGGGCAAACCCAGGGAATCACGCCGGTCAGCGCCGCGTCAGGCCACGGAAATATCCCGCGGCGATAGGCCGAAATCAGACGTTCGGGCGGCAGGTGGCGGTCGAGCGCCACCAAGCCGAGCGGATCGGCGGGGTCGGGAGGGAGCCAGAAGAAATCCATTGCAGGCATGGCGCGGCATGCGCGGGAAAGCTTGTGGCGCGGATGTGGGGTCGCGCGAGTGCGTTTCTGAACTCCGTCGGTGCGCGGTGATGCCAGCGTTCTTCTATGCCCGACTGAGGATAATTCCTTGCGCGGTGGAAAGTGGATCGGCTTCGTTGCCGATCACCCCGCATGAAACGCCCCGCATCCAATCCCGGCGACCGGGCGAAATTTGTCGCCGAAAGTTGCGGGTTCGGGCGGTTGGGATTCTTGCGGGGCTGGATCGCAATCTTGGCTGGGGCGACGGCCTTGCGCGCCCATGATCCCGGGATCAGCACCGCGCAAGGCGAGCTCCGCGCGGGCGTGCTAGAACTCACGGTGGGTTTCGCGCCCGCCGATGCCCAACAACTGCTACCGCCTTCAGCGCGAACGGCGGCGACTTGGACCGAGACGGAATTCGCCGCGGCAAAGGCGGCATTGCAGGCGCTGGCGGCGGAGCTTTGGGATGCACGAGCGGGAGCGACGCGGGTGGTGCCCGTCGAAACGCAGGTAAACCTCGCGGATCGCGACAGCTTGAATTTTCGCTTCGTCTATCCTTGTCCCGCGTCTGGCCGGTTGATGTTGCGGGCCGTGAAGCTGGGCGCCCTGCCGTCGGGTCACCGGCAGTTTCTGATCATTACCGATCAGCGCGGTTCAACCATTGCGACGAAGTTGCTCAGCGCGAAGGACGATCGGATCGAGATCGATCTGGGGTCGTCCTCCTTCCGACCCGCGGAAAATCCAACCGCCGCGGAGCGGGTCGCTTTTTTCGGCTTTTTTCGGCTGGGCGTGGAGCATATCTGGACCGGTTATGATCACCTGCTGTTTCTGTTTGCGCTGCTCGTCGTCTGCCGAAGTTTTCGTTCCATCGTCGCCGTCGTTTCGTGCTTCACCTTGGCGCATTCCCTGACGCTGGCGCTGGCGACGCTCGATGTCATCCAGCTGCCCAGCTCGTTCGTCGAGGCGGCGATCGCGGTATCGATCGTGTTTGTCGGGGTGGAGAATCTTTGGCGGCGTGGCGCGGAACCTCCCGGGCGCTGGGCGCTCACGTTCGCGTTTGGGCTGATTCACGGCTTTGGGTTTGCGAGCGTCCTGCGCGAATTGGGCGTGGGGTCGGGCCGGCAGGGGATCGCGCTGCCGTTGTTGACGTTTAATCTGGGTGTCGAGGTGGGGCAGGTGGCGATTGCGGCGGTGGTTTTGCCGATCGTCTGGCGCCTGCGCAAAAACGAAGCTTTTGTGCGACGCGGGGTGCCGGCATTGTCGGTACTTGTCGTGCTAGCGGGCCTTTACTGGCTGTTGGAGCGAACGGGTTTCGGCTGATCCGCGGGGCTGCCCATCACTTTGCCTCGTAGGTTCCGGATAGCCGCCGTCGGGCTTGTCCGCGTTGTCAGCCCGGCGGGTAGAGCGATGGCGATAGCCGACCTTTTGTCCCCAACGTCTCTCGCTCACCAGTCATGGCTACATTTGGGGCTTTCGCGCCGGTGGGGAATCGTGTTCGAGTCAATGGATGAACTTTGCGTCGCTGGCCAAGCCTTCCGTGTTGACCCAACCCGTCTACGAACCGGGAAAGCCGATCGAGTATGTCGCGCGCGAGATGGGACTCGATCCCCGGAGCATCATCAAGCTGGCTTCGAACGAGAATCCGTTTGGGCCGTCGCCGCGGGCGATCGCCGCCGCCCGGCGGGCGCTCGAACAGGGGGAACTTTATCCGGATGGCGGATGTTTCGAGCTGCGCCAAAAACTGGCGGCGGGGCGTGGTTTGCAGCCCGATCAGTTCATCGTGGGCAACGGTTCGAACGAGATTATCGAATTGCTCGGACACGCCTTCATCGAAGCGGGGGACGAGGTGGTGATGGGGGCGCCGGCCTTCGTGGTCTACAAGCTGGTGACTCTGCTATTCGGCGCGAAAGCGGTCGAAGTGCCCTTGCGCAACTGGCAGCATGACCTTGATGCGATCCGGGGGGCGATAACTCCGCGCACCAAGCTCGTCTATGTCTGTTCGCCGAACAATCCGACCGGGACGGCCAACGCCGAAGCCGAGCTGCTGGCTTTCGCGCGTCAGCTGCCGGACCATGTCGTCGCCGTTTTCGACGAGGCCTATGCCGAGTTTTTGGAGCGGGAACCCGACATGCGGCCGTTGATCGCCGAGGGCCGCAAGATCGTTTGCCTGCGGACGTTTTCCAAAATCTACGGACTGGCGGCGCTGCGCATCGGTTACGGCTATGCGAGCGCGGAGTTGTGCGGGCTGCTCAACCGGGTGCGGCAACCCTTCAATGTCAACGCCATCGCGCAGGCGGCGGCACTGGCGGCGCTGGACGATCGCGAGTTTGCGGAAAAGACGGTCCGGGAGAATCGCGCGGGGCTGGCCCAACTGGAGCGTGGTTGCCGCGAACTGGCATTGGAATTTGTCCCGAGTGTCGCGAATTTCATGCTGATCAAAGTCGGAGACGGCATACGCGTTTTTGAGGCGCTGCAGCGGCGGGGCGTGATCGTGAGGCCAGTTAAATCCTACGGCTTGCCCGAATGGATCCGCGTCACGGTGGGCACCCGGGAACAGAATGAGCGGCTGCTTGCCGAGTTGCGTGAAATCAAGCGCTGACCTGGTGCCGGGGCGGTGGGGCTCGCGCGCCGCGGAGTCTCGCGGCGATTGCGTTCTAGCGCGACGTGAACGGCGTCCAGGACAGCGGTGCGGCCGGGCGAAAACAGGAAAAGATCGCTGCCCAGTTTGTGGCGGGCGACGCGCAAAATGTCCGGTGAAGGCCGGCGCATGGTCAGCAGGGTGCCGAGGTGATCGAGCAGGTGATCGATGCGATTCAGATTGAGGTCGAACTCCACCAGTCGCGTGAGCACCACTTGACTGCGCCGATCGGCGGTAAAGGCCCTGATCAAGATTTTGTGCGCTTGTTCGGCCGCGCCCAGTTCGGCGAAGCAATTTGACATGGCGAGCAGGCTATCGGCCCGAAGTGCGGGCTGATGCAGTGCGTGCGTCAGGAATAGCCGGGCGGACTCGTAGTCTCCCAATCCGAGGCAAGTCGCGGCTTGAAGGCTGTGGAGCAGAGGACCGTGGCGTTGCGCCCAATCCGGATACTCTCGAAGGAGCGTGCGGATCGTGTTGGAGGCGTTTTGATACTCGCGGGCAACGACCAGAGCTTCGACGAATAAAAAGGCGTGTGGTTCCCACGGCAGATTTCGGACGCGGGCGTGATCGAGCAGCCGGCGCGCGAGGGAAACGTCGCCCATGGCGGCGGCGAATTCCGCCACCCTCAAAATTACGCCACGATCGGCCGCAAAATCTTGAATCAACGAATCGATTTCCCGTTGAAGCTACGCGATGTCGCCGTCCTCCCGGTAGGCGTGGAGAAGCTCGATACGAGGGCCGGGCAGGTCGGGGTGGGCGACTTGGAACGCCAGGGTGGCCCGTCGCGCCTCGCCGGAGAGGTTCGATTGCCGCAAACGGAAAACCAGATCGGCGTGGATTTCCCACGTATGGGGGAAGGCAGCGGCCAGCGAGCGCAGTTCCACCAGCGCCAGTTCGCGATAACCGCGTTCCCAATTGATTTTGGCGGACAATAGCCTGGCTTGGACGGAGGCTGGCGCGGTTGGAGTCGATCGCAGGAAATCATCCGCCTGATCGAAATTGCCCTGAAGGTAACTCGCCGTCGCGCCTGCCAGCAAAGCAAGCTGCCGGACTTCCAGCGGCAGGAGTTTCTCGCCAAGTAGTCCGCGGGCTGCTGCCACGGCCCGCTCGTTCTTCTGTCGATTGAGCAACAAGCCGAAAAGCTCCTCCAGATAGCGCGGATCGCGCTGCTCATAAGTCCTACAGGGACTATTATGTGATGTCCGCGAAGGACGACGATTCGAAGCACCGCTGAACGCGGCGCTTCCGCGGGTTAGCGCGAGGCGGCGCGCCGCAGGCGGTCGTTGATGGCGATGCCCAAGCTCCCGCCGGCGGCGGGGGCGAGTTCCACGTGAAGCTGGGCAAATTGCCGGTCATCGGCCCTGCGAAGCGTGGCAAAAAGCCGGCGGGCCGCACCGGCCAGGTCGCCGCGGGCGTCGAGCCAGAAGATATTGGCTCGTGCCGGCCCGGCCGGCTGGCGGAAAAAAATATACCCGCACCGTGCGTCGCCGTGAGTTGAGATGCGCTGATGCAAAACCACGGGCGTGCGGGGACTGTAGTGGCGTTCCAGCAGGCCCGGTGCGACTTGGGCCTTTGCCTCGCGGGAGTTGACGGTGGAACGACGAGCAAGGCCAACCTTGCAGCCCAGCGTTGCCGCCAACGCTTCGCGCGAAATCGCGCCGGGCCGGAGGACGCGAGGCTTGGCCGGATTGCGCAGATCGACAATCGTCGACTCCACGCCAATGCGCGAGGGCCCGCCGTTCAGGATGTGGCTGATCTTCTTGCCCAGACTTTGTCGCACGTGCCCGGCCGTGGTGGGACTGATGTAGCCAAACGGATTCGCGCTCGGCGCCGCCAGCGGCAGCCCCGTCAGTTGCAACAAGCGCCGAAAGAGGCGATGGGCCGGCACTCGCACGGCGACGCTCTCCCGGCCGGCCGAAACGATTGCGGGTACCGCCGATTTTTTTGGCAACACCAAGGTAAGCGGTCCGGGCCAGAATTTGCGGGCCAGCTTAAGGGCGGCGGGGTTTGCCTCGCACACTTGCGGCAGCCCGGCCATCGAATGGAGGTGCACGATCAGCGGATCGTTGAGCGGGCGCCCTTTCGCGCGGAAAATCTTGCGGCACGCGCTTGCCTTCAGCGCGTTGGCCGCGAGTCCGTAAACCGTCTCGGTCGGAACGGCGACGACCTCGCCAGCGCGCAGGCGGCCCGCCAGGAATTTCAGGTTTCTGGTGGTGCCCCGGTAGACGCGGACGGATGCATTTGCCATGGCACGAAAAAGGCCGGAGAGCGTCTCCGGCCTTGAAACTTAGGTGATGAGTCTGGACGCCTTACTGCGTGAGCAGCATGTTCCGCGAGTGCTTGATCGTGCGGGTGACGGCCCGCTGATGCTTGGCGGAAAGCCCGGTGTATTTGCGCGGCAGAATCTTGCCCGTGTCGGTCACGAAACGGACCCACGCCTGCGGCGTCGTGAAGGGAATTTCCGCGGGAGTGGGAGTCTGCTGCTTTTGTTCGGTCGTGCTCATGGCTTAAAAGGAGGGGAGAAGGTGAAGCGGGTGTTCAGCTTGTCAACGCGCATTTTGGGCGCCTTGCAGTCCCGATTCACCCGGCCATGCAAAATATTCGGCATGCCTTGCCGGGGCCATACTGACTTGATTTCGGCCGGCCGATATGGTCTGGTTAGGTTGAAATCGATTAGATTATAAGTTCCCGTAGCTCAACTGGATAGAGCAGCAGTTTCCTAAACTGCGGATTCCGGTTCAAGTCCGGACGGGGGCACCATTCTCAATTCGGTGACTCAGTAAAAGGCGAATGGATACCGGCCTGGCCCCGAATTGCACTTGGGAAATTGAGGGGTGCTATTTCTTGAGCATGAATTCCGGGCGAGAGCTTTTACGGAAATTTCGCACCTTCGCACTCGACTTAATTTCCGCAGATGAAACAAAGGTGGGGTGGCGGGCGTCTGATGGCTTCTTCGACCTGCACTTCGCGAATTTGCTCCCAATGAAATCTGCCTTTCTCCGCCGCTGGATCCTCGGGGTTACCCTGCTTTTGAGCGTGTCGCTGCAGGCGGCTGAATTCGGACAGCGTCTGGCCAATCTTTCCACCCGGACGCAGGCAGGGACGGGTGCATCTGCGCCGATTGTGGGTTTTGTCATCGGCGAGGGGGTGCAAAAAAAAGTGCTGATTCGTGCCATCGGTCCGGGCCTCAATCAATTTCCGGGCGTGAGCGGCACGTTGCCCAATCCGAAGCTCGAATTATACTCGGGCCAGACAAAAATTGCCGAGAACGACGATTGGACCGCCAGCACGATTGGTGGAACGGCCGGATTTTCGGCGGCTGGCGCTTTCGCGTTAAGCACTGGTTCGCGTGACGCCGCCCTGCTCGCCACGCTCGGGCCGGGTGCTTACACGGCTCAGGTGACCGGTGTGGGGACAACGCAGGCGGGCATGATCCTGCTCGAGGTCTACGACGTCACCGGCCAGGCCCGCCTGATGAATCTCTCCACCCGTGCGCAGGTGGGCACCGGCGGTGGCATTCTGATCTCGGGAGTCGCGATCGCGCCGGGCGGCGGAATTCGCAAGATCCTCGTGCGCGCGGCCGGGCCTGCGCTGGGGGCGATGTATCCGAGTCTTCCCACGTTGGCGGATCCGACGATCGCGATCATCGCCGGCAATAACATCCAGATCGCGTCCAACGACGATTGGGGCACTAAAAACGCGCCGGCGTTGTCGGCGGCTTTTTTGCAAACAGGAGCCTTTCCGTTTGGCGCCGGTTCAAAGGATGCGGCACTGATCGCTGACCTCGCGCCCGGCCAAAATTACACGATCCAAGTCAGCGGGGTGGGGAACACGACCGGCATCGCCCTCATTGAGGTCTACGATCTCACCCCCGCGAATCTCGCGGCGGTCAGCGTCGTCGCCACGACGAGCAGCACGGACACCAAGGGCGCGGCGCCGGCCGTGTTCACCGTCACGCGGACGGGTCCCACCGGTTCGCCACTGGACGTCTACTACAATCTGAGCGGCACCGCGATTTCGGGTCTCGATTACGCGAGCCTGCCCGGTTTGGTCACGATTCCGGCTGGCGCTCCCAGCGCCAGCGTCGCGGTGAACGCCCGTGCAGCGGGCTTGGGTCCGGCCATCAACAAGGATGTTTCCCTCTCCGTCGTCTCCGGCCCGGGTTACACGCTCGATACGCATCCCTTGGCGGCGATCAGTATCTTCTACAACCCGGGGTCGCTGTATGTTTCATCCCTGCGTGTCGCACCGGTCGCGACCACGTCGACAGGGTACGGCACCGCGACGATCCAGCTGAGTTCCGACCAGACGTTTGCGGTGATCAACCTGACGTTTTCGAACCTGAGTTCTCCGCAAACCGTCGCCTACGTGCGCATTGGTAATCCCGGTGAAATCGGCACCGAACTGGTCCGGTTGCCCAACGGGCAGGTCAGTGGTCAGACATGGGCCTTCCAGGCCAGCGGAGCGTTGTCCGTCGGCGAAATCGTGCAGGCGCTGAAAGACGGTCGCATCTTTGTCAGCGTTGAATCCGCCAGTTTTCCCGGTGGCGAATTGCGCGGGGCTTTAATCCAGTCGAACGGCTCGCTCGCTTTTATACCTCCTGCCGCCGCGCCGGCCGTCGCCGATGCTGCGCTCACTCCGATCGCCGCCGCGCGTTTCCTGACGCAGGCGACATTCGGTCCCACCAAGGCCGACATCGACGCGCTCGTGGGCCGGCCTGCCAGCGAACTGGGAAACTGGATCACCGCGCAGATGGCGTTGCCGGCGTCCCTGTTGCTCGACGCTACGCGGGCCGACTTCAACACGTTCACCGTCGTCGCGTCCGACAATCCGCAGTTTTCCTACCAAAACCGGCAGGCCGGTTGGTGGAAAAACGTCCGCACCGGACCGGATCAGCTGCGCCAGCGCGTGGCGTTTGCGCTCAGCCAGATCTTCGTCGTGTCCGACGTGAATTCGGCCCTGTACAATAACCCGCTCGGGCTGGCGAACTACTACGACATCCTAGTCCGGGGAGCCTTCGGTAATTTCCGCCAGGTGCTGGAAGACGTGACGCTAAGTCCGATCATGGGTTTTTACCTGAGCAGCCTGCGCAATCTCAAAGCCACGCTGGATCAGCGCACCGGCAGGCCCACGTCGCCCGACGAAAATTATGCACGGGAGGTCATGCAGCTCTTCACCATCGGTCTCAACCGCTTGCAACCGGACGGAACGCTGATGGTCGACGCATTGGGGATTCCCATTCCGACTTTCGATCAGAACTCGATCACCGAACTGGCGAAAGTGTTCACCGGCTGGGGATATGCTTCGACCGTCACCAATCCCAGCTTCACCGGCGCCACCGCCAACTGGATCCAGCCGATGATGTTGTATCCGGCGTTTCATGAGGACCAGGCGAAAACCCTTTTCGGCGGCATCGTACTGCCGGCGAATCAGGGTGGCGCGAAAGACCTGCGGGATACGCTCGATGCGTTGTTCAATCATCCGAACACAGCTCCGTTTATTTCCCGCCAGCTCATCCAGCGGTTCGTCACCAGCAACCCGAGTCCGGGTTACGTGTTCCGCGTCGCCCAGACGTTTGCCAACAACGGCAACGGGGTGCGCGGCGATCTCGGCGCAGTGGTTCGGGCGATTCTCACCGATTACGAGGTGCGCTCCACCGCCGTCGCCGCGACGGCGAGCTTTGGCAAGCTCCGGGAGCCACTGTTGCGCGCGACCGCCCTGCAGCGTGCATTCAACGGGGGCGCCAACGACGGCCGCTTCGCCTACTTCGTCGCGCAGACGAATGAAAGCCAACTCGGGCAGACGGCTCTCCACGCGCCCACCGTGTTCAATTTCTACGAGCCGAATTACGTCCAGCCCGGCACGCTCGCCGCCGCCGGCCTCTTCGCGCCGGAGTATCAGATTCTCACCGACACCACGGCGATCAGCCAGCCCAACCAGCTTTGGAGCTGGATCTACGCAAACCGCACGCAGGGCGCGACGGCCAATGCCGGCGAGGCCACCATCGGCTTCATCCATGACAGCAGCTTGCTCGCGCTGGCGCGCACCCCCGCGGCGCTCGTGGATCACGTCAACCTCGTCTTGGCGGCCGGCGGCCTGCCCAAGGCGGTCACGGACCGGATGGTGGCGGCGATCTCCGCGCTGCCTAACAATACCGCGGCCACCGATCTCGAGCGCGTCCGCTCGGCCATCTATCTTGCGGTCAGCGTCCCGCAGGGTGCCATTCAGAAATAATCGTGCGATGAATTCCAAGACTTCCACCCCCGACCTGTCCCGGCGCAAGTTTCTCGGTGCGTGCTGCGCCTCGGTCGGCGCCACGGGAATGTTGTCCACCCTGGCCCAACTCCGGTTGATCGGAGCCGTGGCCGATTCCCCGCCAACGCCCGGCCGCGCCGCGGCACCACAGACCGATTTCAAGGCGCTCGTCTGTCTCTTTCTCGCCGGCGGCAACGATGCGAACAACCTCATTGTCCCGACGGACCCGAGCACCTACACCGCCTACGCGACGGGTCGCGGCGCCCTCGCGTTGCCGCAGTCTTCCGTGCTACCCATCACGCCCCGGACGAACGACGGCCGTTCGTGGGGTCTGCATCCTTCCCTCGGCATCAACCCAAACGGCACGACCAATGGCGGGCTCAAGGGCCTGTTCGACCGGGGCCGTCTCGCCCTCCTCGCGAATGTCGGCGCGCTCTCGTATCCGCTGACCAAGGCGGAGTACACGGCGCGCCCGGACTTGCGGCCGTTGCAGCTTTTTTCGCACAACGACCAGCAGGTCGAATGGCAGAGCAGCATTGCCGACAAGCCGTTCACCACCGGCTGGGGCGGACGGCTGGCGGACCTCACCAACGCGTTCAACGCGAACAACCGTATTTCGATGTCGATCACGTTGAACGGCCAGAATTCGTTTCAGGTCGGTCGGAACGTTGCGCAATACGCCGTGGGCACCAACGGGGCGATCGCGCTTACGGGCAGCGGCACGGGCACCTCGGTCAACGGGATCCGCACCGCCGCGATGAACGACGCGCTCGCCATGCAGAACGCGAATCTCTTCGAGACCGCCTTCGCCGGACTCACCAACAGCGCGGTCAGCAACAGCGCGCTGCTCACGGGCGTGGTGTCCGGCACGAGCCCGTTTGCGTCTTACTTCACCGGGTTGAACTCCAATCTCAGCCAGCAACTCCACATGATCGCGCGACTGGTGAATGCGCAGCAGACGCTCGGGCTGCGGCGGCAGATCTTTTTTGCCCGGATCGGTGGCTGGGATCTTCACGACAACCAAGTTGTGGCGGGCAACACCGCGACGGGTGCGCATGCCAACCTGTTCCGCGATGTCAGCCAGGCGGTCACCGCGTTCTACAGCGCGCTCGCTTCGGTTGGGGCGGACAATCAGGTCACCACGTTTACCGCTTCCGATTTCGGCCGCACCTACAACACCAATGGGGACGGTTCCGATCACGGCTGGGGCAGCCATCATTTTGTCGTCGGTGGTGCCGTGAACGGGGGTGAGATCTACGGTCTCATGCCGGCATTTGACATCAACGGCCCCGACGACACCGGCCGCGGGCGGTGGATTCCCAGTACAAGCGTCGACGAATACAGCGCCACCCTCGCGAAATGGTTTGGCGTCAGTGGAACCAATTTGCCGGTGGTCCTGCCGAATATCGGCCGTTTCGCGAAGCCGGATCTCGGCTTCATGGCGGCGTAGGCGTTGACCGCGCCTGATGCGACGGGTGTTACCGTTCACCGCGTATGCCTGCGCTCCGCCGGATTCTGCCCTCGCTGGCCGTCGGCCTTCTCGCCTTGGTCGCGCTGGTTCTTTGGCGGCGCGCGGATCACGGCGACACGTCCACGGATTCACGCCGGCCGGCGGGGATCCGCCTGCCCGCTTCGCCCGGGGCGCAACCGGTGGTTGCGGGAACATCGCCACTTCCGGCTTCGGGCGATGGCCCGAGTCCGATCGCGGCAGACCTAAATGCCCCGGCCGGTAACATTCGCCGGGACCTGGAGATCGTCGACGAGCTCCTGATCGCGTGGCAGTCGAATTTCCCGGGGCAGGGCAATCCCGTCGGGGAAAACGCCGAGATCACCGCGGCGCTGGCCGGTGAAAACCGCCTCGGATTCGCGTTCATTCCGCGCGGTCACCGCGCGATCAACGCCCGCGGGGAACTTTGCGACCGCTGGGGCATGCCCTTTCGCCTTCACCAGCTGAGCGGAACGCAGATGGAAATTCGCAGCGCGGGGCCCGATCGCACGTTCGCGACTGGCGACGATGCGTTCTGGCCGCCGCCCGTACCTTGATTGCAGTCCGGTTCCGTGGCGGGCCGAGTGGAAGATCGTGGTTTCCTGCAACCTTCACGCTGTGCGAGCGTCTCGACATCCGCTGGCAGGTTTAACATCGTTCCTCCGTGATGCCTTTTCCCGCACCCTCTGCGTCCACCCCGCCTTTTGCCGCTCGTGGCGGGGAGAGGTTCGTCCGCCGCCCGGCTCGGGCGCGCGGCTTCACGCTGCTCGAAATTCTTGTCGTACTCGCGATCATCGGCCTCGTGGCCGGGCTCGCGATCAGCAAAATCGGCGGCATCTACGACAGCGCGAAAATCCAGACCGCCGATCTCTTCGTGCGGACGAGCGTAAAATTGCCGCTCAACGCCTACAAGATCGCCATGGGCGACTACCCGAGTAGCTCGGACGGCCTGCAGGCGCTGATCGCACGGCCGTCCCAACGGGGTGAGCGGTGGGCGGGGCCTTATATCGAAGGCGATAAAGTTCCGACCGATCCGTGGGGCGATCCCTACCAATACGAGTATCCCGGCAAGCACAACAAGGGCAGCTTCGATATTTGGTCCAAAGGGCCGGATCATCAAAGCGGGACCGACGACGACATCGGCAATTGGGAGAGCGGCCCGACGAACAAGTGATCCGGCGGCAGGACCGAGGTCCGCAAAATTTCGCGGGCGTCGGTGGTCCCAGCATCGTGCCTTTGTCATCCGCCCCCTTTTTTCCCTTCACGGCTGGGCGGCGTGGCGGCCGGGCCGGCTTCACGCTGCTCGAGATTCTACTCGCGCTCGCAATCATCGGCTTGCTGGCGGGCATCCTGATCGGTGGTTCGGCGCAGTTGCTGGCGGATAAGCCGCGGGGTGTCGATGAAGTGTTTTGGACAGTCGTGCAGGCGGCGCGCAAGGCCGCGTTGCAACACGAACACGAGGTCCAGTTGCGCTTCAGCAACGATCGGGAAAAAGGCACGGCCTTTGTCCTGACCGACGGGGGCGAGACCAGGCAGTTCCCGGTGTCCGTCACCGGTGCCGATGGCGAACTGGCGGTGGATTTTCTCACCACACAGAAGGGCGGCAATGTCATCCTGGTGGCGGGCGTGATGATCGAGACGCAGACGGCGAAATTCGTGACGTTCTATCCGGATGGGACGTGCACTTCATTCCGGCTCCAAATCGTACAGCGGGGCGCGACCCAGGCGATCGCGATCGACCCGTGGACTTGCGCGGCGGTACTCACCCCGCCCGATCCTAACGCGCCGCGAATCTGACATGCGTTTCATCCCTTTCGTTTTCCGGGCGGATTTTCGGCGGGGCCCTCAGGCTGCGGGCGGGGCTTTGCCCCGCCCCCCCGCCCCAAGGGGCTTCACCTTGCTCGAAGTCCTCGTCGCCCTGGCCATTTTTGCGCTGACCGCGATCGTACTCGGCTCCGCGTATTTGAATATCCTGAGCAGCTACGAGGCTGTTTCCCGCCAATCCGTGGTGGGGGAAGACATCGCTTTTGCCCGGCAGTTGGTGCTCGCGGAGCCGGATCGCTTGAAACTGGAGAAGGGGGGAGAGTTCGAGACGGCGGGCGGACGCCGGGCGCAGTGGAGCGTCGAAATCACCTCCACGATGATGCCCGATGTATTCACCGTGATCTTCAAGTGTGAGGTATCGGATCCCAACCGTCCGGAGCCGGACCGGGTTGCGCAAACCTTCACGCTCCTGCGTCCCACCTGGTCGGTCGATCCGGCCGAGCGGGACAAGCTGCGGCAGGAAGTGCGGACCCGTATCACCGAATTGCAGCAGAAGAAAATATGAGTGCCGGCCGCGCCCAGACAAATTTTCGTACGCTGGGCCAGGGTGACGACCCGGCTGGGCGGCGCCCGGTGGCCGCCACGCCACGGCGGTTGCGGGTGAAACGCCGGTCCGCGTTCACGCTCATCGAGATTCTCCTCGCGCTTGCCCTCGTCTCGCTCGTGTTGGTGGCGCTCAATCTCTTCGTTTTTTCGATGGGCGAACTCTGGGGCCGCAATGCCGATCGCCGGCTCTTCGATCAGCACGTGCGCGCCGTCAGCCGTTTTCTCGAGAACGAATTACGCGGTGCCGTGCTGCCACCGGCCGCCTCCGCCAGCACGACCCCAATCACGCTGGAGGAGATCCGGCCCCAGAATGCCTCCTCGGAAAAACTCCTGACGTTCGACCTGCCGGCCGGCAGCCGCTTGTTTCAGTGGCCGGAGCGGCCGCTGCCAGAAGTCGTGTGCTCGATCCAGGTCCGTCCCAACGAGGGGCTCGTTCTCCTCTGGCATTCACGGCTCGAGAAGAATTTCGACACGGATCCGCCGCGCGAAAGCGTCGTCACCCCACTGGTCACGGGCGTCGCCTATGATTACTACGATGCCACGATCAGTCGCTGGAGCACCGAGACAACGCTGAAACTCGATTCGCAGGGCCAGCCGACGACCCCCCAGCGGCTGCGGTTTACGTTCACCTATGGAAAATTGACCCGGGAAACGGTCATCACGCTGCCTAGTCCGAGCCTTGCGCTGCCGGCGTTCTGAACCATGAACGCGCCGCTCCCAGCACTTCGTCCCCGGCCCCGCCAATTCGGCCATCGTCAGGTTGGCAGGAACGGGTCGGTGCTCGTGGTCGTAATGGTGACGCTGATCTTTGCCGTGACGGCGCTGGTCGTCTTCATGGACAAGGCGACCAACGACCTCTTGGTCGAGCAGCGCGCTGCCGTGGCGCGCCGGTTGCGCATGGAGGCATATTCCGCGTTGGAGGTGACGCTCGCGGTGCTTGAGGAATTCCGGCGGGTCGGCAACGGCCTGCACAGCCCGGCGGAAGGCTGGTCCGACCCGCTCACGTTCGCTTCGTACGTGCCGACCGAGGCCCGCACGGTCGACGTGGCGTTCGAGGATGAGAGCGGCCGGATTTCCCTGCCGCGGGCGGATGCGGCCATGCTGACCAACCTTTTCAAAAACTGGCTGATTCCGGAAAACGATGCCACGGCGCTGGCCGATGCGCTGGCGGGCTGGATGAAGAAAGAGCACATCTACAGCACCGGGCTCCGGCCCCGCTACGAGCAAAGCGCGATCCCCTACGCGGAGCCGCACCGTTCGCTCCGCTCCTTCCGAGAACTGAGCGCGATCGACAAGGTGCGGGAAATGTTTTTCGACGAAGAAGGGCGGCCGAACGAATGGTGGCGGCGGTTCGTCGACAGCGTCTCCCTGCTCGACTTTCAACGGCCCAACATCAACGGCGCCCGCCCCGACACGCTCGCGACCCTGGGCCAGTTCGATCCGATCGGGCAGCAGAACGTGGACGATTATTTGAAAGGGACCGGTTCCTATCAAACGCAGGGGCCGGGGTATTTTCGGAATGCCAGCGATGCCCAGCAGATCGCGGGCACGACGGGTAGCACGGGGAGCTTTGGGACGGCGATCAGCGCGTTGCGCATTACGATCACCGTGCATGAGGGGAGTTCCCAATTCCGGCTGGCGGCCGTAATCGCGCCGCCCAACGGCGCCACCATCGTCCAGACCACTGCAACCGCCCAGCGCACGCAGACGTCTGCCCCCACGGCGCGGAATGCCACCGCGGCACAGAATCAGCGCAATCCCGTTCCGCCGAACAGTCCTAATCCCGCCGTTTCCAACAACCGCCAAAACGCCCCTGGAACCTCCACCGACCGGAACCTGCGCTATCCTTTTACGCTCTTGGAAGTTCGTGAAAATGATGAGATCTCTCAGCCCTCGCCACCACCTGCCGACAAGCGTGAGAAATGAGCCGCGATCCTAACGAACCCTCCGCCCGCTTGGCCCCGCCTTTCGTCCTCGCTACCCGCTCAGCGCCGCCCACACCTTTTGCCCATGGCCTCGCCTCTTAGTTTTCTCCGCGCCGGGCCGCCGCCGCCTAAGGTCGCCTTGTTGTCGGACGCCTTGTTTTTTTCCCGCGCCGTGCCGATCACGGCTGGCGCAACGGCTGCGGAAGCGGCGGCCCAGGTGGAACTGGCCTTGGAGATCATGGCGCCGTTTCCCTTGCCCCAGCTTTTTTACGGGTGGTATTGGGTGCCGGGCGCCCTGCATGCCTTTGTTTATGCGGCCTACCGCCGCCGCTTTACGGCCGATCAGACCGCGGCGTGGCAGGACGCCGAATTGGTCATTCCCGCCGCCGCGGCGGTTTTTGGCGCAGCGGTCGAACCTGCGACCACGGTTGTTCTCACGACGGCCACGGAGATCACGGCCGTGTATTGGGAATCCTCGGCGGTCCCGGCGAGGGTTTTGTCCCGGGCGCTCGATCCCACAGCGCCGGACGAGGACCGGGCTCGGGTGCGCGAGGCGTTGCTCCACGCCATGGGCGGCAGCAAGACGGTGATCGATCTGGCCGCTTGGCCGGTGCCCGAGGCATCCCGGAACGACGGTGAAATGGGCTTTCGCTCGGGAGATTTCGTTTCGCGCCAGCCGAAAGCCACGGCGGCTTCCCTCGATGTGCGGGACAAGGGTGAACTCGCCCTGTTGCGCAGCGCCCGCCAGCGCGACGTGATCCTCTGGCGGGTCGCGTTGGGATGCGCCGCCGCGCTGCTGGTGCTCGGTCTGGGCGAAGTCACCCTCTTCGGCGCCCGGAAATGGCAGGACGTTCGCGTCACCCAGCTCAACGCGCGCAAGCCGCTGATCGAAAAAATCAAGACCTCCCAGACGCTCGCCAAGCGAATCGATGAACTGGCCAACCAGCGTCTCCTGCCGCTCGAAATGGTGACCAAGCTGGTCGGCGTGGACAACAAGTGGAAACCCGGCGAGATCATGCTGACGCGTGCGGAAACCCGTCCTTCCGGCGGGCTGTACGCGCTCTACATCGAGGTGCAGACCAACACGAATAACGCGGCGTTGATCAACGTCTATCAGACGCAGATCAAAAACCTGCCGGAATGCGAGGACGTGAAGGTGAACCCGCGGCCGTCGCAGGGTGATCGGGCGGTTTTTGAACTCGTGGTGACTTTCAAACCGGGCGCGGTGAAGCCCACGCCCTCCGTATGATCCGCGCCATCCGCGCCCAGTTTCTCAGTCGCGCCTTGCGCGAAAAAATCCTGCTGGTGGCCTTTGCCGGGATCGGCCTCGTAATCTGGATCTCGCATTTCAGCGATCAGGCCGGCCGGTTCTGGCGGCTGCAGCGCACCACGACAGTCGCGCTCAACGAGCAGGAGCAGTACCTGCGGGACAAGCCGCTGATCGAGGAGGCGGCGCGCAAGGCCGCCGCCCAGCTGGAACCTTCGAAGACGCTCGATGGCACGCGGCTCTTCACGACGATCCAGCAACTGGCATCGGAGGCCGGGTTGGGCCGGAATCTGCGCGAGGATCCGCCGTCGCCGCCGGAGACCAACGGCCAGCTCGCCGTCAACAACGTCCGTTTCCAAATCAGCAATGCGGAGTGGGAGCCGCTGAAAAAGTTTTACTTCGCCCTGCAGCAGCGCTCGCCCTACGTCGCTCTCGTGCAGGCCCAGCTGGTGCCCAATCGGGCCAACCCCGGTCAGGTCACGTTTGTCGCCACCGTTTCATCCGTTGAAGTCGTGCGCTGACAGCGCGATCCGGCGCGGGCGCGTTTTTTCTGAATAAATTGTTACCTTCTTCGGATTGCGGGAGTCTAACCGGCGAATTAGCGAACTCCTCGTTCTGTCACATTTTCCGATGAATTTTGCGTCATTCCCGAAACCCCGCGCCCTCGGCCTGGCGTCCCTGCTGCTGGGGCTGACCCCGCGGTCGGCGTGGGCGGATAACTCGGTCAGCTACAAGTATTCGGATTACCGCGAGTCCGGCGGCCGGATCGCCGTTGAAACTCAGGCGGCCCTGATCGAGCAGGATCTGGGCACCGATACCCACCTGAAATTCCAGGGTATTCTCGACGCGATCGCCGGGGCCACGCCGAATGGACAGCCCGCGCCGGCCGGCAGCGATCAGGTGTCGCTTTCGAATCTGCACGAACGGCGCAAGGCTTGGAACGCCGATTTCTCCCACCAGTTTCGCCGGGTGAATGTGGCGCTCGGCATCGGCAACAGCCGTGAAAGCGACTACGTTTCCACCGGCTGGTCGATCAACACGGTCACCGATTTCAACCAGAAGAACTCCACCTTGCTCCTCGGCTATGCGGCCACGAACGACGATATTAAGGTGTTCTTTCAAGTGCCGCGCCGCGCGAAGCGGACCCAGGACGTGATCGTCGGCGCGACCCAGTTGTTGGATCCCCGGACCGTGGTCGGCTTCAATCTCACCTGGGGAACGCAGCGCGGATTTCTTGCCGACCCGTACAAGCTGGTCCAGAAGAACACCCAGATTTTTCCCGGCGTTTTCCTGCCGCTCACGTTTGGGGAAAACCGGCCGGAGGAACGCGACAAATGGATCGCGCTCGCGACGTTAAACCGCGCGTTTCCCGAAGTGCGGGGCGCTATCGATGCAAGCTATCGCTTCTATCACGACACCTACGACACCGACGCTCACACGCTCGATCTGGCGTGGTTTCAACGCGCGGGCGAAAAGTTCATTCTGCGGCCATCTTTCCGGTTTTATCAGCAAACGGCGGCCAATTTCTACCACTATACGCTCGATGGCACCGCCGTGGTGCCGCAGTCGGGCCTGCCGCGGCGGCAGGGACCTTTTTATTCGTCCGACTTCCGGCTCTCCGCGATGCGGACCTACACCTACGGCTTGAAGGTGATCTATCAGGTCGCCGACGCGTGGCAGCTCGATGCGGCGATCGAGCAATACGACATGCGCGGTCGCGATGGTGTCACGCCGCGCAGCGCCTATTGCGACGCCCGCATCTCCACGTTTGGTCTGAAATTCTCCTGGTGAAAGCGCTGCTCCATTTTTCCGCCCCGGCTGGCCGAAACTTCAGGTTTCGGTCATAGCCCCGCTGTTCCGCCATGGCCGTCGTTGCCCAATCCCATCGCCCGCCGCCGGCCCCGGCTCAGCTGCCGGCGGACCTGCCGTTGCGGAAACTCTCGTTCCCGGCCCTCGGCACGAGTTGCGAGGTGCAATATGCCGCGCCCGGCGGTGACGTGCAGGCGGCGGGTTTCGAACGGGCGGCCGTCGCCTGGGTGAATGCCTTCGAGGCGAAATATTCCCGCTTTCGGCCCGACAGCCTGATCAGCCGGATCAACGCGGCGGCCGGCCGCACCTGGGTCGAGATCGACGCGGAGATGGAAGGGTTGCTGAAGCTCTGCGACACACTGCATTTCATGACCCAGGGCGTGCTCGATCCGACGGCACTGCCGTTGATCCAGCTGTGGAATTACAAGGCGGAGAAGCCGCGCATTCCCGAGGCCGCGGAGATTGCCGCCGCGCGCGCCTTGGTCGGTTGGAAAAAAGTGCAGCGTGCGGCGGGCAAGGTGTTCCTGCCCGAAGCCGGCATGGCGCTCGACTTCGGCGGGTTCGGCAAGGAATACGCGGTCGACATTGTGGCGCAGCTCGCTGGCGACCACGGCATCCCCGCGGCGCTCGTCGATTTCGGTCATGATTTGCGGGCCGTGGGGGCGCCCCCCGGCCGGCCGGCCTGGCATATCGGCTTGGAAGATCCGCTCAAGCCGGGTGCCGCCGCCGGAAGCATCGGCGTGGTGGGGAAGGGGGTGGCGTCTTCGGGCGATTATCTGCGGTGTTTCACGATCGCTGGAAAACGTTACGGGCACATCGTCGATCCCCGCACCGGCTGGCCGGTGTCCAATGGTTGCGTGCAGGCGACGGTGATTGCGGGCACCTGCCTGCAGGCCGGGGTGCTTTCCACCACGGCGTTCGTGCTGGGCGTGCCCAAAGGCGTCGAATTCATCCAGGCGTCCGCCGCCGCCGAGGGCCTGATTCTCACCGAGAAGGTGCGCGCACAAACCCGCGGATTTTTCCACTATGTCGTTTCCAATTAAGACGCTCCTCGCCCTCGTGCTGGTTGGCCCATTCGGCGCTCCGGCTCGTGCGGAGGTGAAAGTGGGCGATGCCTTCCCGTCGCTGGCGAATGCCGGCGTGGTCAACCTCGCCGGTGGCGAACTGCCGGCCACCGCCGGTCAGGTGGTGCTCGTGGATTTCTGGGCCTCGTGGTGTGCGCCGTGCAAGGCCTCGTTCCCGGCGATGGCGAAAATCCACGCGGCTTATGCCTCGCGGGGTTTGGTCATCGCCGCGGTGAGCATCGACGAAAAACCGGCGGCGGCGGCGGCGTTCTGGAAAAAGATGACGCCGCCCTTTTTCACGTTGCACGACCGCGGTCAGGCCTTGGTGCAGCAGGTCGTCGTGCCAACGATGCCGACCAGCTATCTCCTCGGCCGTGACGGCAAAGTGCGTTTCATTCACGAAGGTTTTCACGGCGACGCCACGGATCGGGATATCCGCCGTGAAATCGAAACTCTCCTCGCGGAAAAAAACTAACGCTCATGAAGATCCGCCTCCTCACGATTCTCGTTCTGGCCATGGTCGCGACGCTCCTGTCCGGCTGCGCCGGCGCCAACCTCGTCCGGGTGAAACCGTGGGAACGGGCGACTCTGACGGATTATGCGATGAAGCCGGATCGCGATCCATTGCACAATGCGTTGGCGGAACATGTCTATTTTTCGCGCGAGACCGCCACCGGTGGTCGTGGCGTCGGCGGAAGCGGCTGCGGCTGCAACTGATTTCACGTGGCGCTTGGATGGGCGCGGCCATGCCCGTGCTCGAACCATTCCACGGCAAGTTGACGCGGGGAGCTTTGGACGACGAGGGCAGGGTGGTTTGGCTGCGCATGATCTGGCTCTACCCGCAAAATCGCTAATATCGCGATTTCGATGAAACCCCCGGGGGGTGGGACAGTCGTATCCCGTTCATTCTTCTTTTGGTTCCATTTTATGAAGCTATCCGGCGTGTTCCGTGGCCACCTCCAATGGCTCAATCTACCCGGGGCGTTGCTTGTCGCTTTGCTTCAGCGGGCGCCCGCTTTGCCCGTGATTGCGATGGCGGAGGAACGGGTTGCCAGTTTACCCGCGGGCGCGGTGCTCCGTTCGGCATTCGCCACCGTCGCCTCGCTCGGTGGATTGCACTCCCTGGCGGGAGCGACGTCGGCCGGCGGACCGGTGGTCACGCAATTGGTCTCAAGCGTAAACCAGCCGGCGAGAGCGACGGTCGGCAGTGCCTTTGCGGAACAGATACTCTTTTACAGCTCGGGCGTCGTCATCCTCGCCGAATCGTGGAGCGTCTCCAATACGCTCCCTCCGGGGGTCGCGGTTGAGGGTGGGACGTTTCAGGGCGGTCGGTGCACGGTGAACACGCCGAACGGCCGGCTGATATTGTCGGGCACGCCAGCGGCGCCCGGAACTTACAGCGTCTCGATCAGTGGTTATCAGTACGCCAACCTCACCCCACCGGTTACCACGGCCACCGCGACGATCATCGTGGCGGCTGCGGTCAACGCCCCGCCGGCGATTATCCAGTCCCCCTCGAACGCGACGGTGTTGATCGGGCTTAGCGCGACCTTTTCGGTTTTATTCTCGGGCGCCCCGGCGCCGGTCTTTCAATAGCTGAAAGAGGGTTCGATTATTGCCGGCGCCACGACCTCGTCGCTGACCCTGGAAAATGTGAGCGCTTCCGACGCGGGTCATTACGCGGTGACGCTGACGAATTCCCTTGGCTCGCTCACGAGTTCCGCGGCGACGCTGGTGGTCAACCCCATGCCTGCCGCTCCCGTATTTGTTTCGTCTCCGGTTGCTCAGTCCGTCACCGCCGGCGGGGTTGCGGTATTTACCGTGGTCGTCACCGGGACGCCCGCGCCTGAGTTCCAATGGCTCAAAGACGGTTCGGGGATCGATGCCGCCATGGGTGCCACTCTCACCCTCACCAATGTCCAAGCGATCGATGCCGGCACCTACTCGGTCATCGCGGCTAATTCGCTGGGGACAGTCACGAGTGGGTCTGCGACGCTGACGGTCAACCCCGCCGTGACGGGGCCGGTTTCGCAGTCCGTTGCGGCGGGTGCCGTTGCGACACTTTCAGAGCCGGTGGCGAATGCCAGCTCGACCCCGAGTTACCAGTGGAAACTCAACGGCAACGGGCTGCCGGGTGCGACGGCTGCTGCGATAACCGTGTCCGACTTCGAACCCGCCAACGCGGGGATCTACAGCGTGGTTGTGACCCGCGGCTCGACGGTGACGAGCGCCACAGCGATCGTGGGAGTGGCGACGACCCGCAAGGTGCTGGGCGCGGGATACTAATTTGCCGCCGATATTCTCCATGCCACCGGCAACGTTTATGATCAGGTGCTGCTTGCGGGGGCGGCGGCGACCATGACGGCCGATCCCGGCCAGGTGACTCGCATCTCCTTCACGGACCTCACCGACGACATCGTGCAGGTCGAGTTTGCCGGGTCGGGCACGCTCTCGCTGGTGCTGGACAATACCGTCGGTCCCGCCCTGCCGGTGAACTACAATCAAACGATCACCTACATGAAAGGCCACGCGGGGATCGTGATCACCGGTGCAGACGAAACGACCAACGTCTCGGTGTTTAGCGTGGGCCGGGCGACCGCGGTGAATCAGGCGCTTTTCAAAAGCAACGCGACCTACGATGGGTTTGCGGACCTGGCGTTCATTGCCATCTCAAGCGTGAACGGAAAATTTGGCGGTCTCCGCGCCGCCGATGGCAGCTTCTACGCCACCAAGAGCCTGACCGGCGTCTACGCGCCCGGCGTGCAGTTTACGGGCCCGATATTCATCGGAGACATCAACGCTTCGGATGCCGCGAATCCCGTGATCCTGCTGGGTTCCGTCGGCGACGCTCGAATCACGGGGGGCGATCTTTTGCAGAATGACGGCCAGCCCGTGCAGGTGAGCGGGATCACGCAGTTGAAATTTACGGCCGGTAGCGATTCCCACGGCAACCTGCTGGGCGCCAAAACCAACCAGGCGGTGCTGCAGCAAAACGGTGCCGACGTGACGGCTCAGATCGTGGTCAAGCCAGGACCCTGAGCGTTCGGTCATTTGAAGCGTGGGCTCAGCAGGGCGCGTTTTACTCACGGAACTTTTACGTGCACGGCCAAGTCTTTTCTAGGCGACTATGGCGAAGTGCGGCGATAAGCTTGTCACCGTCCCCGATCCGGCGTCGTCCTCCAACCTATGACTTTACCGGCCAACTTCTTTTTTCGCCGTTGCCACTGGCTCAATCTGCCCGGAGCGGCGCTTATGGTTATGTTGCAGCGCCTTCCGGCTTTGCGCGTGATGGCGACCGCCGAAGATCTGGTTGTCACGTCACCCGCCGGTGCGGTGCTGCGCTCGGCGCTCATGGCCGTGGGATCACTGGGCACGTTGCACAGTCTGGCGGGGGCGACGCGTTTCGTCTCGAGTCCATCCAGTCCCATCAGCGGCACGGTCGGTACGGCACTTGCGTTCGGTTTTTCCGTGACTGGCGCGCAGACGCCGGCGGGTTCCTATCGCGTTACCGGCACGCTTCCGCCCGGCCTTGCGCTCATCGCTGGCACCAGCGGGATCGTCAATGCCACCACCGGTACCATCAGCGGCACGCCGACGGTGGCCGGCAGCTATTTAGTCTCCATTCGCGCGTATGAGAATCGCAACGCCACCGGCGATGCATTTGGGCCGCTCACGGTGATTTTTAATATCACCGGAGGCACGCCGGCGCCTCCGGCGATTACGACGCAGCCCTCGGGTCAGACCGCCAATGCGGGCACCAACGTCACGCTGCAGGTAGTCGCCAGCGGCACGCCGACCCCCTCGGTTCAGTGGCAACGGAACGGCGTCGATCTCGCCACCGCCACGGCGGCGACGCTGACGCTCGCCAACTTCATGCCCGCCGATACGGGACTCTATGCTGCGACCCTTGCGAATGCCTCCGGGTCGGTCGCCACGCAGACCGCCATCGTCGGGGTGCAATCGCTCAACAAACTGGTGGGAACGGGCCAGGAGTTTCCCGATATTTATCACGCAGGGACCGGTTTTACCTACGATCAAATCCTGCTCGGAGGGGCCGCGGCGTCGGTGACGGCGGATCCCGGGCAGATTCTTCGCATGTCGTTTATCGATCTCAACGATGACATCGTGCAGGTCGAATTCTCGGGCGCCGGTACACTCTCGTTGGTGCTCGACGGCGTCACGGGTCCCGCGGCACCCCTGAATTACCTTCAAGGTGCGGCCTACATGAAGGGTCATGCCGGCATCGTTCTCGCCGGGGCCAACGAGACGACCAACCTGTCTGTTTTCAGCGTGGGCCGCGCCAACGCGGTCAACCAGGCGCTCTTCCGCCCGGAAGTTACCTACGACGGATTCGCCGACATCGCCTTCATTGCCATCTCCACAACGAATGGAAAATTCGGCGGGCTGCGGGCGGCCAATACCGGCTTCTTCGGCACCAGGGGAATGACCGGGGTCTATGCCCCCAACGTGCAGTTCACCGGTCCCGTTTTCGTCCATAATATCGACGCATCGGCTGATGCGACTCCGGTGCTCAAGATCGGATCCGGCGGCGATGTGCGCATCACCGGCGGCAATCTGTTCCAAACCAATGGGCGCGCGGTGCAGGTGAGCGGAATTGCGGCGCTGCAGTTCACCGCCGGGGCCAGTTCGCACGGCACTCTTTTTTCCGCGCAGGCGAACCAGGCCCGGTTGGAGCAGGACGGCGCCAACGTGACGGCCCGGATTGTCGTTAACCCGGCCCCGTGACCCGGCCCGGGCTGGGCGGTGGCACTTGCCAGCCGCGGTCGAACTCCCGGAAAATGGCCGGACCCGCCTGTCAAAATGTGCGTGCGAAGGGAGTCGTTTCGCCGCACAACGCAGGCGCGTGAGACGGACCGTGGATATTACCTCCAAACTGGCATGCGCGTCCTTGTGATCGAAGACAAAGTGCAGCTGGCCGGTCACATCAGTGCCGGTGCCTATCTCCTGCCAGGGGTGCCGGACCGTGCAGGTGTCGCCTCACGGCCGCGGCGACTACCGGCAGTTGGTGATCGGCCAGGACGTCGGCTTCGCCTGGCATCATCTGCAGGTGTGGGGCGAGGTGTTTGGCGCGCGGTTCGAAATTCCAACGGTCGGGCACGCCGACACGCTCGCCTACTACGTCGAGGCAAAATATAAATTTACGCCCCAGTTTTTTGGGGCGCTGCGCTGGAACGAGCAGCTTTTCGGCGCTATTTCCGACCGTGGGGCCAGCGTGCGCTGGGGTTTGCCTGCTACCCGCCTCGATCTCGGCGCCGGCTACCGTTTCACCGCCCATACCCGGCTCAAATTGCAGTATAATCTTCAGCAGCGTGACGTCCCGGGCCGCCCGAACGGCCATATGCTGGGGAGCAAATGACGCTGCGATTCTGAGGTGCTTTTTTCGCTTGGCTTGTCCGAAGGCGGCCAGCGCCGGGCCCCAGCGGCTGGCGGGCCCCAGCGGCTGGCGGGCCCCAGCCAAGTCCGATGTTCGGAATACGCAAAACTTGAAGTGGCGGGCCATATTCGCTGGAACCTTGAGGTTCAGCCGGGCGTCCAGCCCTGCCCAGCTCATGCATTTCATCTCCCGTTTAATTCCCCTTTTATCGGTGGCGGTCTGCGCCGGGGTTGCGCTGCGCGGCCAGACGACCGTGCCGACGCTGACCCGGTCCGTGCCGGCGCAGGCGACCGCCGTGGGCGTCTCGCTCTCGTTCGATCTGCGGAACGTGTTTTCCGTGCCGGGCGTCAGCGGCCAGATCGCGCAATTCGACACCGTGCTTGGGAAATTCAACGTCGAGCTGCTGGCGGGTGATGCCCCGTTGAGCGTGGCTAACTTCCTCTCCTATGTCGGCGCCGGGTCCTACTCTAACACGATCTTTCATCGGGCGACTCCTTTAGACACCATCAACAGTGCGAATTGGATCGTTCAAGGGGGCGGCTACGATCCCGCGCTCACGGCGATCGCCAACCAAGCGCCCATCGCGCTCGAATACAAATTGCCCAATGTTCGTGGCACGCTGGCCATGGCGCGGACCGTTGCGGCGAACAGCGCGACGAGCGAATGGTTTTTCAATGTCGGCGATAATTCGTCCGTTCTGGGTGCGAACAATGGGGGTGGCTACGCCGTCTTCGGACGGATGATTAGCACCGGCATGTCGGTGGTCGATGCTATTTCGGCCCTGACCAAATACACCTTGGGCGGCGCATTCTCGACCATCCCGTTGCGCAACGTTCAGTCGGGTCAGACGACGGTGCAGCGGGCGAACCTGATCATCGTCAACTCGATCACGCCGTTATCGGTTTTTCCGACCGGCGAGGAAGCGGCGGTCGTCAGTTTCGCGGTTTCCAATTCCAACTCCGCCGCCGTCTCGGCTTCGCTCTCGGGTTCGACGCTTTTGCTCACGCCCGTGTCCGGCGGTAACGCCGCGATCACAGTGCGCGCCACCGACACCAATGGGAGTTTCGCGGAGACCGCGTTCGCGGTGAGCGTGGTCCCGGGCCCGGTTTTTTCCACGCAGCCGGGTTCGCAGACCGTCAACGCCGGCGACAGCATCACGCTGACGGCGGCGGTAATTGGCGCCACGAGTTTCCAGTGGCAACGCAACGGAGTCGATCTGGCGGGCGCCACCGGTGCCTCTCTCACGCTGACCAACGTGCAACCGGCCAATGCCGGTGTCTATTTCGTGCGCGCGAGCGAGGGCAGTGCCACCCGCCGCAGTGAGCCGGCCGTCGTTGCCCTGGCGAGCGCGAGCAAGGTCATCGGTGCGGCTTCCGAGGTCGGGCCGAACATCGTCCATCAAAACGGCAACGTGTACGATCAGGTGCTGCTGGAGGGTGCGGCGGCGACGATCACGGCGGATCCGGGGCAGATCGTGCGCATGTCCTACATCGATGCGAACGACGATATCGTGCAGGTCGAGTTTAGCGGCGCCGGGGCTCTCACCGTCACGCTCGAAAACCCGAGCGGCCCCGCGACGCCGGTGAAATATAATCAGTCCGTCACCTACATGAAGGGCCACGCGTCGATCGTTGTCGGTGGCGCGGACGCCACCACCAATCTTTCGGTTTTTAGCGTCGGCCGGGCGACTGCGGTCAATCAGGCGCTGTTCAGCAATGAGGTGACCTATGACGGCATGGCGGATATCGCTCTCCTCGCGATTTCGTCGCCCAGTGGATCGTTTGGCGGCGTGCGGACGGCAAACGCGAGATACACCGGCAACTCGGGCTTGGTCGGCGTGTATGCGCCGCGCGTGGCAATCTCGGGTCCTTTGTTCATCGGCAACGTCGCCGCTTCGGGCGCCGCGGTGCCGGTCATTGTGACTGGATCGGCGGGCGACGTGCGGATCACCGGGGGAAGCCTGCAAGAGCCGAATGGCGCCGCCGTGCAGGTCGACGGCATGACGCGGATCCAGCTGGCGGCGGGCACGGATTCGCATGGCAATCTGCAGCCCGCGCAGGCGTTGGGTGGCGGCCGGCTTGAGCGCAGCGGCGTCGATGTGACGAGCGTGATGGTGCCGGCGGGTGGGTAGGTGTGCAGGGTGCCTTGGCGGACAGGGTTGAGCCCGCCTTCTGGCAGGCGTGGCATTGACGAACGACGGATTGCGTTCACAACGGGGACCCAACCCCGTTTGAACCTGTGATCCTCGCTACCACTCGCAGCCAACTTGGTGCCACCGCGGCCGGACGCCTTTTCGTTGTTCTTCTGCTTTTGGCCGGCAGCGCTGCTGCTTTCGCACTCGAGCGCCCCGGGGTCGAATACAAGATCTTCCAGTTCCCCGCCGACAAGATCCCGCGCATCGATGGCGATGCGTCCGACTGGTCGATCGTGCCGGAAAGCTACGCGATCGGGATGGATCAGCTGAAGGAGACGGTCAAAGGACTCGGCTTCAATTACGACAAGAAGAACCTCGATGTGAAGGTGAAGGTCGCCTGGGTGAAGGGTCTCGGGCGGTTGTATTTTCTCTACGAGGCCTACGATAACTATTGGGATTTCGATACCCACACGCGGCACAACGACATCTTCGAGGTCGTCGTGGATGGCGATTTGTCGGGTGGGTCGCTCTCGCGCGAGATGCACCCGAATGCCAAGCTGATCGGCAGCGATGCCTTCTTTCAGTTTCAGGGCGTCCACGCCCAGAACTACCATATATTCACCCCGGCGCCGGAGCGCGACTGGGCCTTCGTGTGGGGCGCCCAGCCGTGGATCAAGGAGCTGCCGTGGGCGAACGCCGCCTATAACTACAATTTCAAGCACGGCGAAGCGGGGAAACTCATCCTCGAATTCTGGATCACACCGTTCGACTATGCGCCGGCCGAAGGCCCGGAGCGGGCCGTGGTTTCGAAGCTGACCGAGAACAAGCTGATCGGCCTGTCGTGGGCGGTGCTGGATTACGACGATCCCGCCAACCCGGACTACCGGGGATTCTGGAATCTTTCCCACAAGACCGAGATGTACGGCAACGCCGACGATCTTGTGGCATTTCGCTTGATGCCGCTTGAGCCAGCCTTTCGGAAGGCGATCGAGGCCCACTGGTCGTTCAAAGTCCTCGACATGGACAGCCGGCTGGTGGCGTTCCACGATGAATCCGCCGGGAAGGTTACGTCTTGGCGTTGGGAATTTGGCGACGGTACGGAATCGCGCGAGCAACACCCCTCGCACCGCTACGAAAAAGGCGGGGAATACATCGTGAATTTGCAGGTCGAGGGCCCGGGCGGAAAGTCCCGGTGGACCAAGGTGCGCGATGTCGCGTTGAAGTAGACCGCGAACCCCCGGGCTGCCGCCGGTATCGCCGGGCCCGGGATTTCATCTGAACGCACCTGTCATCTTGCCAGCCGGCTCCCGGCCCTTGCATGCTTTTCCCCATGCACTTTACCAACGCCCGCCTTATTCTGCCTGACGAAATCCGCCGCGGTTCCCTGACGGTCCGCAACGGCCGCATCGCCGGAATCTCCGCCGGTGCGGCGAAGAAGAAATCCGCCGGCAGCGCGATCGACTTGAAGGGCGGCTTTCTCGCCCCCGGTTTCATCGATCTGCACATTCACGGCGCGATGGGCGCCGATACGATGGATGCCACCGAGCAGGCGTTTCGCACGATCACGGAATTTCATCTGCGCGGCGGCACGACCTCGCTGACCCTGACGACTCTGACGGCGCCCGAGTCGGATATTCTCCGCGTGCTGAAGACGGTGCAGCCGTTTCACAACCGGTCGATCGGCACCGGTGCGCGGATTGTCGGCGTGCACGTCGAGGGGCCGTTTATTGCGATCGGCAAGGCTGGCGCGCAGGACCCAAAATACATCCGCAACCCGACGCCGCAGGAGTGGAGGAAATACCTGCGCTTCGGGAAGCTCGTCACGCAGATGACTTTTGCCCCGGAGAACCCGGGGTCGATCGCCTTGATCAAGGCGCTGCGAAAGAACGGCACGATCGCCAGCGGCGGTCACACCGATGCCTCGGACAAGCACCTGATCCCCGCGCTGAAGGCCGGGCTGAATCAGTCCACGCACACGTTCAACGCGATGAGCACGATCGTGAAGGTCGGGCCGTACCGCCTGGCGGGCATGATCGAGTTTGCCATGGCCCAGGATGAAATCATGGCCGAGCTCATCGCGGACAGCGTGCATGTGCCGCCGATCCTGATGCGGATGCTGCTCAACGCGAAGGGGCGCGATGGCGTCGTCATCATCACCGATGCCACGCTCGGCGCCGGTTTGCCGCCCGGCACGCGCTTCACCCTGCTCGGCGTCTCGGCGCGGACCACGGGGCAGGTGGCGGAAATGGACGACGGCACGGGCCTCGCCGGGAGCACGCTGACGATGATCGAAGGCGTGCAACGCGTGCACCAGCTGGCCGGTGAGCCGCTGGTCGATGCCGTGCGCATGGCCACGCTGAATCCGGCCAAACAACTGGGCCGCGAAAAAGAGTTCGGCTCGCTGGCGGCGGGCAAACGCGCGGATCTCGTCTGGTTCGACGATAAGTTCCGCGTGCGGGGCGTGTGGATCGACGGCGAGGAAAAGTTTCGCGCCTGATCCGGATCGCCGGCGCAGCGTGGCGAGTCGGGGCGCGGCCGTGCTTGGGCCGCCCCCGTTCAAAGCGCCTTGATCGCGATGTTGCGAAACTGCACGAGGCTCGAGGCCGGCAGATATTTGCCGTCCTTGTAGCCGCCGTGGTGCTGCAAGCCCAGCCGGCCCGCTTTCGGCACGCCAGGCAGGAGCGCGTCGCGGATGACGGTCTGGCCGTTGAGGACCACGGTCAGGCGCTCGCTCTTCATCGTGATTTCGAAGGTGTTCCACTCGCCCACGGGCCGGTCGGCTTTCGCCAGCGGGGTGACCCCGGCCCGGACCGCTGGCGGCATCTTCTCGTCCATCCGGTAGCCGTAGACTTCACCGGAGCCGATCGGCCAGCACCAGATGTTGATCTGCGATTTCGAATCGCCCCGCAGCAGGACGCCGGAGTCCGCGTTGAGCATCGGCGTGATGATATCCTTCCCGTCCGGGCCCTTGAGATGCAGCCCGCTCGGCAACACGGTGGGAACGGGATACAGACCGCTTGTTTCCTTGATGCGCCAGTCGAGGCGCAGGACGAAGTCGCCGTATTCCTTTTGGGTCCAGAGGTTCTTGTCGGCCTTGGCCTCGCTGCGGGCGTCATAGTCGATCGCGCCGTCGAGCACCTTCCAGTGGCCCCCGTCACCGGCGGGCAGTTGCCAGGCGGTGAGGTCGCGGCCGTTGAAGAGCGACGTGAAACCGCGGGGAATCTGCGCGCAGGCCACAGTCAGGGTCAGCGTCAGGCTGGCGGTCAGCCGACCCAGACGCTGGAGCGGAGAAGGGAGGGGCGGGGTGATCATGCCCTACTTGACCGGAGTGAGCCGGTGGCGACAAGCCCGCTCCGCCGGGGTCCGGGAGGAGCGGTGGGCACTTTTCCAGCCTACCCTGACCCGACGGCTTGGGGAAAACCTTGTGACGTTCATGGTCGCCGCCTAGGAAGCTTGCCATGGCTTCCCCCAACTTCTCCCCCAGTCGTCGCGGCTTTCTCAAAACCACGGCGGTCGCCACCGGCTCCGTCGTCTTCGGCGTGCCGGCTTTGCTTCGTGGTCAGTCGCTCAATAACAAACTCAACATCGCGGTGATCGGCTGCGGTGGGCGCGGCGGTTCCAACCTCAAGGAGGTGTCCGCGACCGAGAACATCGTCGCCCTGTGCGACGTGAACGAGAACAACCTCAATGCCGCCGCCGCAAAGCTGCCGGGGGCGCGCAAGTTCACCGATTTCCGGAAACTGTACGACGAGATCAAGAACTTCGATGCGGTGGTCGTGAGCACGGCGGAGCACACGCATGCGTTCGCGATGATGCCCGCGCTAAAGCTGCGCAAGCACGTCTATTGCGAGAAACCGCTCACGCATAATATCTGGGAGACGCGCCTCATCCGCGAGGCGGCCAGGCAGGCGGGCGTCGTTACCCAGATGGGGACGCAGATTCACGCGACGGCGAACTATCGTCGCGTGGTGGAACTGGTTCAGTCGGGTGCCATCGGGCCGGTGCGCGAGTGTCACGTCTGGGTTTCCCGGTCGTGGGGCCTGCAAAGCGCGGAGGCGGCGAAGCGCTACAAGGACATTGTCGTGGTCATGAATCGTCCGCCGGAGGCGCAGACGCCGCCACCGACGCTGAATTGGGATTTGTGGCTCGGCCCCGCGAAGGAACGCCCCTTCAACGAAGTCTATTTTCCCGGGCCCAAGTGGTATCGCTGGTGGGATTTCGGCAGCGGCACCATGAGCGATCTCGGTTCGCACTGGAACGACCTGCCGTTCTGGGCGCTGAAGCTCCGCGCGCCGCTCACCATCTCCGCCGACGGTCCGCCGCCGCATGCGGAAATCGCCCCCGCCTCCATGTCCGCGACCTACGAATACGGCGCGCGAGGTGACATGCCCCCGGTGCGGTTGACGTGGCATCAAGGTGAAAGCAAGCCCGCCATCTGGAAGGAAAACGGAATTCCGCAGTGGAGCGACGGCGCGCTGTTCATCGGCGCGAAAGGCATGCTCCTCTCAAGCTACAGCAAGCACGTCCTGCTGCCCGAGGCGGATTTCAAGGATTTCGCGCGCCCGGCGCCGTTCATCCCCGATTCGATCGGTCATCACCAGGAGTGGATTCAGGCCTGCAAGACGGGTGGGCCGACTACGTGCAACTTCGATTATTCCGGCGCCCTGACCGAGGCGAATCACCTCGGCAATGTCGCCTACCGCCTTGGGAAGAAGCTCGTCTGGGACGCCGAAAAATTGACGGCGACCAACGCCCCGGATGCGGCGCGCTTCATCAAGCGCGAGTATCGCAAGGGTTGGACGCTCGCCTGACCGGGTTCGGTTCGCCGTGCCGCTGGCGGGCGGGACGGTCGCCGGATCCCACGCGCGGCCTGCACGGCCGCGCGCGCTTCGACTTCAAGGACTCGTCTGCCGGACTAAATCGTGGACCGTGGTGAGGATCTTTTCCTCGGCGTCGAACGTGAACGTGCCGGGGTGAACGAGAATGCGCGTGTTGGCGCCCCCGCCCTCGTATCCGCCCTCCTGGAGGATACGGCGGCTGCCGATGTAGCCAAAGACATTGTTGGTGTAGCCCGCGACCCAGACGTAGGCCGGTCCCTTCAACTCGCCCTTGATCCGGATCGAATAGTCGATGACGACTTCACCGCCGATCGCGACCAGGGTCAGGTCGCGGCCGAAGCGGAGCACTTGCACCGGGCAGGGCAGGGGCGGAAATTTTTCTCCGCGCTCGCCGCTCTGGATCAAACTTCGGGCGCGTTCCTTGACGATTTCCGTTTCGGGGCGGCTGAGATACTTTGCCAGTTCGGGTTTCGGAACCGGCACGTAGTCCAGCATCGCATAGTCCAGCGCCGGCCGCAGCGGTCCCTTGACCGGGCGTGGCACGCTGTCGAGCGCCGTCGTCACGGCATTGGAGAGGGCGCGTCCATGCTGTTGTACCAGTTCGTTGGACGTCAGCGTCGGCGAGATGTTGCGCCGCGGGTAGGGGTTCTGGTCACCGCCGCAGCCCATCATGAACAGCGCGGTCGCACCCGGATAGCTCTCCTCCAGGAATTTCTGGGCATAGCCGGCGTAGTCCCCGCTGATGCGGGATCCACCCAGCGTGGTGTTGTGACAGGCATAGCCAAAGAGAACGGCCTTCATTTTTCCGTCGGCGCCGGTGACTTTCATCACGGGCACCTCTTGGTCGACCGGACCATCGGGGTAAGGATTGTTACTGAACCTGCCTCCGGATTCCGGGCGACGACGGTTCATGGCAAATCCGGCGCGGCCGTGGCTGAGGGCGAGTGCGGCGGGTTGCCGGCCCTGCCAGGCGCCGCCGACCAGGGTCACGATGGTTTTTTCCAACCATGAGTAATATTGATCGACGTCGGCCACCTGCTGTGGGCTCGCCGCCCGGCTGAACGTTTGTTCCCACCGCATCCTCTCCGGCCTGACTTCCGGTGCGGAATGGGTGTGGGAAGCGTTAAGGAGAATTTCCTGTGGTTTGAGCCCGTACTTTTGTCCGCATTCGCGTTCGACGAACTGGCGGAGCGAAAGCGGGATGCCGACCAGATCGGTTGTGACCATGACCACGCGCCCGCCCGCGCCATCGTCGATCGCCAGGGCTTTGGCAAAAATATCGAGGTCCACTCCGTCCGAGGGCTTGGTGCGATTGGCATATCCCGCCATCCACATCGGACCCTTGGGCGTGATTTTAACGGAGGCCACTCCGACCTGCCAGGGGTACTTGTCCGCTTGGGCGCGCAGCGGAGAGCCACCCGTCAGCCACGCGGCGCTCAGTGCAAGGGCGACCAGGAGGAGGTTCCGCCGCGGCCGAAGCACGCGCTTGGCGGGATTAACGGTCGACGAGGGGGAATTCATGGTGGGGAAGCGTGGTTTTCAGCCGCGGGAAAACAGCCGGATGGAAGCGGCGGGAAAGGGGGCACGCGGGATTTCTCCAACGCGGCGCGATGCTGGTACGCTTTGGCCGCGGCCGGCAAACCTTTCGAACGGCGGAACCCCGGCACGGATTCCGGGGGTTCGGGCTGACCGTGCAGCGAAGCACCGGTCAGCCCGACCAACTCGGAAGCAGACGTTACTGCGGCAGCTCTTTGCCGCGCGTTTCCGGCCCGAACCAGATGATGACCATGCCGACGAGGTAGATGGCGGCCATGGAGGAGCCGGCCATCGCAAAGCTGCCATTGAAGAGCCCGATGAGCGTGGCGGTTTGCAGGCCGCCGATGGCGGCAATGACGCGCCCGAAATTGTACGCAAAACCCTGCGCGGTGGCGCGGACGGCGGTCGGGAACAGTTCGGGCAGATAGAGAGGGAAGAAACCGTAGAAGGCCGCCGTGATGGCACCGGCCACGTAAACGGTCGGAAGGAAGAGCGAACCGTAGCCCGTGTTGCCCTGATAGAACCACAGGACCGACGCGATCGAGCCTACGCACAGCACGGTGAAGGTGATACGCCGGCCGAAGCGGCCCGCCGCGAGCCCCGCCAGGATCGTCCCGGTAATGGCGCCGAGCGCCATCCAGATCAGGGTCCACTCCTTGGCGTGTTTCGCGGGGTCGGGTTCAAACTGCATCGCCCAGCGGGGCGCCCATTGGATCGAACCCCAAGTGCCGAGCAACGCCACCGAGGAAATGGCGGCCCCGAAAAGCATGTATTTGACGATCTGCCGGCTATTCCCGGCCGAAATCGCACCGGCGGCCTCGGCCCGAACCATATAGCGGCGGACAGGATGCAGGAATCCGAACAACGCGATGACCAAGGCGACGAGGGTGATGCCCGTGGCGGCCAGCGGCGGCACACCCGCAGGCGACCAGGCCCAGACTATGGCCAAGCTGGCGCACGCGCCGATCAACACGCCGAACAAATCCATCTTGGCCCAATGCGTGGTGGCGCCACGGTCCCGCTCGGCCGTCCATTTTTCGGATTCCGGCACGAACATGCGGATGAGGAAGATCATCAGCGCGGGTAGCGCGCCGCTGATCATCAGGAAACGCCATCCGGAATTGGCCAGGAGCTTGGAGGTGACTTCCTGGGAGAGGCCGATGGCGAGCAGCCCGCTTTCGATCGTCGCGATGAAACTCAGCATCATCATGCTGATCACGGCTACCAACAGGTAGCCGAAATTGGCGGCGGCCCCGATGAGGCCGGCGATCAGGGCACGGGATTTGCCCGGCCAGATTTCATTGACCAATGCCACGCCCAGCGACCATTCGCCGCCCATGCCCAGCGAGGCGATGAAGCGCAGGAACGCGATGTGCCAGGCCTCCGTGGCAAAACCGCACAGGCCCGTAAAAATAGCATAGGTGAAGATGCTCAGGGACATCGCCCGCACCCGGCCGATCTTGTCTCCGAGCCAGCCGAAGAGCACCCCGCCGCTCGCGGCGCCGACGAGGAAAACGGCAATGATGGCGCCAAACCATTTGGCGGCATCGGTGGGGGGCGAGTTGGGTCCCAGCAATTCGACGAGCGCTGGTTGGCCGATCAGAGGGAAAATCCCCATCTCAAAACCGTCGAACATCCAGCCGAGAAACGCAGCTGCGAGGGTCATGTATTTGGCCCGGTTCGACGGCGCTGGGGACGAGAGGGGGAGCGAGGGTTTAGGCGAGTTTATCATGCGATTGGACGATATTGAAGTTGGCGGTTCCGGCATTCCAGTCGGATTGGTCTGACGAGGCGAACCGTGGACGTTTGCGTTACAGCCCCGCAGCGCCCGGTGCTGTCGCCGCCCGACGTTTCGAGCGGTGGAAAACCGGTCAGCCCGACCGCTGCATGGCGGGTCTTATTGCGGCAGCTCCTTGCCATGCGTTTCCGGACCGAACCAGATCAGGACCATGCCGATCAGGTACACGGAAGCCATGACGGAGGCGGCCATCGCGAAGCTCCCCTTGAACAATGAGATGAAGGTGGCCGTTTGCAGGGCGCCGACGGCGGCGAGGATGCGGCCGAAGTTGTACGCGAAGCCTTGGGCGGTGGCGCGCACGACGGTCGGGAACAACTCGGGCAAATACAAGGGAAAGAACCCGTAGAACGTGGCGGTAATGCCGCCGGCGAGGAATGCCGCGGGCAGGAAAAAGGAACCGTAGCTCGTGTTGCCTTGGTAGAACAGGAGGATGGAGCCAATCGAGGCGGCACACATGACGGTGAACGTGATGCGCCGGCCAAATCGGCCGGCCGCGAGCGCTGCGGCGATGGCGCCGACGATCGCACCGATCGACAGCCAGATCAGGGTCCACTCTTTCGCGAACTTGGTGGGATCAGGTTCAAATTGAATCGCCCAACGCGGGGCCCATTGCATCGACCCCCAAGTGCCGAATAGTGCCATGGAGGAAAGGCACACGCCGAAAAGCATCAGCTTGACGATCTTTCGGCCGCTGCCGGCCTGAACCATGCCGGCAGCTTCGGCCCGTTGCAGGTACCGGCGAACGGGGTGGAGGAACGAGAACAACGCGATAGTCAGGCAAACCAGCGTGAGCAACGCCGCCGGCAACGCCGCCAGGCCGGCCGGAGACCACGCCCAGACAATCACCAAGCTTACACACGCGCCGAGTAGCACGCCGAACAAATCCACGTTGGCCCAGTGGGACGTGGCGCCGCGATCGCGCTCGGCGGTCCATTTCTCGGACTCGGGCACAAACATGCGGATGAAAAAGATCATCAAGGCGGGAATCGCGCCGCCGATCATGAGAAAGCGCCAGCCGGAATTGGCCAGGAGCTTGTGGGTCAGTGCCTCGCTCACGCCGATCCCGAGCAGAAAACTCTCCAGGCTCGTGATGAAACTCAGCATCGTCATGCTCAGGACGGCCACGAGCAGGAAACCGAAATTCGCCGCCGCACCGATGAGGCCCGCAGTCAGGGCGCGGGATTTGCCCGGCCAGATCTCGTTGACCAACGCCACCCCGAGCGACCATTCACCACCCATGCCGATCGATGCCACGAAGCGCAGCACTGCGATATGCCAGGCTTCCGTGGCGAAGCCAGACAGCCCGGTGAAAATCGCGTAAGTGAAAATGCTCAATGACATGGCCCGCACGCGGCCGATCTTGTCACCGAGCCAGCCGAAAAGCACCCCGCCGGCTGCGGCGCCGACGAGGAAGACGGCGATGATGGCGCCAAACCACTTGGCCGCATCGGCGGGCGGTGAATCCGGGCCGAGCAGCTCTTTGAGGGCCGGCTGGCCGACGAGCGGGAAAAGGCCCTGCTCGAACCCATCGAACATCCAGCCGAGAAACGCCGCGATCAGCGTCATGTACTTGGCCTTATTGGAGGGAGGAACGGCGGCGGGGGAAGCAGACGTTGTCGGGGTGTGGGTCATGCGATGTTGCGAATTGAGGGTGGGACGCAGACGAAATCAGATTCGTTCACCCCGGGCCAAGAGGATTTTCCGGCGGAAGAAGAAAGAAACTTTACCGGCGTCGAACGTCTCGGTTCGGAGTAGGGCCGTCAATGCTTAGTCTCGCTTCTTTGCGGTCGCAGGATGTCCGCGGCGGTGAGGCTGGACCGGGCGCGGCGGGGCGGCCGGCGGCGCTCCGCCGCTCTAACGTCGGTGTGGGGTTTCGGGCGCGTCCAAATCGTGGCGATGGGTTTCCTCCGCGAGCCAGACCGACACGATGGTAACAAGCGCCATGCCGATGAGATAGACGGCAATCGGCCATGGCTTGCCGTCGGCCCAGGTCAGCAGCGCGGTGGCGATGAGCGGGGCGAGGCCGCCGGCGAGGGGGGAGGCGAGCTGGTAGCCGAGCGAGGCCCCGCTGTAGCGCACGCTGGTGCCGAACAACTCGGAGAAAAACGCCGCCTGCGGACCGTACATCGCGGCGTGGCCGACCAGACCGACGAGGATCGCCAGCCAGATTGCCCACGTCGCTCCGGTGTCCACCAGCCAGAAGAACGGGAAGGCGAAGAGGGCGAGGAAGATCGCGCCGCCGAGATACACCGGGCGCCGGCCGACGCGATCGGACAGCGCGCCGAAAAGAGGGATCAGGAAAAATTCCACCGCCGAGGCGATCAGCACCCCGTTGAGAATGGTGGATTTCGGCAGTTTCAGTTGCTTTGTCGCATAGGTGAGGATGAAAACGGTGAAAATGTAGAAAAAGGCGTTCTCCGCGAAACGCGCCCCCATCGCGAGGAGGACGTTGCGGGGATATTTGCGCACGACTTCGAGGATCGGCAGCCGCGTCTCCGACTTCGTGGCCTTCATTTTTGCGAAGATCGGGCTTTCCACGATCGCGAGCCGGATGAACAAGCCCACTGCCATCAGCAGGATTCCCAGCAGGAAGGGAACCCGCCAGCCCCAGGACAGGAATTCCTTTTCGGGGAGCGCCGAGCACAGGCTGAAAACCGCCGTCGCGAGGAGCAACCCCGCCGGCACCCCGGCCTGCACCCAGCTGGCGCGGAGGCCACGTTGCCCGGCGTGGCCGTGCTCGACCGCCATCAGGACCGCGCCGCCCCATTCGCCGCCGACGCCCAGACCTTGTACAAAACGCAGCACCACGAGCAGAATCGGAGCGAGCACGCCGACCTGCTGATAGGTCGGCAGCACCCCGATGAGAAAGGTCGCGATGCCCATCATCATCAGCGTAGTGACGAGCATGGACTTGCGTCCGAGCTTGTCGCCGAAGTGACCGAAGATGACGCCGCCAATCGGACGCGCGAAGAAGCCGACGGCGTAGGTGGCGAAGGCCGCCATCGTGCCGGCGAGCGGGTCGATGTTCGGAAAGAAGAGCTTATTGAACACCAGGGCCGCTGCCGTGCCGTAGAGAAAGAAGTCATACCACTCGATCGCGGTGCCGATGAAGCTGGCAAGAACGACGCGACGCACGGAGTTGGGGGACGGCTCGGGGGGCATGGATTGGGGTTTGTGCCGGTTCAGAATTGAAATGCAAGCAGGCGTGGCAATTCCTTCCGCATTGACCGCTTCCGAGTCCGCGCCGCACGCTTCCGTTGTGAACGCGCCCCTCGAAAAAATCCCCCATTCACGGGCGCTGCCCCTTCGCGCCGCCCTTGTGCTCCTGCTCTCCCTGGCCGGTCCCGGTTTCGTCCTCGCGGCGTCGGATGCGTCGAGCGGCGCGGGTCAGGCGCGGATCGACACCGGAAAACTCCGCCTCGTGATCGCGGACAACGTCGCCTACGGGCCGACGCATCGGGCCGGCTACAATGGTGTCGCCGAGCTTTCCCTCGACGGCGGCCCCAACGTCTTCGTGCCGGCCGTGGCTGGCCTGAACTTCGAGCATATTTACAGCGGCGACCAAAATTCCTTCGGCTGGCATATCTTTGAGCCACGGCAGGCGCCGATGCGATTGATCCGCCACTCGGCGACTCGCGTGGAATTGCAGCAGGAGCGCACCGAGCACTGGCCGTTGCGCAGCCGCGTCGTCTACCAAGCCGGCGGCGATGCGGTCGACATGACCTATTTCGGCACCCCGCTGGCCGAGGCCTGGAGCAAGCACGGCTACATCGGGATTTTCTTCGCGTCCTACATTCACGCGCCACCGGACATGTCGATCCAGTTCATCGGTCGTTCGCGGCCGGGCGCCGGCGAGGCCCGGCCGCGCTGGATCAAGCATGTGCCGCCGTCGCACGGTGTCGCCGCGACCCATCGTCCCGCGGGCAGCACCTGGGAGCCGCCGGCGGACGAGGGCTTCAACATCAAGCTGGCGAAGGGCATCTCGGACTTCGAATACCTCTATCCCTTCTATTTCGGTGTTTCCGGCGACACCGTGCTTTTGTTCATGTTCGACCGGCCGCAGCCCGGCCGGGAAGTGCGGTTTTCGCATTCGCCCTCGGGCGGCGGTGCCGGCAATCCCGCGTGGGATTTCATCTTCCTGCAACGCGACTACGGGGTGAATCGCGAGTTTTCGTTCCGGGTCCGCATGGTCGCCCGCAAGTTTACCACCGTCGAGGATCTCGTGCGGACTTACGAACAGTGGTCCGGAGAAAAAGTCGCGCGGCCCGGTAACTGACGTTCGCCGGCTTGCGCCTCACCGGCCGGCTTTCAACCGGAAGGTGTTTCGCCGCCGTCGCTCCGAATCACAGTCTCGACCATGCTCCAAATTGTCCTCGAACAACCCGGCCGGTTCACCGCGGCCGACGGGCCGGAACCCGTGCCGGCGCCGGGCGAAGCCCTCGTGCGGGTGCATCGCATCGGCATCTGCGGAACGGATCTCAGCGCGTTCGCGGGCCGGCAGCCGTTCTTCAATTACCCCCGCATTCTCGGGCACGAACTGGGCGTGGAAGTGATCGATCCCGGCCGCGGCGCCCCGGGGCTGAGGCGTGGCGACCGCTGCTCGCTGGAACCCTACCTGAACTGCGGGCGTTGCATCGCCTGCCGCCGCGGTCGGACCAATTGTTGCACGGAATTGAAGGTGCTCGGCGTGCATGTTGACGGCGGGATGCAACCGTTGCTCGCCGTGCCGGCGCACAAACTCCACCGCTCGGCGACGCTCGACTACGATCAACTCGCGCTGGTCGAGACGCTCGGCATCGGCGCCCGCGCGATCGAACGCGCCGAAATCCAACCCGACGACTTTGTGCTGGTGATCGGGGCGGGGCCGATCGGCCTGAGTGTGATCCAGTTCGCGTCCCTGTCCGGGGCGAGGCTCGCGGTGATGGACGTGAGCGAGTCGCGGTTGGCGTTTTGCCGCGAGCACCTCGGGGTTGGCGCGACCCTCGTGCCCGCGGAAGCCCCGCGGCGGTTGCGGGAAATTGGCGATGGCGATCTGCCGACCGTGGTGATCGATGCGACGGGCAGCGCGCAATCGATGGGGGCGACCTTCGACTTCGTGGCCCATGGCGGGCGGATCGTTTTTGTCGGGCTGTTCCAGGGCGACGTTACCTTCAGCGACCCGAATTTTCACCGGCGCGAAATCACCCTGTGCGCCAGCCGCAACGCGCGGTCCGAAACGTTTCGCACCACGATCGAGCTGGTCGAGGCGGGCCGGATCGACACCCGCCCTTGGATCACGCACCGCATCGGGCTCGCCGATATTCCAGCGGATTTTTCCCGTGCGATCGCCGGCAACCGGAGCGTGATCAAGGCGATGGTCGAGGTGTGACCGGTGCGGATGGGTCAGCGCGCCCGGCCGGTCCGCCCTGCATCCGCCAGCACCTGCAATTGGGGAACATCGAAGGCCTCAAGCAGGCCGAAGCAAAATTGCTCGGCCTGCGCGTCGACGACGATGTTCTGCTCGACGAGTTCCTTCAGGCTGGCCTTCGCATCGTGCGTGGTCAGTCCGCCGGTCACGCTTGGTTCGAGTGCCTTGGTCACGAGGGCAATCAGACTGGTGCGCGGCCCTTGGGCGGCCAGCGCCACCGGCGTGCCCTTGAACTCTTGCGCCGCCCAGCGCGCCACGGCGGCGAGTTGATCGGCCTGCACGCCGAGGGGGCGTTCGCCGACGGCGGCGATGAGCAGCGCATGGAGAAAATCGTGCTTTGGGATTTTCGCTTCGCCGAATCCGAGCAAGTCCACGGCGAGCACGCGCTGGCCGGCCTTGAGCAGACGATCGACTTCGGCCGCGAGCTTGCCGCGACCGGCATCGGCGATAAGGACGGTCGTGCCTTGCGGTGTGCCGGGGGAAAACTCGGTGACGGGCACGGTCCACTCGTTGCCGACGCGCACCTGCCAGTGGCGCGTGGCGCCAGCCCCGCCGCGGCCCCCGCTGACGCGGTCCGCGGTCATGGCGGGCGCGCGGAAATGGACGATTTCGCGCAACTTGGCGCGGGCGGCGGTGGGATCGCGGCGGGCGAAATCCGGATCGCGGGGCAGCGCCTGCATCGCGGTCCTGGCGAGTTGATTGAAGTCGAGATTGCCCGCGGGCAGATCGACGGCGAGCGCCTCCGGTGATTTCACCTCCGTCCCGGACGGAATTTCCTTGGGATCCCAGGTTTTGTTTCCCGCGAAAAATATTTCGCCCAGGAAGCGGTAGAACGCCTCGCGATTGTCGACCTCGTAGTTGTGCGTGCCGGGATCAAAATTCACGTGGGTCTGGAGCCGGTTGGGCTGGCCGTGCAGGGCGAAAAGCGGGGCGGCGGCCTGCACGAGCGGGTCCAGCGCATGATCCGCGGCGAAGCAGCAATTGTCCTTGGCGTTGTAGGTGAGGAGCGCCGCGCGCCCGGCCAGCATGCCGGTCAAATGCGTGTAATCCACCACGGTGGCGAGGTCGTTGGGGGTTTGTTCCGAGTCGCCGAGATCCGTCGGATAGGCCGCCCGCGTCCGGAAGCTGGAATAACCGGCGACCGGATTGCAGAGCGTCACCCGCGGGTCGAGGGCGCTGATGATGATCGTCTGCCAGCCGCCGCCGGAAAGTCCGCTCACGGCCACGCGCTGCGCATCGGCGTTCGGGAGCGCGAGGAGGAGGTCGAGCCCCCGGGACATCGAGAGATAGAAGGGCGCGAGCCCGCTGACGCCGCAGAGATCGAGCTGGTTCATCGCATAGTGGTTGAACGTGGGCGCATTCAGCTGGCCCATGTTGAGCCACTCGATGTTCAGCGAGATGATGCCGCGTTTCGCGAGATTGATGCAACGGATCTGTTTGTAGGGAGTCGCCTTGCCGACGAGGTCGTGGCCGTTCACCGCCAGGTGCACGGGCGCCTTGCCCGAAAGATTCTCGGGCAGATAGAGCAGCGCGGGAATCCACAATCCGGGCAGCGCCTCGTAGCGCAGTTTGCGAATGCTATAGCCCGGCCCGCCCGGCAGCGTTTCGAGCCACACCACCTGGGCGCGGGCCTCGCGCCACTGCTGGGCCTGCGCGCCGCGAAAGACGACTTGATCGAGCGTCTTGCGGCGCAAGGTATCCGCGATCGACGTCCACTCGGCGGCAGTCTTGACCGCCGGCATCCGCGGCACGCGGGTGTCGGAAAACCGTTGCGCTTCGTCGGCGGTGAGATTCGCCGCGAGCAGCGGGCGGTCGAGTTGGGCTTGGATGTCGCTCGAGGTATCGGCGCCCGAGACGGAAAGTATGGTCGCCAAGAACAGCGCACCGGCGTGCCGCAAGTAAGGGAATGAGGTCGGCATGGGTTTGGGAACGAAGCTTCTGGGACGGGTGGCAAAAACTTTCGCCGTCGGCCTAGCGCCAGATCACCGACGCATCGATCGATGCAATCGTCGTCCGGCCGGTGAGGGCCATGGCCATTTCAAGTTCGCGGCGGAGGATATTGACGACGCGGGTGACGCCCGGCGCGCCTTGGGCGGCGAGGCCGAAGAGGTAGGGGCGACCGATCAGCACGGCGTTGGCGCCGAGCGCCAGCGCCTTCAGGATGTCGGTCCCGCGGCGAATGCCACCGTCGACCAGCACCGCCACGCGGCCGGCGACTTTCGCGACGACCAGGGGCAGGGCGTCGATCGTGGCGGGCGCCGTGTCGAGATTGCGGGCACCGTGATTCGAAACGAGGATGCCGGCCACGCCGGCTTGGGCCGCCCGGTCCGCATCGTCGGGATTCAGAATGCCCTTCAAGAGCACCGGCAATTTCGTCAGCGAACGCAGCCAGTCGATGTCCCGCCAGGTGACGGTTGGATCCAGCATGGCGCTGTACATCGACTGTTCCGTGGGGCGGTGGCTGCCCGTGGCGGCGGCGAGCCCTTTCAGATTCGCCCGTTCGATCCCGGGTGGGAGCGAGAACTTGCCGCGCAGCTCGCGGTAACGCGGTCCGAGCACGGGGGTGTCGACGGTGATGACGAGGGCCTGGCAACCGGCGGCTTCCGCGCGCCGGACCAGCTCGCGAGTGAACCCGCGGTCCGATTGCACGTAGAGCTGAAACCACAGCGGACCCGTGGCGACCGCGGCGATATCCTCGATGGTCGTCGTGGCGGTTGTGCTGACGACCATGGTCGCGTTGATCGCGCCGGCGCCGCGGGCCACGCCGAGTTCGCCCTCGGCGTGAAACAGCCGGTGATAGGCGGCGGGGGCCAGCAGGATGGGGAAGGGCAGCTCGCGGCCCAGCAGCTGGACGCGCGTATCGATTTTCGAAACATCGATCAGCACCCGCGGCTTCAACCGCAGGCGCTCGTAGGCCTCGTGATTCCAGCGGAGGGTGAGTTCATCGGCCGCGGCGCCGGTGAGGTAGTCCCACGCCATCGGCGACATCTGGGCCTTGGCCGCGCGTTCGAAATCGGGGACGTCGAAAAGTTCGGTCGGGCCCGGGGCGGCCGTGCCCGGCGGTGACGAAGCCGCGGGGCCTGCAGGGGTGGCGGCATTCGCGGGGATCGCCGCCACGCCGGCGACGACGCCGGCCGTGCGGAGCAATTCTCGACGCGTGATTGCCATGGGATCGCGGCTCAGACGTGGGGGTAACGCGGCTGCACGGAGCGGGTGTGTCAAGCCGCGCCCGAAAACTCCAGCCCGATTTCCCGCGGAGCGGCCGGAAACGGGCTCGTCGCCTGATCGGCGCCCGGGCCGGAGTGAATGGTTTTGTCAATGGGCCGCCCCGCACGAACGTCAGGGCATGCCCCTCTTCTTGAGTTTGCGCGCCGGGTTTCTGGTTGGCCTCGCCACGCTCGGTCTTTCCGCCGCGGAGATTCCCGAAGTCATCCCCCTCTGGCCGGGCAAGCCGCCCGGCTCGGAGAAAATCGCGTTCACCGAAAAAATCACGGAGCGCAGCACGTCGACGTGGAAGCACGACCGCTTTGTCTCACAAATTGCAGAGCCGAGCTTGACGGTATTTCGGCCCAAGAATCCGAATGGCGCGGTTGTCATCATCGCGCCGGGCGGCGGCTGGGCGCGTATCGTCCTCGACAAGGAGGGTGCGGATACGGCGGCCTGGTTGAACCAGCTGGGGGTGACGGTGTTCCTTCTCAAGTACCGGCTCGCGACGGAGGGCCATGAAAACGCCCAGGACGTCGGTCTCCAAGATGCCCAACGGGCCATGCGCCTGGTGCGAAGCCGCGCGAGCGGCTGGGGGCTCGATCCGAAGCGCATCGGGTTTCTCGGATTTTCGGCGGGCGGACATCTGGCCGCGACGATCGAGTTCTTTTCGGACAAGCGCGTTTACCAACCCGTCGACGAGGTCGATGCCACCGCCGCCCGGCCCGATTTCTCGATCCTGGGGTATGCCCCGGCCGGAGCGTTGCCTTCGACGGGGCGGAGTGCCTCGGCCGTCGGCCGGATGTTGCAGGATTACCGGATCGTGGCCGCTCCGGGGGCCAAGTATCCGCCCACGTTTATCCTGCACGCCGACGATGACCGGGCGGTCCCGGCGCAAAATGCGGCCATGACCTATCTCGAACTCAAGAAGGCCGGAGCCACGGGGGAACTGCATGTCTTCAAAAGCGGCGGCCACGGCTTTGGCGTGCGGGAGGCCGAAGGGCCTGTCGCACGCTGGCCGGAATTGTGCGCGGACTGGCTGAGGGAAATCGGCGTGCTGGGCACGACCGGCAAATCCTGAGGTTCCCGGCGTTTCCTTTGTGCCGGGGGGGGTGGACGTCTACAGCAGCGAGCCTTGGTCGCCGCCGAGCGCGGCCTTCAGTCCGACGGCGGTGTAGCCCTTGGCGGTGAGGACGCGGCCCTGGGGTGTGCGTTGCAGATAGCCTTCCTGAATAAGGAAGGGCTCGTGCACCTCTTCGAGGGTCTCGGCCTCTTCGCCCACCGCCACCGCGATCGTGCTCATGCCTACGGGACCACCGCGGTAGTTCTCGGCCATTACGCGCAGCATCCGCTTGTCCATTTCGTCGAGCCCCGCGGCGTCGATTTCCAGCAGCTCGAGGGCGGCGGCCGCGACCGGCTGGGTGATTTTTCCCTGGGCCCGTTCCTGTGCGTAGTCGCGGCAGAAATTGATGAGGTTGTTGGCGACGCGCGGCGTGCCGCGCGCCCGCGTGGCGATCTCCTGCGCCCCGCCCGCGTCGATCGCGACCTTGAGTAATCCGCAACTGCGGCGGACGATGCCTTCCAGGGTGGCGTGGTCGTAGTAGTCGAGGCGCGTTTGCAGCGTGAAGCGCGAGCGGAGCGGAGCGGTGAGCAGGCCGCTGCGCGTGGTCGCGCCGATCAGCGTGAAGCGCGGGATCGAGAGCCGCACGCTGCGTGCGTTGGGCCCCTGATCGATCATGATGTCGATGCGGAAATCCTCCATCGCCGAGTAGAGGTACTCCTCGACGGTCTTCGGGATGCGGTGGATCTCGTCGATGAAGAGAATGTCGCCCTCTTCGAGATTCGTCAGCAGGCCCGCGAGATCGCCGGCCTTCTCCACCACGGGGCCCGACGTGATGCGCACGTTGCGGCCCAGTTCGTGCCCGAGGATGAACGCGAGCGTGGTCTTGCCGAGCCCCGGCGGCCCGGAAAGCAGAATGTGATTCAGCGCTTCGTCCCGCTTCTTGGCGGCGCCGACCATGACCTGCAGACGCTCGACGGTCTTGGCCTGTCCGGTGAAATCGGCAAACGACAGCGGCCGCAGCGCGGCCTCCACCGGTGACACGGGCGCGGCGAGTGCGCTGGAAATGAAGCCGAGGCCTTTGGCAGAATTATCGGGGGCGGGCATGGGTGCGATCAAAAGCCGTTAATGCGAAAAGCGCGAAGCTAACAGGGGTGGATGCATTTCTTCACCTGATTTTCACCTTTCACTTCCGGCCCTTATTTCCACTCCACGTCCGCACCGAGGCTGCGGAGGTTTTCCACGAAGTTGGGATGGGCCCGCTTGATCGTGTCGGCATTCTTCACGACGGAGCGGCCCGGGATGCTGGCCGCGACCATGTAGAGGCCGACGGCGGCGCGGATGATGTAGGGCGCATCGACGGTCGTCGGCCGCAGCGGGCGATCGCCGAACACGATCACGCGGTGCGGGTCGCTCACAACCACCTGTGCGCCGAATTTCGAGAGCTCGGGCATCCAGGTGAAGCCGCCCTCGTAGACTTTGTTCCAAAACTGGATCGCCCCCTTGGCGCGCACCGCCAGCGCGAGCATGCACGGCAGCAGGTCGACCGGGAAATACGGCCAGGGTGCGGCCTCGATCTTGGGCAGGAGATTGGTGGTGAAGGGCCGCTCGATCTCGAGCGATTGCCGGCGGCGCACGCGGGCCGTGTCGCCCTCGTGTTCGACCACGACCCCAACCTTGCGGAAGGCGCGGGCGATCAGATCGAAGTGGTGCGGCACCGAGTTCCTGACCTTCACGTCGCCGCCGGTGATGGCGCCGAGGGCGAGAAACGTGACGACTTCGTGATAGTCGGTGGTGATGGTGAACGCGCCGCCGCCGAGTCGCGGGACGCCCTCGACCACGAGCTGGCTCGTGCCGATGCCGCTGATGTTGGCGCCCATCGCGACCAGCACGTGGCACAGATCCTGGACGTGGGGCTCGCTGGCGGCGTTGATGAGCGTCGATTCGCCCTCGGCGACAGCCGCCGCCATGACGAAATTTTCCGTCGCCGTGACCGACATGTAGTCGGGCCAGTGGCGGGCGCCGCGGAACCGGCCGGCGAGACGCAGCTTCAGCGCGCCGTTGTGCGAAATCTTCGCGCCCAGATGGGCGAGAATTTCGAGGTGCGGATCGAGTTCGCGAATGCCCAGCGAGCAGCCCTTGGCGTTCGACGGGAGCGCGATTTTTTTCATCCGCTGCAGCAGCGGTGCGAACAAAAGAACCGACGACCGCATGCCCGACGGCAACTCGCCGTCCAGCCGGCGGGCGTCGAAGGTCGAGTGGTCGATCGCCAGTGTGCCCGCCGCCTTGTCCCACGCGATCCGGGAACCCTGCTCCTGGAAAAACGTGACGAGTTTTTCGACGTCCGTGATCGCGGGGACGTTGCGCAGCGTGACGGGCTCGTCCGTGAGCAGGGAGGCGCACAAGATCGGGAGCACCGAGTTTTTGTTGCCGGACGGCGTGATCGTGCCGGAAAGCGGCTTGCCGCCGTTGACGATGAGATCGGCCATGAGCGTGGAACGTGACTGCGGGCGTGAGCGATGGGTCGGTGCGCCCGCCACCCGCTCAAGCGGGCGGCGGCGCAGCCGGAATAAAAAAGGCGCCCACGAAGTGGACGCCTTTGAAATGCGCGCGGGGTCGCGCGGGGAGCAAGTTCTAATGCTTCGATCGCATCAAATTGCCCCGCCGCCCTGCTGGCCTTCGGGCCGCGGACCGCGATTGTCGTCGCGATAGCCGCCACCGCCACCGCCACTCGGGCCCCGACCGCGACCGCCGCGACGCCGACGGCGCCGCTGGCCACCTTGATCGCCTTCGCCCTGTTGGCGGGGATCGCCGCCGCCCTGGCCTTCAGGCCGGGGGCCGCGATTGTCGTCGCGATAGCCGCCACCCTGACCACGCCCGCGGTCGCCACGATGCCGTTGATGACCACGGTCACCGTCTTCCCGCCGGCCTTCATGCGCCGGCCGGTCACCGGCGGCGGGAGCGGCGCTGGAGCCGCCGCCGAAAAGACCTTTCAGCCAGCCGAAGAAACCGCCGGACTTTTTCGGCGCTTCGGGTTGCCGGGGGCGTGCGGAGTATGGTTGATTCGTGCGCGGCTCGAACTTGCGATCGTCCCGCCGCGGCTCGCGACCTTCACGCCGTTCGTAGGGTTTGGGCTCGCGCGGTTCCAAAGCTTTCGGGTCCTGCGGTTCGCGGGGCTCCAAGGGCCGGTTTTCACGCCGATCCCGATCGCGCTCGGTGCGAAATGTCGGGCGGTCGTCGCGCCGCGGAGCGGCGGGGGCGGCAGCGGCGGGTTCGTTACCGGCGGCCGCTTCCCAGCTCACGGCCGGGCGTTTGGCCGGCTCGGGCGGGAGAATCTTCAATTCGGCCTTACCCGGTTCCTCGTAAGGGAACATCGGTTTGGCGGCGTTTTCCGGAACCTCGGGCTGGCGGGATTCCGCGGCGCGCACGGGCGCCTCGGCGGAGCGTTCGGTGGCGTCGATCGAAGCGGAAGATTCCGGTACCGGCGAGCGGGAGATCGGAGCCGGGGCCGGAGTGGGAGGAGCGGCCTGCGGGGCAGGCTCGTTGACGGGAGGCGCGCTCGACACGGCGGTTTCGCCGGTGAACGGGTTTTTGTATTCGCTCGCTGGCGTGATGACCGCGAGCGAGGTGGGCTTGTAGCCGCCCGACGGGGCGGAGGCGGCCGGCGCCGTGGGCGGCGCGGGGCGTTTGCCCCGGGCGAGGCCGGAGCCACGGGTGGAGCCGAACGTTACTGGGACCGCTGACGGGGTGGCGGCCGCAGGCGCCGCACTCGTGGACTCCGCTGGCGCCGGGGCGCTGGCGGGCAAGTCGGCGGACGCCGGATTCGGCGCGCCTGACTTATCGTTATCTGACATGTTTTGTGTTTTTTGTTAAACGGCGCTCACTCCAGTTAACGGAGGAACGACCGTGGGTTATGATGGCACCCGGAGCGCCGGAGGCGCTCAACGCGTGCATGAAGGCGAAACCATCGCCAGCGTTACCCTCGCGGGCAACTGTAAACTCGGCGCCCCCGCCCGGCGGTGCGGGGATTGGACCGTTCGGGGTTTGGCGCCGTAAAAAACCTTTGCCACTCGTCCGCCGGGGGCGGCAGCCTCCCGCCATGGACAAACTCGAGGAGATTTTTCAGATGCAGGATGCGTTGAACCGGCGGATCGGGGTGAATCTCCCGCCGCCGACCGACGAGGAAAAGACCAAGTGGATCCTCAATTATACGCGGGCCATGCAGCAGGAAACGGCCGAACTGATCGACAGCGTGCCGTGGAAGTGGTGGGCGAAGTACCAGAAGTTCGACGAACAGAACGCCAAGGTCGAGGTCGTCGACCTGTTTCATTTTCTCGTCTCGCTCGCGCAGACGCTTGGGATGACGGCTGATGATGTCTATCAGGCGTACCTGAAGAAGAACGCCGTCAATCACCAGCGCCAGGAAACCGGCTACGCCAAAAAGGACGAGGCCGACTCGAAACACATCTGAGGAGGTTTTCGCGGCGCGAAAACCTACCGTGACACCACGAAGGCCGCCGTCACGTCGACCGCGACGTTGCCGTTTTCCACGATCGAGGCCTTGAGCTTCAACTTTGCCTTCCCGTAGCGGCTCAACGCTTCCTTGAACTCGGCGATCGCCGCCTGGGCCGGCCGCTCGCAGATCGCGCGCAGGTCGCCGATGACGGGCCGGCGGTAGGCGGCGCGGCTTTCCTTCACCACGATCCGCCACTCCGTTTTGTCGGCGCCCTTTTCGTTCTTCATCAGTTCCCAAACGACGCCGTAGCCGGCCAGGGTGGCCAGCGAAACCAGACTGCCGCCGAACGCGGTGTTGAGCGAATTTTTGTTCTGCTCTTTCGGCGCGGTCAGCACCAAGGCCCGGTCATCGCTGACGTCCACGCCGACGCCCATCGCCTTCGCGAGGGGGATCATTTCGTGGAGGAACAGCTCCAGAGCGGGGACCTTGACCGATTTCATGCGGCGGCACGTTGAAGGGTTTTAGCCTGCTCGTCAAAGACTCTGCGGATCGATTCGAACTTGTAAAAAACGCGCGGGAGTTTGACCTGCCGCGGTCTGTCAACTGACTCGCCCGGTGCTTTCTGCCGGACAAAAACTGGACACCTCCTTCAGGCTCAAGGTCTTTCAGGACGGGGCCGTCCGGGAAATCATGGTGGCCGACCTGTTGACGCGCCGGACCGTGGTTTCGTTCTATATGAAGAACAACACCCCGAGCTGTGACCGGCAGAACGACAGCCTCGTCGCCCACGCGGTGGAATTCGACCGCGCCGGCTACAATCTGATCGCGCTCAGCCGTGATACCTGCGGCTCGCACCGGCGGTATGCGGCCGCGAAAAAAATCCTCTACGTGCTCGCGAGCGATCCGGACGACCGCTTGGCGCGGGCGGCGGGCTCGCTCGTCGAAAAGTCGATGTACGGTCGGAAATTCGTGGGACCTTCCCGGTCCGCCTTGGTGCTCGATCGCGACGGCACGGTGCTCGCGGTCGTGGAAAAAATTGACCCGCCAAATCACGCGGCGCAGCTTCTCGCGCTGATCGAAACCCTGTAACGCACTCGTGGAATCCGCCGCCGTTCGATAAGCTTGGAACCCGAGTTGCCGCGCCGCCGTCTCTGTCCTCCCTCCGCGCATGCCAAAGTCCCCCATGGGCCGCTGTTGGTCTTCCTTGTTCGTTGTCGCCGCCGGGGTGATCGCGTGGTTTTTCCACGGTCGTTCGCAAACGAGTCCTTCACCGCCGCGTCCAATCAGTTTGAACCCCGTGGCGCATTCGCCGCGGCTCGCGTCCGCAGACCGACCGGCTGGAGGCGGGGACGTGGTTCCCTCCGCCGTTCCCACCGGCCGTGAGCTGTTTGCGTATGCCCGGCCGGCGAACGTCTCCGCCCTCGACGCTGCGCTGCCGGCGCCGGCGCGCGCGATCCATTACGTCCGGCTCAATGCAGCATTGATCGCCGGCAAGGCCTCGCCGTTCTGGCAACCGGCGGGAGGCGGACGTTTCGACCTTCCGCTGCCCGGGGGCGGTTCGCTCACGGTCGTGATCGACCAAAGCGAGATGCTGGGCGCGGAGCGTTTCACCAGCACGGGCCACATCGAGGGCCAGCCGGAGAGCCGCGCCGTTTTCGCTTACAACGAGGGGTTTCTCCATGCTTCGGTCGAGCATCCCGTCCGGGGAAAATTCGCGCTGCGTGCCGCCACCGGCGAGTTTTCGCAGTTCTATCAAATCGATCCGGCCTTGCTCGGGCCCTGCGGCGGCGAACGCCGGCCGGTGATCGATGCGGCCGTGCTCGCGGCCGCGGCCGCTCGTCGTCATCGGCAGGCCGCATTGGGGGAAGAGGCGGCCGCACCGGCTGCGCCCGGCACCGCGGCGGCGGAAAATCCGCAGCGGGCGGAGGTTCATCTCATGATCGCCTACACGCCCGCGTTGCTGGCGACGCTCGCAGGGACCGTCCGCACGGCGGCGTTGCAAAGCGCGTTCGACGCCGCGGTCGCCAAGGTGAACGACGCGTTTGCCGCCAGCCTGATCACGGCGCGCGTGAAGCTCGTGAAAATCGCGGAAACCACCTACGCCGCCGACGGACCGGTGGATCCGTCGAATCGCTTTGTGCGCAACTTGCAGGGCGACGCGCTGACGGCATTGCAGGACACGGCGGATGGGCGGATGGATGAACTGCATGCGTTGCGCGATGCGGCCGGTGCGGATGTCGTTTGCCTCGTCTTGAACCGGCAGGACAACGCGAGCATCGGGCTGAGCTACGTGCTCGAATCGCCTTCGGTCTCCACGGATCCGTCGGCCGCGGCGCTGGCGAACTACAACGCGCTGTTCGCCTTTGCCGTCATCGAGTACGCGGCGATGGGGAGTGGCAACGTGCTGCCGCACGAACTCGGTCATGTCCTGGGCTGCTCCCACGATCGCGCGCATTCGAACGGTGCCGGCGCCTACCCGTATAGTTACGGCTACAGTTTCGTCGGGGCGGACGGGCACCAGTATCACGATATCATGGCGTATCCGCCCGGCACCGAGCTGAGTTATTTCTCGACGCCGCGGGTGGTGCTGCCTCCGCCGATCAGCGCGCCGATCGGAATCGCCGCCGGCCAACCCGGCGAGGCGGACACCGCCCGCACGATCGAGCAAAACGCGTTCGAGGTTTCGGCCTTCCGGCTGCAGACGCAGGCCGCGGTGAATCCCGGCACGCTGATCAACGTGTCGATGCGCGCGTTTGTCGGCACCGACGACCAGGTGTTGATCGGCGGCTTCATCGTGAGCGGCGCGCAGGCCAAGCAAGTGCTCATCCGGGCCGCGGGCCCGGCGCTGGCGAACTACGGCGTGCCGAACGTGCTCGCGGATCCGTTGCTCAAGATTTTCTCCGGGCAGAACCAGATCGCCTTCAACGACGACTGGGGGATCCAGGCGCCGGGAGCGCTTGCCGCCGAGTCTGCTGCCGCGGGCGGCTTGGTTTTTGCTCCGGGCAGCCGTGATGCCGCGCTGCTCATCACCCTGTCGCCCGGGGCCTACACCGCCATCGCCGAGGGCAAGGCCGGGAGCACGGGCAGCGGGCTGATCGAAGTCTACGAAACTGCTCCGGGCGGGTCGAAGCTGATCAACCTCTCGACGCGGGGCTACGCCGGTCGAAATGGGAAGGAGATGTTCGGCGGCTTTGTCGTGCGGGGAGGGGCGGCCCCGGGCTCGACCAAACGCGTGCTGGTGCGGGTGCTGGGCCCCACGCTCAGCCGCGCACCGTTTGGGATGTCCGGCACGATGGAGGATCCCTTCATGGCGGTGTACAATGCCGCTGGCGAGTTACTGATCCAGAACGACGATTGGAGCACCGGGGCCGAGGGAGGGATATCCCGGCAAAACGACTTCAAGCCCACGATGCGGTTCTACAGCGAAAAGCAGATTGCCGCGACGGGCTTTGCCCCCACCAACCGGCGCGAACCCTGCGTGATGATCGACCTGCCGCCCGGAGCCTACACCGTGATCGTGTCGCCGTTTGAAGTGATCGATCCCGATCCCACGGTCGCCCAGCCCGCGCGGCCCGGGGTTGGTATCGCCGAGGTCTACGAGATCAATCCGTAGGGCGGCGGACGCCCCGGTGACGCAGTTTGGGTTTGCGCGCAGGCGATTCCTCGCGGCCTTCCCGGGGTCTGGCGCGAACACGATCGCGACCGGACACGATCATCCACCACTCCCTGCTCGGACCCCGAGGCTTCATCGCCATGCGAAAAGCACCCCAGTCCACTTCCGCCTGCCGGCCGGTTTTCCGACGAGGAAACACTGACCCGGCGGCGTGAAAACCATCCTCGATTTCTCCCGCGCGAAGCGGGAACAGCTCCCGATCGTCCTGCTCGCCGCCTACGACGCGCTGATGGCGCGCATCGTCGCGGAATCCACGGCGGACGCGATCCTCGTCGGCGACAGCGTCGCCATGGTGGCCCATGGCTTCCCTTCGACCGTTCATGCGACGACCGAAATGATGTGCGCGCACGTGGCAGCCGTCCGTCGCGGCGCGCCTGAGATGCTCGTCATCGCCGACATGCCGTTTCTCTCCGTGCGGCAGGGCAAACTGGCCGCCACCACGGCCGCCGGGGCGTTGATCCAGGCCGGGGCCAATGCGGTCAAGATCGAGGGTGTGGCCGGTCACGAGGACGTGATCGGTCATTTTGTGGAAAGCGGGATTCCCGTGATGGGCCATCTCGGTCTCACCCCGCAGTCGGTGCACCAGCTCGGTGGCTACCGGCTGCAGGGGCGCGCCCCGGCGGAGGCGGAGCGCCTGCGGAGCGAGGCACGGCGGCTCGAGGAACTCGGCGCGTTTGCGCTGGTACTGGAATGCGTGCCGGCGGCGCTGGCGGGTGCGATCACCGAGGAGCGGACGATTCCAACCATCGGAATCGGAGCCGGTGCCGGCACGGCTGGCCAGGTTCTGGTGCTATCGGATTTGCTCGGGCTCGACGCGCGTTTCCGGCCGAAGTTCGCCCGGCAGTATGTGGAGGGCCACGAACTGGTCCGCGATGCCATCGATCGGTTTGCGCGCGACGTTCGCACGGCGCAGTTTCCGGCGCAGAAGGAAGTGCTGGCATGACCAAACTTTGCGCGAGTGTGGCGGAGTGGCGGGCGTTGCGGAACTCACCCGAATGGGCGGGCCGGTCGGTCGGTTTTGTACCGACGATGGGCGCGTTGCACGCGGGCCATGAGGCCTTGCTGGCACGGGCGCGGGCTGAGAACGAACGCGTGGTGCTCAGCGTGTTCGTCAATCCGACCCAGTTCAACGACCCGAACGACCTCGCCCGCTACCCGCGCACGCTCGAGGCGGACATCGAGCTCGCCCGGCCCCATGCCGACGCGGTCTTCGCACCGGCGCCGGAGGAATTTTATCCCGACGGCTATCGCTACCGTGTGACGGAAAACGAGCTGAGCCGGCGCTGGGAAGGGGCGCACCGGCCCGGGCATTTTGACGGTGTGCTCACGGTGGTGTTGAAGCTTTTTAACGCGGTGCAGCCGACCCGTGCCTATTTTGGCGAGAAAGACTGGCAGCAACTGCAGCTCGTGCGCGGGATGGCGGCGGCCCTGCTGCTGCCGGTGGATGTGGTCGCGTGTCCGACCGTGCGCGATGCCGACGGGCTCGCGCTCAGCTCACGCAACCGCCGGCTTTCCGCACCGGCGCGCCGGCGCGCGGCGGAGTTTCCCCGGGTGCTCCGCACCGCGGCCGACGCGTCGACGGCGGCCGCAGATTTGCGGGCCGCCGGATTCGAGGTCGACTACGTCGACGACACCGATGGCGTGCGGCTGATCGACAATGTGCGGATCTGAAGCGGACCCACCCTCCACCGAACCCATCATGGCCGGCTCCAATATTCTCTTCATCCTCTCCGGCTCCATCGCTTGCTACAAGGCCTGCGATGCGATCTCGCGGCTGGTGCAACGCGGCCACCGGGTGCGGACGGTGACGACGGCCGCGGCGCGGCGCTTTGTCGGCGAGAGCACGCTGGAGGGCCTCACGGGAGAAAAGGTGGCGACCGATTTGTTCGAGCCGGGGGCCGCGCTGGACCACATCCATCTCGCGCGCTGGGCCGACCTCACGATCGTCTGTCCGGCCACGGCCAATACGCTGAACCGGATGGCCGCGGGCCTCGGCGACGATCTGGCGGGCGCGCTGTTGCTCGCGCACGACTGGAAGAAACCGCTGCTCATTGCCCCGGCGATGAATCCGATGATGTGGAGTCATCCCGCGACCGTCGCATCCATCGAGCGGCTGCGCGGCTGGGGCGCGCGTTTTGTGCAGGTGGGCGCCGGCCACACCGCTTGCGGCGAAGTGGGCGAGGGCCGGCTGGCCGAGCCGCCGGAGATCGTGGCCACGGTGGAAGCGGCGCTCGCGCGCCCGGCGCGGCGTCTGCGGGTTTTGGTGACAAGTGGCGGCACCGCCGAGCCGGTCGATGGCGTGCGCGTGCTGACCAACACGAGCACGGGCGCGACGGGCGCGCTGGTGGCGGATCACTTCGCGCGGTGCGGACACGACGTCACGCTGCTCCGCGCCCTGCGCGCCGACGCGGCGGGCGGGGCGTGTCGCGAGGAAACCTTCACGACGTTCGCGGATCTCGACGCCGCGTTGACCCGCCTGCTGGGGGCGGAGGCATTCGACGCGGTGATTCATGCCGCGGCGGTGAGCGATTTTTCGATCGAGTCCGTGGTGTACGACGGCGTGGAGCGGCCACCTGCTTCGGGAAAAATGGATTCGACGGCGGCGCCGGTGCTGTGCCTCCGTCACAACCCCAAGCTGATCGACGCCCTGCGCCGCCGCAGCCGCCATCCGGGGGTGCGCGTCGTCGCTTTCAAGCTCACCCATGGCGCCGATGCCGCCGCGGCGCGCGCCGCGGTCGCGTCCCTGTTCGCCCACGGGGCGTCGGATTTCGTGGTGCACAACGACCTGACGGCCCGGACCGCGGCCGGCGGCACGTTTCCCGCCGAAATCTGGCGGCCGGATGGCTCGGTGGCGGTGCGTTGCGCCGATCGCGCCGCGCTCGCGGCCGGGCTGGAGCAACTGCTCGCGGGCGCCCTGCCATCCGCGGTCACGTGACGGCTTCCGCCTCGCGACCGCTTCGCCGCTGATCTTCCATCCCTGATTCTCATGCTGCTCTGTCTCGACATCGGAAATTCACAAATTCACGGCGGGGTCTTCGACGGCGACGCGCTGCTCTGCCAATTTCGGAAGACGACGCACCCGCTGGGTTCCTCCGATGAGTTCGGAGTGTTTTTTTCCGCGGTGCTGCGGGAAAACGGCGTCGATCCCCGGGCGGTGCATCGGGCGGCGATCTGCTCCGTCGTTCCCCAGGCGCTCTATCCAGTGCGGGCCGCGTGCGTGAAATATTTTCACAGCGAGCCGTTTGTGCTGCAGGCCGGGGTGAAAACGGGGCTGAAGGTCCGCTACCGCAATCCCCACGAGGTGGGCGCAGACCGGATCGCGGGCGCGGTGGCCGCCGCGCGGCGCCACCCGGCGACGAACATCGTGGTGGTGGACTGTGGCACGGCGACGACCTTCGACGTGTTGACGGCGGAGGGCGACTACCTCGGAGGGGCGATTCTACCCGGCGTCGGCATCTCGGTGGAGACGCTCGCCGGTCGCACCGCGAAGCTGCCCACGGTGGAAATCACCCGCCCGCAAACGGCGCTCGGCCGTTCCACGGTGGAGAGCATCCAGGCGGGCGTTTACCACGGGCACGTCGGCGCGATCCGGCACCTCCTGGAGGAATTGACGCGGGAGGCGTTCGCCGGCCAGCGGCCCCGGGTCGTCGGCACCGGCGGCTTCGCGCGGCTGCTGGATTCGGAGAAATTGTTCGATGAGGTCGTGCCGGAGTTGGTCCTGCTGGGCCTCAAGTTTGCGGAACACCTCAACCACGAGGCGTGATACGGCCAGAGTGACGCGCCGCGCCGTCGCACTCCGGCGCATTTTGGCTCGATCCGACCGGTCCAAGGATGAGGCGTCTTGGGCAAAAGCTGCGTGGCTAAATGGCCCGCAACGTGCGAAGGTGATACCATCAAATTATGGACTTCGCGAAATTGACCCAGATGTCGCGTCAGGCGGTGACCGACGCGCAGAACGCCGCCCGCCGCCTCAATCACAGCGAGGTCGACACGTGGCACCTGCTGGCCGCGCTCGTCGCGCAGGAGAATGGCGTCGTCCCGGGTCTGCTCGAAAAACTGGCCATCACCGCGGGCGCGGTGCAACTCGCCGTCGAGCGCGAGCTGGAGCGGTTGCCCAAGGTCACCGGCAGCGTCGACACCTCGAAGATCTACGTCACCCAATCCGGCAACGAGGTGCTCACCCGCGCCGAGAACGAGGCCAAGTCGCTCAACGACGATTTCGTTTCCGTCGAGCACCTGCTGCTCGGGCTCATCGACGTCGGCAAGCCCGACGCGCTCAAGAAACTGTTCAAGAGCTTCGGCCTCGATCGCGCGAAGATCCTGAATGCGCTCAAGGAGGTGCGCGGCTCCCAGCGCGTGACGACCGACAATCCCGAGACGACCTACGCCGCGCTGGAAAAATACGGCATCGATCTCGTGGCGCAGGCGCGCAAGGGCAAGGTCGACCCCGTCATCGGCCGTGATGACGAGATCCGCCGCGCGATCCGCATCCTCTCGCGCAAAACGAAAAACAACCCCGTCCTCATCGGCGAACCCGGCGTGGGCAAGACCGCCATCGTCGAGGGCCTCGCCCAGCGCATCCTGCGCGGCGACGTGCCCGAGGGCTTGAAGGACAAAACCATCTTCTCCCTCGACATGGGCGCCCTCGTCGCCGGCGCGAAGTATCGCGGCGAGTTCGAGGAGCGCCTCAAGGCCGTGCTCGGCGAGGTGAAGGCGAGCGACGGCCGGATCATTCTCTTTATCGACGAACTCCACGTCATCGTCGGCGCGGGCAAGACCGAGGGCGCGATGGACGCGGGCAACCTGCTCAAGCCCATGCTGGCGCGCGGCGAGTTGCACTGCATCGGCGCGACCACGCTCGACGAGTATCGCAAGCACATCGAGAAGGACGCCGCGCTTGAGCGCCGCTTCCAGCCCGTCGTTGTCGACCAGCCGAGCGTCGAGGATGCGCTTTCCATCCTCCGCGGCATCAAGGAGCGCTTCGAGCTGTTCCACGGGGTGCGCATCCAGGACAACGCGCTGGTAAGCGCCGTCACGCTTTCGAACCGCTACATCACCGACCGTTTTCTGCCGGACAAGGCGATCGATTTGATGGACGAGGCCTGCGCGATGATCCGCACCGAGATGGACTCGATGCCGCAGGAGCTCGACGAACTCACCCGCAAGGTGCTGCGTCTCGAGATCGAGGAAACCGCGTTGGCGAAGGAGAAGGACGACGCCAGCAAGCGGCGGCTCGATACGCTGCGCGCGGAGCTGGCCGAGGCCCGCGAAAAAGCGAAGGGCATCAAGCTCCATTGGGAAAAGGGAAAAGGGGCCGTCGACAAGACGCGCAAGCTCCGCGAGGCGATCGAGGCCGCGCGCCTCGAAATGGAAAAGGCGGAGCGCGCCTACGACCTCAACAAGGTCGCCGAGCTGCGCCATGGGAAGATCCCGCAGATGGAGGAGGAGTTGAAGAAACTCGAGAAGGCGGGCCGCGGTCAGACTACGCTGTTCAAGGAGGAGGTTTCCGAGGAGGAAATCGCCGAGATCGTTTCGAAGTGGAGCGGCGTACCCGTCACGCGGCTCGTCGAGGGCGAGAAGGACAAGCTCCTCCGGCTGGAGGACGTGCTGCACCAGCGGGTGATCGGCCAGCACGAGGCGGTGACGCTCGTGACCGAGGCCATCCTGCGCGCGCGCAGCGGCATCAAGGACCCGCGCCGCCCGGTGGGCAGCTTTCTGTTCCTCGGGCCGACGGGCGTCGGCAAGACCGAGCTCGCCAAGACCCTCGCGGAAACGCTCTTCGACACCGAGGCCGCGATGGTGCGCATCGACATGTCGGAATACATGGAGAAGCACAGCGTGGCGCGGATGATCGGCGCGCCCCCCGGCTACGTCGGCTACGACGAGGGCGGGCAGCTCACCGAGGCGGTGCGGCGCAAGCCCTATACCGTGATCCTCTTCGACGAAATCGAGAAAGCGCATCCGGACGTCTTCAACGTGCTGCTGCAGGTGCTCGACGACGGCCGCATCACCGACAGCCAGGGCCGCACGGTGGATTTCAAGAACACGATCATCATCATGACCTCGAACCTCGGTTCGCGCTTCCTGCTCGAAGGCGTGACCGGCGACACGATCCCGGAAAGTGTGCGCGAGAGTGTGATGATGGAGCTGCGCAAATCCTTCCGGCCGGAATTTCTCAACCGGATCGACGAGACGATCCTCTTCAAGCCGCTGACGCTCGAGGAGATCACGACGATCGTCGACCTACTGCTCGCCGACTTGAACAAGCGCCTCGCCGACCGCCGCGTGACCGTGGTGCTCGACAAGAAGGCAAAGGAATGGGCGGCCGAGAAGGGTTACGACCCGGTCTTCGGGGCACGTCCGCTCAAGCGTTTCCTGCAGCGCAACATCGAGACGAAGCTCGCCCGCGCGCTCATCGGCGGCGCCGTCACCGAGGGCAGCGAGGTGAAGTTTTTGGTGAAGGACGACGAACTGGTGATGAAATAAGCGGACTCGGTGCGCGTCGGGGGCGGCGCGCCTCCGGATCCAAGGAAGCCTCCGCGATTATCCCCTGAGGTCGTAGCAATAGATCAGGTCCTGGTCGCGCAGGTATAGCTTCCCGTTGCTGATCACGGGGTGTGTCCAGATCCGGCCGCGCGAACTGCGGATCTTGGTCTGGGGATCGAGCTTGAACCGGCCATGTTCCTTCCACGCTTTTGGCGAGGCTTCGGCGAGGACCACCGTGCCGCTGGCTTCCTCCACGCAGTAGAGCATGCCGTCCGCATAGCCGACCGCGCCCTTGCCCAGGCCCCGGTGGCTCCAGACTTCTTCACCGGTCGCGAAGTCCTGACACCCCCACGAGACATCGTTGTGACCGTAAACATGATCGCCCACCAGAATCACGCCACCGTGATGGTTCTTCATCACTTTGTTCTCATAGACCGTGGTGACGGCGTTGTTGGCGCCGATCCTGACCATCTTGCAGCCCGCGCCGTAACCGGCCGTCACGTAGACGGCGTTATCTTTGACGATCGGGGTGGGGATCACGGCGGTCCGGCCGGGAAAATCGGTTTGCCACAGCAGCTTGCCGTCCTTGGCCGCGATCCCGACGACGCTCTTCTCCGTGCGCTGGACATACTGGTGCGTACCGTTGATCCGCGCCGGAACGATCGATGAATAGTGCGCGGGGTCGGTGAATCCCGTCGATTGCCAGAGTACCTTGCCCGTCATTTTGTCGAGGGCGGCCATGGCGCCCTTGGTTCCGCCGGGGGTGCAGAGAACCATGGCGCCGTCGACCAGCACGGATTCGGTGTAACCCCAGTTGGGCGTTTTTCCGCCGAGATCCTTCATGATGGCCTGCCACAGGATCTTTCCATCCGCGACGCTGGCGCAGATGAGGTTGCCCGGGCCGCTCAAGGCATAGACGCGATCGCCGTCCACCGTCGGCGTGCCCCGCGGACCGTCGCCCCAGTCGTTGTCGAGGATGCCGCTCAACTTGGCCGCCCAGAGTTCCTTGCCCGTGTCGGCATCGAGTACGATGAGAAACTCGCTGCCGTCCCGGGTGCCGAGGGTGAAATATTTGCCGTGGGCGATCGCCGGGCCCGAGTACCCGTTGCCGGCGTTCTGATAGAGCCAGACGCGTTTGGGGCCTCCCGCCGGCCACGCCTTGTGCAACCCCGTTTCCTTGGAGACTGCCGTGCGGTCCGGCCCGCGCCATTGCGGCCAGTCGAAGTTGGCGGCGGACAACACGGCCGGCAGCATCATGGCCAGGGCGAGGGGGCGGGTCAGGATCTTCAGCGTGCGTTTCATGATTTCCGGGGCGTTGGCGTGGATCGAAGCAGCAGATTCCCGGTGGGGCGGGAGCTCTAATGCTACAAATTAGTACGGGGAATCCTCGAACCTGCAACTCTTACAGGTTCAACGCCGGTTCGCCGGGTGAGCGTTCGCCGTCGCCGAGGGCACCTGAAGTGGTCGCCCTGCAATCATCGGCGACCGCGTGGCGATGCCGGCGTGATTCCGATTCCCCGGTCACGCCCGGCTGTCCCGGTTCTCCGGATTTTTCGCGTCCAGCGCGCGGATTTTTCCGTCCCAACTCCGATCACTCTCAACCAACTCAAATCCAACATCGGTCATGCACCGAGCCACGGCCAGGACCCTTCCTGTTCTCCGCATTTCGACGTCCGACCACCAGCGCCTGCGGCCTGTTGGTGGACCTGGTGATCGCGTCGCAACCGCGCCTGCGCGAGACCCTGCAACCGCTTCGCGCCGAGTTGGAACGCGCCGACGTACTGCCCGCTGAAGTCATGCTGCCTTCCGTCGTGGTCATGGGATCGCGGGTCGAAATCGAGGACCGCGAGAGCGGCGAAGTGGACGCTTACACGCTCGTTTATCCCGAGCAGGCCGCCGCCGCGGCCGGCCGGCTCTCGATCCTCGCACCCATCGGCACCGCCATGCACCGGCTTTGCCGAGGGCGACACGTTTGCGTGGCGCACGCCCGGCGGCACGCGCCAGCTCCCGATCCGCAAGGTAAGTCCGCCGGCGGCTGGCTGATCCGTTTGGGCCAGTCGGCGGAAGCGAAGAGGGCCGGGCAGGGACTGCGAAGGCAATTGTGGCCACGTGGTCACAATTGGGCGGGGCGGCGAATTCTGTCCGGCCGGACAGAATTCAAATTGCGCATCGATGCGCAATTTGAGCCCGTGCCATCATCGCCGCTTGGTCGTTCGATGATCGACGAACGAGGTTGAAATGGAGGTGCCGCTTTCCGGCCAGTGTCACATCATCCGTGATGCCGGGCCCGGGGAGGCGGGTGCACCCGCCTCAGGCGGACAAGCCCGGGCTCGGTCAGGGCAGCGGAGATGGGCGCCTGCATCCCCGGCGGGGGAATTCTGGCCCGTGGGCCAGAATTCGATTTGAGCCTCGCACCCCGAATCGACGAAGGCGGGACCGGACCGGGTTTCACCGCCCGCCCGGCCGACGCTCGCATTTCTTCCTTTGCGGTGAGACGGCTTTGCACGAGATTCGAACCACATGCCGGCCGCACCCATTCGCTATTTCGATCGTTACACGCGCACGCTGAAGACCGAGCAGGTTTTCGGCGAGAAGTGGCTGCGCTTCGCCTACGAGAACCCCACCGGCCGCTTCTTCGTCTGGCTCCTCGCCCGGCGCGCCTTCTTTTCCCAGTGGTACGGCCACAAGATGAACCAGTCCGTGAGCTCGCTGCGGATCATGCCCTTCATTGCCGAATACAATATCGACGTGGAGGAGTTCGCGAAGTCGCCGTTCGACTACAAGACGTTCAACGAGTTTTTCTATCGCGCGCTCAAGCCCGGGGTGCGGCCGATTGCAGCCGGCGAAACGACCGCGGTTTTTCCGGCCGATGGCCGGCATCTCGCTTTCCCCGACGTCGACGCGGCGGAGGGTTTTTATGTGAAGGGCTTCAAATTCTCGCTGATGGATCTGTTCGGCGACGAGGCGGCCGCCCGGCCGTTTGTCGGCGGCGCGATGCTGATCTCGCGGCTCTGCCCGGTGGATTATCACCGCTTCCATTTCCCGGTCGCCGGCACGCCCGCGGAGTCGCGGCCCGTTCCCGGCTGGCTTTATTCGGTGAGCCCCGTCGCGCTCCGCCGCCGGTTGCGCTACCTGGTCGAGAACAAGCGCGAGATCACGCTGATCGAGTCGCCGCAGTTCGGCCCCGTGGCGATGATCGAGGTCGGGGCGACGAATGTCGGCGCCATCCGGCAGGGCTTTGTGCCGGGCCGGGCGGTGGCCAAGGGCGACGAGAAGGGCCTCTTTGCGTTCGGCGGTTCGTGCGTGATCACGCTTTTCCAGCGCGGCCGGATCCGGTTCGATGCCGATCTCGTGCAGCAGAGCGCCGCCTACACGGAACTCTACGCCAAGATGGGCGATCGGCTGGGCGAGGCGCCATGACGTTTTCCCCACTAGCTCGGAAACAACCCGCCACGGATGACACGGATGAAAACGGATAAATACCACCAAACCCGGCATGGCTTTTTTTCGGGTCCTTTCGCGAGATTTGCGGGCAAACAATGCCGGCAAATTGTTCTCCTAGGCTGCCTTGGTCTGGCTTGTGCGCGGGCCGCGGAGCCGGCTTTTCTTTTTGCCGAGGCGACGATCGACGACCTGCAGGCGCGCATGGCGGCCGGTTCGTTGACGGCGCGCGAACTCACCGCCGCGTATTTGCAACGCATCGCGGACGTCGACAAGGCCGGCCCGAAAATCAATGCGATCATCGAACTGAATCCCGACGCGTTGGCGATTGCGACCCAGCTCGATGCGGAGCGGAAGGCGGGGCGCGTGCGCGGGCCGCTGCACGGCATCCCGATTCTCCTCAAGGATAACATCGCGACGGCGGATCGGATGGAAACGACCGCGGGCTCGCTCGCGCTCGTCGGCTTGAAGCCGACGCGCGATGCGCATCTGGTCGCGCGGCTGCGCGACGCTGGGGCGGTAATTCTCGGCAAGACCAACCTGAGCGAATGGGCGAATTTTCGTGGCGAGCGCTCCATCAGCGGGTGGAGCGGCCGCGGCGGGCAGACGCGCAACCCCTACGTGCTCGACCGCTCGCCCTCGGGTTCCAGTTCCGGCTCGGCGGCCGCGGTGGCGGCCAACCTCTGCGTGGCGGCGGTGGGCACGGAGACGAGCGGCTCGATCATTTCACCGTCGTCGGCGTGCGGCATCGTGGGCTTCAAGCCCACCGTCGGCCTCGTGAGCCGCAGCGGCGTGATCCCGATCGCGGCGACCCTCGACACGGCGGGACCGATGACGCGCACGGTGCGGGATGCGGCGCTGGTGCTGGCCGCGCTCGCCGGGGTGGATGCGCGCGACGCGGCGACGCAGGGATTGCCGGTCGGCCTGACGGAAAAACTGGCGGCAGCCCTGCCCGCCGGCGCGCTGCGGGGCGCGCGAATCGGCTTCGTCCGGCTCGCCGGATTGCGCCCCGACCTCGACGCCGTGCAGGCAGCGGCGCTGGCCGCGCTCCGCGCCGCGGGGGCCGCGGTGATCGAGGTGGGGGAGTTTCCCGGGCTGGCCGCGGCCTCCGCTCCGCGCATCGAGGTCATGCTTTACGAGATGAAGGCGGGCATCGACGCCTACCTGGCCGAGCTCGGGCCGGCGTCGCCGATGAAAACAATGGCCGACCTCATCAGGTTCAACGACGAGCACTGGGCGCGGGAACAGCCGCTGTTCGGCCAGCAGTATTTTCTGCGGGCGCAGGCCAAGGGACCGCTGACGGACGCCGCCTGTCTCGAGGCGCGCGCCGCCTGCCGGCGCCTTGGGCGGACGGAGGGCGTCGATGCGCTCATGGACAAGCATTACCTCGATGCGCTGGTGTCGGTGGCGAATTCGCCGGCCGCCCTGATCGCACCGCCGGCCGGTGGCGACCCGGTCTTTGGCGCGAAGGGGCCGGGCGGGGGCGGCTCGGCGCCGGCCGCACTGGCGGGTTACCCGAGCGTGACGGTGCCGGTGGCGGACGTGGCGGGACTGCCCGTCGGGTTCCTGTTTTTCGGCCGGGCGTGGAGCGAGCCCAAGCTGCTCGCGCTGGCGGCGGACTTCGAATCGCACACGCGTGCCCGGCGGCCCCCGGCGTTTCTTCCGCCGATCACGGCGCGGTAGGCCGGGCGGATGATTTCGGCGCTTGCCGCGGGCGGGGCGACTCGGGACATTCGGCACGAAAGCAGTGGCCCGCGCCCGGGTGGTGGAATGGCAGACACGAAGGTCTTAGAAGCCTTTGCCGTAAGGTGTGCAGGTTCGAGTCCTGTCCCGGGCACCAACTACAGAGGAAGCGATAAGCTAGGGGACGGAAAGGGGGCAAACACGCCAAATGACGTGCTGAGGCAGATCCTTTTGGGCGGAAACAGTGGAATACGGCGTAAAACGGAAGGAAACGTGACCGCATGCAGGCAACCTACTCCCGCCTTGACGGGATGGGGGGAGGGAGGATGCGTCGCCCTTTAGGCCGTCTAACCGCGATTGGTTTCCTCCTCGTAAAAAATTATCCCTAAAAGGTCCAAAAGGTGCGGCAGGCGAGAATCGACTTCGCTGTCCACTACGGCGCGGCACGCCAGCCGACGCGGAAGTGATGGACCAGCTAGTCCTGGCTCACGCCGCGTACCTCGCAACCGTGCAATTCCGCAGAGATGAAGTTCCCGACCAAGTGCGACGACTGGTTGAGCGGGTGTCCTTCACCGTGGATCGACTTTTCACTTACTTCAGGGAAGCGGTAAGGAGTAGCCAGACCTTCGCCCGCATGGAACTGGCCGGGCGGCGTCAAATTGAGGATCTCCTCCTGCAAGTGCAGTGAGCCGTTCCTCGGCAGTCCGTCGTGTGTCTTTTGCCTTTCATGGCCTGGGCTCCTTTTGGTGCCGCAGACTAACATTACAAGTGGCCCGGGTTTCGGGGGATCACCGCAGCGAAAAGCCACTTCCCACCAAGAGTGCCGAGCAAACAAAGCCATCAGATTCAGACGCTGATACATCGATGTTCTACGAGAGCTTTGACCGTTTCGTAGTCACGGTGAAGATAAAGGGCACTGCTGAAGAATCTTACGGCCTTGTCTTTAGTCGTGAAGGCATATTCTCGTGGAAGTTGTCAGCCCTTCGATTGCCCATGTAAGACTTATGACTTAACCGTTTAAACCCCTCCCGGACCCGATTCCCCTGAAAATCCAGTCCCCTATCAGTAATGCGCTGCCGGTTTTGCCGCGAAAATAGTGATCCATGCAGCCGCTCCTGCATCGAAATAGTTTCATGAAAATCAAGCTCTTCGTCGTCCTCGCATGTATGCTCGCGG
>SIBR01000033.1 GCA_009695065.1 Opitutus sp. | reverse complement strand
CACTACGCCGCCCAACTCTCTCGATCTCCGACTCCGGTTGGCCTCCGGCCACCCTCTGTCAAAGATCGACAAACCACAACCACCACCCCAACCTCAACTCATCACTCCGACTAACTCTCCGAGTGGCTCGAAAAAGCGTATCCCGTCAGGATCACCGCACGCTCACAGGACAAGATTCGGGCGATGCTCTTTGCGGAGTAGCGTGCGCTTGGTTCAAACGGACCAGTGAGCGACGTTCGGCCGTTCGCCGGCAACGCGAAGGGGGTCTCAAATTCCGGCTAACACGGCCCGAAGGCTCTAATCCCGGCCGCTTTGTCCCCTATCCGTCCCCTGTTTGGGGTTTGCCTCTAGAATTGGTGCTCAGGAAGGGACTCGAACCCTTACGCCTTACGGCACACGCCCCTCAAACGTGTGTGTCTACCAATTCCACCACCTGAGCAGTTTCCAAAAAGAGGAACAGGGACTAGGAGAGAACGCCCCACGCTTGTCCAGCCCTGAAATGATTTTACATTCAGATCGGATTCGGCCAGCCAACGACCATCCGTTCCGCTCGTAAAATCGTCTAGGGCCGCCGGCGATGCGCCAGCTCCGCCGCCAGCTCCGCCGCAAAAAACGGACCCCGATAGATCAGGCCAGTATAGACTTGGATCAGCGTTGCTCCCGCATCGAGTTTTTCCGCAGCGCTCTCCGGGTCCATGATCCCGCCGACACCGATGATCGGCAACCGGCCTTGGGTGAGGCGGGCGATGAACGAGACGATCTCCGTGGATCGCCGCCGCAGGGGCTCGCCGCTCAATCCCCCCGCTTCGTTGACCGAGGCGAAGTATCCCGGCCGGGCCAGCGTCGTGTTCGTGGCGATGATGCCGTCGAGCCGGTATTCCTCGATCACACCCAGCACGGCCTCGATCTGCGGCCACGTCAGGTCGGGCGCAATTTTCAGGAGAATCGGCAACCGGCGCTTCCCCGCCCGTGCGGCGCGGTCACGGTTGGCTCCCGTGACGGCGCCCAATAGTTCACGCAAGCGCCCCTCGTCCTGCAACTGGCGGAGGTTCGGCGTATTGGGGCTCGATACGTTGAGAACGAGGTAGTCGGCCCAGTCCGCCAGCGCCGCGAAGCTCGCGAGATAATCCTGGGCGGCGTTTTCGATCTCGGTGAGTTTGGATTTGCCCAGATTGATCCCGAGCGGGATGCGGCGCCGGCCGGGCGGAGGCAGTTTGGCAAGGTGGACGGCGACGGCCTGGGCTCCTTCGTTGTTAAATCCCATCCGGTTGATCACCGCCTCCTCGGCGGGGTAGCGAAACACGCGGGGTTGCGGATTACCGGGCTGCGGCAACGCCGTCACGGTGCCCACCTCCACATGCCCAAAACCAAGGGCCGCCGCCGCCGGCCAGGCCCGCGCATTCTTGTCGAAACCGGCCGCGAGGCCCACGGGATTCGAAAACGTCAGCCCAAAGGCCTCGATCGGACGGGTCCGCTTTGGCGCGAGGCCGATCCAGGTTTCCAGCGCCCGGCACACCGGCGGCAGGCCGCCAAGCCGCCTCATCAGGATCACCGCCCGTTCGTGGGCCCGCTCGGGATCGTCCGCGAAAAGCGCGGGACGGATGAAACGTTCGTAGAATTTGCCCATGTTACAGCACGGTGAAATTCCACCGGAAATTTAGCAAGCCACCAGCCGCCGCCCGGGGGGATTGCCGGCTTTTCGCACTAGAAAAAATTCCCAACCACCGGTGCCGCGCGCCGCGCCTTTTGTGCTTGTTTTTTCAACCTCCCCTCGCACGCTGCGCAAAAATTCACATTCGTATCCATGGCTAAAGCTATTTCCACTCTCAGCTGGTGCATCGTGCGGCTCGGCGACGACCATAATTGGTGGGTCGCAGAAACGAGCGACCCGGTCCGGTGGGATGTTGACGGCCTGAGCATCGTCGATCCGCGCCAACTTGCCCACTTGACCGAGCTCGTCGATTCCCTCCGGGATTACGGTTTCGATCAGGACGTGTTCGAGAACGCGTTCATCCCGTTTCGCATCGAAAAGGACCTCGGCGAGGCCAAGGTGCGCCTCAAGCGGGTCAAGGAGTCGCTCTTCGATTCTGAAGAAAAGCTTTTTGTCCTGCCCGACATTCTCGACGAGGAAACCGGCCCTTACGCGGACCTGCTCGATCACCTTACCCGCTGCCGGATGAAAATGCTCAACGACCTCTTCAACTTCGAATCGAAACTTTCGGTCGACGAAGTCGAGGACGAGATCCGCGAAGACCAGAATAGCAATTTCATCCAAGGCAAGGCGGTCCATGCCTTCGAGGAAATGACGAATATTTTGGACTACATGCCGGCCGGCTACGACGCCGACGAAGAGGCACCCGTAAAGGGCCTCGAGGACGAGGATGACGATCTGCCCGAACTCGACGAAGCGGAAGAGGAAAAGTTGAAAAACGATGAATCCCTGAAATGGGACGAGGACGAGACCGAGCCCAAGGACGGCGAAGAGAAGGACAAGGACAAGAAGAAGGCCGGGACGGATGACGACGAGGACGAGGACGGAGATGACGATGAGGATGACGACGAAGAAGAAGAGGACGAGGACGGGGAGAAGAAGCCCAAGCGCAAGACCAAGGGTAAGCGCTAATCGTCGCGCGGGGGCTTGAATCCGCCCGCCGGTTTTTGGCGTCGGTCCACCACGACGTTGCCTTTTGCTCCCGGTTCTCGCACGAAAGCAGCCCATGCTCTCGCGCCGTGAGTTTCCGTTGGTATCCGCTTTGGCCGCCCTTCTGCTGATCGCCGGCTGTGCAAGCAACCGTGGCGCAACCGCCAACCCCCGGATTCCAGTCGCAACCCTCGACGGCCCAGCTGCGCTCGGGCGACAGTCCCACCGTCGCTCTTCAGGGCGTGCCTGATCCGAGCACGAATTCGGTGCAAATCGACGAGCAGGGTCTGATCAGCCTGCCCTATATCGGCACCCTGACGGCGGCGGGTGGAACCACGGCCGATCTCTCGCAACGCATTCGCGAGACCTACGTAACCCGGAAAATCTAAACCACCGTCGATGTCTCGGTGAGTGTGACCGAGCGCTACATCTACGTCGGCGGAGAAGTTCAGCGGCCCGGCCGGATCATCTGGACGCCCGATCTCACGAAAGCCATTCAATCGGCGGGCGGATTTACGCTCTACGCAAAGGAAACGGCGGTGAGTCTCGTGCGCGAAAAGGACGCGTATCCCATCGACGTGAAGCTCGCCCAAAAAATCCGCGATCAGGATCCCCACCTCGTTCCCGGCGACTCGCTGCAGATCCCGCGCTCGCCGTTTTGAGCCGGAGGCGATCGCGGCGGGGGAATCCCCGTCAGGCTTTCAGTGCCACGGCCATGTCGCGGGCGAAATAGGTCAGAATCATGTCGGCCCCGGCGCGCTTGATCGCGAGGAGGGACTCGTGCCGGCAGCGCGCCAGATCGAGCCAGCCGAGGCGGGCCGCAGCCTGAATTTGCGCGTATTCCCCGGAAATCTGATAGGCTGCGACCGGCTTTTTTGTCGCTTCGCGCACGTCGCGGATGATGTCAAGATACATGCCTGCCGGCTTCACCATCACGATATCCGCCCCCTCGGCTTCATCGAGCAGCGCCTCCACGACGGCCTCGCGGCGATTGGCCGGATTGAGCTGATAGGTTGCCTTGCTCAGCAGGCGGGTGCCGGCCGCTTGGGCACTGCCGACCGCATCGCGAAACGGTCCGTAATACCCCGAGTTGAACTTTGCCGAGTAGGCCATGATGCCCGTGCCGGTGAAGCCGGCCGCGTCCAGCGCCCGGCGGATCTCGCCCACCCGGCCGTCCATCATGTCGCTGGGCGCGACGAGATCGACCCCGGCCCGCGCCTGCAAGACGGCCATGCGCCCGAGAATTTCAACCGTGCGATCGTTGTCCACGTCGTCGCGGTTCGGGGTCAACACGCCATCGTGGCCGTGCGTCGTATAGGGATCGAGCGCGACATCGGTGATGACGGTCAGTTCGGGCACCGCTTTCTTCACCGCCCGCACGGCGCGCAATACCAGCGCCTCCTCATGGAGCGCGTGGGTGCCTTCGTCGTCCTTGAGTTTGGGATCGAGCTTGGGGAACAGCGCCACGGCGGGGACGCCGAGCTTGTGAAGGACGCGGCATTCCTTGACGAGGTCCTGGATGTTCAGCCTGAACACCCCGGGCATCGACTTGATCTCGTCGGGGGCCGGCTTGCCATCGACGACGAAGAGCGGCGCGATGAAGTCCGCCGGGCGCAGCACGGTTTCCTCCACCATCGCCCGAAGGCTGGCGGTGCGGCGCAGACGCCGCGGACGCTGGGTCAAATCGAGCTTGAAATGGTCGGCCATAAAAGCGGCCCGGAGGATTAACCGCTAATCTTCGCTAATTCACGCTAATCTTAAAAAAAATGTGGCCGCCTTCACTTGATTAGCGCCAATTAGCGAAGATTAGCGGTTTCAAATCCGACTCATGCCCATCCGCCTCCACGATTCCCTTTCCCGCGAGCTGCGCGACCTCAAGCCCTGCCACCCGGACGGCGTCTACCGCTTCTACAACTGCGGTCCGACGGTCTATGCGCCGGCGCACATCGGGAATTTCCGGACCTTCGTGGTCAACGATGTGATCCGCCGGCTGCTCGAGCTCGAATTCGGGAAGGACAAGGTGAAACATGTCCGCAACCTCACCGACGTCGACGACAAGACCATCCGGCGGGCGCGGGACGAAGGCCGCCTGCTCGCCGACGTGACCAGGCAGTCGACCGAAAAATTCCACGCGGACTGCGCCGCGCTCAACTGCCTCCCCCCGCACGTCGAGCCCACCGCCACCGGCCACATCCGCGAGCAGGTCGACATGATCGATGCGCTCATGAAAAAGGGGAACGCCTACCGCGCCCCCGACGGCTCCGTCTATTTCAAGGTCAGCTCGTTCGACGACTACGGCAAACTATCGCGGGTGAAGGAGCGTGAACTCCAGGTCGGCTCCGCGCTCGCCGGCAAATCGCAGGCCGCCGACGCCGACGAGAAGGAGGACGCCACCGACTTCGCCCTCTGGAAGGCGCACAAGCCCGACGACGGCGCCAATGCGTGGGACAGCCCGTGGGGCCGCGGCCGCCCGGGCTGGCACATCGAGTGCAGCGCGATGAGCAAGAAGCACCTCGGCGAGACGATCGACCTGCACACCGGCGGGGTCGACCTGCTCTTCCCGCACCACGAAAACGAGATCGCCCAGAGCGAGTGCTGCAACGGCACGCTGTTTTCGCATCACTGGTATCACAGCGAGCACCTGCTCGTGGACGGCAAAAAGATGAGCAAGAGTCTCGGGAATCTCTATACCCTGGACGAGCTCGTCGCGAAGGGCTTTTCCCCGATGGCGATTCGCTACGCGCTGCTGATGGGCCATCCGCGGAAGCAGCTCAACTTCATGCTCGATTCGCTGCACGCCGCGGAGAGCGCGCTCAAGGCCCTGCGATCGATCCGCGCCGCGCTCCCCGCGGCGGGCGGAAATTTCAGCGTCTTCACACTTCTCGTCGCCGCGCTTCAGGACGATCTCAATACCCCCGGTGCCCTAGGTTCGCTCTTCACGACGATTAACACGACCACGCCCGCCGACATCAATGCGGCATGGTTCGACCGCGCCATGTTCGCCCTCGGGCTCGACCTGGCCGCAGGCCAGACCAAGATTTCGGCGCCAGCCGAAATCTCCGCCCTCGCCGAAAAACGCTGGGCCGCGAAGCAGGCGAAGGATTTCGCCACCGCCGACGCCTTCCGCAAGGAACTCGCCGCCGCCGGCTGGTCGATGCTCGACAGCAAAACCGAATACAAACTCGAACCGCTGAAAAAGTAGGCCAAATGCCTCGTGCCCTGCGGAGGGCCAGGTCTGCGCCCTGCACCTCACCCGGGACATCCGTGGTCCCCTGCAGGCTGCCGGAGCTCCCGGCTCGGGACGGTAGCACCCGCGCGTTGACACCCGCTCCGTTTCGCGGCGGTCTTGCCGGTTCAGGTCCTGCAATCGTAAGCCGGACCACAATCACCACACCTCATGGCCATGACACCGCTCGAAGAACTCCGTCACTCCGCGTCGCACATCCTCGCGACCGCCGTCCTTCGCCTTTTTCCTGAGGCGAAGCTCGATATCGGGCCGCCGACGGATACCGGCTTTTACTACGACATCGACCTCGACCACAAGTTCACCACCGACGACCTCGTCCGCCTCGAGGCCGAGATGAAGAAAATCGCGGACGAAAACCAGCCGTTCTACCGCAAGGAAGTCTCGCGCGACGAAGCCGTCGAAATCATCAGGAAGATCGGCCAGGAGCGCTTCAAGCTGGGTCGCCTCGCGGACATCCCCGCCGACGAGAAAATCTCTTTCTATCAAAACGGCGAATTCATCGACCTCTGCGCCGGCACCCACGTCCGCTATTCCTCGAAGCTGAAGGCGTTCAAGCTCCTCTCGATCGCCGGCGCCTATCACCGCGGCGACGAGAAAAACAAGCAGCTCCAGCGCATCTACGGCACCGCCTTCCCGTCGAAGGACGAGCTGACCAACTACCTCACCCAACTCGAGCAGGCTAAGTTGCGCGACCACCGCAAACTCGGCCGCGAACTGAAACTCTTCCACATCGACGACGAGGTCGGCCAGGGGCTGATCCTTTGGACGCCCAACGGGGCGGTCATCCGCCAGGAGTTGCAGACCTTCATCAGCGAAGAACTCCGCAAGCAGGGCTATTCGCAGGTGTTCACGCCGCATATCGGCAAGCTCGAGCTCTACAAGACTTCGGGCCATTTCCCCTACTACAAGGAATCCCAGTTTTCGCCCGTGCTGGAAAGCGAATCGCTGGCGAAGGTGCTCGGCGAAAACTGCCCCTGTGGCGACGTATTCGCCCGCCTCGAGGCGGTCTCCGGCCATCTGCGCGACAAGGTCAACGCGCGCACCGGCCGGGAGACGATCACCGCCGATCGCGTCCGGCCCGATGACCAGTTGCTCGACGGCTTCATGCTGAAGCCGATGAACTGCCCGCATCACATCAAGATCTTCGCCTCGCAACCCCACTCCTACCGCGATCTGCCGGTCCGGCTAGCGGAATTCGGCACGGTCTACCGCTGGGAACAGAGCGGCGAGCTGACTGGGATGACGCGCGTCAGGGCTTTCACCCAGGATGATGCCCATCTGTTCTGTACGGAGGAACAGGTCGCGGCCGAGGTTCTCGGCTGTCTCGCCCTCGTGAAGATCATCCTCACCACCCTCGGCATGCAGGACTACCGGGTGCGGGTGGGCCTGCGCGATCCGGATTCCAACAAATACACCGGCGAAGCAGCCCACTGGGACAAGGCCGAGGCGGCCTGCCGCGCCGCCGCGCAAACGCTCGGCGTGCCTTTCACCGAGGAGCCGGGCGAAGCGGCGTTCTATGGGCCGAAAATCGATTTCGTGATCAAGGACGTGATCGGTCGGGAGTGGCAGCTCGGCACCGTGCAGGTGGACTACAACCTGCCCGTGCGTTTCGACCTGTCCTACATCGGACCCGACAACCAGCCGCACCGGCCGGTGATGATTCACCGCGCGCCGTTCGGCTCGATGGAGCGTTTCTGCGGGGTGCTCATCGAGCACTTTGGCGGCGACTTTCCCGTCTGGCTCGCGCCCGAGCAGGTGCGCCTCGTGCCGATCAGCGAGAAGGTCATCGACTACGCCCGCGCGCTGCACGCCCGCCTCAGGGCGGACGGTTTCCGCACGGTCCTCGACGAGCACAGCGACAAGCTCGGCGCCAAGATTCGCCGCGCCGAACTGGAGAAGGTCCCTTACACGCTCGTCATCGGCCAGAAGGAAGCCGAAGCCAACAGCGTTTCCGTGCGCTCCCGCGCCCGGGGCGACGAAGGCGTGATGCCGGCCGATGCGTTCGCGGCCCGGCTCAAGACCGAAGTCGCGACCCGCTCCCTGCCCGACAAGAAGAAGGCCTGAGTTTCTCCAGGCCCGACCCGCGTCACCGGTTGATCAAAGCCGGGGCCGCGACGGATGGAGGAATCAGACGGCGGATTCGCCGCGCTCGTCGGTCCGGATGCGGATGACTTCCTCGATCGGAACGACGAAGACCTTGCCATCCCCGATCTTGCCCGTCCGCGCCGAGTTAACTATCGCCGTGATCGCCTTGCTGGCGATATCGTCCGTGACAGCCACCTCGATCTTCACCTTGGGCAGAAAATCGACGGTGTATTCGCTGCCGCGATAAATCTCCGTGTGGCCCTTTTGCCGGCCGAAGCCCTTGACCTCCGTCACGGTCATTCCCTCGATACCGACTTCAGAGAGGGCTGATTTCACTTCCTCCAGCTTAAAGGGCTTGATGATGGCGATGATGAGTTTCATGGAATTTGCGTGATGATTGGCTCAGGACTTCGGTTCGAAAATATAGCCTTCCTCGCCGTGCTCGCTGAGGTCCAGGCCCTCCTGCTCCGTCTCGACCGTGGGCCGCAGCCCCATCGTCGCCTTGAGCACCAGGGCGATGACAACCGTGGCCACGACCGAAAGCGCGACCGTCAGTCCGATGGCCTTGAGTTGTTCCTGCCAGAGCGATTTGCCTAGGAGATCCTTCAGGTTCGTGTTCAAGTTGACATTCGCGGCTCCCGTGGCGAAAACGCCCGTGAGGAACGCGCCCAAGGTGCCGCCCACGGCGTGGACGCCGAAGGTGTCGAGCGCATCGTCATAGCCGAGGAACGGCTTGAGTTTGGTGCAGGCGAAGAACGGCACCGCGCCGGCGAGCACGCCCAGCGCAATGGCCGCGCTGGCCGTGATGAAGCCACACGCCGGGGTGACGACCACCAGGCCGCCCACGGCGCCCGAACAAAACCCGAGCACGCTCGCCTTGCGGCGAATCAGGTATTCCAGCGCTCCCCACGTGAACGAGGCGACCGCCGCGGCCAGCGTCGTCGTGGTGAAGGCGTTTGCCGCAATGCCATCCGCGGCGACCGCGGAACCCGCGTTGAACCCGTACCAGCCCACCCAAAGCATGCCGGTGCCGATCATACAAAGTACGAGACTGTGCGGCGGCATCGGCGTTTTGCCGTGGCCCAGTCGCGGCCCAAGAATCAGGCAGAGGATCAACGCCGACCACCCCGAGGACATGTGCACCACCGTTCCCCCGGCGAAGTCGATCGCCTTGATCGCCGCGCCGGCATTCCAGACCCCGTTCATCAGGCCCGTCACGCCCCACACCATGTGCGCGAGCGGAAAGTAGACGACCAGCATCCAGACGGTCACGAACACCAGAATCGCGGAAAATTTCATGCGCTCCGCGATCGCGCCGATGATCAGCGCCGGCGTGATAATCGCGAACATGAGTTGATACATCGAGAAGACGTTGTGCGAAACCCAGTAGGCGTAGTCCGTGTTCGGCGCACTCTCGACGCCCCGCAGAAAGAAAAATTCCGAGCCGCCGAGAAAGGGGCTGTTGAAACTTTTCCCATAGACGAGGCTGTAGCCCACCGCCCACCACAAAATGGTGACCAACCCGGCGATGCCAAAGCACTGGGCCATCACGGAGAGCACGTTTTTCGTGCGGACCAAGCCGCCATAAAATAGCGCGAGACCGGGCAGCGTCATGAACAGGACTAGGGCCGCACAGGTCATCATCCAGGCATTATGCCCGGGACCCGCCACGCCCACGGCGGCCGTGGTCAGCCCGGCGGAAATGGCGCCTTTCGGGTCTTTCAACGCGGCCGAGGGGTCGCCATTCCCAAGGTAAGCTTCCAGTCCGGCGATCCGCTGCTCAAGCGTTGCGGCGGGTGGCGTGGGGGCCGCGGGGGCGGCAGGCTGGGCTGACGCGGACAAGGCCGCCGCGAGGATCAGGCAGGCGGCGAAAAGAGCCCGGAACGGCTTGAGTCGGATAATGTTCATGGTGGACGCGCCCTTCTCTAAGCAAACTTCATGCCGCTCCGGAGCCGGTTGCGGCTTTTCTTGACGATTGTTGTCCACCCGCCCCATCCGACCGCGGTCAGCCTCTGGTGCCGGCGACAAAAAAAGAGCCGGAATCGCGCACGATTCCGGCTCTTAAAGTTGAGACGTTGCCCGTCGATCAGACGGCCGACTCGCCGCGCTCGTCCGTCCGGATGCGCACCACTTCGTCCAGCGGCAGGACGAAGACCTTGCCGTCGCCGATTTTCCCGGTCTTCGCCGCCTTCACGATCGCATCGATGGCCTTGCTGGCGGTTTCGTCGGCCACGGCAACCTCGATTTTAACCTTGGGGAGAAAATCGACGGTATATTCGCTGCCGCGATAGATTTCCGTGTGCCCCTTTTGCCGGCCGAAGCCTTTGACCTCGGTGACGGTCATCCCCTCGATGCCGGCGGCCGCGAGAGCCTCTTTCACTTCCTCGAGCTTGAATGGTTTGATGATGGCGATGATGAGTTTCATGCAGGGCGATTAAGTTCGCGCGAAAGCGAGTGTGGCGCCCGGTTGAACCAGCGCAAGAAATCGTTCCTCCGACCCGGAGGAACGCCCCGTCCCACCTCCGCCTGCACTCCGCTCAACCCGTCCGCGCGCTCCGCGCCAGCGGGCGGGCCGTCAAAAAAATCAGGCTGTCAACCAATGGTTGACAGCCTGGGAGGGCTGGAGCCGGCGCTGAATCCCGCCTTACTCGGGCATCACCGTGGCGATGTGCAGCTCTTTCAGCTGCCGCGCGGTCACCGGAGTCGGACTTTGCGCCATCAGGTCCTGGCCTTTTTGGGTCTTCGGGAAGGCGATCACGTCGCGGATGCTCGTCGTGCCGCACAGGAGCGCGACCATCCGGTCGAGCCCGAAGGCGATGCCGCCGTGCGGCGGGGCGCCGTAGGTGAAGGCTTTCAGCATGTAGCCGAAACGGCTTTCCACCACGTCGGCCGGAATCTTCAAAACGTCCTCGAAAACCTTTTTCTGCAGGGCCGGCTGGTGAATGCGGATCGACCCGCCGCCCAGTTCCATGCCGTTCAGCACCACATCGTAGTGCTGCCCGCGGACCGCCTTCGGATTCGAATCGAGGAGGCCCGCGTCTTCCGGCACCGGAGCGGTGAAGGGATGATGCGTGGCGACGTAGCGGTTTTCCGCCTCGTCGTGCGACATCAGCGGAAAATCGATCACCCACAAAAACTTCCAGTCGTCGTGGCGAACCGTGAGCTTGCCGCGCTTTTGCAACAGCGCCGCCGACTCCAGTCGGATACGACCCAGGATCGCGCAGGCCTTTTCCCAGGGAGCGGCGGCAAAGAAGACCATGTCTCCTTCGGCGATGTTCAGCTTCGCCGTCAGTTCCGCTTTCTCGGCGTCGGAGAAGAATTTCACGATCGGCGACTTCCACTCGCCCCCCTCGACCTTGATGAAGGCGAGGCCTTTCGCGCCGAGCGATTTCGCGATGTCTTCGAGATTCTTCAGTTCACCCTGCGTGAGGTCCGCGAGCCCCCTGGCGTTGATGGCCTTGATCACGCCGCCGCTGGCGACGGTCGCTTGGAAGACCTTGAAGCCGGAGTTCTTGAACGTGTCCGAGAAATCGACGAGTTCGAGCGGGAACCGCACGTCGGGCTTGTCGACCCCGTAGTGATTCATCGCATCGACGTAGGCCATGCGGGTAAACGGAGTCGGAATATCGGTGCCGAGCACGTCCTTCCAGAGCTTCTTCAGCATCCCCTCGAACAGCGCATAGATGTCCTCCCGCGTGACGAAGGAGGCCTCGACGTCGACCTGCGTGAATTCCATCTGCCGGTCCGCCCGCAGATCTTCGTCGCGAAAGCAGCGGGCGATCTGAAAGTACTTCTCCACTCCGGCCACCATCAGGATCTGCTTGAACTGCTGGGGCGACTGCGAGAGAGCATAGAACTGCCCCGCATGGATGCGCGAGGGCACGAGGTACTCGCGCGCGCCTTCCGGGGTGCTCTTGAAGAGCGCGGGCGTCTCCACCTCGATGAACTCCTGGGAATCGAAATAGTCGCGGATCGACTTCGCGGCGCGATGGCGCACCTGAAGGTTGCGGCGCATCTTCGGCCGGCGCAGGTCGAGATAGCGATACGTGAGCCGCAGATCCTCGTTGACCTTGTCGCCCCCCGCATCGTCGAGCGGAAACGGCGGCGTGTCGGAGATGTTGTGTATCTCCAGCGCGGTCGCGTCGACCTCGACTTCGCCCGTGGGCAGGGACGGGTTTTCCGTGCCGGCGGGGCGGCGGGCGACCGTGCCGCTGATCCCGATCACCGACTCCGGCTTCAGGTGCTTCAGTTGTTCGGCGAGCGCCGCGTTGTCGCGCGGTTCCAGCTTGATCTGCGTGAGGCCCTTGCGGTCGCGCAGATCGACAAAAATGATCCCGCCCTGGTCGCGGATGGTATCGACCCACCCGAGGAGCGAAACAGTCGTGCCGAGATCGGCTGAGGTGAGCTGGGCACAGTGGTGGGTGCGCTTCATGGTAAATTTGTAGACGTAAACCCGCAAACTAAGCGGCCCGGCGTGCCCGCGAGCAAACAGAATTTGCGCCCCGGCCGAACTCGCCCGCGGCCGCCGGCTTTGGCGCTTCCCGTACGATTTGCGGGCGAATCCCGCCCATTTGCCCCACCGTGCCGGCCATGAGCGCCCCCAACCAGTTGGACCAGCTGAAACAGTTTACCCGGGTCGTCGCGGACACCGGAGATTTCGCGAGCATGAAGGCTTAAGCCGCGCAGGACGCGACCACCAACCCCAGTCTCATCCTGAAGGCGGCTACCGCGCCCGACCATGCCTACCTCGTGGAACGCGCCATCCAAGACGCCGGGCTCGGGGCGGCGTCGGACCGGGTGATGGACCGGCTGCTTGTCGCGTTCGGACTGGAGATTCTAAAAATTGTGCCGGGGCGGGTTTCGACCGAAGTCGATGCGCGGCTCTCGTTTGACCGCCACGGCTCGATCGCGAAGGCGCGTGAAATCATCGGCCTCTACGAAAAAGCCGGCGTCCCGCGCGAACGCATCCTGATCAAGGCCGCCGCCACCTGGGAGGGCATCAAGGCCGCCGAGTTGCTGCAAAGAGACGGGATCAACTGCAACCTCACCCTGCTCTTCTCCTTTCCCCAGGCCGACGCCTGCGCCGAAGCCCGCGTGCGGCTCATCTCGCCCTTCGTCGGCCGGATTTTCGACTGGTACAAGAAGAGCACGGGGCGCGATTTTGCCCCGGCCGAGGATCCCGGCGTCCAGTCGGTCACCGCGATCTACAATTACTACAAGAAATTCGGGCACGATATTGAGGTGATGCGTGCATCCTTCCGCAGCAAGGGACAGATCACGGAGCTCGCCGGCTGCGACTTGCTCACGATCAGCCCGCAATTGCTGGGCGAACTCCAGGCCGGCACCGATCCGCTCCCCCGCAAACTCGATCCGGTGCGGGCGCGGCAGGTCGACGTTGCGGCAGTGAGCCTCGACGAAAAGAGTTTCCGGCTGGCGCTCAACGAGGACGCCATGGCGAACGAGAAGACTGCCGAGGGCATCCGCGTTTTTGCCGCGGATATCGTCAAGCTGGAGCGATTGATCGAGCAGCGGCGGCACTAGCGCGTGCAAGGCGGGCCGGGCTGATCGCAGATCTTGTAATCGGACCGGCGCTCGCGTTCGATGCGATCGCCGGCGTCAGGATAACCCCCACCCCCGTTATGCGCATCATCGCTGCTTTGCGTCGTCTTACGATTGTCACCTTCGGATTGGCGTCCGCCCTTTCCGTCTTCGCGGCGAATCTACCGTTCATCCCCGAAGTCGAGTCCCAGCCCCTGTTCGCGCAGGTACGACGCCTGCTCGACGCGACCAACTACCTCGGCGCTCCGCTCAGCGCCGCCGACCAGCAGCGCCTCGCCGCCGCCATGCAACCGGGCGATCCCCGCGCCGCGGTCCGCACGGTGCAGGAGATCCTCGATTCCTATTGCCTCTTCAGCGTCGAGATCAGCCCGGAGATGCGCGTCAAGGTCGCCGCCGGCCCCGCCAAACCGGAACTCGTCGAGCGCGGCTGGCGGCAATTTCTGGTCAAGGTTCACAACGAGGCCGGCACCACGGCGGCTCTGCTCGGGGTGAGCCCGAACGCGCAGTCCGTCCACAATGCCGCGAACGTCGAGACCTCCTCCGATCGGGAATTTCGCACCCATGCCGCCCATATGCCGATGCCGCCGCGCGAGGACCTCTGGCTCGATCTCCAGACCTATGACGCCCAGCCGCTCAACCCGACACTCAGCGGCCTGAACCTCGAATACCGCATCGTCCAGCTCTACAGCCGCGACGCCGGCAAACGGGAGGCGAAGATTTCATTCAGCGTCGGCCAGGGCACCCAGGACATCGGCTTCCGCAACGAGACGGACATGCTCTTCACCTCCCTGCCGGCGCGCGAACTCCGGCTCCGCGTGCAGGACGAAACAGGCGCGCCGACCACCGCGTCGTTCATCATCCGTGACAAGCAGAAGCGCATTTACCCGTCGCTCGCCAAGCGTCTCGCGCCGGACTTCGCCTTCCACCCCCAGGTGTACCTCATGGATGGCGAGAGCCTCCGCCTCCCGGACGGCGACTACACCGTCGAGTTTCAGCGCGGTCCCGAGTCGATCCCGGCCACGCGCGCCGTCTCGGTCAACGCCGCGACCCGGGACCTCGTGTTCAAGGTCGCTCGTTGGATCGATCCCTCGAAATCCGGCTGGTGGTCGGGCGATCATCATATCCACGCCTCGGGTTGCGCGCACTACACCAAGCCCAGCGAGGGCGTGCTCGCGCCCGACATGGCCCGGCATTGTCGCGGCGAGGATCTGAAGATCGGTGCCAACCTCACGTGGGGCCCGGGCTTCGATTTCCAAAAACAGTTCTTCACGGGGGTGATCGACAAGGTCTCGGAGTATCCGTACCTGCTCCGCTACGACATCGAGGTCTCGGGCTTTGGCTCGCATCGCTCGGGTCACCTTTGCCTCCTGCGCCTGCGCGACCAGATGTATCCAGGCGGCAATTCTTCGGAGCACTGGCCGACCCTGTGTTTGAACACCCTGCGCTGGGCCAAAGCCCAGGGCGCGCTGGTCGGTCCGGCCCACTCGGGCTGGGGCCTGCAGCCCGCCGTGCCCGGCGAAAACCGCAACGGTGGCAGCAAGACGTCCTTCGACCTCCGCCTCGCGACGGAAGACCTACCGAATTACATCATCCCGCCCTACAACGGCATTGGCGCCAACGAATACATCGTCGACGTGACGCACGAGCTGCCCGGCCCTGACGGACGGCTGGGCCCCGCGGTCGATTTCATTTCCCTCGTCGATACGCCGAGCGTGTGGGAGTTGAACATGTGGTATCACACGCTCAACGCCGGTTTCCGCACGCGGGGCAGCGGTGAGACGGATTTCCCGTGCATCTATGGCGAGCGCGTCGGCCTCGGGCGTTCCTACGTGAAGCTCGACGGCAAGTTGACCTACGATGATTGGTGCGAAGGCATCCGCGCCGGCCGCAACTATGTCAGCGACGGCAAAAGCCATCTCATGGAATTCCGCGCCAACGATGTCGCGATGGGCGAAAAGGGCAGCGAACTGCGTCTCGCCCAAGCCGGTACCGTGCGTCTCTCCGCGCGCGTCGCCGCCCGCCTGAAAGAGACTCCCGACGAGGCCATTCGCAACCTGCGCTACACCCAGAAACCCTATTGGGACGTTGAGCGCGCCCGGGTTGGCGGCACCCGCGAGGTGCCGGTCGAGGTCATCGTGAACGGCTATCCGGTCGCCCGGAAAAGCATCGTGGCCGACGGGCGCGTGCAGGACGTGACCTTCGACGTGAAGCTCGACCGCAGCAGCTGGGTTTCGCTGCGCATCCTCCCCTCCTCCCACACCAACCCGATTTTCGTCGTCGTGGGTGGCAAGCCCATCCGCGGCTCGCGCCGCAGCGTCGAGTGGTGCCTGCAGGGCGTGGAGCAGTGCTGGTCGCAGAAAAAGGGCCTCATCGCCGCCAACGAGATGGCCGATGCGGTGAAAGCCTATGATCACGCCCGCCAGGTTTACCGTCAGCTCTTGCGCGAATCGACGGTCGACTAGGAGGGATCCGCCATGGTGTCGCCCACGTCCGGGCCCGCAACCGGGGCAACGCCGCCCCCCGACCCGCGGCTCAGGTCGCTCGATGCGTTGCGAGGCTTCGACATGTTTTGCCTGTTGGGCGGCCAGCAAATCGTCACTGCGCTGGCAAAAGGCGCCCCAGAGGGTTCATGGCTGCACGCCCTCCGCCAGCAATTCACCCACGTCGAGTGGGCCGGCTTTCGCTTTTACGATTTCATCTTCCCGCTCTTCCTCTTCATGATCGGTATGGCGGTGCCCTACGCGATCGACCGCCGCCGCGCGCGGGGCGAGACTTCCTCCCGGATTTTGCGGCACGCCCTGATTCGATTCGCGTGGATGGTTTTCTTCGGGTGGTGGGCCACCGGCAACTTATTGAGCTGGGACGTCGCGCAGATGCGGCTGTCCTACAGCGTCCTGATGATGCTAGGGTTTGGCTACCTGATCGCCGTCCTGCTGGTGCTCTTCACATCACTCCGTACCCAGATCGTCGCGACGGGTGCGATCCTGGTCGGCTACTGGGTGCTGCAAATGGGCGTGTCGGTGCCGGGGCACGTGGCGGGTGAGTTCAAGGCGGGCGCGATTCCCAGCGATTGGCTCTACGACCACTCCGTCGGCCTGCTCGGCAAACCCTGGAGCAGCCAATACGGCCGCGGCTTCCTGCTCTCGCTCTGGCCGCACGGGGCGACCGCCATGCTCGGAGTCTTCGCCACGCAGATTCTTCGCGGTGCCGCCGGCCCCGGAAAGAAACTGCGCTGGCTTCTCCTGCTCGGCGCCGCGTGCCTCGCGACCGGCTGGTGGTGGAGCCTCCATTTCCCCATCGTGAAAAATCGCTGGACCAGCACCTACGTGCTGTGGGCCGGCGGCTGGAGCTTTCTACTGCTGGCGCTCTTTTACTGGATCATCGACGTCCGGGGCCTGCGGCGGTGGGCCGGCCTGTTCACCGCGATCGGCAGCAATTCCCTCCTCGCCTACCTGATCGCCAGCGTATTCGTGGCGCCATTTCGCAGCCTTGCCGAACGCCTGTTCGGCGGCCTGCTCGCCCATCTCGGCGACTACTGGTCGGGCGTCGGGATGGCCGTGGCGACCTTCGGCTTCGCGTGGCTGCTGCTGGTCTACCTCCATCGCCAGAAAATTTTTCTCCGACTATGAGTTCGACGTCCGCTCTTCCCCTCTTCCTCGCCTTCGCCCTGGCCACGGCTTTCCCCGGCACGGCGCTGGCGGCGATCGTCCCCACCATCGTCGATCTCGATGTCGGCGAATCCCAACGCGTGACCCTCCACGACGGATCCACCTCGCAGGTGAAGGTGCTGAAGATCGATGCCCACCGTGAATCCGTCACGCAGACCGTCTCGCGGATCGTGGCCACCGTGGAGGTGAACGGCCAGCCGGCCGATCTCGTGTGCGGCAACTACCAACTGCCGGTTGCGGTCGGGGGCGTGCAGGTCGATTTTCCGGCCGCGCGGGTGCTGATGGACGATTCCAATGTCGACTGGTGGGTCTTGCTCAAGGCGGCCCGCGTGCGGGTGTGGCCGGGCAATTCGCCGTGGATCGAGCCGGGCACCTTCGGTTATCCGGTCAGCCAACGCTGGTTCGCCAGCGCGACGTCGTTCTCCAACGAGCCGGTTTCCCGCCGACCCAAGCCGGGCGCCAAGGTCTACTACCACGCGGGCATGGATCTCGGCGGCAGCGAGGGCTTGATCGAGGTCGTCGCCGCCGCCGATGCGGTGATCCTCTCGCTCGGCACCGCGACCGTCCCGGGTGAAAAACATCCAGTGGTGCAGCCGCGTTACGACGTGATCTACGCGTTGGACAGCCGCGATTGGGCCTACCGTTATTCCCACCTGATGACCTTCGATCCCGCCCTCAAGGTGGGCGGCCGGGTCAAAAAGGGCCAGCGTCTCGGCTACATCGGAAAGGAGGGTTCGAGCGGCGGCTGGACCCATCTCCATTTCCACGTCGAGTGCCTCCAGCCCTCCGGCAAGTGGGGCGTGCAGGATTCCTATGCGTTTCTCTGGCAGGCCTACCGCGAACAACACGATCCCGCCGTCATCGCCGTCGCCCGGCCGCATCAAAAAGTCCTCGTCGGCGAAAGCCTCACGCTCGACGCCTCGCGGTCGTGGGCGAAAAAGGGCGTCCGCACCTACGAGTGGTCCCTGATGGATGGCACGCAGGCCGCCGGCCCCACAGTCCGCCGCACCTACGACCGCCCGGGAATTTACAGCGAGATTGTGAAGGTGTCCGACCCGGCCGGAAACTTTGACTACGATTTTGCCTCGGTGCGGGTCTATACCGGCACCGCTGCGGACGGCACGGCTGCGGTCGTGGGCGTGCATGCCACCTACGCCCCGACGTTCGGCCTCAAGCCCGGCGACCCCGTGGTTTTCCGCTCCCGCGCGCGTGAAACCGGCACCGGCCTGGACAGCTTCGATTTCGGCGACGGCACGCCGAAGGTTCCCGTGCCGTCGAACATCGATTCCGCCCAGCACGCCGCCAACGGTTACGGCATGGTGATCCACCATTATCAGAAGGCCGGGCATTATCTGGTTCGCGTCGAACGCCGCGACGAGCCCACCGGGGCCCTCGCCGTGCAACACCTGCACGTCATCGTCGAGCCGTAGTCGCCCACCGAACACTCATTCCCCATCTTTATGAAACTCATCCTTACCTGCCTGACCGTGGCCTTCTGCGCCCTTGGGGCGCGTGCGGCCTCGGCTCCGCCGCTGCGCATCCACTGGGAGAAAAACTACCTCACCATCGCGGGCGATCGCCTGCCCGGCCCGATCCGCATCCACTATCTGGAGGCCTATTGCCGGCCGGGCTCCACCGACCGCGACTGGCGCGAGACCGTCATCCGCCATACCGCCGAACTCGTCTCGACCAGCTCCGACGGCAGCGTGATCAACCTGAGGGACACGCTGACCGACGGCGTCGTTGTCACCCACGTGATCACCGCGCGGGCGGACGAGGTGGACTTTCGACTGACCGCGCACAACCCCACCGCCACGGCGTCGCAGGCACATTGGGCCCAGCCCTGCATCCGCGTGGATGCGTTCACCGGCACGGATCCCAAAGATGCGCGTCTCCTCGTGCCGCCCTACGCGCACCAGTGTTTTCTTTTTCTCGGGGGCAAGCTCACGCCCCTGCCCACGCAGCCCTGGGCCGACAAAGCGCGCTACGTCCCCGGCCAGGTTTACGCTCCGGCGCACGTCGACCGGAACGACGTGAACCCGCGCCCGCTCAGCGCCCTCGCGCCTTCGAACGGCCTGTGCGGCTGCTATTCGCAGGATCGCCGGATGATCATGGCCGTCGCTTGGGAACCGTATCAGGAAATCTTCCAGGGCGTGATCACCTGCATCCACAACGATTTTCGGATCGGCGGCCTCAAGCCACGCGAGACGAAGGTGATCCGCGGCAAGATCTACCTCGTGCCTGCGGACGAGGCTGCCTTGGTGCAGCGCTTCGAACGCGACTTTCCGGAACAAGCCCGCCGGTAGGACGCACCTGTGGTCAGGCGGCGGGCGTTCGGCGGGAAAGGGATTCAATCCGCAAGCAGGCTTGCGCCCATCATCTCCGGCGGCTTCGGCAAGCCCATCAGCGCGAGCACCGTGGGCGCGACGTCCGCGAGCCGGCCGCCCTCGCGCATCCGGGTTTTTCCGGCGGCGAAACCCTCGCCGACGACAAAGATCTCGACTGGGTTCAACGTGTGCGCCGTGTGTGGCCCGTTCGTCACGGGATCCCACATTTGTTCGGCGTTCCCGTGGTCGGCGAGAATCACCGCCCGACCGCCGGCCGTATCCAACGCCGCGAGCAACTCCTCCACTCCTCGGTCCGTCGCCTCCACCGCCTTGACCGTCGCCGGGATCGAGCCCGTGTGACCGACCATGTCGGGATTCGCGAAGTTCACCACGATCAGGCCATACTTGCCCGATAGAATCGCGGCTTTCGCTGCCGCGGTCACCTCGGCCGCCGACATTTCCGGCTGCAGATCGTAGGTCGGCACCTTCGGGCTCGCCGGACACGCGCGGTCTTCGCCGGGAAACGGCGTCGCCCGGTAGTTGTTAAAGAAGAAGGTCACGTGCGGATTCTTCTCCGTCTCCGCACAGCGGAACTGCGCGATGCCGGCCGCGCTCACGACCTGGCCCAGAATGTTCTTCAACGCTTCCGGTTTGGGCGAGATCACCTGCACCGGCAGACCCGCCTCATACTCGGTCATGGTCGCATAATAGAGGTCGAGCTTCACGCCGCGGTCGAAGCCCTTGAAGCCATCGAGGACGAACGCCTTCGTAAGTTCGCGCGGGCGATCGCCCCGGTAATTGTAGAAAAGCACCGCGTCCCCATCGCGCAGCGTCGCGACCGGCTTGCCGTCGGGGCCCACGACCCAGGTCGCGGCCACGAACTCGTCGCCTTTCTGCGTCTCACTCAACGGCGCAGCGTAATACTGCTGCACCGCCGCCACCGCGTTCGGCGCGGTCGCGACCGCCTTGCGGCCGACCAGCATGTCGTAGGCCTGCTGGACACGTTCCCAGCGGTTGTCGCGATCCATCGCCCAGAACCGGCCGCAGACCGTCGCGATCTGGCCGATGCCGATCGCCCGGCACTGTTCGTCGACTTCGCGGACATAGCGGAGTCCGCTCGAAGGGGCCGTATCCCGACCATCGGTAAAGGCGTGGATGAAGACCTGCCCGGCGCCCAGACCATCCGCCTTTGCCTGCCGCAGAATCCCGTAAAGATGTTCGAGCATGCCGTGCACCCCGGCATCGCTCACGATGCCCATCAGATGGAGCCGCGCGCCCGGCCGGGATTTAACCCGGTCGATCGCCGCGCGCCAAACCGGATTGGCGACGAGTCGCTTCTCGGAAAACAGCTTGTTCAGCCGCACGAGTTCCTGGTCCACGATGCGGCCGGCACCGATGTTCTCGTGCCCGACTTCGCTGTTGCCCATCACCCCTTCGGGCAGACCGACATCGGGGCCCGAGGTCCGGATCAGGGTGTGCGGGTACTTGGTATGCAGCCGGTCGTCGCAGGACTTCTTCGCCAGAAAGACCGCGTTGGTCTGATTCTGCGCCGGATCGGGACTTTTGCCCCAACCATCACGGATCACGAGGAGGACAGGCTTGCGAGGAGTGCTCATAAGAGGAACCGAAGATTGTTGGCCGGCCCCGCTTCGCAGTCAAAAGACAAAACCGGAAAAGCCGGATGCCGCCACCGGCGAGTCGGATCAGAGCTTTCCGCCTTGCGGCGGACGGCGAATTGAGGTTCCTGCGCAGCAGCCACCTGCCCATGCCCAAACGCGCCGTCCTCCTCGTCAATCTCGGGTCCCCCGATTCGACCTCCGTTCCCGATGTTAGCCGCTACCTGCGCGAATTTCTCGGCGACGAGCGCGTGATTGATCGTCCGCCCGAGCCGTTCCGTTCCCTGCTGGTCAAAGGTATCATCATCCCGCGCCGCGCTCCGAAATCGGCGCACGCCTACGAGCAGGTTTGGACGCCGGAGGGTTCGCCGCTTGTCGTGATCTCACGACGGGTGCGGGAAAAACTCGCCGGCCAGCTCGGCGCGGCGACCCCGGTCTATCTCGCGATGCGATACGGCAATCCGTCGATCGCCTCCCTGGTTACGCAGATTGCGGCGGACGGCATCACGGACTTGCTGCTGTTTCCGCAGTATCCGCACTACGCGATGTCCTCCTGGGAAACCGTCGTCGTCCGCGTCATGGAGGAAGTCGCCCGACAGGCCCCGGGCTTGCGCGTCACGACCATACAGCCGTTCTACGCGGACGCCGACTACGTCGGGGTTTTGCACGCCGTCGCCGCGCCGTTTCTGACCCAGCCTCACGACCACGTCTTGTTTTCCTATCACGGCCTGCCCGCGCGGCACATGCGCAAGGCGGATTCGTCGGGGGCCCACTGCCTGACGGTTCCGGACTGCTGCAACACCTGCTCGCCGGCGCACGCGACCTGCTATCGGTCGCAATGTTTTGCCACCACGCGGGCCTTCGTCGCGCAGACCGGCCTCGCCGCGGATAAATATTCCCTTTCGTTTCAATCGCGGCTCGCCGGTGAGCCGTGGCTGACGCCTTACACCGACCATGAATTCGAACGGCTCCCCAAGATCGGCGTGAAGCACCTGCTGGTCATGTCGCCCGCATTCACCGCCGACTGCCTGGAGACGCTCGAGGAGTTGCAACAGGAGGGCCGCGATCAGTTCCTCGCCGCCGGCGGCGAATCATTTCAGCAGATACCCTGCCCGAACGACCACCCTGCGTTCATCGATTTTCTCGCCAAGCGCGTCGAACGCTGGCTTCGTGATGAACGCGCGTGAGCGAATCTGATTTAACCCCGGCCGGCGGCGAATCGCCGGGCACTGCGTCCGCCGGACGCGGTTCTGCCTGTGCCGTGCTCGTGCTCGATTCGTCCGGCCGGATCACGGCGAGCAATGCCACCGCGCGGGAACTGTGGCGCGCGCGGGCGGGCGGATTGAACGGCGCTGCCTTCGTCACCTTGTTCGAGTTCGAGGTGACCTCCAGCGATCCGGAGTTTCTCGCGGCGCAGTGGGACGGGCTCCTCGTCAGCGCGTTGCACAAGCCAGCCTCGCTCGCCCTGCAGCCCGGCACGGGACCGACCCGCGAGATGCGCGTCCTGCTTGAGCCGCTGGGCGGCGACCGCGACGGTTATATCGCCACCGTACAATTTCCCGTGATCGCGCCCGCCGCGGGCGGTCCGACGGCGGCCACGTCGGCGGGTTATGGCCTGCTGGCCGACCAGGGCGCCGCTGGCTTCTTCGATCTTAATCTGCTCACCGGCGGAGTGCATTTCAGCCCCGCCTGGAAAAAAATCCTCGGCTACGTCCCCGCCGAACTGCCCGACACGATCGAGACCTGGCACACGCTGATCCATCCCGACGACTCCGGCGCGTCACCCGACAAGATCAGCCGCAAGCTGGCCGCCGGCGGTGCCGCCTCGCGCCCGTTCAGCGTCGAGTTCCGGATGAAGCATCAGCGGGGTCACTGGGTGTGGATTCAGTTTATCGGCGTGCAGGTCACGAACTCCGCCGGCCAGCTCGAACGCGTGGTCGGCCTTCATCTCGACATCACCGAGCGCAAGGAACTGGAGGAAACCTCGCTTGCCAACGAGGCGCGGCTGCAGGACCTCAGCGGCAACGGCCCGCTCGCGGCCTTCGAACTCGATTTCACCGGCGACGTTTTCTGGTTCTCCCCCGCCTGGGAAAAACTCCTCGGCTACGACGCGGGCGAACTCGCTCCCGCGGTGGCGTCGTTCGCCGCCGCGCTCCCGCCCGAGGAGGCCTCGGCGGGCGTCGCCGCCTGGTTGCTGGCGCGCGTTCCCGGCCAGAATAGCTTCGTCGAACCGCTGCTGCTTCGCGCCAAGGACGGGCGTCCCGTCCACGTGTTGTTCGGCGCCCACCGCAGCGTCACGCGCAAACGCGAGCTCACCCGCGTGGTCGGCTTCGCCTGCCCCCTGCCGGCCGACGCCCTGCAACCCGACGGCGCCCTGCCCACCGCCTTGGCCGAGGAAGCCTTCGGCACGCTGGCCGAGGCCGTCGTCGTCACCGATGCCCGCGGCAAAATCGTTTTCCTCAATGCCGCCGCTCTCCGTATCCTGCGCGTGCCGGCGGCACAGGCGCGCGGCCAGCCGGTGGGCGACGTGTTTCGCCTCGTCAATCGCCAGAGCAACCGCCCGGGCGACGACCCGGTCGAGCGGGTGCTGTCCGCCGACCAGCCGTTGCCGCTGATCGGCACCGACGCCCTCGCACCCGCGATCGAGGGCGAACCGCCGCTGCCGATCGTCTGGACGGCGCGCGCAGCCTACGGACCCGATGGCAAGGCCCGCGGCGTCGTGATCGTCTTTCGCAACCCCGAGGAAATGACCCTGACGCCGGAGGAACTGGTGAAGGCCAACCGCTTCGAGGCGCTCGGCCTCCTCGCCGGCGGCATCGCCCACGATTTCAACAATCTCCTGACTACGATTCTGGGCGCGGTTTCTCTCGCGAAGGACAATCGCGACTACACCGCGCTGGGCGACGCGGAGAAGGCCTGCATGACCGCCAAGGGGCTCACGAAACAACTACTCGCGTTCGCCAAGGGCGGCACCGCCACGCAGACGGTCACCACCGCCCGGGAAATTCTGGAGGATTCGATCAAGATCGCCGCGGCCGCTTCCACGGCGGAGATCGTCCTCGAGGTCCCCGCCGGCACCGAGCCGGTGCTCGTCGACCGCGCGCAAATCCTGCAGGTGTTCCAGAATCTCATTGTCAACGCGCTGCAGGCCATGCCGCCGCCGCCGCACAAGCCGCGGCTGCAGATTCGCGCCAGCAATGTGACCCTGGGGGATAACCAGGTGCCGTCCCTTGCGGCGGGCGACCACGTCGTGTTCGAGGTTCGCGACAATGGCAGCGGCATCAAGCCCGAGCACGTCGAGAAGATCTTCGATCCGTTTTTCACCACGAAAAAGCACGGCACCGGCCTCGGCCTTGCGACCGTGCTCTCGATCGTCCGCAAACATGGCGGGCAGATCGCGCTCGACACCCAGGTCGGCGTGGGGACGGCGTTCACGGCGTATCTGCCGAAGGCCGACAAGCCAGTCGAGGTGCAGGCGCGCCGCGCCGCCTCCCTGCGTTTTGGCACCGGTCGCGTGCTGTTCATGGACGACGACCCGAAAATCTCGGCGCTGACCGCGACGATGCTGCAGAGCCTCGACTACAAGTTTGACCTCGCGAAGAACGGCGACGAGGCGATCGCGCTGTACAAGCGCTACCAGAACATCGGCCGGCCCTACGACGCGGTGATCATGGATCTGACGGTCGTCGGCGGGATGGGCGGCGAGGAATGCTTCACCGAGCTGAAACAGCTCGATCCCGAAGTCCGCGCGATCGTGGCCAGTGGCTACGACAATGACGAGATGGCCCACCAGTTTCTCGACAAGGGCTTCTGCGGCTATCTCACGAAACCGTACCGCGTCACGGATCTGGGCAAGGTCTTAAAAGCCGTCCTCGGTTGAGCCGTCGACGCGAATCGGCCGACCCTTGGTGTTTCGCGCCGGAACCTCCCGCGCCTCCACCAATCCCCCTCGTGCTCGTGATCGCAATCGTGATCCTGAACGATCCCGCTTCTGGGTCCGAACCGCGATCACGATTACGATCACGAGCACGAGCACGAACAACCACGGGGAAGATTTACCCCTTCCCTGCAGCCTCTCTCGGCCAACTCCCGCAGCGCCCCACGCCCCAATCTACGTTGTCAACTATTAGTTGACACCGCGGATTGGGGATAACCGCGCTCTGGGCCGCGGAGCGGGCTGTCCCTCTCGGCACGAAAGAAACGGGCCATGCCGCCTCTCGGGCTGCTGCCCTCCCGCCGGAAAGCGTTGTCCACGGCCCGGAACCCCGCATGAACGGGGACCCTCCACCAGCCATCGGGCATGCTCACAAAACCGACTCCCCGCTGGATCCTGCTGGGCGGCGGGGTGCTCGCAGCGTTCGCGGGGGCGGTGAATGCCGTCGGCTTTCTGGGCCTCCATCACCAGGCGCTCTCGCACCTTTCCGGCTCGGTCACGAACGTGGGCATGGAGATCGCGCGGGCCGACTGGCAGCTCGCCGGCCACGCCCTGCTGATCGTTGTTTTCTTTTCATCGGCTGCGTGCTCAGCGGACTGATCATCCGGCAAAGCGGGCTCAAGGCCGGCCGGCGCTACGGCGTGGCGCTGACCTGTGAATCGCTCCTGCTGATCGCCGCAACGCACTTTCTCCGCCACGGCTCGGTCATGGCCGACTACCTCGCGACCATGGCCTGCGGCCTGCAAAATGCGATGGCGACCAGTTACAGCGGCGCCGTCATCCGCTCCACGCACATGACGGGCATGATCACGGATCTCGGCATCGCCCTCGGCCTGGCGGCCCGCCGGGAGTCGGTGGACTGGCGCCCCATGCGTCTTTACGCCGTTCTGCTCACGGGCTTCTTTGTCGGAGGCGTGCTCGGGGGTTACCGCTTCTCTCATCTCGGCACCGACTGCCTCGTCATTCCCGCTGCCATCACCGGGGTGACGGGCGTCGTTTACACTATCCTGAAGCATCGCACGCCCCACCGGCTGGCGCACCCGCCGGACCGCCGAGCGCCGAAACTAAAAAACCGACGACGATGGCGGTGGTTATCCCGGCGGCCGGCGTGGCCCCGGAGGCAATGCCGAGCCCGATGGCCAGCGGGAGGGCGACGACACAAACCGTCAACCCCGCCAGCACATCCCTGACAAATTTTTCCCGGGAATAGTCGCGCAGGCAGTCGAGCAGTCGTGGACGGAACGCGAGCACAACCCCAGCACGTTCCGGCGGCTCCGGGTTGGAAAGACTCGCACCCGATGGGGTTTGCGCGGAGCGCCGTGCCCCGCTCGTGCGCCGCTACTTCCGCCAGGTGAACGCGTGACAGAGCGCCACGCCGGCCGCATCCGCCTCGTCGAGCGCCAGCGGCCGGCCGTGGCCGAGCAGCGCCATCACCGTCCGGGCCATCTGCTCCTTGCTCGCGCGGCCCGCGCCGACCACTGCCTGTTTCACGCGCAACGGCGCATACTCGAAGACAGGCCGCTCCCGCAGCGCGGCGGCCGAGATCGCCGCGCCGCGGGCCGCCCCGAGAATCTGCGCCGTCTGAAAATTCTGCACGAAGATCGTTTGCTCGAGGGCGACGTGCCGCACCTCCGCGCCGTCGAGGAACAGGGCCACGGCCCGGTGAATCTCGCCCAGGGCCACCGCCATCGGCAGTTTCGCCGGCACGCGCACGGTCTGGCAGCGCAACAGCACCGGCTGGCGCCCCGGGGCAAACTCGATCAGCGCCAGCCCCGTGCCCCGCAGCGAGGGATCGATGCCCAGCACGACGCCCGCAAAGGGCACCCGCGGTCGCGATTCGCGCGCCATCACCGCCGCCGTGGCGCGGGCGCTCGCCCCGACGGGCTGCCCCGCCAGCTTCGCCGCCCACATCTGCCGAACCGTCATCCGCGCCATGGCGCTCCTTGGCTTTGCATGTTTCGACTGGGGTAATGGCCCACGGCGGCGCTCATAACAAGAGTTTCAAACCCGCCACGGCGCTCATCGCCAGCGCGAGATTCTCGAAGACCCGTTGTTCGATCCGCTTCAGGATCGTCCGGCCGATCAGCCCCCCGACCACCACCGCGGGCGCCAGCAGGAGGTTCAGCGTGAAGCTCTCCTTCGTCACCAGTCCGAGGTTCACCATGAACGGCAACTTGAAGAGATTCAGCAAAAGGAAGAACACCGCGCCCGTGCCGACGAAGTCCATTTTCGGCAGGCGCATCGCGAGAAAATAGATCGCCATGAAGGGCCCCGCCGCGTTCGCCACCAGGGTCGTGAACCCCGCCAGGACGCCGATTGCCGGCGCAAACCAGGCGCCGTGGTCCGTCTCATGCCCGTAGAAACGGCGGCGCGCAAAATGCAGCACGACGAGGCCGAGCACGATGCCGCCGATCAGCGTCCGCGTCTGGTGTTCGCTCATCCGCCCCAGCGCGAAATAGCCGGCCACCACGCCCGCCGCCGTCCATGGAAACAATTTCCAGCAGGCGCTCCATTTCGCGTGCTGCCGGTACGATGCATATGCGAAGAGATCGCCGAAGCACAGCAGCGGCAGCACCATCCCGGTCGCCTGCTTCGCCGGCATGATTTGCGCGAAAAGCACCACCGCCAGCATGCCGAGGCCGCCGATCCCCGTCTTGGCCACGCCCACGAGAAAGGCCGCCAGGATCGCGAGCAGCAGGTGTGAAGGGGAAAGGTTCACGCGCCCGGGTTCATCGAGGCCGCCTTTTCGCCAAAAACGCCGTCCGCCACCTCAAACACCTGCCACGTGCCCAATTGATCGTCCGGCAGATGCGTCCCCGTCGCGATGACCTGCGACTCCGGGTCGATCGCCGCCCAGAACTTCCGGCGCCGCGCCGGGTCGAGTTCGCCCAGCACATCGTCCGCGAGCACGACCGGCCGCACACCGGTCTTTTGGTTCAGCCAGGCCGCCTGCGCCAGCCGCAGCGCCAGCACGAACGAACGCTGCTGGCCTTCCGACGCGAAATTTTTCGCGGCGGTGTGCTTCACCGCAAAGTGCACGTCGTCGCGATGCGGCCCCACCAGTGTCGTGCGAAACTGGATATCGCGGGCCCGGCCGCTCGCCAGCCGCGCGAGGAGCGACTCGGCGGAGGCGTCGGGAAAGTTGGGTTCGTAGGTGAGCCCGGCCGGTTCCGCGTCGTCGCAGAGCTGCGCGTAGGCCTGCCGCACCGATTCCGCCAGCGCCGCCACGCCGGCGCCGCGCAACGCGATCAGCTCCGCCGCGGCCGGGGCCAGCGGCGCTTCGAAGGCCTCCAACTCGGCGTCCGCGGGCCGGCCGGATTTCAGCAGGGCGTTGCGCGCCGCGAGCCCGCGGGTAAAGGTTTGTAGCGCCCGGAAATACTCCGGCGCCGCCGAGGCCAGCGTGAGATCCAGCCACCGGCGCCGGCCAGCCGGCGAGCCCCGCACGAGTTGCAGGTCCGACGAGGAAAACACCACGGTGGGAAACTGCCCGAGGTAGTCGCCGAGTTTTGTGACGCGCGTCTGGTCGCACCAGACCTCCTTGCCGTCGTGGCGGATCTTCACTGTGACGTGCGTCTCCCCCATCCGGGCCTGCTCGACGTGGCAGGCGATGGCGGCGCATTGCTGTCCGTGGCCGATCACGAGCTTTTGATCCGGGGTGCGAAACGAGCGCAGCGCCGAGATAAAGCCCGCCGCTTCGAGGAGGTTGGTCTTTCCCTGCCCGTTGGCGCCGACGAGGAACTGCTGCCGCCCGGAAAATTCGAGCGCGGCAAATCCCACATTGCGAAAATGCCGGACCGTGAGTTTGCGCAGGCGCATGACGGTTGAAAGTAGTGGGTAGCGAGTAGCGGGTAGCGAGCATGTTTCAACTCTCACTCCTGGCTGCCTGCCCGGCCAATTTTCTACTCGCTACCCGCTACTCGCTACCCGCTACTTTTTCGTATGACCTTCGAAGCCTCGCTCGCCGAGACCACGCACACGCTCCAAGGCCTGCCGGCCATCCGACCCGCCATCGACCGGGCCGGCGGGATGATTCTCACCACGCTGCAAAGCGGCGGGAAACTGCTCGTCTGCGGCAATGGCGGCAGCGCCGCCGAGGCGGCCCATTTCGCCACCGAGCTCGTCGGGCGCTATGCGAAGCCCCGCCGTTCCCTGCCGGCCATCGCGCTCTCTTCGGACGGCTCGCTCCTCTCGTGCATCGGCAACGATTTTGGCTACGACCAGGTCTTTGCCCGCCAGATCGCCGGTCTCGCCAAACCCGGCGACCTCGTCGTGGTGCTCACCTCCAGCGGCAATTCCGCCAACGTGATCGAGGCGCTGCAGGAGGCGAAAAAGCTCGGTCTCGAATCCGTCGCGTTCCTCGGCCGCGGCGGCGGCCGCGCCCGCGGCCTCGCCACGTGCGAGCTCATCATGCCCGGCGACAGCGGGGCGGCGGCGCAGGAGGCCCATCTGTTCCTGATCCATCACTTCTGCGAACTGATCGACGCGCAGTTTGCGTCGCCGCTCATCTGATTTCAGCACCGATCCCGGAGCTTGATCTCCCCGGCGAGGGACCCGAGCTTTGCCCCTTCCCGTTTTCATGACCTACGATGCGATCGTCCTCGGACTCGGCGGCATGGGCAGCGCCGCGATTTATCAACTGGCGAAGCGAAACAAGCGGGTCCTCGGCATCGAGCAGTTCACCGCCCCGCACGACCGGGGATCGAGCCACGGGAAAACCCGCGTCATCCGCCAGGCGTATTACGAGGACCCCGCCTACGTTCCGCTCTTGTTGCGAGCCTACGAACTGTGGCGCCAGGTCGAGGCGGAAACCGGCGCTTCCGTGCTCAGCGAGGTGGGCGGGTTGATGATCGGCCCGCCGGACTCCGACGTCGTCAAAGGGAGCGTCCGCAGCGCCCGGGAATACGGCCTGGCCCACGAGCTCCTCGAAGCGGCGGACATTCACCGCCGCTTTCCCGCGATCCAAGCGGATGCCGACACGGTGGCCCTCTATGAACGCAAGGCCGGGTTTCTCCGCCCCGAAGACTCCGTACGGGCCCATCTCGACCGCGCGGCCAGCCTCGGGGCCGAACTGCACTTCGAAGAACGCGCCCTGGGCTGGGAACCGGTGGGCACCGACCGCGTCCGGGTGACGACGGACCACGGCCAGTATGAGGCGGTGCGCTTGATTATTTCACCCGGCCCCTGGGCGCCGGGCATTCTGGCCGATCTCGGGCTCCCGCTGGTGGTCGAGCGGCAGGTGCTTTACTGGTTCGATCCCGTGGGCGGAATCGGTCCGTTCCTCCCCGACCGGTTTCCGATTTTCATCTGGGGCACCGATGGAGGCGCGACCCCTTACGGGTTCCCGGCAATCGACGGCCCCCAGGGCGGCGTGAAGATTGCGTTCTACCGGGCGCCGGCGGAGGAAGTCTGCACGCCGGAAACGATCGACCGCCGCATTCGCGAGTCGGAGATCGCCCAGATGCGGGAGGCGATTGCGGAACGCATCCCCGCGTTGAACGGCCGCTTCCTTACGGGCGCGACCTGCATGTACACGAACACGCCGGACAAGAACTTTATCATCACGCCCCATCCCCGCCATCCGCAGGTGAGCATCGCGTGCGGTTTTTCGGGTCACGGCTTCAAATTCTGCAGCGTCGTGGGCGAGATTCTGGCCGATCTGGCGGACCGGGGCGAAACCCGCCACGACATCGGCCTGTTCAGCCTCGCGCGGCTGAAGCGCGAGCGCTCAAAGCTCTAAAAGCTCATAGCTCGTAGCTACAAGCTCGCGGCTCGTTTGAGCTTGGAGCTCACTTCGAGAGTTCCGCTCCGCTATTAGCTTTTAATTCGATGCCCGGTTCCTAGCTTCGGCGGTGCATGAAGTCCGCGTTTATCACCGGTATCACCGGGCAGGATGGTTCGTATTTGACGGAGCATTTGCTGGCGCAGGGCTATGTCGTGCACGGGCTCGTGCGGCGTGCGAGTTTGTTCAACCGCTTGCGCATCGACCAACTGCGGCTGGGCCCAGCGGGGCAGGAGGGGCGGTTGCAGTTGCACTACGGGGAGCTCAATGACCCCACCTCGTTGCGGCGTCTCCTGCGCAAAGTCGCCCCCGCCGAGATTTATCATCTGGCGGGACAGAGTCACGTCGGCCTGAGTTTCGAGATTCCCGAGGTCACCTGCCATGAAAACGCGATGGCGACGCTCAGCCTCCTCGAGAGCTTGCGCGATCTCGATCACCCCGTGCGGATGTACCATGCGGCGAGCTCGGAAATTTTCGGTGCACCCAAAACCTCGCCGCAAAACGAGGATACACCCTTCAATCCCGTGAATCCGTACGGCTGCGCGAAGGCGTTCGCGACGCAGATGTGCCGGGTATATCGCGAGGCCCATGGCTTGTTCGTGTGCAGTGGGATCGCATACAACCACGAGTCACCGCGGCGCGGCGAAAACTTCGTCACGCGGAAAATCACCATGGCGGCGGCGCGCATCAAGATAGGGAAGCAAAAGGAGCTGACACTGGGCAGCCTCGAGGCGAGGCGCGACTGGGGCTACGCGAAGGAGTATATCGAGACGATGGCGCTGATGCTGCAGCAGGAGAAACCCGACGACTACGTGCTGGCCACGGGCGAGCCGCATTCGATCGGGGATTTCCTCGATGCGGCCTTCAGCCGAGTGGGCCTAGAGTGGCGGCAGTACGTCAAGTTCGACGAACGGCTTGTGCGGCCCAAAGAGTCCCATCTCCTCGTCGGCGACGCGACGAAAGCCCGGAACCATCTGGGCTGGGAAGCGAAGACGCGGATGAAGGCCTTGGCGGAGCTGATGGTCGACGCCGATTTGGCAGCGGTGAGCTGAAAAGCGAGCTGCGAGCTCTCAAAGCTTTTACATGAGCTACGAGCTTGTAGCTATCAGCTTTGAGCTTTCGATCAGTGATGAAAATAAAACCGGATCGCGGAAGCGCGGAAAGGCGGTGATCAACATGGATCGAAAGCTCGCAGCTCGGCGATTTCTGCTTCGGCGATCTGCTCAGAGCTTTTAGTGCTTCGAGGGCTTTTAGAGCTACCAGCTTTCGGCCGACGCCAAGTCCGGGCTCGCACTGGCGGGCGAAACCGCCCAGAGATCATGGCATGAACCGCCGGTCCTTTCTCAAAATCTCTGCGAGCGCCGCTGCGACGGCGGCTTTTGTTCCGATCGCCCATGCCGCCCCGAAGCGTCACCTCCGCAAGGCGATCATGCATTCGACGATCGGCGTCAAGGGCACCGTTCTCGAACAGTTCAAGGCGATGAAAGCGGCCGGCTTCGAGGGCGTGGAGCCGCTGGGGGCCATGAATCGCGACGAGGTGATCGCCGCGTTCAAGGAGACCGGCCTGCAGGCCGCCAGCGTGTGCTGCCACATCCATTGGGTGAAGCCCCTCTCGGCGCCCGACGCCGCGACGCGCCAGCTCGGCTTCGACGGGCTCATCCACAGTTTGCACGACGCCCACGCCTACGGCGCCACGAGCGTGCTGCTCGTGCCGGGGGTGGCCCGCAACGGCGTCACCTACCAGCAGTGCTGGGATCGCTCGCTCCTCGAAGTCAAAAAGGCGATCCCCGTCGCGAAAGACCTCGGCGTGAAAATCGCCATCGAAAATGTCGGCAACGACTTCATCCTGGCCCCGGAGCAGGCGGTCGACTACCTCGACGCGATCAACAGCGAGTGGGTCGGCTGGCATTTCGACATCGGCAATGTCGGGCGGCGTGGTCCGGCCGCCGAGAAATGGATCAATCTCCTCGGGAAACGCATCGTGCGGCTGCATATCAAGGACTACAGTACGGCGCCGGTGGACCCGGCGGCGAAGGCGCCGCCGCGCCCGAAGCTGCTGGATGGCGGCACGAACTGGCCAGCGGTCATGGCGGCGCTGGACCAGGCCGGCTACAACGGCTGGGCCATCTCCGAGCAACCCCGCGACCAGGCGGAAAACGTCGCCACCGCCCGCGACCTGGCGCAGCGGATGGACCGGATTTTCGTGCTCTGAGCAAACATCGCGTAAAGCCCTCGAAGCTCAGAGCTTGGAGCTGGGAGCACGGAATCGATCGAAAGCTCAAAGCTGATAGCTACAAGCTCCTAAGCGAGCGCGTCCGAAGGGAAGGATTCGCCACCCCGTAAGGCCGCGGGCCATACGACGCCGGCCGCGGCCATCCCGATAAACTGTCGTCGCTTCAGCACGGGGTATTTCGCGGGCGCTGTGATTATGAAACCTTCCTCCAATTACCAACTGCAACTCGGCGCGGCTGAACTCCACCCACGACATCCGCCACTGCCGGTAGAAAGGGAGCCCCCTCCTCCGTTCACCGCTTGGGCTTGATGAACAGGACTTCGCCGAAATCGATCCAGCCCTTTCTCAAATCGACGCGAAACCAGCCATCGCTGTTCTTTTTGTGGAAGCGCACGCCCGACCGCGGGCCGAACTCCTTGAGGTCGTACTGCACCCAGGTTTTGCCCATGTCCGGCGAGTAGATGAATCCCGTGGCATAAGTGGAAGCCGGGGCACAATGGGAAGCGATCATCACGCCGTCTTGAATGATCAGGTTCGCGGATTCGAACTCGGGGTTGAACAACAGCGTATGGGCGGCGCGGTTCGCGAGGTCGGCCGGCGCACAGGTGAAAATGCCCCGATCGTGCCGGGGCCCGACCTTGGGGCCGTTCGCGTCGGAAATCCAGTAGAGCCTGCCGTCGACGAAATTGATGCCGCCCGACTTGAAGCGCGAATCGGAGTCCACCGACAGGACCACCTTCCAGTCCCACGCATCCGCCCTCGCGTCATACGTGCCGCGCAACCAGTGGCATTCCTTGCCAATCCCGCGGTCGATATCCCCGGTGCAGGCGTAAAATGCGTTCTCGTCGGGATTATAGGCCACGCAGTGAACGTGCCGGCAGATGACCGGATTCCCGGCCGCACCCAGCAGCGTGCCCGGCTTCGCGCCCTTCTGCTGGAAACGCGCATTCTGCCCGAAGGAATAGGCGACCTTGATGGTCTGCCCGCTGTCGGTGGAATAGTAGATGTTCACCGGCACCGCGCCGCCGACGACATTGCAGTAGTTGCCCCACACGAGCATCTCCTGGCCGTTCACGTCCCACGTGTGCTCGCCATCCAGCGAGTGGAAATACCAGCCGGGCAGCTTGGGATCGACGGGCGGGTGCGGGAGATACGGCGAGCCGTCGCGATGCTGCACCTGGGCGGGCCGATGTGATTTCAGATTGTCGGTGCTCAGAAAGATCCGCTCCCGGGTGGCGAAGAGGATGTTTCCATTCTTCAGGATGCAGCTGAACGTGATGTTGGCCGCCTCGGCGAACGCCGCGCGATGCGGCCACGTTTTGCCGCTGTCTTCGGACAGCACGATCTGACCGTCGCCGAAGCCGAAGGCTTTGTTATTCCGTTGCGAGTCGATGTAGGGCCAGGCCGGGCCCAGCCGATAATAAAAGTGTTCGGTCGAAGCCACCGCCGAGGACGCAGCGACGAGTTTCCGCGCGCCCCCCAGCAACAGCATGCCCCCGGCCGTCGCGGCCGTGGTGGAGAGAAACTGGCGTCGGGTCGGGGATGGGGAAGGCTTCATGAGGTTGAGGGGATGCTTCAGTGTCAGCCAACCCCGCCGAGTCTCCCAGCTTTTTCCCACGCGAGGCACGGGTCGAAAGCCCGCTGCGCGCCGACGCGCTAGGACGACTTGTTTCCCGGCGCCCGATCGGGCGCGTAGATGTCGGGCCGCGCCGCCACAAAACGGAAGATCAACGTCGCGACCACGGTGAGAACCGCCACCGTGCCGCCCAGCGCCCGGCCCCGCCAGAAGCCGGCGAACCAATGCGCAAAATCCGACAGCATCAGGGTGGCCGATCCCCCGATCACCCGCATCTCGCGCATATATTTTTTCGAGGAACGGATCCCCTCCACCACCGGATCGACCATGTCCTCCGGAATCGTCAAATAAATGACGAGGGCCGCGCCCAGGCCGATCGCCAGCAGCACGACGGAGATGAAATTTATCTTACGAGGGTTCAATCGCGCTCGAAAATGAAGCGCGGCGGAAATCGCCGCAACGACGATTCCACGCGTGCCGGCCCCCGCCGCGTTTCACAGTGGAACCCGGCGTGGGACTGCTTTTCCATCCGGGTGATGTCATCGTCGGATTTGTCAACCGCGGCGGAGAGCGAGCCGCGGCCCGGAGACCTCATTGAGGTGGGGACCTACGCGACCCCGGCCGATGCTTTTCAGCACAGCCTGGTGGTGCTGGCGACGGGCTGGCCGTGCTGGCTCGTGCCGGCAGACGGCGGCCGCATTCGCCTCCTCGTGGAACCGACCGCCGCGGGGTCGGCGTGGGAACAACTCGGCCGCTTCGACCACGAGAGCCTGCACTGGCCGCCGCCACCGCTCGAAGCGGGCGAGGTTCCGCGCCTCACGGATTTCCTCAGTCCCCTGTTTTGGAGCCTGGGGGTCATCGCGGTTTACTGGGGTCAGGTCACGCGGCCCGCTTGGACCGGGGCCGGCGCGCTCGACGCGGAAGCAGTCTTCGAACGCCACGAATGGTGGCGGCCGGCCACCGCGCTGTTTCTGCACGCGGACGCCGACCACCTGGTCTCGAACGGGCTCAGTGGGATCCTCGTGTTTGCCGCCGTGCTGGCGACGCTCGGGCGCGCCCGGGGCTGGGGGCTGATCGCGCTTTCGTCGGTCGCGGGGAATTTCGCCGTGGCCGTCATGAACTATCCCGCCGCCTACCGGTCCCTCGGAGCCTCGACCGCGATCTTTGCCGGGCTCGGGCTGTTGACCGGCCGCGCCATCCGCATCGTCGTCCGCGCCGATCATCCGCACCGCTGGCGCTCCGTGTTCGTTCCGCTGGCGGCGGGCCTGACCGTCCTCGGCCTCTACGGTGCCGGCGGGATCCACATCGACGTCCTCGCGCACGTGACCGGATTCGGCGCCGGCCTGCTGATCGGATTCTGCGCCGTGTCGCGCTCGGTCAAACGACGGACCGCCTGACAATCCGGCCGGCGCGATCGCGATTCAGGCTGTTCGCGCGCCCCGAAGCCGCCACAGTTTCGCCGCCCTCCTCTTTCGCCCCTCCAATGTCCACTCACCCGATTTTCGATTCCGGCAACGAAGCGATCTACGCGTTGCGCACCACCGCGCCCGGCCCGACTGGCCACCTGCCGCTCGAGGCGGCCCAGCTCCGCGCGATGGCCAGCGGCGACCTTTTTGGGTGGACGCAAAACGCCGGCATGGGCTGGGCCCCCGGCGCGATGCGCGGGAAACAATTTCTGATCCTGAGCACGCAGGGTGGCATCCGCGCGCCCGACGGCACGCCGGTCGCACTCGGTTACCACACCGGTCATTGGGAGGTCGGGCTGCTCATGGAGGAGGCCGCGCGCACGTTCTCCGCGCACGGCGCGATTCCCTTCGCCGCGTATTGCAGCGATCCGTGCGACGGCCGCACCAACGGCACGGCCGGCATGCTCGACTCCCTCGCCTACCGCAACGACGCCGCCATCATCTTCCGCCGCCTCATCCGCTCGCTCCCCACCCGCCACGGCGTGCTCGGCGTGGCGACGTGCGACAAGGGCCTGCCCGCGATGCTGCTCGCCCTCGCCGGCTCGCCCGATCTCCCGACCATCCTCGTGCCCGGCGGCGTGACGCTCCTCGCCGAGGAGGCCGAGGACACCGGCAAGGTGCAGACGCTCGCGACACGCTTCGCGCGCGAGGAAATCACCCTCGACCACGCCGCCGAGATGGGCTGCAAGGCCTGTGGCTCCCCCGGCGGTGGCTGCCAGTTCATGGGCACGGCCGCGACCAGCCAGGTCGTCGCCGAAGCGCTCGGCCTCACCCTCCCGCACGGCGCCCTCGCGCCCTCCGGCGCCGAGATCTGGCGCGACCTCGCCCGCCGCTCCGCCCTCGCCCTGCTGGAGTTGGAACAGCGCGGCACGAAGACCCGCGACCTTCTCACCGTCGATTCGATTCACAACGCCATGGTCACCCACGCGGCCTTCGGCGGCTCCACCAATCTCACGCTCCACCTCCCCGCCATCGCGCACGCCGCCGGCCTCCCCCGCCCGACCGTCGACGACTGGGCACGCATCAACCGCTCCGTCCCGCGCCTCGTCGACGTCCTCCCGAATGGCCCGCAGCACTACGCCACCGTGCAGGTCTTCCTAGCCGGCGGCGTGCCCGAGGTGATGCTCCACCTCCGCGACGCCGGTCTCCTCAAGCTCGACGCCCGCACCGTCACCGGCCGCACCCTCGGCGAAAATCTCACGTGGTGGGAAACGTCCGAGCGCCGCGTGCGCCTCCGCGCCAAGCTCACCGCCCTCGACGGCATCGACCCCGACGACGTCATCATGTCGCCGACGCGCGCCCGCGAGCGCGGCCTCACGAGCACGATCACGTTTCTCCGCGGCAACCTCGCCCCCGAGGGCGCACTCGTGAAGAGCACCGCCATCGCCCCCGACGTGATCGGCGCGGATGGTGTTTACCTCCACGAAGGCCCCGCGCGCGTCTTCACGACCGAGGCCCGCGCCATTGCGGCGCTCAAATCCGGCAGCGTAAAAGCCGGCGACACGATGGTCCTCATCGGCCTCGGCCCCGGCATTGGCATGCCCGAGACCGCCCAAATCACCAATGCGCTGAAATACATGAAGGAAGGCAAACGCATCGCGCTCGTCACCGACGGCCGTTTCTCGGGAGTATCCACGGGAGCCTGCCTCGGCCACGTGAGTCCCGAAGCCTGGGCCGGCGGCCCCATCGGGAAAGTCCGCAACGGCGACCTCATCCGCGTGCGCGTCGACACCCGCACGCTCGAAGGCTCCGTCGATGTCCTCAACATCCCCGAGTCCGACTTCGCCGCGCGCCCCATGCACCCCGACCTCGCGATGGACCCGCGCGTCCCCGCCGACACCCGCCTCTGGGCCGCGCTGCAGAATGCGAGTGGCGGACCCTGGGGCGGCTGCGTCTACGACGTGGAGTGCATCACCCACTTGCTGCAGGCGGGTGCGAAGGCGGAACAAGCCGCGTTCGCAGCGAAAGCCGGAGCGCCGTAGCATTTCCTCCGGCTTTTCTCAGATCGCCGGTCGGGTTCCCCCTCAGCGCGGCTTCACGCTGTAGCGATCGATCGTGTCGCCCTTGAGGCTGATGGCTTCGAACTGCGCGCCGGCGCCAGTCAGGCGCGCCAGGATGAAATGATTGAGCGGTTCCGCTCTCTCCAGATACCAGCGCTTCTCCGCCGCATCCTCGGCCACGCCGCTCACGAGCACGCCCCATGAGCCGTCGCCGAGATACACCGTCCCGTTGGCCGGATCCTTTTTGCCGTCCTTGATCGGGTAGGTGCGCTTGTAGTTGTGGTCGTGATTCTCAAACACGACCGGCAAATGGTGCTTTTCGAACAGCGGCACCCAATTGCGGCGCCCACCCACGACGCTCGGATCGGTCTGTGAACGCAGCGACGGAAATGCGGGCACGTGGTAGACAGGAAAAACATACGGCACCTTCGCCCGCGCGCCGAGCGTCTGGTCGAGCCACGCCGCCTGCGCGCCGTCCTGCGGATTGTTGTGGCCCGAATCGAGCAGGACCACGCTCAGGTAGTTGCCGACGTCCATCACGTTGTAGCCCGGCTGTCCCGGGAACGCGAAGAAGCTGAAAAAATAGGGCGCGATCTTCCGGCGCGTCGCGTCGTCCTGTACATAGGGCCCTTTGAGCAGCGCGGTGATCTTCGCACTCGCGTAGTAACCACCGGTCGTCTCGTGGTTGCCCGTCGTAAGGAGCACAGGGATGCGCCGGCCGTCCTTCGTCACGAATGATTTCGTCAGCGAATCAAAAAACTGTACCAGCGGCCCAGGCGCTGCCGCTCGCCGTCGCCGTAGGCAAGGTCGCCGCCCCACACCGCAAAGTCGGGATCGTAGGACGCCGCGAGCCGGTTCATCCGCTCCGTCCAAACCCCGTAACCCACGTCGCCACCCATCGCGATGCGCACCTCGCGCGACAGCGTCTGCGGGAGCGTACGGAAGCGATGCACCTTGCCCTCGGCATCGAAGCGAAACTCGTAAAGCGTGTCCGATTTCAAGCCGGTCAGCTCGACCCGGTGAATGGTTCTCCCCTGCGGTGCGAACGGCTGGCTGTAGCCGTCGCGATGCAGGCCCTGCAGCGCTCCTCGACAAACGGATACGGTTCGCTCTTTCCGGTCGCCTTGATCCACGCGCCCGCTCCCAGGGCCCGATACTCCAGCACCGCCGTCCGCGCCTTGGCCACCACGGGGATGGTGATGGGGATCTAGTGCTGGGCCTCACTCTTAACGAGTTCGATCTCGCCGTCCTCGCCGTCGATCGAGTGCCAGTCGATCGTCATGGTCGTGGTTGGATCGTGCTGCCAAGTTAGGAAGATGCCGGAAGGGGCGAACGGCTCCGCGAAGGCAAAGGCCGTGAACGCGGTGAACACCGCGAGAAAGCGAATGAGCTTTTCTATGGGGAACGGGCGCAATCCTTGCGCGGCGAACCTGAGAAAGAAAAGCAATCATCCGACCGGCGCGGTGGCGACCGCCACGCACCGCACTGTCACCCGGCCGGCCGATCCCGGCGCCTCGCTTGACCCGTCTCAATCCCGCGCCAAGCCTCCTGACCTGACCCCGAAAATTTGAGCCGCCTTGGGTGTTAGTCTGGGCCAAGAAAAAGGCCCAGACCATGAAAGGCAAAAGACATACGACGGAAGACAAGATCCGCATTTTGCGGGCGGCCGACGGCGGCAAAAGCATCGTGGAGATCAGCAAGGAAAAGAACATCTCGGAGCAGACCTATCACCGTTGGAAGCGACAGTTCGGCATGATGGAGGTCAACGAGGCGAAGCGCCTCAAGGAACTGGAGCGGGAGAACACGGAGTTGAACGAAATGGCCTTTGACACGTTCACCATGAAAATCGAGCGCGGGGCCGACCTCAACCTGAGGCTGACCACCGTCGAGTTCCTGTCGCCGTCGATGCGTTTGAGCGGCACCGGCAGCATCACGCACCAGGCCGGGGTCCCGAATCAAAACCAGCCGCTCGAACTGCAGCTGAAACTCGCGGGCAAGGCCCACCTCGCGCAGCTCCTGAACCGCCTCGGCGTCCTCAACGGCACCTCCGCCGACAAACAATATTATCCAATGAGCATGCCCTTCACGCTGAGCGGCAGCGCCGCACAGGTGAACTCGGGCGACCTCTGGCGGATCCTTGGCGGCGCGGCGGCGCGGGCGGCCGCGGGCGCTTTCCTGCGATAAGTCGCCGGCAAAGCCGGGCCGCACCTACCGCGGCAGCAATTCCTCGGCGTGCGCCAGCGCGCTCTTCGCCGTGCGGTCGCCCAGCATTCGCGCGAGTTCGCTCACCCGCGCCTTCCGGCTGGCCTGGATGGGCACGATCGAAACCACCGCGCGATCCTTCGACTGATCCTTGGCCACCACCAGATGACACGTGGCCTGAGCCGCCACCTGCGGCAGGTGGGTCACGCACAGCACTTGATGACTGCGCGCGATCCCGGCCATTTTCTCCCCGACTACGCGTCCAATCTCGCCGCCGACGTTGGCATCGACTTCGTCGAACACGAGCAGAGGCACATCGTCGAGATCCGCGAGCACGGTCTTGAGTGCGAGCATGACGCGGGCGAGTTCGCCGCTCGATGCCACCCGGTTCAACGGCAGCGGCGCCTCGCCGACGTTGGGCGAAAACAAAAACTCACAGGAGCAATCGCCGGCCGGCCCCAGTTCGGGCAGCGCCACGATCCGCACCTGAAACTCCGCCTTCTGAAAGCCAAGCTGGAGGATCGCGCGCGCCGCGACTTTCGCCAGGTCCCGCGCGGCCTTTTCACGTACGGCCCGGAGGGTCTGCGCATCTTTCTTCGCTGCGCGCGCGGCGGTGCCGATCTGTTGTTTTAGACGGCCAAGCGTGCCCTCGAGATCGCCCTGCACCTCGAGCCGGCGCCGCAGTTCGTCCCGCGCGGCCGTCACGGCGCGCACGTCGCCGCCATGCTTGCGCTTCAGCTCGAGCCACGTCGTCATCCGCGCCTCAAGCTGCTCGGCCTGCTCCGGATCGAACTGCAATTCGTTGCCGAGCGCGGAAAATTCGGCGCCGAGGTCGTTCAACTCGACCACGGCCGAGGCCAGCCGGTCCGCTAGGGGCTTGCTGGCGGCATCGATGCCCTCGAGTTGCCGCGCCTCGCGCAACAGCGCGGCCACCCGGCCCTGCACGCCCTCCTCGCCCGTCAGCCCGGCGGCCAGCGCCGACGCGAGCTCAATCAATTCCTGCGAGCGGCTCATGCGCTGGTGATCGCGCTCAAGCGCCTCGATCGCCTCGTCGGTCAGCTCCAGTGCGTCGATTTGCGCGAGCTGGTTGCCGAGAAAATCGATTTGATCGGGCGACAATTTCGTTTCGCGGGCGATCCGGTCGCGTTCGGCGAGAAGTTCGCGCCACGTGCGGTAACTCGCCCGGTAGGTGGCGGCGGTCTCCCCGGCCCGGCCGAAAAGATCGAGCAACTCCAGTTGGCAGCTCTCCTTGAGGAGGCGCCGCGGCTCGCTCGGCCCGTGAAAATCGACCCAGTGCTCGCCGAGACGCTGCAATGCGGCGAGCGTCGAGAGGCTGCCGTTGACCGTGATCTTCGGCGGCTTTTCGCGCGGCAGGCTGCGCTTGAGGATCAGCCGGCCGTCCTCGCACGGCGGCAGGTCGAGTTCCTCCAGCAGCGCATTCATCCGCTTCGCGTTCTCGAAATACAATCCGGCCTCGACCTCCGTCGCCGCCGCGCCCTGGCGGATGATGGTCTTGTCCGCGCGCTCGCCGGCCAGCAGGCTCAACGCCCCGAGCAGGATGCTCTTGCCCGCGCCGGTTTCGCCGGTCACCGCGGTGAACCCCGCCTCGAAGTCGAGCGCCACTTCTTCCAGCAAAGCGAGGTTCTTGATCCGGAGCGACTGAAGCATCCCGCATCTGCGCACGAAATGGCCGCGGCTTTCAAGCGCCTCATTTTTACTTTTCGCATCCACCACCGCCTTGAACCCGCAATCGATGCGGATGCATACCCGTCGGCGGCCGCATGGCTCATCAGGCTCCGTCGTCAGGCAAAACCGGCTCCGTTCTTTTCGACGGCTTTTTGCTTGCGCGAGCCATGCCTCACAGTGCTTATTCCCCCCTCCAAATTTTGCGGACCTTTAGCTCAGTTGGTTAGAGCGTTTCCTTGACATGGAAAAGGTCACTGGTTCGAGTCCAGTAAGGTCCACCAGTTTCGGAACCCGTTAGCCTCTAGTTGTTAACGGGTTTTTTGTTGTTTCGGAAATGCCCAACTGACAACGCCAGTGACAACACGTGCGCGATTGTTCGCGGCTTCAGCTTTACCCCTGACTGGTCGCGTCTGTCCGAAAATTCGCGAGGTTCGCGTTGATCACCTCGTAGCCACCCTCAACGAGCGGCGATCACCCGATCGAGTCGTGCGACCGGTCCAGCGCCTCGGTTTCAAACGTAGCGATGTTAGCGTTGATGACCTCGCGGATCTCTTCGAGGATGTGAGGTGGACCCCATCCGTTGGACAGCGGATCGAGGAGATTAAGTTATGAGAGACAAAGGCGCTTTAGAAGCCTTGGCCGACTCCGAGGACAGGAGCCGAAGAGCTTGCCGCAGGAGTCGACCCGAAGTCGGACGGATGTATCGGGTCGTCATTGGTTGATGGCAAGTGCGATGGGCTGCCGATAGACTTCCATCGGTGTTTTCGGGTTGGCCATGCCGAAGGCGCTGTGCGGCCGCTGCTCGTTGTAGAAGCGGAAGAAGGTGTCCAGG
>SIBR01000032.1 GCA_009695065.1 Opitutus sp. | reverse complement strand
CTGCTCAAAATCGCCGCCCACGTGACCGTGTCGGTCCGCCGGGTGCACGTGCGGCTGGCGAGCGCCTTTGCCCGCCAGGCCCTCTTTGCCCAAGCGCACGCTCAACTGCTCGCTGGGACAGAACCCGGCTGAACCAGTGTCGGACTTAGGGCGTAACGATGCAGTTGGATTGGGGTGAAACGCGACCTCCGGGCGCGTTCTTCGAGCGTACCTTCGGAGACGGCGCCCGGAGGTCGCCGTCCATCTTTCAGCGCCTTCGTTTTCGGAGAGAAAACGCCCTCCGACGGAATTGTTACGGCTTAGCTCGGACCGGCGGGGACAAAATGGCGTAGGGAAGCTATGCCCATTTTCGCCGAAATCGCGGTGCCAGGCGGTGGCGCATCGCCCTGCGGCGCAAAAATCGGCGTCGGGGTCACCCGCGCGAACCGGCGTAGCCGATTTTCGTATTGTCACAGGAAAACTCCCGAAAAACCTGCCGGAGTATGATGGATGCGGGCTAGAGGCTGTCATGAACTTTTACCCATTCCGCCACGGTCGTTCCGCTGGAGACGCGGCCCCTCGCCGCGTGCAAATGTGAAAAAACCGCGACGAGGGCATCGCGGCTCCAGTGAACGTTGGTCTAAAGCGCCTCGCTGGGCTCCCGCCCGGCACTCGCCCCGCGCTTGTCCCCGCAGCCCCCTTCCCACTACCGTGTGCCATTCTCCCTCCGCCGCTCCAACGCTGGTTACCGCTCACTTTCATCGCCCTGGTCGCGCTCTGGCTCCGCACCCACGACCTCGCGCGCCGGCCGATGCACGCGGACGAAGCCAACCAGGCGGTAAAGGCCGGCGAACTCCTCGAACACGGACGCTACGTCTACGACCCCGGCGATCATCACGGCCCGACCCTCTATTACGCCACCCTGCCGATCGCCTGGCTGCGCGGGGAACACACGCTCGCCGCGCTGACTGAAACCAGCATCCGCCTCGTCCCTGCGCTCGCGGGCACCGCGGCGGTTCTCTTGCTGGCCGCCCTCGCCATCCCCCTGGGCCGCTGGCCGGCAATGGTGGCGGCCGCCTTGCTGGCGGTGTCGCCGCCCGCCGTTTACTACAGCCGCTATTTTATTCAGGAGACGCTGCTGGTCACTTTTACTCTGGCTGCACTGGTCTGCGCCGGCCAATGGTGGTGCAAAGGGAATCTGCGCTGGGCCGCCGCCGCGGGTGCCTGCATCGGACTGATGCAGGCGACCAAGGGAAATGCCGCGCTGTTTCTCGGCGCGGCGGCAGTGGCGGCGTCCTTCGCCAGAGCCCGCCGGCCGACCGCCCTTCTCCCGTGGCGCGATGGGCTGGTGGCGGTGGGCGCGGCCTTTTTCACGTTCGCTCTGCTGCAATCCTCCTTGGGCGCAAACCCGGCCGGACTCCCCGACGCGTTCACCGCCCTCGCCCGCGGCTGGACCAAGCTTTCCGGCGCCAGCGGCCATGAAAAGCCGTGGTGGTACTACCTGAGCCTCTTCGGGTGGCGGCGCGATGGCGGGCTGCTCTGGGAACAAATCGTCTTCACCGCGCTCGCGTGCGGCGGTCTCGGCGTGGCCGTTTTCAGTCGGCAGACTTTGCTCCGGTGGGCGGCCATCTACACCTTGGTGATCGTGGCCGCGCTTTCGCTCACACCCTACAAGACGCCGTGGCACACCGTGCACTTGGTCCCGGGCTTCGCCCTGCTCACCACCGGGGCGCTCGCCGCCATCACCCGGCTGAACACCGGAAAGATTGCCGCGGCCGCCATCGGCTTTGTCTGCCTCGCTTCCCTCACGCATCAGTCGTGGCGCGCCGCCTTCGTTCGCCCCGCCGACGAACGCAATCCGTACGCCTACGTCCACAGTTCGCCCGACGTCCTCAAGTTTCGCTCGCTCGCCGCAGCGGCGCTGGCCGAATTTCCCGATCGACCGGTGCGCATGATCAGCGAGGAGTACTGGCCGCTGCCCTGGTATTTTCGCGGGCTCGCGAAGGTCGGCTATTGGTCCACCCCGCCGACCGACTGCGAAGGCGCACTCGTCATCGTGTCGGCCGCGCAAGCCGACGCCGTCCGCGCGCGATTGCACGGCCGCTATCAGGAATCCATTCTCGGGCTGCGACCGGGATTTCTCTGCGTCGTGTTTACCGCCCTCCGATGACGCCGTCGCTGTCCCTCGTCATTCCCGTCTACAACGAGGCCGGCAATCTCACGCCGCTGCTGACCACGGCCGTCGAGGTGCTCACCGCCCTCGGGCGCACGTTTGAAATCATCCTGGTGAACGACGGCAGCACCGATGAAACCGGCGCGGAAATCGCCGCCGCCCTCGCGCGCTGGCCCCAGTGCGGCGAAATTCGCCTGCCCGAACGCAGGGGCCAGGCCGCCGCCCTGCTGATCGGCTTGCGGGCGGCCCGCGGCGCATTGATTGCAACGATGGACGGCGACGGTCAGAATGATCCGCGCGATCTGCCGACGCTCCTGGCGATGCTGGAGTCTAACGGGCTCGACCTCGCGTGCGGCTGGCGTGTCGACCGTCATGACTCCTGGCTGCGCCGGAGGATGTCGCGGCTGGCGAACGCGGTGCGCCGTGGGGTCCTCGACGATGGCGTGCACGACGCCGGCTGCCAGTTGCGGGTCTTTCGCCGGGAAGTGGGCCGAGCGTTCCAGACGATGGAACTGCTGCAGAGTTTCATTCCCTCGCTCGCCGTGGCCGCCGGCTTTCGCGTGGGCGAACATCCCGTCCGGCATTACGCCCGGCGCCACGGCGATTCCAAATACGGCCTAGGCCGCCTCTGGTGGCGCCCCGCTCTGACGATGCTCACCCTCCGCTGGCGAATGTGGAACCGGACAGTCGCAAAGCCACGTTAGGAGTAAAACCGAGGCCCATGATCACTCTATCGCTGCCGATCCGAACGGAATTTGATCACCGCAAAAAGGCACAAAAAATCAAGGGCCACGGCTGGAGCTTGCGTAGCGTCTATAGACGCTACGGGAATTTCCGCCGCCACCCCGGGCAAATTTCGTGCTACTGTTCTGCAGCATCCTCGCCGAATACGAGGAGATCCTCGCCAAGGCAATGGCCGCAAAAAAGCGCAAGAGGCGCAAAAACAAACCGAGCTGACGCCCACCTTGCGCGGTTGCTTGAAACAAGGCTGCTGGAAGAATTCTACTCCGTCCCTGTCCCTGCCTTTCTTTGCGCCTTTTGCGTCTTTTTACGGCTAATGACTTGGGGGCTCGAGTTTGGTGGCGACTCCGTCGCGCCAGGCTTTTTTGAGGCTAATGGATTGGCGGCTTGGTGGTGCATCACCGGGCCCAGCTCTTCGTCGTCACACTGACCGTATGATCGGACTGACTTTTAGCCACGAAGCGATGGCGACGCATTTCGCCATCACGATCGCGGATCAACCTGAAGCCTACGCGCGTCAGGTTTCCGCCGCGGCCTTTCGCGAACTCGATCGCCTTGAGGGTGAATTGAGCCGGTATGTCGAGTCGAGTGACATCGCGCGCGCCAATCGTCTGGCCGACGGCGAGACGATGCGCATCGGCCACGACGCGCTGGAGTGCCTCTTGCTGGCCGCCGACGCGAGCCTCGCCACCGACCGCGCCTTCGACCCGGCCTACGCCTCCGATCGCGGGCCGGATCTCGCGGGCGACGCGCCGCGCTTCACCCTCGATCCCGCGGCGCACACGGTCACATCCCATGTCCAACGGCTCCACCTCGACCTCGGCGCGATTGGCAAAGGCTACGCGCTCGATCGCATGGCGGAAGTGCTGGCCGAGTGGCAGGTGACCTCCGCCTGCCTCAATAGCGGTGACAGCACGGCGCTCGCGCTGGCCGCCCCGCCCGCCACTCCGGGCTGGCTCATCGGTCTCGGGGAAGACGCGTCGTATCGCGCCCTCCCGCTGGTTCAGGCGGCCCTCAGCGGTTCCGGCACCGCGGTAAAAGGCTCCCACCTCATCGTTCCCCGCAGCGGCCTACCCGCCACTCGGGCGAGCCGTGCCTGGGCCCTCGCCCCCACCGCCACGCTCGCCGACGCGCTGTCCACGGCGTTTTTCGTGATGCCTGATTCCGCGATCGCGGCGTTCTGTCTGGCGCATCCCCAGATCGGTGCCGCCACCGTTGCCGCGTCTGGCCGGCTCGTGCTTTTCGGGCAGCTTGGCCCGTAGCGCCACCGCTGGCGAACGTGAGTTCGAATCCAACGGGTCGGCCGCGCACGGAGTGCGCGACCCACCCCGCGTCGAAATGATCAAGGACCGCGACGAGGGCGCCGCGGCTCCAGAGACCGTGGGTCAAAAGTGCCTGACGACCTCTCTGGAGTGCAGCGACCAGGCGCCGCTTTTGACGACGAACTCCAGTTCGTCGCTATTTCCGATCGGCGCGCCGGGTCGCGCCGCAGAAAGCGGCGCCGGGTCGCCGCACTCCAAAGTTCATGACCGCCGCTAGGCCTCCTTAAGGCCACTCTCCCGGACTTACGCGCGATGTCCCGGAACCTTAAACGTTAGGCGTTAAAAGTTGAGCGTTGAGCGTTCTTCTGCCCCTCTGCCCTCCGCCTCTCCGGATTTCCAAAAGTTCCGCTCCCCATGGCCAGCTAATTCTCGAGCAGCTCCGCGCCTGCGGCATCACTCACGTGGTGGCGCTGCCCGACAACGCCTCGAAGTCTCTGCTCGAGCAGTTGGCGGTGCAACCGGGCATCCGGCTCGTTGGGGTCACGCGCGAAGGCGAGGCGTGGGCGGTGGCGGCGGGACTCTGGATGGGCGGCAGCAACCCGGCCGTGTTGATGCAGAACACCGGCTTCCTCGAAAGCGGCGACGCCCTCCGAGGCACCGCCATGCGCATGCGCATTCCGCTGCTCTGCCTCCTAACCTATCGCGGCTATTCCACGCTGCCAGCCGGGCACCGCGATCGGCCGCCCGCGACTCCCGTGGACGGCTGCGCTCTCAGCCAGCCGGACGTGGATTCCTGCGCGCTCCTGTTCGAGCCGACGCTGCAGGCGTGGGGCTTGCCTTATGATTTTCTGCACGACGACACCGACGTGGTAAAAATTCACCCGACTCTCGATCGCGCGCGGGAACGGGAGCATCCCGCAGCGCTCCTCCTCACCCGGGATACCACATGATGACGAAGGACCAATTGATGGCCCCGCTGGCCCGGGTGCGGGGCGACGCCGTGGTGGTGACCACCATGGCCGCGGTGCGGGCCTGGGGCCGGCACTCGACGAGCGAATTGGATTTCGCTTCGGCCGACAGCGCGATGGGCCACGCGGCGGACCTCGCCCTCGGCCTCGCGCTGGCCCGACCCGAGCGGAGGGTGATCTGTCTCAACGGTGATGGCAGCATGCTGATGTCGCTGGGCACGCTGGTGACGGTTGTCGATTCGGGCGCGCGCAATCTGGTGCTGTTCGTGCTCGAAAATCGCACCTACGAAATCACCGGCAACCAGGCGGTGCCCGGTGCCGGCCAGGTCGATTTCGCCGCGCTCGCCCGCGGGGCCGGCTTCAAGCGCACCTACGTTTTCGCCACCGCGGATAAATGCGCGGCGCGGATGGCCGAAGCATTCGCAGGGGAAGGCCCGGTGCTGGTGGTCGCCCACGTTGCCCCCGGCGACGACCGACCCCTCCGCCGCGGGCCGAAAGAACGCGAGCACTACCTGAAGGTTTCGCCGGCGGAATCCGCCCACCAGCTGCGCCGCGTGCTGGGACCGTCGACCTGAAAGCCGCCACGCCTTGGCCGCGCACCGAGTGCCCGGCCCAACCAGTACCAGCGCGACATCAGGTGGGCCGTGCGCTCCGCCGCGCGGCCGGTAACGCGAGGGCGAACCCAGCGCGTCATCACCCTGCCTATAGGCCCCTCTCGAACCAGAAGGAATAAGTTTCTCACCGGCGGTGCTAATGGGCCAATTAGCGGAGCGCGTTAAAATAAATCGTGCAGACTGCCTATTGAAATTTGCCGGCGGACCATTCTTAGTGGTTCTGCCTTTATCCCGGTCGACCCCCCGTCCATGACCAAGCCCCCATCCCCCGCCAAAATCCGCGCAAAGAAAGTGAAAATGCGCAGTGGCATGGGAATTGAGGTTGGAGTGCGCTCCCATTCCTGTTGTCTACGCCGCCGATGAGTAACCACCCGCACGCCTTTCTCGCCCTCTTCGTCGCCGTGGCGGTCGCGTTTCCGCTCATCTTGCTCTCGGTCGCGCAATTGTGGTTCCGCTTCTTCCAGCCGAGCAAGCCCAGCCTCGACAAGAACGCCGTCTACGAATGCGGCGTGAAACCCACCGGCGATTCCTGGATTCAGTTCAAGGCGCACTATTATCTGTACGCGATTCTCTTCCTGATTTTTGACGTCGAAGTGCTGTTCTTACTGCCCTTCGCGGTCACCTTTACCGGCCTGTCCACGGGCGCGCTGGTCACCATGCTGGTCTTTATCCTGTTGCTGGCCGAGGGCCTGGTCTGGGCCTGGCAGCGCGGTCATCTGGAGTGGAAATAACATGAGCGACGCCGCGACCCCCACCAGCCCTGCGCCCGTCGCTGCGGCCGCACCCCTCATCACCGACCGCGATCGCGACGAGCTCCGGCGTCAGGGCATCCTGCTCACCAGCCTGCAGGAACTCTACACGTGGGGCTGCAGCAATTCCGTCTGGCCGCTCAACTTCGGCCTCGCCTGCTGCGCCATCGAGATGATCGCCGCCTCGATGGCGAAGTTCGACATCGCGCGCTTCGGCTCCGAGGTGTTCCGGCCGTCGCCGCGCCAGGCCGATCTGCTCATCGTCTCCGGCACCGTCACGAAAAAAATGGCGCCGCAGGTCATCCGCCTCTGGAATCAGATGCCCGAGCCAAAGTACTGCATCGCCATGGGCGCCTGCGCGATTTCCGGCGGGCCGTTCAAGCAGGGTTACAATGTCCTTAAGGGCATCGACCGTTTTATCCCGGTGGACGTCTATATCCCCGGCTGCCCGCCGCGCCCGGAAGCGCTGCTCCACGGGCTGCTGGAAATCCAGAAGAAGATCAAGGGATTCAAGATTTCCGGCCCCGACGCGCCCCGCCACCTCCGCGACGACCTCAACTGCAATTGCCCCGTGCCGGAATTCGGCGAACACGATCTCGAGCCGCCGGCCAATCCCGAAGTCTGGCAGGCGCCCTCCATCGTCCGCAAAGAGTGACCCGCATGGAAACCCCTGAACAGATTCGCGACCGCCTTCTCGCCCGGTTTCCCGGCGCCGAGGTCACCGTGGTCCCGAACCCCGGCACCGCTGCCCAGCACTCGCTGCTCCTCGGCGCCACCCACGCCCAGGCCATCGCGCAATTCCTCCGCGACGACACCACGCTCAAGCTCGACCAGTGCTCCAACGTCACGGGCATCGACTGGCCCGAGAAGGAAATCATCGAGACGACGAAAAGCACGGTGCCCGACCCCGCCGGCGGCCCGGCCAAGGTGGTCGAGCAAAAGACCAAGCGCATTCAGCCGGGTTACCTCGAAGTCGTCTACCATCTCTACTCGATCGCGTTGCGCCATGGCCCCGTGATTCTCCGGCTCCGCACCGGCAACCGCACCGACCAGGTCACGGTACCGTCGCTCACGCCCATGTGGCGCGGGTGCGAGTTTCAGGAGCGCGAAGCCTTCGATCTCTACGGCATCAAATTCGACGGGCATCCCGATCTCCGCCGCATCCTGATGTGGGACGAGTTCAAGGATTACCCGATGCGGAAGGACTACGTGGAGCCGGACGACTACGAGTGGGAGCCCACGCCACACGGCACGGTTTTGGCCAAGGCCAAAGTCCATTATCCTTCGCCTGCGGCGCAGCCGCCGGGCGAACCCTCCGTAGCCTCGGCGATGGAGGGCGCAAAGTCATGAACGCCCCCCTCTCCCCTTTGGCCCCCGCCTCCGGCTCCAGCGTCCGCGCGGTCCACGACCAATTTCACGGCGACCTGCTCGAGGTCTCGATGGGGCCGCACCATCCCTCGACCCACGGTGTGTTCCGGATGATCGTCACGCTCGATGGCGAGACCATCGTGAAACTGAAGCCGGTGTTTGGTTACCTGCACCGCAACCACGAGAAGCTCGGTGAAAACACCAGTTACCTCGGGTCGATGCCCTACACAGACCGGCTCGACTACCTGTGTTCGATGACGAACAACTGGGCCTATGCGATTGCCGTGGAGAAACTCGCCGGCCAGCCGGTCCCCGAGCGGGCCGAGTACCTCCGGGTCATCCTCGCCGAGCTCACGCGCCTGCTGAATCACACGTGCCTCGCCGGTTTCCTTATGCAGGACTGCGGCTGCTCGGGCACGCCGCTGATGTATGCGTTCCGCGAGCGCGAATACATCCTCGATCTCTTCGAATCGCTGAGCGGCTCGCGCATGATGTGCAACTATCAGCGGTTCGGCGGCTGCCGCGTCGACCCCACGCCCGACTGGCTCGAGGGCGCGAAGAAGCTCACCGACCGCTACGGGGTATTTCTCGATGAGTTTGAGGCGCTGCTCACCGGCAACGAGATCATCATGGCCCGCACCCAGGGGGTCGGCGTGCTCTCGCCCGAGCTCGCCACCGCCGCCGGCGTCACCGGCCCGATGCTGCGCGCGACCGGGGTCAACTACGACCTGCGCAAGGTGGACGGCTACGGGGTCTATCCGCGGTTCGATTTTCGCGTGCCGCTCGGCGCCCACGGCGACGTCTACGACCGCTACATGGTCCGCGTCCTCGAAATGCGCGAGTCGATCAAGATTCTCCAACAGGCGTTCACCGGTCTCCCGGCCGGGCCCATCATGGATCCGAAGGCGAAGATCCGCGGTTTCCGCCCGAAGGCCGGCGAAGTGTATGGCCGGATCGAGGGCCCGAAAGGTGAAATCGGCTTTTATCTCATCAGCGACGGCAGCCCGAACCCCTATCGTTACCGCGTGCGCCCGCCCTCCTTCGTCAACCTCACCGTCCTCGAGGACATGTGCCTCGGGCAAACCGTCGCCGACGCGGTCATCATTCTCGGCAGCATCGATATCGTCTTAGGGGAGGTGGATCGGTGAACCAGCAGGAATCCCATGAATCCAGAATTCAGAATCAGGGATCTTTCGCTTCGCCGCGCTCTGTTGCGGCGCGTGCCATCTGCCGGACTCAGAATTCTGGATTCTCGATTCTGGATTCCAGATCCTAGATTCCCTCTTCTAATCCACCCATGCTCGGCACCGGCTTACTCCAAGGTCTCGCGGTCACGGCGAAAAATTTCGTCGGGAGCTTCCACGATCCCTCCCGGCTGACGACGGTCGAGTATCCGGAGGTGAAGACGAAGCTGCCGGAGAACTACCGCAATTTCCCGTTTCTCGTCACCGAGAACGCCGAGGATCCGATGGGGACGATGCGCTGCGTCGCCTGCCAGATCTGCGAGAAGGAATGCCCCCCGCAGTGCATCTACATTGAGAAGAGCAAGGACCAGAAGCCCGATGCCAACGGCAAACTCCAAATCTTCCCCCTGGTCTTCGACATCGACACGTCCGTCTGCATGAGCTGCCAGATTTGCGTCGAGGTCTGCCCGTTCGAGGCGATCAAGATGGATCAGGTCTACGAAATCGCGACGACCGACCGTTTCACGGCGCTCCTGCTCGACCGGAACCAGCTCGCGAAACCCAACAGCTACTATCACGCGATCCACCCGACCGAAGCCGCCGAGGTTGACGGCCGGCTCGCCGCGGAACGCAAAGCCGCCGAGGATAAGGTCCAGGCCGCCGCGGCGGCCAAAGCAGCGGCTGCTGCGGCTGCGCCGAAACCGGCGGTGACCGCGGGCGCGCCGGGAACGCCCGCCGTGACACCGAAGCCCGTGGCACCCGCCATTGCTCCGAAACTGCCCGCCGCGCCGAGCGCGGAAGCCCCCAAGCCGTCGTCGCCAGCCCCATGATCGCCGCGGTCAGCACGACGCCCGACGCGCTGCTTGAGCGCCTCCCGCAGCTGCTGCGCGACGCGGTCACCGGCTTCCTGCCCGAGCCGTGGCGCTGGCTCGTCAACGCGCTTATCGCCATCGTTGCCATCCTCGCGATCTTTGGGACGCTCTTTGCCTTCCTCACGCTGGCGGAGAGAAAGATTCTCGGCCGTGTCCAGAACCGCCCCGGCCCGAACCGCGCGCCGATTCCTTTTATCAACATCCGCTTCTTCGGCCTGATCCAGCCGTTCGCCGATGGGGTGAAGTCCCTCACGAAGGAAGACATTGTCCCACGCGACGCCGACCAGCTCCTGCACTTTCTGGCGCCGGTCGCCATGCTGGCGTTTTCGATCCTGACGTTTGCGGTGCTGCCCTACGGCCGGAACCTCGTGCCGCTCGAGCTCGACGCCGCCGTGCTCTACTTTTTCGCCGCGGGCGCCGCGACCGAGCTCGCCGTCTTCATGGCGGGCTGGGCGAGCCACAACAAATACTCGATGTTGGCCGCGATGCGCGCGCTCGCGCAGCTGATTAGCTATGAACTGCCGCTGCTGCTCTCGTGGGTGCCCGTGGTGATGATCGCCGGCACGCTCTCGACCACCGGCATCGTGGAGGCGCAGGCCGGCTGGAAATTCGGTTTCCTCCCGCACTGGCACGTGTTCACGCCGTGGGGCTTCGCCGGCTTTGTCATCTTCATGATCGCCGCTCTCGCCGAGTCGAATCGCTCGCCGTTCGACCTCCCCGAGGCCGAGAGCGAACTCATCGCGGGTCACCTCACGGAATACAGCGGGTTCAAGTATGCCCTGTTCTTCATGGCGGAATATTTCGGCATGATCGCGCTGAGCGGCATGGCGATCACCCTCTTCCTCGGGGGCTGGCGCGCCCCGCTGCCGTTCCTTGAGTTCATCCCGTCCTACGCCTGGTTCGGCGCGAAGCTGATCGGGCTGCTGCTCGGCTTCATCTGGATCCGCGCCACCTTCCCCCGGCTCCGGATCGACCAGCTCACGCGCTTCGCGTGGAAGTTCCTCGTGCCACTCGCGCTCATCAATCTCGGCAACACGATGGTCTGGTCGCTGATGTCCAACCACTCCGCGACCCTGCAACTCGCCCGCTGGCCCGTCTGCGCCGCACTCATCATCGTGCCCTTCGTCGTGCTGGGCCGCCAGCTCAGCTCCGGCGTCGCGCCGCGCACGTACCGTTACGCCGCGTCATGAGTCTCCCCTTCATCTTCATCGCTCTCGTCACCCTCGGCCCCGCCGCGGTGGCGATGATGCTGCGCAACCTCATTCACAGCGCCTTGTTGTTGATTGCGAGCTGGGCGGGCGTGGCCGCGTTTTACCTTTGGGCCGGGGCCGAATTTGTGGCTTTCGCGCAGGTGCTCGTCTACGTGGGCGCCGTCTCGATGATCGTCCTCTTTTCGGTCCTGCTCACCCGCCGCTCGCGGGCGGATCTTACCGTCGGGCCTGACTCCTTCGGCCGCGCGTTTTCCGGCTTCCTCGCCGGTGGCGCGGTCTTTGGAGTGCTGCTCGGCGGGGTGCTCAGCAGCCCGCTCCGCGTGGAAAACACCCCTGCGCCCATCGTCACGGTCCGCGACATCGGGACCCAGCTCATGGGGCCGCACACCGTGGCGCTTCTGGTCGTCGGCGTCGTTCTGACCGTCGCACTGCTCGGTGCGGTGGTGCTGGCGGCGCCGGAGCCACGGACCGGTAGCAGCCCGGCCCCGGAAGGCGGAAAATGAACCTCGATCCGCTCCATCTCTGCCTGATTTTTTCCAGCACGCTATTCTGCATCGGGCTCGTCGGCGCCCTGGCGCGCAGCAACACCATTCTCGTGCTGCTCGGCATCGAGCTGATGCTCAACACGGCCAACCTGAACTTCATCGCCTTCTGGCGCTTCGGGCCCTCCCCCGCGCCGGCCACCGGCGTACTCTTTGTGCTCTTTTCCATCGCGGTCGCCGCCGCGGAGGCGGCCGTCGGGCTGGCCCTGGTCATCGCGATTTACCGCCACCAGAAGAACGTGCGCCTGCAGGAAGCGAATCACCTCAAGGGCTAGGAAGCTCCAAGCACCAACCTCCAAGCTCCAGTGAAACTTCGAACATCCAATTCCCAAACACCGGGCGCGGCCCGTGTTCAGAGACTGGGTGCGGTATCAACTATTGGAGCTCTTGGGAAACAGCCCGTGCTCGTAGTTCCGCCTTCAGGCGGAATCCGGGCAGCTCAAGTCTTCCGTCCCGCGTGCGGGACGGAACGACCAACCGACCTGCTTCTTCTTGTGCCGGGGAAAATGCGTTTTGCGTCCGGGGCCGCACCGATGCGGCTTCGCTCCGCCTCATGAGCCTCTCCGTCCAATTCCTCTGGCTCATCCCCGCGCTGCCGCTGCTCGCGGCGGGCATCGGGGCGCTCACGCCCCGCCGCAGCCGCGGCCTCGCGGCCGGCGCTGCCATTGGCGCCATGGCGATCTCTTTCCTGCTGTCCTGCGGCGCCCTGACCACGGCCCTCGCCCACCCCGCGGCGCATGCCGCCCACAATTTTGCCTGGTTCGATCTCGGCCTGGGCGCGCTCCGGCTCGGCTGGCTCCTCGATCCACTCACCGCGTTCATGTGCGTGATGGTCACGTTGGTCGGCCTGCTGATCTTCATCTTCAGCGTCGGCTACATGCACGAGGATGCAAATTTCACGCGCTTCTTCTGTTTCCTGAGCCTCTTTGCCGCCGCGATGCTCGGCCTCCTCGTGGCGAACAGCCTGCTGCTCCTCTTCATCTGCTGGGAACTGGTCGGGCTCGCCTCGTATCTCCTCATCGGCTTCTGGTTCCACAAGCCCGCGGCCGCCGCCGCCGCGAAAAAGGCCTTTATCACGACGCGCATCGGTGACCTCGGCCTGCTGCTCGGCCTGCTGTGGCTCTACGACTCGACCGGCTCGCTGCTGTTCTACGACGGCGGCGCGGGCGTGCTGGAACCCACCACGCTCGGCTCCCTCGGCGCCCAGACCACGGCGGGCGGCCTCGCGGTCTCGACGGCCATCGGCCTGCTGATCTTCTGCGGCGCAATCGGCAAGTCCGGCCAGTTTCCGCTCCACGTCTGGCTGCCCGATGCGATGGAGGGCCCGACGCCGGTCAGCGCGCTCATCCACGCGGCAACCATGGTCGCGGCGGGCGTTTTCCTCATTGCGCGCGTCTACCCCTTGATGGCGGTCGATCAGATTCTCGCCGCGGCGCCGCTCCATGCGCTCACCGTCGTCGCCACCATCGGTGCGATCACCGCCCTGATGGGCGCCCTAATCGGCGTCGCGCAAAACGACATCAAGCGCATCCTCGCTTTCTCCACGGTTTCCCAACTCGGCTACATGATGCTGGCGCTGGGCGTCGGTTCGTGGGTCGCGGCGATTTTCCACCTACTGACGCACGCGTTCTTCAAGGCGCTGCTCTTCCTCGGGGCCGGTTCGGTGATTCACGCCGCTCATCACGAGCAGGACATTCGCCGGCTCGGCGGCCTGCGCGGGCCCATGCGCACGACGTTCGCCACCTTCGCCGTCGGTACGATGGCGCTGACCGGCGTGCCGTTCCTCTTCTCCGGTTTCTGGAGCAAGGAAGGCATTCTCCACGCCGCGCACGAGTGGGATGTCTCGCACCTGCCCCTTTACGTCGGGCTCGCCGCCGTCGTGCTCACAGCCTTCTACATGACACGCCTCGTGGCCGAGACCTTTTTCGGTTCCGCCCGCAGCGACGCCGCCAGCCACGCGCACGAGAATCCGTCGGTCATGACGCTCCCGCTGGTCATCCTCGCCGTCTGCGTCGTCGCGCTCGGCTTCATCGGCACCCCCGCGCGGCCGTGGCTGCAGGCGCGACTGCTCGGGCAGGAGGAAGTGCACGGTCACTCGCTGCTCGATGGCGGCGGGCTTATGATGTTGTCGATCGTGCTCGTGGCGCTGGGTCTTGGCGTGGGCTGGGCGATTTACGGCCGCAAGGTGCGCACGACCTCGGCTGCCCTCGATCCGCTCGAATGCGCCCTGCCCCCGGTCTTCGCGGCGCTGCGCGCGAAATTTGGGTTTGATGAACTTTATGCCGCCACAGTCGGACGCCTGAACAGCGCCGTCGCGGTCTTCGCCGACCTCCTCGACCGGTACGTGTGGGATGGAGCGATTCGCTTCCTCGCCATCCTCGGCGAATTTGTCGGGGTCGTGAATCGCGAGACCGACGAGGACGCGCTCAACGGCGGCTTCAACGCCACCAGCGAGCGCATCCGCGATAGCGGCAAGGCCTATTCGCGCGCCCAGACCGGCGAGGCGCACGGCTACCTCCGCGTCGTCGCCATCGGTTTCGTCCTGCTCGTGCTCGTCGTGATGCTGGGAGGTGGCCGATGAACTCCCTGCCCCTGCTTTCCCTGATCATTTTTGTACCCTGGGCCGGTGCGGCCTTGCTCGCGGTACTGCGCCAGGCGTCGCCGGCCACCGTCCGGGCCGTGACGTTGCTGTTCAGTCTATCCACGCTGGTGCTCGGGTTCGTCGCGCTGGGAAATTTTAGTCCGGCCATCTCCACCCCCCAACTGGTCGAGCGCCACGCCTGGATTGCAGCGCTGAATGTCCATTACTACCTCGGGCTCGACGGGCTCAGCCTCGTGCTGGTGCTGCTCGCCGGCATTGTCACGCCCTCCGCGTTGCTGGCCTCGTGGCGCGACCTACGCGATCCGCGGCTGTTCGGCGCCCTTTTCCTCACGCTGCAGGGCGCGGCCCTCGGCGTGTTCCTCGCCCTGGATTTCTTCCACTGGTTTGTATTCTGGGAGCTGAGCCTCGTCCCTGCGTTCTTCCTGATCAAACTCTGGGGTGGCGCCGGCGCCTCGCGCGCCGCCTACCAGTTCGTGATCTACACCATCGGTGGCAGCGCGTTCATGCTGCTCGCCTTCGCCGCCCTCTACGTGGCGACCGGGACGCTCGATTTCATCCAACTCGCGCAGTACGCCGCCGACGGCACGCTGGGCCAGAAGCTCGCCACCCTCGGCGGCTGGTGGCCGCAGGCGGTCTTCCTCGGCGTCCTCCTCGGACTCGCCGTGAAGGTTCCCCTCTGGCCGTTTCACACCTGGCTGCCTTCGGCCTATGCCGAGGCTCCGACCGGCGCCTCGATGTTCCTCACGGGTGTCATGTCGAAGATGGGCGTCTACGGTTTTCTCCGCCTGCTTTGGCCGCTCTTCCCCACCCAACTTCACGCCGCTTCGCCCTGTCTGCTCTGGCTCGCCCTCGGCGGCGTCGTCCTCGGCGCCTACGCCGCGATGCGCCAGACCGATCTGAAGCGGATGATCGCCTACTCCTCGATCAACCACCTGAGCTACTGCCTGCTCGCGCTTTTCGCCGTCGCGAACGCGACCGGCCGCGCAGGATTGACCAGCGAGGCGACTGCCGCGGCCCTCAGCGGCACGATTCTGCAGCTGTTCAACCACGGGCTCTCCGCCGCCGCCCTGTTCTTCTGCGTCGGCGTCATCGAGTCGCGCTCCGGCGGGAAACGCGGGCTCAATGACTTTGGCGGCATCCGCACGGTCGCCCCGATCTTTGCGGGACTGTGTGGCATCGCGATATTCTCGTCCCTTGGTCTGCCCGGACTCAACGGTTTCGTAGGCGAGTTCCTGATTTTCCGCGGGGTCTTCGGCCTCGTGCCGTGGGCGGCCGCCGTCGCCTGCCTCGGACTCCTCGCCACCGCGCTGTTCATCCTGACCTTTTGGCAAAGGGTGTTCCACGGCCCGGTTCGCGGCCAGGCCGCGAACCTAACGGACCTGTCGGTCCTGGAAATTGTGACAATGGCTCCGTTGATTACTCTGATGTTCGTGCTCGGTATTTGGCCGCAACTTCTGACCGGTCTCATCAACCCGCTCGTCACCACGTGGGCCGGCCACCTCTCGCTGCCATGAAGACGGCCCCCCAGCTCTTCTCGTTTGTAGTCCCGCCTTCAGGCGGTTCAGCGCCCGGATTCTGGCTAAAGCCGGAACTACGAACCAGGACTTCCGTCGTCCGCCCTCCGTCGTCCGTCTTCTGTCGTCCGCAATGAACTTACTCGCCTGGACGATCTACCTCTCCCTCGGCGGTGCGTTGCTCGTGCTGGTGGCCGGGGCGCGTTCGGCCGCGACCGCCCGCTGGCTGGCCCTCGCCTCCGCGACGGCGGGCTGGGTCGTGGCGCTGCTGGCCGCACGGGACTTCAATCCCGGCCCCGGTCTGCAGACGCTCGTCGACCTGCCGTGGATTCCCGAGATTGGCGTGCGGTATCACCTCGCCGCCGATGGCATCAGCCTGACGCTCATCGTGCTCACCGGACTGGCGGCGACCGCGGGCATTCTCTTTTCGTGGAATATCGAGGAGCGCACCAACGAATTTTTCGCCCTTTTCCTGACGCTCATTGGCGGAGTCTACGGCGTCTTCCTCAGCAGCGACGCTTTCGTGTTCTTCGTTTTCTACGAAATCGCGATCGTGCCGAAGTATTTCCTGATCGCAAACTGGGGTTCGACCAACCGCGAATACGGCGCCATGAAGCTCGTTCTCTACTCCTTCGCCGGCAGCGCGCTCGTCCTGGCCGGGGTCATCTGGGCCTATGCGACGGCGGGCTCGCACAGCTTTGCCCTCGGTGACCTGGCGAGTGCGGCGGTCAATTTCACCCGCGGCCAGCAACTCGGCATGTTCGCGTTGATCTTCCTCGGGTTCGCGGTGCTCGCCGGCATGTTCCCGTTTCACACCTGGGCGCCCACGGGCCACGTCGCCGCGCCGACCGCCGCGTCCATGCTGCTCGCCGGCGTGGTGATGAAACTCGGCGCCTATGGCTGCCTGCGCGTGGCGATGCCGCTGTTTCCGGTCGGTCTGGCCTACTGGCAGCCGGTCATCGCCTGGCTCGCCATCATCGGGATTATCTACGCCGGTCTGATCGCCCTCGTGCAGGAGGATTTCAAATTCGTCATCGGCTACTCGAGCGTGAGCCACATGGGCTTTGTCCTGCTCGGCCTCGCCGCCGCCAACGCCCAGGCCGTCAGCGGCGCGGTGCTGCAGATGTTCTCGCACGGCGTCATCGCCGGCCTCCTCTTCGCCGTTGTCGGCCGGATGGTCTACGAGCGGACGCATACGCGGAAGCTCGCCGATTTGCGCCGGATGCCGCTGCACCAGCTCATGCCTTTCGCCGCGCTCACGTTCGTCCTCGCGGGTCTCGCGTCGATGGGCATGCCCGGCTTCAGCGGATTTCCCGCCGAGCTCACGATCTTGATCGGAACCTGGAAGACCTCGCCCCTCTGGGCCACGTTCGCGGCCGCCGGCGTCTTGGTCGCCGCCGCCTTCACGTTGCGGGTCATCCAAGTTTCATTCTTTGGCACGACGGAGGGGACCAACCCCACGGGACACGGCGTCCACGGCGCCGGGCATAATGGCACCGAAACCCATTTCGTGCCCATCACCTGGCCGGAGCGTCTCGGCGCCCTGCTGCTCATTGGGGCCACGGTCTACGTCGGCTTGAAGCCCGATGTCCTCCTGAACTGGATCAGCCCGGCGCTGCAATCGCCCCTGTTTCAAGCCGCCTTGAAAGGGGGCACGCCATGACGCCAAACTACCTCGAAATTCTACGGGCGTTGCTGCCCGAGGCGGCGCTGGTCATCGGAGCGCTGATCGTGCTCGGTTTTGATCTCATCGCCGGTTCCCGGCAATCGGACTGCCGCCGCCGGCAGATCGCCGCGACCATCGGTCTGCTGGCCATCACCGCGGCCGTCTATGGCGCCCTCAGCGCTGGGCGCAACGGCTCGGTGGTTAGTGGCGTGCTCGTGCTGGATTCACTCGGCCTGGCCACTCGCGTCGGTGTGCTCGTGCTGGCGGCCCTGACGTTGCTGCTGACGCCCATGGGCCAGGGGCTGCGCAATCCGGCGGAATACGTCGTGATTATCCTCTTTGCGACCGTCGGATTCACGCTGATGGCCGTCGCGCAGCAATTGCTGCTGGCGTTCCTGGCGCTCGAACTCGCGAGCCTGTCGCTTTACATTCTGGCGGGATTCGATAAATCCAGCCGCGATTCAGCCGAGGCCGCGCTGAAATATTTCCTGACCGGCGGCATCTCCGCCGCCTTTCTGCTGTTCGGCTTCAGCCTGCTCTACGGGCTCACGGGCTCCATCGCCTTTCCAGAAATCGCCACCCGGATTGCGACCCAGGCCCCGACCCCGCTGCTGATGGTCGCGCTGGTGATGGTGCTGGTCGCGTTCGGCTTCAAGTCCGCGGCGGCACCTTTCCACCTGTGGGCACCCGATGTCTATCAGGGGGCGCCCACCGCCTCGGCCGCGTTGATCGCCTCCGCCTCCAAACTCGCCGGGTTCACGCTTTTCGTGCGACTGCTGTGGAGCGGCCTGGTCTCGGCCGCCGGGAGCGTCACGACGCTGGAAGGTTCCCCGGGCTGGCTACCGATCGTCGCCGTCATCTCCTCCGTGTCCCTCCTGCTCGGCAACATTGGCGCGCTCGCCCAATCCAATGTCCGCCGCCTGCTCGCCTATTCGGCCATCGCCCACGCCGGCGCACTGCTGCTGGGCGTGATGGCCGCCGGGACCGCGGGCCCCGGACCGCTCTACTTCTACGCTGCCACCTATGGACTCGCGACGGTCGGTGCGTTCGGAGTAATCGCCGTGATCGAAAACGAGGAAGGCTGCCAGCAGATCACCGACCTCACGGGGCTGCACCGCCGGTCGCCGCTGCTCGCGCTCTGCCTCCTCGTCTTCGTCCTGTCGCTCGCGGGCATTCCTCCGCTGGCCGGATTCTTCGGAAAATTTGTCGTGTTCGCCGCGGCCCTGCAGGTCAGCGGTCTGAACGGCACCTTGGGCTGGCTGGCCATTGCGGCGATCTTCCTCAGTGCCGTGGCGCTTTACTACTACCTGATCATTTTGAAGCAGGCCCTGGTGGCTGCGCCCGCCGAAGGCCGGAGACGAATTGCGGTCCCGGCCAGCGCCGCGCTCGCGTTGATCATTTCCGCCGGGTTGCTTGTGCTCCTCGGAGTTTTCCCGTCGGTGCTGCTGAGGTTGTTCTGACCTGCGTCGCGGTAATGCCGTGAACCGAGGCACCGGAGAGATTTGGCCACAAATCACCCAACTGGCACAGATGAAATCGGACCGCATCCGTGTAATTGTCTGACTATTCGAGCGAAGACACCAACATGTTGGTATTGCTGCTTGGACCGGATTTTCACGCGGAATGCGCGGAGACGCGGAGGATCCACCGGTGCTCTTCTCGGCTCCGCGTGAGCGATTGCTTCAGACCCAGATTCGCGGCTGAGCAGCCTCTTTTTGCCGGCGAAGCCAAGAAAGAAGGCCGCACTACTATCTTGCAGAATCCTCGCGGACCACGAGGAATTCCCAGCTAGAGCAATTGCCACAAAAAAGCGCAAAAGGCGCAAAAACGAACCAAGGCGACGACCGCCTTGTGCAGTTATTTGAGGCAAGACGGTTGGTAGAGTCCTGCTCCCTCCCTGCCCCTGCCTTTTTTTGCGCATTTTGTGCTTTTTTGCGGCTAATGACTTGGTGGCTCGGGTTTGGTTGCGGCTCCGCCGCCCTATGTAATCTGTCGCCAAATTGATCGAACCAAGTGACTCGGAAACTAAGTCCCGCCGGCGAGGACTATCGAGAGGCGGTAGTTAGCCCGAACGCCGGCCCGAGACCCGCGCTACTTACCCCGCCCGCGGAAGGTCAGCTCGGCGATGCCGGACTTGTCGAGCTCGCCCAAGCCCAGCGCGATCATGCGGTCATACTGCTCCTTGGTGGCGCGGGCCAGCGGGAGGTTGAGGCCGAGTCCCTCGTTCATTTTCAGGGCAATGCCCGAATCCTTGGCCGCGTGCGCGGCCGAGAAAAAACAGTCGTGAGCCCGGTTCTGCATGTCCTCGCCATCGGTCTTGAGGACCTGCGAGTTCGCACCCGTCGTGGCAAAGACGTCGCGCAGCATGTTCAAATCCAGACCGAGCGCTTCCCCGAGCCCGAGACCTTCAGCGAGCACCGCCGTATTCGCGTTCATGACCATGTTCACCAGCCCTTTGACCTGCGCCGCGCGGCCGGTCTCTCCGACGTAGCGCAGCGCGCTGCTCAGTTTTTCCAGAACCGGCCGGATCTTTTCAAATTCCGCCTGATCTCCCGCACACATGAGATAGAGTGTCCCTTGCCGCGCCTGGGGAATACTCGAGGCCATGCAGCCTTCGAGCGTCACCGCCCCCACTTTATGGGCGCGGCGTTCGACCTCGACATGGGTGGTCGGCGAAATGGTTGCACAATTCACGAAGGTCTTCCCTTTCGCGCCGACCAGCAGCGAGTCCCCCTGCTCGGCGAAGACGTCCAACTGCGCGCGGTCGTCGGTCACGACCGTGAAGATCAGGTCGGCCAGCGCCGTGACCCGGGCCAGCGAACTCGCTGCCTCCGTCCCGATTTCACGGGCCAGTTCCGCGGCTCGGACGGCGTCGCGGTCATAAACCGCGGTGAGGGAGAATCCGGTGTCTTTGAGCCGGCGGGCCATGTTTGCGCCCATGCGCCCGAGTCCGACGAAGCCAATTGTTGGTGCCATGATGAGGGTGAGATTTTTTTGGGAGATGACGTACTCTTCGAACCCGGAAGGGTCTTCAAACCCTCTTTTTTGTCCCTCGTTCAGCGCTTTTTCTCCGAGACCGAGAAAGGGTCAGGTTGGAATGGCGCTGAGATAAGGACGTCGTTCGTCACCAGGCAGAACGGAGCTGCAACCCGCCTCAGACGAGCACGCCAAATTCGGACAACCAATCTATGGGCCGTAAAGAGGAACAAAAAAACGTCCGCTCCGACGCAAATTTGCGTGGGCCTATAGGCCCACTGGAGATTTCCGCCTCACCCCTGGATTTTTGTGCCTTTTTGTGGCAACTGGATTGGGACCGGCGAGTCGGCCTTAGCCGTAACGATGCAATGGAGTGTAGGGCCGTCGCTCGCCGACGGGCCGCTCTTCGAATGAAGATGGCGGCCTGCCGTCAAGCGGCAGCCCTACACCAATTGGTGTCCGTCCGGTCACTCGGGAAACGTCTTTCGACTGCATGGATTCGGCTTAGCTTAGCGCGATTGGCTCTCAACTCTCAGACCTCAACTGAATTCTTCCGGCCAAAACACCTCGCCTTTATTCCCGTTTCCAGACGTGACGCCTTCGACCCGGCCCCACCCCCTCTGCGCCTCCGCGCCGTGAGCGTAGCGGGCGGGAGAATCGACTGGACCAAGACCGAGTGCCTTGCGCAGAGGCGTAGAGACTCAAACCACTGATTCACGCCCATCTTTACAACTTCGCCCTCCTGGCTTCATGGCTCCTGCATTAACCATCAACGACCTGCCCCTGTCCGGCTCCCCAAATTGTGCGTGGCCACGCACAATTAGGAAATAACGGAAGAACTGAACGCACTCCCTTTTTAATAACCGCGTACCGGAGACCCGCGCCACGTAGCGCCAGTCTCCGACCGGCGTCGGCTGGGCCGGCACACGCGGCCGAGACTTGCGCCCCGTAGCCTCACCCCTACCGTACACCCCTGATGCTCGCCGACCTCACGGATCGCACGTGGCTCTGGGCTGCCGCCGGTCTCTACCTGGCGGGTTTTGCCCAGGGGACGTATTCGTTGCTTCGCAGCGGCCGGCCGGCCGGCGTGGCGACCTACGCCCTGATCGCGGCGGGCTACGCGCTGCAACTCGTCGGGCTCGGCATCCGCGGGCGAAACGTGGGCGGCTGCCCTCTCGGCAACACGTTTGAGATTTTCCAATTCACCGCCTGGTCGTCGATCACGCTCTATCTCGTGGTCGGAGTCACCTTTCGCAAAAGCCTCCTCGGCTACTTTTCCTCGTCGTTGGCGGCCGTGCTGACCCTCGTGTCCCTGGCGATTCCCGCCTGGGACGCAACCCGCCGCACGCATGTCTTCGGCGACAACCCCTGGATCGAAATGCATGCAGCGCTGGCCGTCTTCAGCTACGGAATTTTTGGCCTGCTCGCGCTCACCTCGATCATGTTTTTGCTGCGCAACCACGCGCTCAAGCACAAGCACTTCGGCGGCTGGTTCTCGTTCCTGCCGTCGATTCTCGATCTTGACCACATCGGCCTGCGGTTGCTCGGCGCCGGCGTGGCGATTCTCGCGGCCTCACTTTCGGTGGGGTCAGTTTATTGGCTGCGTGACACGGAGACGGTAAACCTCACGAAACTGTTCGTGACCGTGGCGGTTTGGGTCGCCTACGCCGCGGCGCTGGGATTGCGCCTGCGGGGCCGGCTGCTCGCCCAACGGTTCGCGTGGACGTGCCTCAGCCTCTTCGTGGTCGCCCTGCTTTCGCTCGGCCCGGTGGATCAAAGCCGCCACACCAACGTGCCGCCCGCCGCGGCGCCCCCCTGATGAGTGCCGCCGGCTTTTTCGTCATCGGCACGACCCATCACCGGGCCTCGCTGGCGGTGCGGGAGAAACTCGCCCTCAGTGCGCAGGGCGTCGCCGCGTTGCAGGCCGAATTTGCGGCGCTCCCCGGCTTGCGGGAATTTGCCGTGCTCAACACGTGCAATCGCGTCGAATTCTACGGCGTCGCGACTCACCCCGAGGCCGCGGCCCAGGTCAGCGCGGCCTTTTGCGCCCGGCAGCAATTCGACCCGGCGGAATTCGAGCGCATTCGCGTGAGCCTGCGCGGTCGCGAGGCCGTGCAGCACCTGCTCGAGGTGTCGGCCGGGCTCGATTCCCAGATGCTCGGCGAGACGGAAATCTTCGGTCAGGTGAAGGAGGCCTACGCGTCCGCCCAGGCCAAGGGTTCGACCGGCCCGGTCCTGAATCGAATCTTCCAAAAAGGTTTTCAAGCGGCCAAGCACGTGCGGACCCACACGGCGATCACCGAGGGTCAGGTCAGCGTCGCCAATGTCGCCGTCGATCTCGCCCTGACCATCTTTGGTTCGCTCAAGTCCACCAACATTCTCCTGCTGGGGGCCGGCGATATCGGCGAGAAAACGGCGAAGGCCTTTCAAAGCCGCGGGGCGGCGACCCTCACGGTCGCCAGCCGGCACTTCGAACGGGCGATGGAGCTCGCTACTGCGCTCGGCGCGAGCGCAATGCCGTTCGAACAACGCGAGGCCCGCCTGGCCGAGTTTGACGTCGTCGTGTGCGCGACCTCCGCCCCGGATCTGGTCGTCTCCCTCGCCGCCACCAAGGCGGCGATCTCCCGCCGCCCCGCCCGGCCCTTGTTCTTTATCGATCAGGCTTTGCCGCGCGACGTCGAGCCAGCGGTGGCGGAAATCGAAAATGTCTTTCTCTACAATCTCGATGACCTCGCCAAAATCGCCGAGGAAAACCGCGCGGCCCGCGAAGCGGAAATCGTGAAGTGCCGGGCGATCATGCTGCAAAAAGCCGAGGCCCTCTGGCACTACGTGGCCCCACAGGTGGCCGCGCTGATGAGCCCGGCTGGCGCGCTGGCCAACGGCAGCCGCGCCTCCGCCCCGCCGTCGTAGGCGGAACGTTCCGAACTCTACCGCTTGGCCAAGGCCGCCCGCGCGCGTTCAAGCGCGGCGGCGAGCTCGTCGGCACGAATCGGTTTGCGCACATAGTCGTCCATCCCGGCGGCGACGCAGGCTTCGCGGTCTTCCGTCATGGCATTCGCCGTGAGCGCGATGATCCAGGGGCGGTCCCGTGGCTCCGGCCAGCGGGCGACAATCTGCCGCGAAGCCTCTATGCCCTCTATTTCCGGCATCTGCACGTCCATCATTATGATGTCGTAGCGCTGCCGCTTGACCGCCTCGATCACTTCGAGCCCGTCGGCCGCCACATCGGCCCGATAACCGAGCCGACTCAGCATGAGCAGCCCCACCTTCTGCTTGACCGCGTTGTCCTCGGCCATCAGCACGCTCTCCGATCGGGCCGCACCCGTCACCCCCTTGGGCGCAAAGGGATGGACCGTCATCGGACGGGCGCCCACCGGTTCGGTCCGGAACAACTTTCCGATCGTCTCCGCGAGTTGCGCGGGCTTGGCCGGCTTGACGAGATAGGCGGCGAAAAGCGAGGGATCGCGCACCTCCTCCCGGGCGCCCACCGACGAGAGCATGACGAGTGGCATGCTGACCGGCGTCCGCAGCTTGCGGATTTCCTCCGCCAGCATGACCCCGTCCATGTCCGGCATGTGCATGTCAAGCACCGCCACGTCGAACATTTCCCCCGTCCGAAACCAGCCGAGCGCCTCGGCGCCCGACGACGCGGCGCGTGCGCTCATGCCCCAACCGGCGGCCAGATCCGTCAGGATGCGCCGGTTGGTCATGTTGTCGTCCACGATCAGCAGCGTGTGGCCAGCGAGTTGCGGGCGGCCCGGGGACCAGCCACGGCCGCGGCCGGGTCCCCATCGCCTCGCCCACGATGGTGAGACTGAAAGTTGAGCCCCGCCCCACCTCGCTCGCCACTCGCATGTCCCCCTCCATCATCTCCGCGAGGCGCTTGCTGATGATGAGACCCAGACCGGTCCCGGCGAATCGCCGGGTGGTGGAGGCGTCAACCTGGCTGAACGACTGGAAGAGCCGCTTCAGCCCCTCCGGCGGAATGCCAATGCCGGTATCGCGCACGCCAAACGTGAGTTCAACCCGTCCGTCCCGCGGCAGCCGGCGTGCACCGTCAATACCACCTCGCCGCGATCGGTGAATTTCACCGCATTCCCCAGCAGGTTGACGAGAATCTGCCTCAGCCGGGTGGAATCGCCCCGCACGATGCCGGGAACGTCGTCGGCAATCTCGTAGAGCAAATCGAGCCCCTTCTCCGCCACGCGCGGCGCCAGCAGATCGAGCGTCCCCTCGACACACTCGCGAATACTGAACTCGACTTTTTCCAATTCGAGCCGCCCGGACTCGACTTTTGAAAAGTCGAGGATGTCGTTGATGATCGTCAGCAACGCATCGCCGCTGTTTCGGATGGTATCGACGTAGTCGCGTTGGTCCGCCGACAACTTCGAGTCGAGCAGGAGCGAGGCATGCCAATCACGCCATTCATCAGCGTGCGAATTTCATGGCTCATCATCGCGAGGAACTGGCTCTTCGCGAGGTTCGCCGCTTCCGCGGCCTCTTTCGCGACCCGCAATTCCTCGGCGTGTCGTTTCTGCTCGGTGATGTCGACGATGGTCGTGACCTCCGGCATCACTTGGTGATGGGATCGCGGTAGCCGCGCATGGTGTAGAGCGTCCACACGATTACGCCATTCGGGCGGACGTAGCGCTTTTCCAGCGAAAAGTGGTCGATGGCCCAGCCATAAAGCTGTTCCTGCAATTGCGCCTGCTTTTCACGATCCTCCGGATGAGTAACCGCCACGTAATTCGCGGTGTTGTGCGACTTCTCCACGGGCACGCCCGTGATGCGGGCATGAGCCGGATTGACCAGACGGGTTTCCGCCCGGCGCTCCTGCAACCACGAGACGCCGACGGGAATGCTTTCGTAGATAAACCGAAACTGGGCCTCCTGCCGCGCGAGTTGTTCCTGCGCGTGCTTCAACGCGGAAATATCCACGCCCGTTGAGAGCTCCTCGAAGCTGCCGTCCGGGAATTTCCGGTGCTGTATCGTGAATGCCACCCACACCACTTTCCCGTCGCGGTGCCGATAGCGTTTTTCCAGGGCGAGGCGATCAATGTCGCCCGCCACCAGTCGCGCATAGAGTTTCTGCTGCTCCGCGTGCTCCGTGGGGTCACTGATTCGGGCAAAAGCGCTCGGCACCTCGACCTCCGCGCGCGTCAACCCCGAGATCTGCAAGTGCGCCTCATTGAGCAGGCGCACCATCTGGCCGTCGGGTCCGACGTGACGCCAGGAAACCCCGACGGGCGAAGCATCGAAGATAAAGCGAAATTGGGCCTACTTGCGCGCCAGTTCCTCCTGGATCTTCTTCCACTCGGTGATGTCGAGCTGCAGCGCCATGAAGCCCGTGACTGCGCCGTCGAAATTCTTGAGCGGCTGGATATCCAGTTCGAGCCAGCGGGCCTGCCGTTCCTTCGTGTAGTTGAGCATCTCGCCCTTGAACGGCTCACCCGAACACCGGCCTGATTGATCTGTTCGGGCGTCGCGAGATTCGTGGCGGGCCTATGCAGCAATTCGCTCGGACGCTGGCCCACGGCCTCGGCAAAGGTGTAGCCGAAGAAGCGGGTGAAGCTGTCGTTGACCCATTCAATTTTCCAGTCGGCATCGGCCAGCACAACCATGTTCGTCGTGCGGCTGGCCACGAGCGCCAGCCGGTGCGACTCGGCCTCCGCCTGCCGCAGGCTGGCGGTCATTTCCCCTGCGAGCCGCAGCGCGCGGCTGCGAGAGTTGACGAGCGCCCAGGTGAATCCCGCCCCAAACAAACTCACGAGTACGCCACCACCCAACATCAGCCAACTCAACCAGCGATTTCCCCGGGCCTCAAATTCCGGTCGCGTCCGCATCCGCAATTGCCACTCGCGCCGAAACACCGGGACCTTGACGGTCGCGTAAAGTGAACCGGTCGGGGCTGCGATCAGGCCGGCCCACTGCGCATCGCCAAAGCGAAGCTGCCCGGCCGTATTGAACAGCAAGGTGTCGGCCGTGGCCGGACCATCCTCAAAGGCCTCGATATCCGCCGCCGTTCCACGACGTCCGCCACCACCCCCGCAACAACAGATTGACGCGCAGCGAAGCATACACCCAGCCGCGCAGCGCCTGGATGCGCGCGGCCTCATCTGTCGGCTTGGCCACGCCGCCATAAACCGGCAGAAACGAAAGACAGCCCACGGCCTCCCGCGCTCCCTCGACCAGCCGGATTCGCCGAGTAATCACCGGTTCGCCCCGGCGCATCGCGTCATCGGCCGCCTGCCGCCGGGTGTTGCCCGATCCGACATCCAGCCCCAGCGCCCCGCATTGCGCTCGCGCGGCTCGATGTGGGTCACGACATGGAGGAACGGGTGTTCCCTCGCCGCTCCGCCTTGAAGTCCGGCCGGCCATCCGCGCGCGCCCGCGCTTCCAACGTCTCCAACCCGCTTCGTTCCACCCGCTGCACGATGCCAAGTCCCACGATCCCCTGATCAAAAAAACGCGCCCCGCCTCCACCACTCCCGCCCACTGCGCCTAGGGCACCTCTTCCCGGGCGCGCACCCACTCGCGACCACCGTAGAGCGCCTGATTCGCCACCTGAAATCGCGCCGGGATCGTTTCGCGCACCCGCTCCTGCAACCGCTCGAATCGGGCCTGGTCCTGCCGCGCCAATTCGGAGCGCACCAGTTGCCAGCCGGTCATCGCAATCGCCAGCCCCCCCGCAAGCACCAGCCCCGGGAGCATTCGGCTCCGCAAGACCCGGACGGGGATTGGGCCGTTCGGAACTAACCATCAACGGGATGAAGTGGAATTTCCGGCGGGTGACGAGTCCTCGTTGCCCGCGACTTGCAAGTGTCGCGCCAGCCAATCCGCCGCCGTGCCGGTCGCCGGTCCACTCAATAATTCGCGCAACCGCACCGCTTGGGCCGCAGTCCGGCTGCGCCGCGCGAAATCGCCCACGGCGGCCCGCAACTCTTCCGCCAGGGCGGCAGGCGTCGCGGCGCCCTGCAAGAACTCCGGATACATCGGCTCGCCGAGGAGCAGATTCGCCATGCCCAGGTACTCCACTTTCAGCAGCAGGCGGCCGAGCAGGTAGGTCACGGGATTGGCGCGATAGGCGATGGCGCCGGGAATTCCGGCGAGCGCGCAGTGCATCGACATCGTGCCACTGGACGTGAGCACGGCCGAGGCCACGATGGGGCGCGCCGCTGCCGCCGCGCCCCGCTCATCCGGGCCCGTCCCTCCCGCTCTTGAATTCCGCCGCGCCCGCTGCTCCGCCACCGGCAACAGCGTCACCCTGGCCGGCAGTTCCGCCGCCTGCAGCACGGCCAGGATTTCGTCGGTGGGGAAAAGCACCACCGCCTCGCGCTCGCCAAACGCGCGGTAGCCCGCGAGCAACACGGTGAAAATTCGACCGACCGCCTGTTTCCGGCTCCCGGGCAGGAGCAGGATGGGCCCCGCCGGATCGTAGACCACCGGCGCCACGTAGCCGGGAGCCAGGAAAGGATGCCCGACAAATTCGACCGGCAGCGCGGTGTCGGCGTAGCACTTACACTCGAAGGGGAAAATTACGGCGAGCGCATCGAGATCCCGCGCCATCGCAAAGCGCCGTTCCGCCTTCCACGCCCAAATCTGCGGAGAGATATAGTAAAGCGCCTTGATTTTTCCGCCGCCCTTCACCGACAGCCCGCGCTCCCGCAGCGCCGCCGCGAGCCGCAGATTCAACCCAGGGTAATCGACGAAACAAACAACCCGGGGCTGGTGCTCCCCAATCCACCGCAAGGTCTCCTCGAGCAGCGCGCGAAAAAATGAATAGTTCTTCAGCACTTCGACCACGCCCACGACCGAGGACAAGGTGAGGTCGAACAACACTTGCGCTCCGGCTGCCGCAAGCAGCGACCCGCCCAGTGCCGCCACGTTCAGGTTGGGTTGTTTCACTCGCAGCGACCGCACCATCGTCGCCGCATGTTCGTCCCCGGAATGCTCACCGGCGACGATGAGCACATCGACGCGCCCACCCGACGGCGGCAGCAGGCGAAAGGGCGTGGCGGCACTCATGGTTGAACGGCCTCACCCTGCCCAACGCTCTGGTCGCGCGCGGAGCGCCCGACCCACCCGGCACGATGTTCGTGCACGGTGGACCGTGCGCTCCGCCGCGCGGCCAGCGAACCTAACGGCACGAACGCAGCAGGGTCGGCTGGAAGCGTCATGACGGAAATCACGGTGTGCTGATCATAGCGCCCGGGCCTATTCATTTTCCCGATGGCCGGATTTGCTCCGTGATCGCAATCGCGACCTCCAGTGCGCTCTTGCCGAGCACCCCGCCGACCTTCGGCTGTTTCGCCTTCGCCACGCTGTCCACGAAGTGCGCCAGCTCGAGCGCGAGGGGCTCGCCTTTCTCAATCGGAATCTCCTTCACCGGAATCGCACTGAGGTCACCCGCCTTTACCAGCCCGATCTTCATCTTCAGGCCATACGCGATGATGTCGCTCTTCTTCACCAAGTGGCCCGCCTGGTTCATGAAATCGAGCGAGAGGTAGGCGTCGCCCTGGAAAATCCGGATCTCGCGCGCCTTCTTCGTGCTCATCCGGCTCGCGCTCAAATTGGCCACGCAACCGTTGGCGAACTGGATCCGCGCATTCGCGATATCTTCGCTCTTCGAAAGCACCGTGACGCCCACGCTGTCGATCTTCGCGATCGGCGACTTCACCAGCGCCAGCACGATCCCGATGTCGTGGATCATCAAATCGAGCACCACCCCGACCTCCGTACCGCGCGGCTGGTATGGCGCGAGCCGCTCGGCCGTGATGTAGCGGGGCTCGTCGATTTCCTTTTCCAGAAAACTCATCACTGGATTGAAGTGCTCGATGTGCCCCACCTGCACGAGACAGCGGTTAGTCTGCGCCGCGGCGAGGACCTGCTCGGCCTCTTCGAGCGACGCGCACAGCGGTTTCTCAATGAGCAGGTGACACCCCTTGGCCAACAGCGGCAATGCCACCTCCGCATGTCGATCGGTCGGCACGACGACGGACACCGCGTCGCAATTGGCGCCGAGCTCCTCGAGCGTCGCGAACCTCGGGCAATTGAACTTGGCGCAAATCTCCGTCGCCCGCGCGTCACTCGTCTCGTAAATGCCCGCGAGCGTCGCTCCCGGCAGGTTCGCGTAAATCCGCGCATGATGCTGCCCGAGCGAGCCGACGCCGGCGACGCCGCAGCGAATTTTTGGAGCTGAAAACATCCCGCCACAGTGAGCCACCCGCCCCGGCTCCCGCAACACCGGAGCACACGTCTTGGCCCCACCCGTTTGTCATCTATTAGATGACAAACCTTCGGTCGGCCTTTGGCCCGGGCAGACCAGGGTTGCTCAGATTTCACAGACGCGGGCTCGGAGACCAAACGAAAGGTCTCCGGACCCTTTCGGCTGCTTCCCTCCTTTCGGCCAACGCGTCAGCGAATCGCGATGGCCTTATTCTTTTCGGGGTGGGCGGCCTCGCCCACCAAGCCGGGGAGGGCCAGGCCGGTGACGTCCTCCGCCTCCAGCGCGTGGGTGAAATAGTCCGGCCGGTTTTGGCCCCAATCGACCCGGCATTGGTCGAGCACGGTCTGGTCTGCATGACGAAGATGAAAACCCGGCGTGCCGTGCGGTTCGAGGTCCGGGTAGGCCGACGTCGGGCGGTTGTCGAAAAGGCCGCCGCGATACTTGGTCCACCGGTCCACGTAACCGCGACGTTCTCCAGCCGGACATCGCGGATGCGGCTCTCGGGCGTGCCGTTGATGCGCACGCTGTTCTTCGCCCGGACGGTGACGTTCCGGATTCGCACATCGTGAATCGTGCCGATCTTGCCCTGCGGCCGGCGGGGTATGGCCGTGAGGGAAATCGCCTCGCCCCGCCCCACCACGGATCCCAGTGATAGCGCGACACGAACTCGATGTCGCGGTAATCGATATTGTAAACGCTGCCTTCGTCGCGGAGCTGGATACAGAGCCCGCGGCAGCACGAGACGATCTTGCAGCGCTCGAAACGAAGATCGTGGATGTCCTGCGCCGTCTCGGTGCCGATTTTCAAGCCCGAGTCCTGCGTCCCGAGCACGCAGTCCGCGACGACAAGGTTGGTGCAAGGGCCGTAGGCGCGCCCACCCGGGTGGCTTTTACGACGATTGCATCGTCGCCGCAGACGATGTGGCAATGGCGAATCTCAACGTCGCGGCAGCAGTCGGGATCGATTCCGTCGCAGTTGGCACGTCGAGCTGGTTGTCGATCCGCACGCGGTCGACGAGCACGTGTTCGCAGCCCACCAGATGCACGGTCCAGCTCGGCGCCTGGGTGAGCCGCAGGTCGCGAATCTCGAGATCCTTGCCCGGCGGGCCTCACGCTGCTCGCCCCCGCTGACTGCACGCTCCCCCACCTCGACGGCGCCCTCCGGGAACTCGCGCCGTGCGCGCTCCCGGCGAAAAAATCCCTGCTCGTCGCCACGGCCCGCATGCCGTTCTGGTTGCCGCGACTCCCCGCCGACTAAATCCCGTCCCCACGCTGCCCCAATCCGGTTTGTCATCTAATAGATGACAAACCGGATTGGCGGGTGAGAGTGGTTTGGTGGGCGTGTGCTGGGGGGCATTCCGTCCCGGTGGGGGCCGGGGACTGACAATACCGCAAGACGCCCTCGTGCAGGAAAAGCTGGCGGTTCGTCTTTTCCGCGTGAGCGACGTTGTGGGTCACCAGCACGAGCGCCGTCCCGGTTTCGCGGCAGAGGCTGAGCAACAACTCGATCACCGCGTCGCCCGTGTGCTCGTCAAGGTTCCCGGTCGGCTCGTCCGCGAGCAGCAGCTTGGGCGTGTTCATCAGTGCCCGCGCCACCGCCACCCGTTGTCGCTCGCCGCCGGAGAGTTGCGCCGGCAAATGGGTCGCCCGCTCCGTCAGTCCGACGCGCGCGAGCAGCTCTCGGGCCCGGGTTCGCTCGGCCGCGCCGGGTGCCCGCAGAATCCGCACCGCCATCAGCACGTTGGCCAGCGCGTCGATTTCGGGAATCAGATAAAACGCCTGAAACACCATGCCCAAGAACAGTGCGCGTCGCCGGGTGGCGTCGACCGTGGTCACCGGCGTCCCCGTCCACTCCAGCTGGCCCGCTTCCGACGCATCGAGACCCGCCAGGAGATTCAACAGCGTGGATTTCCCCGAGCCGGATTCGCCACGAATCGCCACGCTCTCCCCGGCCGCCACGTCGAGGTCGACGCCCCGGAGCACCTCGATCCGGCGATCGCCGCTCAGGTAGGCCTTCGCCAGCCCCCGCCCACTGAGAATATTTTCACTCATTGCGCAGCGCCTCCACGGGTTTGAGTTTCGCCGCCCGCCACGCCGGGAACAAGCCGGCCAGCGTCGAAATCGCAATGGCGGCGACGATCGTCAGGATCAAGTCGCGGGGCAGCGTGTGCGCCGGCAGGTCGGAAAATTGGTAAAACTGCCGCAGGGTGTCCTCGCGCTGGAGCAGGTTCGCGATCCCGTGGACGAGGTCGTTGCGCACGGCGAGCACGCCGAACCCAGCGGCCAGTCCGGTGCCAGTTCCGATCACGCCAATGACGAACGCCTGGGCACAAAAGCACAGCGCGACCTGCCGCGGACTGGCGCCCAGCGCGCCGAGGAGGCCGATTTCCCGGGTCTTCCGGACCACGGAGATCAGCAGCGAACTCATCACGGAAAACGCGGCGATGATCACAATGAACAACAGCAGGAAAAAATTGATGCTCTTCTCGAGATTCAGCACCCAGAGAAAGTCCGCCCAGCTTTCCATCCAGAGATACGCGCGCAGTTTCGCCGGCAGCCGGGCGTTGATCCCCGCCACCACCGCCTCTTCCAGCGCGTCCGGCTTCAGTCGCACATTGATGCCATGCACGCTGCGCCCCAGCCCGTAGATTTCCTGCGCCGCGCGGAGCGTCCCGTAGACCGTGCTACTGTCGAGTTGCTGATGGCCGACATAGAGCTGGCCCACGACGCGAAAGCGACGCGGCAGGAATACTTCATCCTTCTTTAGGTTTTCGATCAAAAGCGGCGAATAGATCTCCACTTCATCACCCAGCCGCGCCCCAAGGGTCTGCACCATTTGCGCACTCAGGATGATCGAATCGTCGTCGAGTTTCGCCATGGCCCCGACCGGGGTCACATAGCGCGCCAGCTTCGTGACGTCCTCAACGGTCCCCACGTCCAGGCCCCGAAAAAGCGGGAACGCCGGGTGCCCTGCGGCCATCAGCATGACCGGTCCTTTCACAAACGGTGAGGCCGCCGCCACGCCCGGGCTCGCCCGAATCTCCCGCAAGGCAGATGGCACGTCGACGATCGTCGTGGCGGTCTTGACCGTCACCTCCCCTTCCGTCTCCACAATCATCCGCCGGATCTCGTAGCCGAACCCGCCCATGACGCTGGTCACGATGAGGAGCACCATCACGCCCAACGCCACGCCCACCACCGAAATCGCCGTGAAGAACGGAAATCGCTTGGTCGGGAAGAGCTGCTTGAAGGCGAGATAGAGATACCAGGGCATTCGGAAAATGCGGAAAAGCCGAAAGGAGGAAATCGGAAAACGTCAGGTCATGCAATCCACCGGTGACAATCGCAATGGCCTGGGTTAAAATCAACCCATCCAAACTGGCCTCACGCGGAGCCGCGGAGGTCGCGGAGAGGGGTGAATTCCAACCAGAACGTTTTTGCTTTGCTCCGCGTCTCCGCGTCTCGGCGTGAACCTATATCACGATCGTGCGGACTGCTGTTTTCCGCCTTTAGCTTTTCCGCCTTTCGCCTTTCGCGTTCCGCTTTTTCAAGCCCCCGGCCGGAGCTGCGGGAACAAAATCACATCACGAATGCTCTCCGCCCCGGTCAGCAAGATGCACAGCCGATCGATGCCCACGCCCATGCCTCCCGCCGGCGGCATGCCGTGCTCGAGGGCGAGCAGGAAGTCGTAATCAATGCTTTGCTTCTCCTCGCCCGCCTGGTGCTCGAACATCGAGCGCTGCACATCGGGATCGTTCTGCTCCGAGTAAGCCGGCGCAATCTCCATGCCGCCAATGGTCAGCTCGAAGACGTCGATGGTCGTCGGATCGTCGAGGGTGATCTTCGCCAGAGGGCACAGCTCCTTTGGGAGATGCGTCACGAAGGTCGGCTGAATCAGCGTCGGCTCGATTTTCTTTGAGAAAATTTCGTTCGTGATCTCAAACTCTTCCCACGCCGGATTGACGCCCAGGCCCATGGCCTCGGCCTTCGCGATTTTTTTCGCCTTCGGGCGCGCAAACCAGTCGGCGTCGCCCGTGGCTTCCTTGATCAAATCCTTGTACCGCACCTCGCGCCACTCGCCGCCAAAATCGATCTCCTGCCCGCTCTGCGCATGTTTGATCTTAATCGTGCCTAGGACGTCCCGGCAAATCGTCGTCAAAAGGTCCCGAATCAGCGTCATCATCCCGCGGTAGTCGCTGTACGCCTCGTAAACCTCGAGCATGGTGAACTCGGGATTATGCCGCCGCGACACGCCCTCATTGCGAAAAATTCGGCCAATTTCAAAGACGCGGTCGAAACCGCCCACCAGCATCCGCTTCAACCGCAGTTCGGTCGCGATGCGAAGATAAAAATCCACGCCCAGCGCATTGTGATGGGTGACAAAGGGCCGCGCCGCCGCACCGCCGGCGGTGGACTCGAGCACGGGGGTCTCCACCTCAATGAACTTCCGGTCTTCAAGAAAACGCCGGATCTGCGACACAATCTTCGGCCGCAGCATCAGCCGCGTGCGCGATTCGGGATTCACGATCACGTCGAGATAGCGCTGGCGGTAAACCTGCTCGGGGTCGCTCAGCCCATGCCACTTTTCCGGCAACGGCCGCAGCGCCTTGGCCAGGAGCACGATGCTCTCGGCCCGCAGGGTGACTTCGCCCGTCTTTGTTTTGAACAGCGCTCCCTTCGCCCCGATAATGTCGCCGAGGTCCAGCTTCTTGAACGCGGCGTAGGCGTCGTCGCCGACGACATCCTTCTTCACGTAGAGCTGAATCTGACCCTGCTGATCGAGGATTTTTACGAACTGGCTCTTGCCCATGTCGCGAATCACCACCAGCCGGCCCGCCACCGCGACAGTGACGGTGTTGTCCTGGCCATCGACGTGCGCTTTCACTGCGTCGGCCGAGAAATGCGTGGTCGCAAACGTCGCCCGGAATGGGTCGACGCCGGCGGCGCGCAGTTCGGCCAGCTTTTGCCGCCGAACGGCGTGTTGGTCGTGACTGATATCGGGGGGAGTGTCGCTCATGGAACGGAACCGCCCACCCTGTCGCCCCCTATCCCAAGGGGCAAACGGAAACTTCCGCCGGCAAGCACACTTGCGCCCCGACCGCCCTGAACACTGTTCGTACCGGGTGGGCTGGGCGCTCGGCGCGCGGCCGTTGAACGTTAAACCGCACCCACCGATCGGCCGCGCACGGAGGGCGCGGCCCACCTGGTACGTCGGACTAACTGAAGCCGTGTGGATTCTGGCCGAGCGACCGTTCGGACGGGCCCGCCGCCATGAACGGCGACGGGGTCAGGCCGGAACCTGCAACGAACAGCGGTAAACCTGCATGCGCAGGCTCGCGGGATAGTCGATTTTCAGGCTCCCCGCCACCTGTCGGTAGGGAGCACCGACGCGACGGCACAGCTCGGCGGCGACTCACGCCGCCCATTTCTCAACCGCCTTGCGCACTTTCGCACCGCGCGTTCGCTCAAATTCTTCCAGGTCGCAGGCGCGCTGCAGGTTGAGCCAGTTGCGCGGGTCGACGCCGAAGAAGACGCCAAGCCGTACCGCCGTCTCGACGGTAATCGCCCTCCGTCCTGCGCAGATGCGCCGAACCTGCGCCTGCGGGATGCCCGTCGCCATGGCGAGGCGATAACGCGTGATACCCATCGGTTCCAGAAAGTCGTGCAGGAGGATTTCTGCGGGGTGAATGTTGGCGAGGTAGCTGGTTTTCATAACGAAGTGGAAACTTCCGCCTGACAACCGGCGGAGCCGCCCTAACGTCGAACTATGCCCGAGGTCGCTCCCCCGCTGAAAATGACTGTGCCCGACGGGTCGTCGCGCCGATCGGTCTGGCTGGCGGCCGCGCTCATCGCCGTCGCGGCCTTCGCCGTCTACGCGAACAGTTTTCGTGGGCCCTTCATCCTCGACGACCTGCCGGACGACTACCTACAACTCCACGATTCGTCAGCTGTGGTTGCTGCGCGACGCGCTGTCGCCGCCGGCCGATGGCCAGACCGTCAGCAGTCCGCCACTCGTCAACCTCTCGCTGGCAATCAATTACGCTCTCCGAGGTTAAAACGTCCGCGGCTACCATCTGTTCAACTTCGCGATCCACCTGCTTGCCGGGCTGACGCTCTTTGGCCTGACCCGGCGGACGCTGCTTCGCCCGACCGTTGCGACGTCCCTCCGCACGCTCGCGTTGCCCACCGCCCTGGCCGCCGCGCTCCTCTGGACCGTTCATCCGCTCAACACCGAGTCGGTCACCTACATCGTCCAGCGCGCCGAATCCCTCGCGGGCCTGCTCTATCTGTTCACGTTTTACGCGTTTGCGCGCAGCGTGGAGTCCCCGCGCCCCGTGCCCTGGCAAGCCGCGGCCGTCGGAGCGTGTCTGCTCGAAATGGCGACGAAGGAGATCCTCGTTTCCGCGCCGCGGCTCGCCCTGCTTTACGATCGCACGTTTGTCGCCCTTAACTTTCGCACCGCGCTCCGCAAACGAGGGAGATTCTACGCCGCCCTCGCCGCCCCTTGGTTACTCCTCAGTTGGCTCGCCGTCGCCACCGGCAATCGCGGGGGCACGGCGGGACTCGGGCTCGGCATAAGTTCGTGGTCGTACCTCCTCACGCAGTGCCAGGCCGATCCTACACTATCTGCGCCTCGCCGTTTGGCCGCACCCGCTCATGCTCGACTACGGCTCGCATCTCGTCACGTCGCCCCTCTCCGTTTTGCCTCAGGCCCTGACCTTGCTCGCGTTATTCGCCGCCACCGTCGTCGCCCTGGTCCGCTGGCCGGCGGCGGGTTTTCTGGGGGCCCGCTTCTTTTGCCTATTGGCTCCCACTTCGAGTTTCCTGCCCGTCGCCTCACAAACCATCGCGGAACACCGGATGTACCTCCCGCTCACCGTCGTGCTTCTGAGCCTCGTCTGCCTGGCCGGGGTCTGGCAGGGCCGGCGCGCGTGGTGGTTCTTTTTTGCGCTGGCGGTGGCGGGCGGATTCCTGACGGCGCGGCGCAACGCGGATTACCGCTCCGCGATATCGATCTGGACTGACACCGCCGCCAAGCGCCCGGAAAATGCGCGGGCTCATCAAGAGCTCGCCGTGAACCGGGCTCGCCCCCGCTTGGTGAATGAGGCGATTCCGTCCTACGAAACTGCCCTCCGGCTGCTGCCCGATTATTCGTGGGCGCACCACAACTACGCCACCGCGCTCGTGTCGGTCGGCCGGCTCGACGAGGCCATCGCCCACTATGAGATCGCCGCGCGCCGAAAACCCAAGCAGGCCGAAACCCATCTCGGCCTGGCCCTGGTGCTCATCCAGAAGCAGCGCGTGGCCGAGGCCATCGCCAGCCTGGGAAAAGCCCTCCAGCTCAATCCGGCCCTGCCGTTCGCCCATTTTCACCTGGCCAATCTGCTCACCGCCAACGGCCGCGCGGCCGAGGCACTCCCGCACTACGAGTTCACGCTGCGCCAGACGCCAGCCTATCCCGATGCCCGCAACAATTTCGGCGTCGCGCTGCTCGGGGCCGGCCAGCGCGACGCGGCGATCGCCCAGTTTCAGGAGGCGCTGCGCCTGCGTCCCGTTTTTCCGGACGCCATGAGTAATCTCGCGACCGCCCGGACGAGGTAGAGGCTGTCAGCACTTTCGGCCAACGTTCACTGGAGCCGAGACGCCCTCGTCGCGGCTTTTCTCATTTCCACGCGGCGAGGGCGCCGCGTTCCCAGCAGAACGACCGCTGCAAAATGGGTTAAAGTTCATGACAGCCGCTAAATCGCACCGACCGGACGTTGATGCTGGCGCGCTCGGATTCCGTCCCCCGTGCGGGACGGGACTACAAACACAGCGCGGCCGCTTGCCAGGTGAGCCGGGAATAAGTCCGCCGAATCACATCACTACTTGTTTAGAAACGAATCACTCTGGATAATCTCGTTCACGATGCCGCGAAGGCCGTAACCGCGGGCACGCGTCCGCTGGAGGATTTGTTCGATCTTCACCCGATCGCCGAAGCGGACCGGTGCGCCCGTCGCATAAACGGTCAGCTGCTTGGCGAAGGCCCGGGCGATCTGCGCTTCGTCCTGCAACAGGAGTTTTTTAAAATCGCGCACGTCCTGAAACACCCGGCCGTCCGCCAGTTGCCCGCTCGGGTCGACGGGCTGGGCCAGGTGGAAGGAGAACGGTTGGCCGTTGTGGCCAAAGCCCTTGACCGGGTCCTGATCGATCCCCGAGGCCCGGTAGCGGGCCCGCCAGCCCCCCAGGACATCGAAACTCTCGAGCGCGAAGCCCGGTGGATCGATTTTGCGGTGACACATCGCGCAGCTTTCATCCGCGCGATGCTTGTCGAGCTGCTGGCGGATGGTCACCACGCCACGAATATCCGGCTCGACTGCCGGCACGGCGGCCGGCGGCAGCGGCACATCAAAGCCCACGATGCGTTCCATGATCCACTTGCCGCGAAGGACCGGCGACGTCGTCGTGCCGTTGGCGGTCACCTTGAGCACGCTCGCCTGCGTCAGGAGCCCACCGCGGACGCTGTCGGCCGGCAAAGCCACGCGCCGTATCGCCGCCCCGGACACGCCCGCCAGACCATAGTGCACGGCCAGCCGCTCGTTGAGAAACGCGAAATCGGAATCCACGATGTTTCGAGCCGGTAGGTCCCGCTGCAAAAGGTCGCCAAAATACAACCGCGTCTCCTCGAGGGCGGCTTCCGTCAGCGCCTCGTCGAGATAGTAATCACTGTAGAGTGTCGTCGACGGATTCGTGTCATCCATCTTCCGGAGATCGAGCCAGTAATCGAGGAACGCTTCCACGAACCGCCGTGACTTCGGATCCGCCAGCAACCGGTCCGTCTCCGCCCGCAGCACTTCGGACCGGTGCAGTTCGCCGCGGGTGGCGCGCGCGCGCAACCGCTCGTCGGGCGTCGAATTCCACTGCAACAGCGCGAGCCGGGTGGCCAGCGCGTGGTCGTCGAGCCGCCCCGGCTGCTCCTGGACATAGACGAACCCCGGCGACGCCAGGACCGCCGTGTACATCGTGAGCATCGATTCGGTGAAGCCGGAACCGCCCTCGTGCTGTTCGTGGAAGAGCGCGAGGAAACGCTGGACGTCCGGTTCCACGACGGGGCGGCGATAGGCGCGGGCCAGAAAAGTTCGCAGCAACCGCTCGGCATCCGTTTTCGGATTCGCTGACTCCACTTCCATGACGGGTTCGCCCGTCACCTGCCCGTGTTCGCCACGGTCGATGCGCCCAGCGCGGGAGTTGACCTGCTGCTCGGCCACGGCGGTGGCGGCCTCGACTTTCTTGAGCGGCAGTTCGCCGAAAAGCAGACGGTAACCGGCGCCGGTCGATTCGTCATAGAGCGGACCTTCGACCTCCATCCAGCGAAACGCGACCGCCGGCGTACCGTCCCGCTGGGCCAGTATGTTCGTGTACTTGGGCGGCCGGGAACGATAGAAGCGGGTCGAGTCCGAAACGATCATCTCGTTCGCGAGCAGCCAGACGGGCTCGACTTCGTTGACGAGAGGTTCGGGCGTCAGATCAAACGCCCCGAGCCGTCGATTGTTCGAACCGTCGCGGGCATAGACCGTGATGGGCTCGTTGCGGCGGCCCGGTGATACGTCGTCGAAATTCGGCAAGAACCACTACACGGGACCGTCGATCTGCGCCTTATTGGCGCCGGGGCCGCGCGTCGGCCGGCTGAATCCTCCCGGTCCCACCCAGAGCGTATAGCCGCTGAAACGAATGCGGTAGCGCCCTGCCACCGGCGCGATAAAACCCCGCCAGCCGGTATCGAAGGCCCCCGGCGGGTAGTTACTCGACATCCAGCCCACCGCCTCGAGTTCGCGGGTTTCCGGATCGGACGCACCGACCGTGAGCGGAGCCTGCAGCGCCCGGACGTCGGGCTGCGCCTTGGTGCCAAGCGCGGGAAACGTGTTACGGTCGGGGGAAGGTTTGCCGTCGACGCGCGGGCGGAACCGGGTCAGGCCGCGTTCCTCGCGGGCATAGCTGCGGCGGAGCGTCGTCTCGGGCCGCACCAACTGCACGCGCATCGCCTGGCGGATCGCGTAGTCCGCCGCCAACAGGTAGCGCGTCATGTGCACGTAGGACACGTCGAACGCGTGGCTCACCTTGTTGAACCGAAACGCCTCTCCATCCTCGGGCAGCTGGTTCATCACCTGCAGCCAGGGGCCGACAGGAGGTCGCGCAGCGCATCTTGATATTCGTAGCGATTGAGCCGGCGCTCGGTCGTGCGACCGTCGCGGGCCACGAGCGCCTGTTCGGCGGCCGTGAGCGAGGACGCTAGATTCCCGAGGAAAGCGGCTTGTTCGGCGACCGGCGGGCGCTTCTTTTCCTTCGGAGGCATTTCGCCCGCCTGCACGCGATCGTGCACTTTGACCCACAGCGCGAAATTAGCCGCGTCACCGGGCGAATATTTCAGGGAGGTCAGGTCGAGCCCGCCCTCGCGGTCGACGTCGTTGTGGCAGTTCGAACAGTAGCGATCGGTGAAGGCGAAGGCGGCGGTCTCGTCCAGCGCCGGCGCGGCCCGCAACGGCAAAAAAAAACCAAGGGCCAGCGCCGCCGCCAAATTGAAAACATTCAGACGGTGAGCGGAGAGCTTGGACGCATCGTTCATGGCACGGAGAGGGAATTCAGGTAAAACGGATCGCCGAGTCGATCAAGCGGCGAACGTAGGGAGGCCTCGAGAAGCGTTTATCACGGTCATCTCTCCCGCCTCTCCCGAGGCGGGCTACATATTCGAGCCTGTCCTCGTAGCCCGCTTCGAAAGAAGCGGGATTAGACCGGGCTTCATCTAAAACCCGCCGATTCACTCTCCCGAGGCTCCGCCATGGGTTAATTCAGAAGCCAAGAAGCCCTGAAACCTTCTGGCTTTCTGGCTTCTGAATTCACCGCCTGCCTTGGCGATCAATCGAGAAGTTTGCGCAGATAGTCAGAGGTAGCTCGGGCGTCTGGCTCCGCGATTCCGTGGACGATGAGGGATCCGGAATAGCCCGCCGCCTTCAATCCCGCCACGAACACCGGATAATCCACAATCCCCTGCCCGGCCGGACAAATCGTACCATCGGCCCGCCGGTCCTTCGCGTGGGCCAGCACGATCCGATCTCCGAGCAGTTCGAAGGCCCGCGCAAAAATATCGCGATTCTCCTGCGCCGTCCGGGCCGTCGCCAGATTGGCTCCGTCCATCGTCACGCCTAGCCGCGGATCCTGGATTTCGTCCAGGAGTCGCCGGGCCCGCGGTGCCGAATTCACCACGTTGGCCGGCTCCGGTTCAATCGCCAGCCGCACCGCGGTTGCCGCCGTGACTTCGAGCGCCTCCTTGACCGCGGCCCGCAAGGCCGTCCACGCCACCGCGGAACCGTTGTCCGGATGCTCCCGCCACATGTCGTCGGGATCCATGGTGCCCGAGCACAGGGTGATCACCGGAATTTCCAACCGGCCGCACAGCTCCGACAAACATTGCAATCCGCGCATCCCGGCCTCCACCACGGCACGGTTGGGATGAATCAAGTTAAACGTCCCTGAAGTCGCCGCGAGCGACACGCCGTGCGCCGCGGCCATGCTGGCAACATTGCGAATCAAGTCGGCCGGCACGGGTGCGGTGGGCAACATCGACGCGCCCAGACACGCCAGGTTGAACTGTACGCTGGAGTAGCCCGCCACCGCCACGGCCGAGAACAACTCGTCCGCCGACGAGCGGGGAAACGTCTTCGAGAAAATTCCGAGTTTCACGGTCAGCGATAGTTCTTGTCGTCGAGCCGCTTCAAATCCGCGCCGTCGGCGAGAACGCCGAGGGTAACGATCGCAAACGTGAACACCGTCGTGCCCGGCTCGACGTGGCCGCCGAAGGAATGATTCGCGTCCGCCAGCGTGATGTGCGGATGCAGCCGGCCGTCCATGACATAGCCGCTCATGCCGATGATATCGGCCGGGGCCTCCGGATCCTTCATGAACACGTTTTTCGAGGGAAACGTCCGGTTGCTGACCACGTGCACGTGATAGCCGCGCACCGAGCCGACGGCGTTTAGGATCACGGCGTTCTTGATGCCGCGCTCCTTCACCATCCGCTCGAGCCCGGCCAGCAGGTCGACCTGATACTTGAAGCGCAGAATCACGATCCGCTCGAACTTGCCCTCGATCGCATAAACGTCGGGCACGCTGGGGCTGTTGGCCTTGCCGTCCTCGGCGGGCGTCGTGGCGTTGGTGATTTCGTTCCGGGTTTCCACGGCAAGGAGAACCACGGCTGAAAACAGGAACGCGATGGGCAGGGTGAATATTTTCATGGCAGGTTTTCGGTGGAGTGACCGGGCGATCGCACTGCGATGCCCACGATCGCATTGGCGGAATTCCGGCTAAGGGGCGATCAGATTAACGAGCGAGGCCGTTCGGCCGAGACGATCTCCGACTGGCCCCTCCCGCCTATCCCGAGGCGGGCTACAAAATTTCCCTCTCGTAGCCCGCCTCGAGATAGACTGGGTGAAAAGTTTTCCCGAGCAACGCGTAGGTGCCAGCGGCGAGGTCGGCCGCAGGTTTTTCGGCGATGCCACGGGGACGACGCGCACGCGCTGGAGCGCGCACGTGTGGGCGCCGGGTCGGGTTTCGGCGCGCGCAGGCCGGCGCGCGAACGCAAAAACCGGCTTCAGGCCGTCTGCAGCGCCGCCAGCAGACGGGCGACGCCGCAGACGGTGAGCGCCCGGCGTAGGTTGTAGGTTAGCGCCGTCAGACTGAACTCCTCCGCACCATCGCCAAGCCGCGGCACAGGAACTTGTCGTGCCCCCACTGGCGCATGGTGCCAAAGACGTGTTCGACGATTTCCTTGCGCTGCGCCACGATCTCAGGCTGCGCCGCCACGCGAGCAGCCTGACGCTCCACCACGTCTTCGTTGGCCAGGCCCAAGAGCTTGCGGTAGGGCGCCGTCGTGCACTGCGGTCGCTGCGCCCACGACGTGCAGGCCGCCCGGTTAAAATAGTAGTCGCACGGCTTCCCATGCTTCTCCCCCGCGCCAGCGTCTGGCCGGCCGGGCAGCGGTAGCAGTTTTGTAGCGGGTCGTAGGTAAACTTCTCCTTGGGATACACCGCCTCGCCGTCCGCGGTCCGACCGCTGCAGTTAGCCGGGGCCGGCACGTAGGTCGTCAGCGCCGCCTGCTCGACCGATTCGGCGGCGATCAAGTGGTGCTTGGCGTCGACGGCGATCTGCACGTTGTAGCCGACCCCGACTTTCTTTTGGCCCCGACTGTCCGGATCGGTGAGCGACACTTCGCTCTGGCCACTGGTGGTAAGTGTGGAGTGCAGGTCTTGCTGTTGCGTCCAGCGGTGCTGCAGTCGCGCCAGCTTAGTCGCCAGCTCCTCGGCCGTGGGCTGGCCCGGCACGTCGGCCGTCGCTTTGTCGGTCTGATCGAGTTGCGCCACATACCCGTCGATCCGGGAGTCGAGGTGGGCGATGTGTTCGGCGAGTTGCTCGACCGTGTAGTGGCGTTTGGGGCTGTTGACCGCCTTGAACTTGGCCCCGTCGATCGCCACCAGTTCCGCCCCGAACAGCTCCAGCTGGCGGCACACCAGGTTGTACTCCCGCAAGACCGCCTTGAAACGCGTGTGGTGCTCGCGGCGAAACGCGGTGATCGTCCAATGGTCCGGCCGCAGACTGCCCAACAGCGAGATCACCTCGAGATTACGGTGCGTTTCCGCCTCCAGCCGCCGGCTCGAACGCAGCCGGTTCAGGTACCCGTAGACGTAGAGTTTGAGCAGCACCGCCGGGTGATAGCCGGGTCGCCCCAGGTCGGTCGGCCCCGCCAAAAATCCGAGTGTCTTCAGATCGAGCCGATCCACGAACGCGTCGATGACTCGCACCGCCGCGCCGCGCCCCACGTACTCTTCCA
>SIBR01000031.1 GCA_009695065.1 Opitutus sp. | reverse complement strand
ACGCTCAGCCCGTTGCATTAAACCAGTTGCTCTCCACCTTCCCTCGCGGAAAGGCAGTCACCGGTGGTTGCCGGCTGAATGACTTAATTGGCTGGATGAGACTTGCACTCATGGTTGTTGGTTTTCATGGACGCCCGCACGCCGGAATGCTGAGCAGGGGAGGTCCTGCGCACTCATCCGTCACTGCCGGGGCAGCGACGGATGAGCGCAGGCACTTGGCCAGTCCTTGCCGCGGAATGTCTGAAGCGGCACCGCCACAACCAAAAGCATTTTGGCCGGGCCTTTTCCGCGAATGACGCGGATCAACGCGGATAAAATGCACAATTCGAATTTTCAGCCGCGTTAAACTACCGCTTTCTCACGGACATTTTTGAGCTCGAGCCGCAGCGAAACCAATCCAAGGCAGCTTCCACCACTGATTCGCACTAATGACTCAATAATAGGACAGACGGTGGTTCGTTGCCGGATTAGTGCCCCATTAGTGTTAATTAGTAATTCAAAAGAAGGATGTCACTTGGGTTGGGGCAGCCTCGCGCTGGGCAATCCGGGAAAACCGGGCTGGCGGCGGCACCGCTGTCTGCGCCTTATTCACCTTCCGGATTGATCGCCATCAGGCGGTCGCGGATCAATGCGATCCCAGCCTCGCGATCGGCGAGTTGATCGACCGTGATCAACTCGCATCGCATGCGCACGCGCGAAAACGGCGTCGGCACGTAGAATCGATCCCAGCTGCGCAGCCGCCAGGCGGAGGTGAACTCGCCGCCGACGAGAAGCATCGGCGCGCGCGTGCGCCGCGCCACGATCACCGCCCCCGGTTTCACCTCGTAGCATGGGCCGCGCGGACCGTCTGGCGTGATGCCGACGTCATCGCCCGAACGCAAAACGTCAACTAGGGCCGTGGCCGCCTCGCGTCCGAGCCGGCTGCTGGATCCGCGGACGATGCGCAGGCCCACCAAGGCGAAAAAGGCGGTCAGCCACGCGCCGTCCTGGCTGGCGCTTACCAGCGCGTAGGCGGGCCGGCCCTGGCGGTAGCGGCGGACGATTTCTGCCGCGAGAAACAGCCGGTTGTGCCAGAGGATGATGGCCACGGGTTCATCCTTTTTTGTCCAGTTGCGCAGGTCCTCCGGCGACGCCTCGAATCGCAGGCTCATGCCCCAGAGCCGCACGAGCATGCCGAACGGCCATAACAGGACGTGACGCCAGCCGGTGATGGCACGGACGCCGCTGTCCGGCGCAGCGGGGGTGATGAGGCTTTCGGGCGGAGGGTTCAGGCTATGGGGTTCTCACCGAAAGTCGCGCAGTCGCCAAGCGAAGAGTCGCGCCGCGATTGACGCCGGGCGCTCTCACTTTCTTGCAGACTGCGGTCGTTCGTAGTTCCGCCTTCAAGCGGAAGAGTTGGGGCTCCTCGGATTCCGGCTGAAGCCGGGACTACGACCAAGGCGCCAGGGCGGGAGCTGTAAGAAAGTGAGATGCGCCCATTGACGCCCGCCGGCTTCCCGGGCACGAAGCGCGGATGTCCACCGCTTTGCCGACCTGTCCCTATTTGCCGGAGCCGCGGCCCGGGCTCAATTGGCGCGCGCTGCATGCTTTCCGCACTACGGATCGCGGGGCGGATTTCTACTTTGCGTGTCTCGAATATGGTCATGTGGTATGGCAGCGCGGATTGCCCGGGCGTGCCCTGCTTTGCCTGGATCGTGCCTTTGGCGCCGAACTCCGAGGCGACGAACTCGTGTTGCATACTCAGCCGCTGCCCTACGTCGCCATGGCGTGGATCATCGCCCATGCGCCCGAGGGCGTGTTTCCCGGCAACCCGCGGGTCCATTTTCAACATTACGCGGATCGCATGAACGAGCCGCGGCGCGAACAGCGCCGCTGGCGGGCGTGGGCGTGCTGGGCGCTGGTCCGCGCCGTGCGGCCGAACCTGCCTGGCGACCCCAAGCACACGGTGACCGAGCCGACTCCGGCGCAAATCACGGCGGCGCTCGAGAGCCACGGGCATCCGCGCGAGGCTGCGGTCTGGCACGCGGCGTTGGCCGGGATCGGTCGCGTCAAATAGCGTCGGTCCCGCGCCTGCGGGTCCGCAGTCGGCTTGACTCGTCACCGGTGTCACCACTCGGGCTGCCCGATGTCCAAGCTTTGGACAGAATTTACAGAACCAGGCAAAATTCAGAGCCCGGGCATTCCGTCCAAATTCTCTTCATTCTGTGTAACCGCCTTACGGCTCCCGCCCGCTTCGCTCGAGGCGCGGAGACGCTGAGGTCGGGAATTCGAGCGGGTCGAAGTGCTGCGCGCCTGCCTCTACCGATTATCGTCCCTGGTGGGCCGCGCACTCCATGCGCGGCCAAACGTTGGGCTCGCTCTCATGGGAAATGGCCACGCGGCGGAGCGCCCGGCCCACCGGTGAGGTTCGTGCTGTGTCTTGGTAAGCTCCGTGATGTCGCGTCGGGCTTCGCCACCTTCACACGGGAGAACCGTGCGTCGGAGCTGGGCACGGCTTGGCCCAGACTCCGAGACACTGGCCTAGCCCGCATGGACTCGCAGTTAGCACAGAGACACCGCCGCATCCGTCGTCGGCCATCTGTGAAAACCCGCCAGAGTGGGAAAAATGCGGGCTACCGGTGCAGCCAGACCGGCTGGACGAAGGCGCCGTTGACGGCTGAATCCCAGACGGCGAGGCGCACCCATTTCTTTCCCGTGGCATCGAAGGGAATCGCGAGATGTTTTGTGCCGAGGGGCGGAAGATCCGTGGCGCGAATGATCTGGCGGTCAGTCTTTTTTCCGTCGCCCCAGACCACCTCGATGAACTCGAGCGGGAACGTCCAGTCGAGGTCGGCCGTGATCGTCCGTTTGTTTCCGGGGCCTTCGACGGCATAATTGCGGATGTGCAGTTCGCCCGTGGTGACAAAAAAGTCCCCCTTGCGCAGGGCTTGCAGAATCGGACTCCAGTCGTCGTCCGGTCCGGGGACCCGGTCGAGCTTGAGATAATTGGCGACGAAGCCGGGAAACAGATCGTCGTGCGGCCACTTTTGGTAGGTGTCGACGTCGCCGATTAAATATTTCGGCCGCAGCGCGGTGTCGGCGTAGCGGTTGTTCATGTCGTCGAGCGAACCGAACGCCCGGGACTCGGCGAGTCGCTGTTCCGAGAGATCCATGCCCATGCCCGGCTTGAACGCGATTCCAAGGAAGTGGTCGTCGGCGCCAAAGGGTTTGTCCCAATACGCATCGGGATAGCCCGCCGAGCTCTTGGTCCGGGGATGAGCGGTATACCAGAATGCATTTTCGGCTTTCAACATCTGCTGCACGTCTTCAGCGCTGCCCGTGTGATAAACCTTGCCGAAGGCGGGATCCTGCTCGCTCAGCGGTTGCCCGGCGGTCCGGACCTTGGAAAAATACAGCGGCCGCGGATTGATGAGATTGTAGTGCCCGCCAAAATAGGCGCTGGGCTCCTCCCACGGCAGGACGAGAAAATCCTTGTCGGAGGCGCGGCGCGAGCCTTCGAAATAATCCTTCTGGTCGGCGAAGCGTGCGGCGCCGGGGTCGTTTTGCCGCAATTTGTCCGCGTGAAAATCGCTCAGGCCGATGAGGTTCAGCCCGAGCGCCTTCATCGCGGCAAGATCAGGCGACTGGGTGTTGAGCGAACCCGACTCGCGCAGGTGATCCGTGAACTGCAGGTGAAAGTGATTCACCATGGTCTTGTAGCCGGGAATTGCCTTGAAGGTGTCGCGGTGGGTGAACGCCAGTACCGCCGCGTGCGTCGCCGCCGCATCGTCGGGGCTGAGATAGTAATACGTCGCCATGCGCTGCAGCGTGCCGGGCGGGGCGTTATAGAGCGCAAAATTTTGCAGGTAGCGCAGGTCGTCCTCGTGGTCGGCCTGCTTCACGCCGAATGCGTACTCGGTGTCGGCGTCCTTACGGAACCAAACGTAGCCGAGGTTCGTGTCCACTTCGCGTGCGGGAAAAAACACCGTGGGCGGCGGAAAGACTGCGATCGAACCGCCCCGGCCCTCGGCTACCAGCACGCGATTCTTCGCCCGCACCGTCACCGGGCCATCGTGCTTGGCGCCGCCGAATTGGTTCTCCTGCCGGTTGCCGCCCGTGTCGGTCCAGCGGACGCGGGGCAGGTTGGCCGTCGAGAAACCCTTGAGGCCGGCATCATACTTGTAGGCGACCAGGTCCTTGGCGGTTTTCGCGATCGCCTCGACCCGGAACAGGCCGGTGCCGCGATAATGCGTGAAGCGGATGCCGCCGGAGAAGATGCCCATGGTGAGGCCGGGAAAATTGACCTCGAGGCGGGCTCCGTCCGTTTTCACGTCGCAGGCAGTGGTGTTGAACGTGGCCGAGCCGCGTTGAATTTCCGCGGCGGTCCGCGGGATATCGACATTCCGCCTGGGATCGCCGGGCAGCACAAAGGGCGCATCCCAAAAAGAAACCCAAGCCTGGCGATCGATGACCTCCCGCGACGCCGTGTCCACGCCCAGCGCCTTGAGCGGGGCGAGCCCCGCGAAATCGATCCGGCGCCGACCGGTCTGCACGGCGAAATCGGGCCGAAGGTTTTGGCCGAGAACCGCCCAGGTCCCGCCCGCGCGCTTCACGGCGAACTCGCGGATCACAGGTTGGGCGTTATCGAGCGCGTAGCGCGTCCGGAGTTCGCTGCCCGCGGCGCCCGTCCAGGTGACGGTGAGCAAATCGTTTTCCACGGCGGCGGTGAGGCCGGTGGTGGCCGCGTAGCCGGCCAGATCGCACTTGAGCGGATCGGCCAGCAATGGGAAGAAAAGTCCGGAGCCAAGGACGCACCCTACGCCGAGAGACAAGACGGCGCGCAGGATCGACGGGCGCAGGAGGAGTCGTTGGGTTCTCACAATGTTTTGGGTAGGTTGATGCTCCGCCGGACATGGCGATTGGAAAGGGCAGGGAATTTTGACCATGAGAGACCCCAAATAAAAAGCCAACGTCGGATTTGCGTGCCATGTGCAGACGGGAACGTGCTCAGAGCGGGGTCAGGTTGCTAATTTTCAGTCAGCTTGGCGAAAATAGCCGCGGCCGGCGCTGTCGGTTGCCGATCAATGGCGCTGACGACCTGGCTGACACGGGTGGCGCTTCCCATCTTGAGTCGTTCCGCCAGCCAGCCAGCCATTGGAAGCGTCCGTCCCCCGCTTCATCCACGCTGCGACTGCTACCTTCCACGGCGCACCTTTTGCATCATCGGCTGCATTTGCCTGCATCCCGCCCGGCTCATGCGGCGAGCAAGCCCGAGCTGTTCGAGTTCGAACACAAAGCTCTGCTCCACGTACTGGCAGCCGCGATCGGAATGGTGCAGCAACCCAGGAGATGGCTTCCGGCGAGTCACGGCGTCCCGCCAGGCTGCAATCACAAGGAGCGCGGCCAAGGTCGGGGCGCAGGCCCAGCCGACGACGCGCCGGCTCAACGGAACTGGGCATTCTCGCTTACCTCAATGCCCATCCCGGCCAAATCATTCCCCGCAAGGCGCTGATCCACTCCGTCTGGGGCCAGCACGCGGACGTCAAAAGCCGCCCGCTCGATCAATACATCGTCAAGGTGCGGGACCTTTTCACGGCGCACGGACTGAATCTGAACTCCTTCAAGACCGTGTACGGAATCGGGTATACGTTCGAACCCCCGCCGCTTCGCCGGAAAAAAGTAGCGCGGGTCTTCGCTCAGGCTGCGCAGGCTCCAGAGCGTTTGGCCGAGTTCGTAGTTCCGTCCCTGGCCTGATTTCGGCCCGCGACGCGGGAAGGAGCTGTAAACTTAAACCGTACTAGAGGAGGTCATGAACTTTAACTCATTCCGCAACGGTCGTTCTGCTGGGGACGCGGCGCCCTCGCCGCGTGAAAATGAGAAAAAACGCGACGAGGGTATCGCGGCTCCTGTGAACGTTGGTCGAAAGTGCCTGACAGCCTTTAAAACAGTTCCGTCTGCGTGCCCTCGCCGCCGTTTCCTGCCGGCGGCTCCATCGTGGTAGCCGGTTTGGCGGTTTCCGCCGACACTCCCGCCAACGAGGCATAACGCTTGCGCGCTTCCGCCAGTGTTCCGCGCATTTCGAATGACTCCAGCAGGCGAAAAAGTTCCTCCGGTTGCGGCGTGCGCCACTCCGGTTTCACCGGCGGCAGCGAGAGATTCAGCGTCGTCAGCCGCCGGTTTAAGCGCAGCCGACCCGCCGCGCCAGTCACGGTTTCGCGAAACCGCTCGGGCTTCAGCTCGGCGGCATGCGCAATCACGCCATCGAGGCTGCCCCATTCGGCCAGCCATTTTGAGGCCGTCTTCGGTCCGACCCCGTCCACGCCCGGGATGTTGTCGGAGGTATCGCCGACCAGGGCCAGATAATCGGCAATCTGCGCCGGCGGCACCCCGAACTTTTCCTGCACGCCCGTGGCATCGAGCCGCCGCCAGCCCAGCTTGGGATTGGCTGACGGCGGCGGGAGCATGATTTTGATCCGTTCACCAACGATTTGGGCAAAATCCTTGTCACTGCTCACGATGACAATCTCGTGGCCTGCCGCCGCCAGGACCACCGCCTCAGCCGCAAGCAGATCGTCACTCTCCACGCCGTACTGCTCGATGCCGGCCAGGCCCATCGCGCGGGTGAGTTGCTTCAGCGGCTCGATTTGGCGCGTCAGCGGCTCGGGCATTTCCTTGCGCTGTGCCTTGTATTCCGGGTGCAGGGCCAGGCGATCCTGCGCGCCGCCCAGATCGAAAAACACGAGGATGGACTCGGGACTTTCCTGGTCCGCCAGCTTCCAGATCGACTTGACCCAGCCGTGCAAAGCCCCGGTCGGAAAGCCATCGGCCCGGGTCAATTCCGGCAACGCGTGAAAGCAGCGGTACGCGAGGTTGAAGCCGTCGATGAGCAGCCATTTGGGCATGCTGAGCAGAGGTTGAGAGATGAGTGTTGAGAGTTGAGAGACTTCGGCAGTGAACGATTGTTGGACGCGGGACACTGATTGGATACCCGTGGTCTTGAGTCGCTCAACTCTCAACCCTCATCTCGCAACTATCAATTGTTCTCACGGATCGACGTCGTAGACTTCCACGATGCCGATGCCGGTCGTGTTGCGGACGCCACTCATTTGGACCGAATAGCTGCCCGGTGAGAGCATCACGACCATCGCCGCATCCAGGCTCCCGTTCGCCAGCGGAAACGCGCCGCCGCTCACCGCGGCCTCGGCGATAATACCCGCGTCGTCACTCGAGGCCCAGTTGTCGTTCGATTGAATCGCCTTGCCGGTCGACTGATTGAAAAGGGCGATCTGCGGATCGGCGAGCAACGTCGCCACCGGAAGATTGAACCGCTGCAGGGTCGGGCCCACGCCGCGAATCAGCAGCCGGCGCGAAGCTGTCCCGGTCACCACAAAACCCGCGGTCATGATACTATTCCCCGTGCCGATCTGGCCGCGCGTCGAGACGTTCGCCGCCTTCGGACCCGCCACGCCGCCGGCCGTGACGTCGTAAACCTCGATGATGACGGCGCCCGAGGCATTCACCGCCGGACCCTTGGCCTGCACCGAATAAAGGCCGGGCTGAAGCGTGGGGAGAATGGCGGCATCGCGCGAGTTGGTCCCGGACAGCGGGAACGCGCTCGCCCGCGTCATTGCCTGCTGGAGGGCGGTGACGGCCGTGGCCCCACCCGTCTGCGTCCCCCAATTGTCATTGATCTGAATCGGCACCTGATTCGAGCCGCTATAGAGCTCGAGGCGGGGATCGTCGAGCACCCCGGTGACACCCTGCGCGGCCAGCGACGGGCCGACGACGCGGATCAACATTTGCCGGGTCTGGTTGGGGGTACCGCTCACGACGAAGCCGGCGGTCAGGACGCTGTTGCCGGTCGCGGTTATGCCCCGCGTCGAGATGTTGCCGAGCCGGGTGGCGGTCGTGGCGAGGGTCAAGGTAGCCGGATCACTAGTCGAAGATGCCACCGCAGATGTCACCACGACCGTATAGGTCCCGACCCGCGACGCATCGACGTTGGTGAGGCTCAGCGTCGCGCTGTTGGCCACGCGCACCGGCGCACCGTTCAGGAGCCACTGGTACGCGAGGGGCGGAGCGCCCGCCGCCTCGACCCGGAAGATGGCGCCCGACCGCGGCGACACCAGGAGCGACTCCGGGTGCTTCGTGATGGTCACATAACGATAGTTGTAGAAAATATCCTTCAGGGCGGCTTCCGCCATCGACTTGTCGTCGGCGAGCTGGGCCATCACCGCGACCCGCGCGGCGATCTGATCGGTGGTCACGGCCGTCGACGGCCGATCGAGCTGATAGAAGATCGCCGCGGCCCGGGTCCGTTTGAACAGCGCCGCGTCATTCAGTGGCAGGGTGTTCGTGATGAGCTCGGCGATCGCGGTGTTGAGACCGACGACGTTGTACCCTCGAGCCAGACCCAGGGTGGCGCTCGCGACATTGTTGCTCCGGAAGCGCAGGTGGTCGAGGGCCTGAGGCGGGCCCAGGCCGGCGTTTTGCCAAAGCTGGTTGAGGAAGGTGGCCTCGGGGATGAGACTCGCCGGATTTTCGAGCAGCGCGACCGTGGGCACGATGCCGTACTTCGCAAAATACTCCGTGGACGAGAGGATGGAACCGATCGCGTTCGGGAGGCTGCCCCGCGCCGTCGGGAGCAGCGAGGTGTAGTTCGCCGGCGTCGGCCACTGGCCCATGACCACATAATAAGTGGCTAGAAAAACGACGGGCGGAACGAAGCCCGGCTCATCGGTCAGCGTGGCCACGAGATCCGCGCGGCTCATCGCGCCCGAGCCGATCTTCGCCACGAGATCCGCGAACACCAGCGGGTTGATCGTCTGCGTGTTGGCGATGTCCTGGTAGGACTGCAGGACGAACGCGGCGTCCTCGAGTACCGGATCGTTGCGGCGGACGGTCACGAGCACCGTGGAAGAAACCGTCGCGATCCCCGTGTTGTCCGTGGCAATGGCATAGACATTGAACGTGCCAGACTGATTGGGCGTCCAGTTCACCAGGAAGTTCGTGGCCGGATTGCTACTAGTGCCAAGATTGGTGCCGTTGGCAAAATATTGCACGGAGGTCACCGTGCCGTCGTAGTCCCGCGCGCTGGCGGTGAGCTGGGCCTGGCGGCTGAACGGGACCGTGATGGTTGGCAGCGTGGTGGCATCGGCCCGCGGTGAAATCTCGACCGGCAGCGGGGTGATTGCGATGGGGGGCGAAATAACGGGCGGCGTTGCGCCGCCCGACGACGCGTCGCCGGAGGTCACCACGATGCTGACCGACGGGGCGATGCTCGAGGCGGCGGTGACGTTGATATTGTTCGTCGAGGACGCGGCCACATTGCCGGCGGTGTCGCGCGCGAGGGCCACGATTTCCACGTTGCCGGGCGTGATGCCGACAAACGAGGCGGTCAGCCGCCAACTGGTTGCCAACTGATCGCGCACCGCGTGGCCGATGCTGTTGCGATTGAGGAAAAACTCCACGTCGATGACCGAGCCGTCGGAATCGGTGGCGGTCGCGATAAAATTGGCCATCGAGGCCGTCGTCGCGCTGCCCGGGACGTTGATACTCACTACCGGCGCGATGCCAACAATGTTGGTCACGACCACGCTGCGGGAGACGGAACTGGTCGTCGTGGCCCCGGCGGTATCGGCGGCCCGGGCCGCCACGATAAACGTCGCGGCGGTGTTCGGCGTCCAGATAGCCCGGTAGGTCGTGGTCGTGCCCAGGCGGGTACCGGTCGCGAGGGTGGCACCGTTGGCGGTGTTGATGAAGGAGACGCTGACATTCTGGCCCACGTCCGGATCGCTGGCCGTGGCCTCGAGGAAAACCGGGGTATTGACGGTGGTCGCCGTGGAATCGTCCGCCGGTCGCACCAACACGCTCGTGGGCGACGTGTTGCCGGTGACGTTCAGGACGATAGGCGCCGAAACACTCGAATTGCCGGTGTCATCGGTTGCAACCGCATAGAGATTGAAACGGCCGGCGTTTTGCGGCGTGTGGATGAGAATCGTACCGAACTGCGGGAAAGTTTGCTGGGCGACCTGGGTGCCGTTGGCGAAGAGTTGGACGCTGGCCACGGTGCCGTCGGAATCCTGCACGGTGGCGCCCACGGCGAACGGTGTGCCCGCAGTGACCGCCGGATTGCCGAGCGTCACGAGTTGCACGCTGGGCGGCAGACTCTGCGATGGGCTTGCAAACACCGTGAACGTAAGCGATGCGGTCTGGTTGCCATTGCTGTCTTTCGCGATGGCATAAATTGTTATCGGGTATCTTCCATTGGTATCGGCGGTCAACGAAGCGTAGTTGATAGTCGAGAAATCATAGGGGAGCCGGTAAACGTTGGTGGTTTGCTCGCGCGCCGCGAGCCCGACACTCGCATCGTTGACGAAAAACTCGACACTGGACACGGTGCCACCAGTGGCGAAGGACGTGGCAATCAGGTTAACCGTGGAAAGGCTTTGGAGAATCGACTGATTCCCGGGCGAAGTAATGGTGACCGTTGGTGGAGTTCCGACGACGGTCGCGACATTGAGATTCAAAGGCGACGACGTCGCGCTAACGGAATTCGTATCAGTTACTCGAACCGTCAAGACATGTAGCCCGAGGTCCGTCGCGGTTGGGGTCCAAGGAAAAGAATAATTTGAGGTATTCGGCGCCGCTACGGTTCGCGTTCCGATCTGTGTGCCGTCGACAAGAAATTCAACCAACAGGACCAATGCCCCGGTACCGCCCGTCGCCGTCGCTGTAATCGGCAACGGGACATTGGGCGTTACGCGCACGGAGTTACTGCTGTCTACCCGCGGCGTCGTAATGGTAACAGCCGGCACGCCAAAATTGACAAGCACCAGGGCACCATTCGATACCGCCGTGTTGCCACGATCATCCGTCGCGATCACATCAAAAACATACGTCCCAGGCTGGGTGGGCATGTAGGTCGCGATATAAGGCGGCACTGACGGATTACCAGTGGTTATTCCGGTCGGACTGCCGTTGACGTAAAATTGCACCGAACTAATCGTCCCGCCGGGCGCCGTTGCCGTCGCCGCCAGGCTAAGGCTGGCATTCGGCACGGCCGTGCTATTGGTGGCCGGCGTGATGAGTATCGCCGTGGGTCGCGCGCCCACCTGCGCGATCACTGTCAGTGGAATTTGTGCATCACGCGCTGCTCCAGCATTATCAGTCGCTCGCGCGGAAAGCAGGTAATTTCCCGGTACCGCGCCGGACGCAAATCTGAACGTGTAGGGCGCAGATGTATCTTCACCCACTTTCCCGCCGTTTACGAAAAACTCCACGCGCACGATGGCTCGACCGGCAACCGACACCGCCGCATTCGCGACGACATTGCGGATGGAGTTGATTGGCATCGTTGAACCACCAGGTGAAAGCGTCAGCGATATGGTCGGCGTCGTGTTTTCGGTGACGTTGACGGTAAGCGGCGGCGAGGCGATCGCATTGGCCTTATCGTCGGTCGCTATCGCAACAAGAGTTGTCACCCCAACCGTGGCTGGCACCCAGTTCAGCGACCAATTGGCTCCGGGCGAAGCCACGGTGCCAATCGAACTTCCGTTCGCAAAGACCTGCACGCTGCTTACGGAACCGTCAGCATCTGCGGTCGAACCGCTGATTGTGATCGGGGTGCTCACTGTGCTGATCGGAATAAAAGCTCCGGCAGCAGGCGCGGTAATTCCGATGCTAGGCGGCAATCCAAGGGCACCGGCAATGTTTATCGCAATAGGCGTGGAGTTGGTAACCAACCCCGCATTGTCGTAGGCCCGGGCGAAAATGGTATGCTGTCCAGCTGATGCCGGAGCCTTGACGACAAGGGAGTATGGCGCCGTGGCGGCCGTTCCAATTAATTCGCTATCGTAATAGAATTCCACCCGGGCAACGGCTCCATCGTCGGTGGCTGTGGCCGTCAAGATACGACTCGAGCCGATGGGAATGGATATACCACCACCCGTCATGGCCAGAGAAACCGTCGGCGGAATCCCACCCGTTGCGCTCACCGTGACTGTTCGCGCCGCCGAGGTGGTTGAGCCATTCGCGTTGTCGGTGGCGACGGCTGTGATCGAGAAGGTCCCGGCACTCGCAGGCGTCCAAGAAAGTCGGTAGTTACCAGTCGACTCCGTTTCAGGCGTGGCCGTACCGATTATCGTGCCATTCGCATAAAAAACTATGCTCGCAATTGAGCCACCGATGTCAGCATCGCTAGCCGCGGCCACCAAACTGAATGCAGTGTTGGTCGGTATTGTCGACCCACTGGCGGCCGGCCTGGCGATCGTGACGGTGGGCAGAGTATTTGCCAGCACTGAAACCTGAATGGGAGTCGACGCGGCCGTTGAACCGTTTGAGTCAGTGACTCGCGCGGAAAGCAGGTACGGTGTCCCACGAGCAAATGCTGGCGTCCAGGTCACGCTATAGGGTGATGTCGTATCGGTCTGGAACAAGATACCGTCCTCATAAAAATCAACCTTGGTAATCGAAGTGGTCTGTCCACTCGCACCGGAGGCATTCGCAAGAACCGTAACAGCAGATCCCAATGTCACCGATGACCCAGTACTCGGGGTGATAATTGCCACCGTAGGCAGTGGAGAAACTACATTGATGACGAGCTGTGGTGACAGCCGTATGTTCCCTTTATCGTCTGTAGCCTGTGCGCGCAGATCGTAGGACTTTGCTACACCAGGATTCCATGTCAGAAGGTACGGCGGCGTAAGGTCTGGATTGGCTTCCGAGCTGGACAACTGACTTCCCGACGTAAGCACAGGCAACGGGTCTCCATCCAGGAGGAATGTGACACCGCTCGTGCCCGGAATGAATCCGTCACCGTCGGTTGCTGATGCTGTTATCAAAACTCTTTGATTTGCCACGACCGTGTCCGTCGTCGAAGGACTGGCGATGGTGACGACCGGACCAACTCCAATCGCCGGAACTACGTTCACACTTATCTGCGTGGCATCCGTGGTCGCGGCGGTGTTGTCGTAGGCTCGCGCATCAATCGTCACGACACCCGCCGTAGCAAACGTGTAAACGAAATTATAGGGCGCCGTGTTTACGGTTTTGACGAGCACTGTATTGACGCGAAATTCAGCGTAGGCGACGAAACCGTCCGAATCGGCCGCGGTTGCTCTCAAATACAGGGATGATCCCACCGGGACGTTCGCGCCCGTTAAAGGCGCGGTTACACTAACGGTCGGATTAACCGCCAACAGGCGAGTCGCCAGCAATCCGGCGAAAAGTAGAATCCTAAATAATGATTTCATGACCATGAGGGTGACTCCGGGGCGGCGGGGCTCATTTGCTGCCACTGCCGGTGCGCGTCCGGGGTTCGGCGCTGGTCGGGGTGACGATGGTCGGGTTTTGGAACAGGGAACTGGCCGGGGTGTTCTTCAGGTTTTGCTTCTTCGGCGAGCCACCGGGGCTCACGAGATTCGCGGTCACAAAGATCAACAGGTTCCGCTTCTGGGAACTTTCGCCCTTGGACCGGAACAGCCGGCCGATGATCGGGAGATCCCCGAAGAACGGCACCTTGTCGTTCACCTTCTTGACCTCCTCACGCGTCAACCCACCCATCACGAGCGTCGCGCCGTCCCAAATCGTCACCTTGGTCGAGATGTCGCGGACGGAAAAGATCGGTTGATAGAAGCCGGGCGGCACCGTGACCGTCACGCCCGACGAAATCGCGATGCTCGGCCCGCCGTATTCCACGAAGCCCTCGAATTCGGTGACGCGCGGATTGAGGTCGAGGCTGATCGAATAATCGTCCTCCTCGACGGTGGGCGTGACCTTCAGCTCCACTCCGACATTGCGGGTGGCGAATTCCTGCGGCGTGCCAGCGGTGATCGTGACGCCAGCGGCGCTGAGGCCCGTGCCCGTGCCGGTGCCCGAGCCGACCTGGCTTTGGATTTCGCCGTAGCTCTGCGGATAACGCAGCTCCTGCGCCACCGTGATGTTGGCCGGATTGCCGGAGAGCACCGTGATCTTGGGTGAGCTCAATAAATCCGTTCCCTGCTTTTGCGACAACGCGCGCACGACCGCCGACACATCGAACTCGCCGACGAACCCGGTGATAGTGCCCAACGCGCCCGCCGTGGACGCCAGGGAGACTCCGCCGGGAATTGTCGCCGGGGCGACCGGGGTGGTGATCCGCGCCCCCGTGGTATCGCTGATATTGATCGCCGCGCTGTTGGTCGTGCTCGGAAAGCCGCCCACCAGGCTCCGTGTGTTGCCAGCAGTCGTATAAGTTTCTTGAGGCACAAATGTCTGTCGGCCATTGGCGTCGAGGATCGGCGCGCCGGTCGCCGGGTTGATTTGCGGTACGCCGCGGCGGGTCGCATTCCACGTCACGCCGAGTTCCTCAAGGGCGCCCTCCTGCACTTCCAGGAACTTCGCCTCGATCTCCACCTGGCGCACGTCGTTGTAGCGACCGAGAATGTTCCGGATGCGCTCAATGTTGCGGGCCGTCTGGGTCACGATGATCGCCGAGCCATCGTAGGCGAGCGAGCTCCCCTCGACCGTGAAACTCACGCCCGCCTGCTGGAGGAAACCGCGCATCGAGCCGGCTTCGCCGCCCGACCCCGAAGTCTCGGCGGCACCCGCCCCGCCGGCCGAATAAGGATCCTTGCTGGCGCCACCCGCGGCGGTCGCGCCGCCCCCACTCCCGGTCCCGCCGGTGATGCCAGTCATCCGCAGCACCGTGGCGCGCGTGACGGGGAAAAACTGCGTCTCGAGGTTGCTCGTTTCCCCGCCGGGGCGAACCACGACGGCGTCGGCCTGCACTTCGTATTGATAGCCGATGCCCTCGGTCACAAAATCCAGCACGCGCTTCAAGGTCGCGTTGCGCAGCGTGATCGTGACGGTCGGGTTCTTGTTGCTCGGATCGAGCAGCACGATGTTGACGCCCTTGACTGCGGCACCCGACGCGTCGAATTCCTCGGAGATGGCGCTCAGCGCGGCCACGACCTGGCCGATCTCGGTGCGGGTGAAGCTCACGCTCGGCAGCGTGATTTCGTTCAGCTTCTTCGCGAGCGGCGCGACGGCGGCGGCCTGGTCGGCGTCGCGGGCGCGCTCCTGATAAATGCCGGGCCGCTGCCAACCCTTCGCGACCTCCTCGAGCAGTTGCGCGCGGGTCTTCTCGCGATTGAGCGCCCCGGTCTCGGTTTTTTCCTCGGCGATGCGCAGGAGAAATCCCTTGGCCACGGTGTTGTCCGGATCCTGGGCCTCAAGAGCACGAAAGGTGCCCTGCGCGCCGTCGATATCGCCCACCAGGTATTGGGCGCGGCCCTTGGCCGCGAGCTGGGCGATGGAGGCGCGCTCCGCGATGAAGGCCGCGCTGCCGCTCCGACCGCCGGCGGCGCGGGTTTCGATCCGCGCGATCTGGCTTTCGATGCCGATCGCCCGGCCGTTCATCGGCGAGATCTTGTCCGAAGCCGCCAGTGCGGCCCGGGCGCCTTCGATGTCGCCGCGGCCGACCGCCGCCTGCGCGCGATCGAGGAGGGCGTTGGCCTTTTCCTTGTTCAGGTCGGCGAGGAGCGACTGCGTCCGCGGATTGACGGGCAATTGTCCGATGGCCGCATCGAGCACGACGAGGGCGTCGTCGGACCGGCCGCCGCGCAGCTGGGTGCGCGCGGCGGTGAGCTGGTTCTGCGCGTTGTTAATGAGCCCGGTCACCCGCGCGGCCTCGGCGTTGGCGAGCGCTTCGGCCTGCTGTTCGGGCGTCGGACCGGCGGGCTCGGCCCGCGGCGCCGGCGTGGAAGCAGCGGGAGTGGTCGCGGCGGCCGAAGCCGGGGTGCCGTTCTGGGCGTCGATTTCCGCCCGCAGGCGGCGGACGGCCGGATCGTTGGGGGACAGGGCCTCGACCTGGTCGAGCAAGGCACGCGCCGCAGCGAGATCGCCGGCGGCCCGCGCGCGCACGGCATCCGACAGGAGCCGGACTTTCGCATCCGCCGGACTTTGCGCGAAGGCATCCGGGCGCGGCACACTTACCGCCAGTAGAACGGCGGCGAGCGCGGCCAGGAGCGGCGGGAAAAGGGGGCGAGTATTCATTACGGAAGAGTGACGAAAGCGGCAGTAGATAATTTGGAAAGGAAAGAGGCGGACGGAGGCGCGTCCTCGACGTCGCGCGGCAGCAGCGTGCGGCGTTCCGGCTGGGGCAGGCCCGGGGTTTCTTTGGTGATTTCGACCGCCGGCGGCGCGATTTGCACGCGGTCGATCCGGTAGGTGATCTCGCCCAGCTTGAACGCGTCGCCGGCCCGCACTTCCCGCATCGAGGACTGTCCGGTCAGGGTCAGGAAGGCGAACCCGGTGCCCGTGTAGTGCCGCTGGCGGTGGGTGAGCGTCACGTTGCGCCCGTTGCGCTCGTCGCGCACGATCGCCGTGGCGACGCGCTGGTTCGTGGTCATGCTGTGGTCGAGCACGACCGGTTGAGGCTGCACGTCGAGGCTAATGATGGAGAGCGCGAGACTGCCAACGCGGCGGCCGGCCGACGCGAGAAACACCTCGCCGGTAAGGACGTTTTCGAAGGTGCCGCGCCAGTTGCCGTCACCGCCGACGTAGCCGATTAGCTGCAGGCGGAACGGCTCGGGCTTTACGGATTGCAGTTCGAGGCCGAAAACTTCCTCGACCTCATCCTCGGTCAGGCCCTGCGGCGGACGCACCGTGAACTGCTTCGTGCGCGCACTGTAGAAAATTTCCGGGGGCGTGAAGGTATCGTAGATCCATTCGCGGCCGCGGGACTGGGCGCCGGGCGGCGTCCAGGTGTCGGTCTTCACCGGTGATGCTTCCGCAATGGCGGGCGTGTAGGGCCCGTCCTGCAACTGCACCGTGGCCACCGAGCCGCGAGGCATGCCGACCTTGCGGGCGGTGAGCGTGGCGAAAGCCGCGGCCGAAACCAGGACCAGCGCCAGGGCGGCGCCGATGAGGGCTTTGTCGTTGAGATTTCCGGCCATGGTCAGGGGGCGCCCAGGCTCAGGCCTTGGTCGGCGGGGTTTCTCCGTCGGCGGAAGCGGCCGGCGGAGTCACCAGATCGAGGTACTCGACGGTGACGGTGAACTTCGAATAGGGCTTGGCTACGATCGGGGCGGCGGCGGACGCCTTGGGCGCGACTTTTTTCGCGGTGGGCTTGGGGGCAGCGGGCTGGACACCGAGAACCACCGACGCGGCAGTGCTCGAAGGTGCGACCGGCCCATTATCCTCCGCCGTCGCGGCCGCTTCATCGGCGGTGGCCGGCTCGACCTCGACTTCGCGCACCAAGACGGGAAGCTCGAACGTCGCCAGCCGGTTGAGAAACGCCCGCAGCGAAACGGTCTGGCCGCTGAACGTGATCCGGAAAGCCGTCGTGTCGATGTAACCCGGGGCGCGAACACTCACACGCGGATCGATGGCGAAATAGTCCGGTCCATCCTCCAGCGGCGTGGCTTCGACCGGCGAATCGGCCGGAGCGCTGGCCCGGGCTGCTTCCCGTTCTTCCCGTTCCTTTCTGGTGATGGCCGGCTCGCGCTTGAGGAGGAGCAGCGCGCGGGGCCGCGCCTCGAACAGGGATTCGACGAGATATTGGGCCACGAGGCGCTGCCGGAAGACCGGCTCGATCCGCTCCGCGTCCGGGCCTTCGTTCGCATAGGCGGCAAAACCGAAGTGCGCCACGTCGGGGCGAATCTCGACCTCATGCTTGCGGGCCAGCTCGCGCGTTTTTTCGACGAAAGTCGCGAGATCAAAATACGCATCGGTCCGCGCCGTGGGCACCTTGGCCGAACGGATCCGCTCGGCCGCGGCGCCCCGGCCCTGCAATTCACCCTGCATGGCGGCGACCGCACGCCGGGCCCGGGCCAGATCCGCCTCGATCGTCGTGGCCACCGCGCGCGTCGGCGGCGGCTGGAGTTCGGCCATGCCCTGCAGTTCAGTCGTGCGCTGCGCGAGGCGCACGGCGGCGGCGCGCGAAGCGGCGAAGCGGTCGTAGATGCACCAAATTTCGCCGAGCGCAATCAGCGCGCTGAGCGTCAGCGCGGAAGCGAACAACGGGTTTTGGCGGTACCATTTCATTAGGCGCGATCCGAAAAAAATAACGAATGACCGAGGTGGGCCGGGCGCTCCGCGCGCGGCCTTGGTCGTAACGATGCAGTTGGCTTGGGGTGGAACGTGACCTCCGGGCGCGTTTTTCGAGCGTCCCTTTTGAAACGGCGGCCGGCGATCGCCGTCCACCGTTTGTGTTCGTCGTCACGAGGGAAAAATTCTTCGACTCCTAGGAAACAGCGCTGTTGTAGCCCGCTTCGGGAGAAGCGGGACTCAGCCATGGATCGAAGGCCATCCCTGCTCTCCCGAGCAGGGATGCAAAAACCGTCGTTTCTTCCCGTCCGGAGCAAAACCCGTTTTGCGGTGGGGGCTGCATTGTTCCGGCTTGGGCAGGAGGAAAACGAAGTCCCGACCGGCCTGGCCGCGCGCGGAGCGCCCGGCCCACCCCGGGCCCCGGTCAGCCAACTGAAAAACTGGAGATCGGCGTGGTTCACAGCGATTTCCTGGGGTTGATCACGAGGGTGAAGTCGAAACGCAAGAGACCGTTCTGCGTGTTGTCGAACCGCTCGTTTTCGACGACGGCGACAAACTGCGACTGTTTGAATTTCTGCAGCAGCTGTTTCACCCGCTCGAACGACTGTGGACTCACCTTGGACTGGGGATTGTCGACATCGAGCAACCGGCCGCTCAGGGTCAGGCGAAAGGGCGGACGCACGGGCGCCACGTCACCGGCCGCCGGCGCCGCGTCCCCGGCCGGAGTTTCGGCCACCGGGGCGGCCGCCTCTGGCGCGCCTTCGCCGACGGGCGCGCGGACCACCTGGATTTTCTCCAGCCAGACATTTTCCACCTCCACGAGGCGCGTCTGCAACTCGGTGAAGAAATTGATCCAATTCGACTTGGTCTCGTACGCGCCGCGCAGCGCGGCGATTTGCTTCTTCGATTCCTCGATTTGCCGCAGATTGTTCTCTTTGCGCGTCTGGATCGCCCGCAGCGGCATGAGTTGGCTGTCGACCTCGACGACGTGCGAGAGCGTTTCCGTCACCACCCGGTGAAAATACACAATGGGCGGCAGCAGGGCCAGGACGGCGAGCGCGGCCGCCGCGACAAAAAAGGGCTGCCGCTTGCGCAACGCGATGGCCTCGGTGATCGCCGGAGGCAGGAGGCTGGCCTCGGATTGGTTCTTGACCACGAGTTGGGTCGCGAGACCCACGAGGTCGGCGAGCACCGGCGCGGACGCCTCGGCGCCACCCATGCGAGCCTCGGCGGAAAGGTCCACGTTGCGCAGCGACTCGCAGCGCTCGACCCGCAATTTCAGTTTTTCCGTCAGGACCTGGGGCAAATCCGGCAGCAACGAGCCGCCGCCGGTCAGGTAGACCGCCACCGGCGCCCCCGCCCCGGCCTGTCGCCGATGGTTCAAGGCGGAACGCGTGATTTCGAGCTGGATGCGCGCCTCGAAAGCCGTCGCGGCCCGCTGCACGGCCGCGCGGGAGGGTGAATTGGCGGGCAGATCGGAATGCCCCGACAAGACCTGAACCTTCAACGTTTCGGCCTGGGAAAAATCGATGCGCAGCTCCTCGGCGATGGCCTGGGTGACCGCGTTGCCGGCGAGGGCGAGCGTCCGGAGATAGAACCGATCGGACTCTAAGAAAAGCAGGTTGGTCGTGCGCGCGCCAATGTTCACGACGATCACGCTGTCATGCACCGCCGGGTAATTGTGACGGAACGCATGGCACAGCGCGAGGCCCGCGGGAATCGCGCGCTCGACCGGAAAACCGGCGGCATCGGCGGCGGCACAGAGCGACTGCATCGCCTCGAATTTTACGGCCGTGAGCATCACCTCGATATCGAAGCCGTCGTCGGAGACGACCAGGTGGTCCCAGACGACCTCCTTGAGCGGGTACGGGATGTTTTCGGCCGCCTCGAACGCGATAATCTTGCCGCGCTTCTCCTTCGCGACCGACGAAGTCTTGATGAACTTCGTCAGCGCCAGTTGGCCCGGGACCGCGATGGCGCAGCGGCCAGACAATTTATGCCGCGTCGCGACCGCCCCGAGAGCCTGGGCAATTTCCACCGCCCAGCGCGACTCGTGGGACGGATCCGAGCTGAGCGGCTCCAGCCCAAACTGCTGCAAAACCAGCCGGCCGGTTGGTCCGACGCTGAACAAACCGCACGCAATGTGGCCGGCCCCGATATCAACTGCTAGGAGACGGGTGGATCGCATGGAAATAATGACGCAGGAGAGGCGATTCAGATGGAGCGAGACGTCGCAATAGGATTAACCGTTACCGATTGCTCGCGGCTGGTCCAGCCCGCTCATCCCGGCGCACGAAGGACGGGGTAGCCCGGGGATATTCGGTGGCAAACGGCGTGAGGTACTGCGGCTGCAGCAACCCTTCATTGGCGGTGGCGGCGGGGGTGCCCTTCGTCTGGAAACTCTTGCGCTGCTCCGAATTCGCCAGGGTCCCGGCGTAGGAACCGCGCGCAGCGGGAACGGGACGGCCCGCGACCGCCAGTTCGACCCCCCAATATTTCGGGTCGCCGTGCAACTGGTCGCGTTTGACGAGCTCCGGCGGGAGATAAAATCGCAAGTTAGCGCGCCCGGCCTCCAGCACCACGCACTCGGCCTCCGCCCGGAAGTGCTCGATTCGGCGTTCACCGCCCGCCAGCGCCGCCAATTCGAAACCGAGCAGCACGGTCACCCGCACCCGCGAAACCATTTGCCCGGCTGCCCCCGGACCCGGGCGGACATTGAGCGCGATATCCGCCTCGAGCCAGTTGCCGTTGGCCCCGGGGGGAGAGCGGAGATTGGCAAACTTTACCGCCGTCACCTCAACGTCCTGCGCCTGGACACTCGCCAGGTCGGCCAGCGCGAGAAGGAGGGTGATTAGGACACGGTACATCAATGGGGTGCGACGCTTAGGCCGAATAAAAGTTGTGTGGGCAAGGGGTCGGGTCACGCTCAAAAGAAGCTACCCACGAAATAGGGGCCCGCTTCTGCCGGCAGGAGCGCCCCGCCCCGCCGGGGTGCCACCGAAATCAATGTCAACGCCCTCCCTTTCCTACAAAATTGCCGTCCTGGTGTTTCTCGAGAATCCCGCGGGTGAATTGCTCCTGCTTTTGCGGGCGAAATCGCCCAATCTGGGCGTCTGGAGCCCGGTCGGGGGTAAACTTGAAACCGGCGCTGGCGAGTCGCCCTTCGAGTGCGCGGTGCGGGAAACCCAGGAGGAGACCGGATTTCAGGTGCCGGCGGCTGATTTCCACCTGTTCGCGATGATTGCCGAGAAGGCCTACGAAGGGCACTCGCATTGGCTGATGTTCCTGTTCCGCTGCCGGCGGCCGATTCCCGCCCTGCCACCAGACATCGCGGAGGGCCGGTTCGGCTTCTTTTCGCGGGAAGCCATCAACACCCTGCCGATCCCCGAGACGGATAAGAATGCGCTTTGGCCAATCTATGATCGCTATCGCGATCGATTTGTCGCGCTGAAGGCCGACTGCGCCCCGGGCAAGCCGATCCAAGTAGAAATCGAGCAAATCACACCGGGCAAGAACGCTTGAACCAGGCATCCCACGAGTGAGGCACTAAACCTGAGGCAGTCACCGCCCGCGGACTACTGAAACCAGTGAATCATTAGTGGGAATTAGTGGTTTAAAACGCCTCGGCGGTTTGGCGCAGACACGAATCACACTTGATTTCCCCGGGGTCCGGCAAAGACTATCCCGTTTGCATCAACCGAACCACGTTCCGTGACGAAGAAACCGACTACCAGCGCTGACCAGAAGGCCGACGACACCCCCGTGGCGACCGCATCGATCCCGGCAGCCAAGGACGCGCCGAGCAATGCGGCGCTGACTCCCGCTGGCAAAATCGAGCTCCATCGCAAAATGGTGCGCATCCGGCGTTTCGAGGAAAGGAGCCTGCGCGCCTATCAGGCGAAAAAGATCGGCGGATTCCTCCATCTTTACATCGGCCAGGAAGCCGTGGCGGTGGGGTGTTGCTCCTTGATGGGGCCAAACGACCACGTCATCACGGCCTATCGCGACCACGGTCATGCCATCGCCGTCGGCATGGAACTGAATCCGTTGATGGCCGAACTCTACGGCAAGGCGACGGGGTGCTCGAAAGGCAAGGGCGGCTCGATGCACTATTTTGATCCGTCGCGCAATTTCTGGGGCGGTCACGGCATCGTCGGCGGACAGATCCCGCTCGGCGTCGGCCTGGCCTACGGCGTCAAATACCAGGGCCGGAAGGGCACGGCGATGGCGTTCATGGGCGATGGCGCGGTCAACCAAGGCGCCGTGCACGAGGCCTACAATCTGGCGGCCCTTTGGAATCTACCCGTGGTTTTCGTCATCGAGAATAACGGCTACTCGATGGGCACCAGCCAGGCGCGCTCCTCGGCGGGCGAACTCGCCAAGCGCGCCGAAGGCTACGACATGCCGTGGGGGCAGTGCAACGGCCACGACGTCTACGAAGTCCGCGCCTGCATGGACAAGTTCCTGACGCTGGCTCGAGAACAATCCCGGCCGTCCACCGTCGAAATCGACACCTACCGCTACCGCGGACATTCCGTCGCCGACCCCGACAACACCTACCGCAGCAAGTCCGAGATCGAGGAATACCGGAAGACCAAGGATCCCATCCAGGTTTTCCAAAGCCAACTCATCGCCGAGGGTGTGCTCGACGAGGCGACGATCGATAAAATCGATGCCGAGGCCCGCGCCGAAGCCGAAAACGCCGCCGAGTTTGCCGAAGCGAGCCCCTACCCAACCACGGCCGACATCCAGAAGGACGTCTATTGGGAGGCCGACAGCCCCGCGGCGCGCACGTCCAAAGGCCGCCTCTTTTTCAACTGAGCCGTATCTATGCAGCCCCAGCAGCAAAACCGATTTTTGCCCGTGACGGGAAGAAATAGATCAGTTTGTAGTTCCGCCTTTAGGCGGAATCCGACCAATTCAAGCCTTCCGCCTAAAGGCGGGACTACAAACCAGCGGCTGTTTCTTGAGTGGAAGCCAGGATTTGGTTCATGACTTCCTGGCTTCTGAATTAGTCAGCGGTTTTGTCTCCAACTCTCAGAGCTCAGCTCTCAAATCTAAGATGCCCGCTATCACTTACCGCGAAGCCATTCGCCATGCCCTCGCTGAGGAGTTGGAGCGTGACCGCAATGTTGTCGTCTTGGGCGAGGAAGTCGCCCAGTTCAACGGCGCCTACAAGGTCACCGAGGGCTTGCTCGCCAAGTTCGGTCCGCAGCGCGTCGTCGACACGCCGATCAGCGAGGCCGGTTTCATCGGCATGGGGATTGGTGCTTCGATGCTCGGCGTGCGCCCGGTGATGGAACTGATGTTCTGGTCGTTCTACTCCGTCGCCTTCGACCAGATTCTCAACAACGCCGCCAACGTCCGCTACATGAGTGGCGGCCAGATCAACTGTCCCATCGTCATCCGTGGTCCCGCCAATGGCGGAACCAATGTGGGCGCGACTCACTCGCACACTCCGGAGAACGTGCTGGCGAATCACCCTGGCGTGAAGGTCGTCGTACCGTCGACCGCCTATGATGCGAAAGGCCTGCTCAAGTCCGCCATTCGCGACAACGATCCGGTATTTTTCATCGAGAACACCATTCTCTACGGTGAGAAGGGCGAAGTACCCGACGGCGAGTATCTCGTCCCGCTCGGCTTGGCCGACGTGAAGCGCACCGGCACTGACCTGACGATCGTGACCTACGGCCGCTGCGTGCTCCACTCGCTCGCCGCCGCCGAGGTGTTGCAAAAGAAGCACCGTGTGTCGGTGGAGGTCGTGGACCTCCGGTCCATTCGCCCGCTCGACATCGACACGGTGCTCGCCTCAGTCGCGAAGACCCATCGCGTCTTGATCGTCGAAGAGCAAAAACCCTTCGCCTCGGTCGGCTCGCAACTGGCCTACATGATCCAGCGCGAGGCCTTCGACGAACTCGATGGCCCCATCCATCGGCTTGCGACCATCGATGCGCCGGCGATCTACAGCCCGCCGCTCGAAACCGAGCAACTGCCCAACCCGGAGCGTGTCCTCAAAGCCGCGCTCGAAGCGCTGGCCTGAAAGGCGGAAAAGCGAGAAAGCGAAAAATCGGAAAACGAAGTCCCGCTTGTCTTAAACATCCCGTCGTCTCCCAATTTTCCGCTTCCCCCAGTTTTCCGCTTTTCCTCTCCCCATGCCGCAAATAATCGAAATGCCGAAGCTCAGCGACACGATGACCGTGGGCACGCTCGTGAAGTGGCTCAAGAAGGAGGGCGAGGTCGTGAAGACCGGCGACATGCTGGCCGAGGTCGAGACAGACAAGGCCACGATGGAACTCGAGTCCTTCTTCGACGGCACGCTGCTGAAAATCTTTGCCCCGGAAGGCGCGCAAGTCGCCCTCGGCGCTCCGCTCTGCGCGATTGGCAAACCCGGCGAAACGGTCGACGTTCCCGTGCTGATCGCACCGTCCATACCCGTCGCGAAGCCTGCGGTTGTAGCCGGGGTAGCCTACCCCGGTCCGGGCTCAACGAGCCCGGCTATATTGCCAGCACCCGTTCCCGCTGGGGACGCGACGCCCTCGTCGCGTCAAACCGGCGAAGAGGGCGTCACCGCTCCAGCACCGGGCTCCCGGATCAAGATTTCACCCCTCGCGAAGAAACTCGCCGCCGAAAAGGGCCTCGACCCTTCGCGACTAACCGGCACCGGCCCCGGCGGCCGGATCGTCCGAGCCGACGTGTTAGCCGGCGAAAAGCATGGAAATGCGCCACTCACAGCGCGCTCATCCTCTGGCTCGTCACCCGTCACAAGTCACACGTCACACTTCTCGAAGGGTCCGATCCAGGCCGAGCGCACCGTCCCCGTTTCCAACATGCGCGGTGCCATCGCGCGCCGGCTCGTGGAGTCGAAGACCCAGCTCCCGCACTTCTACGTCGAGATCGAAATCGATGCGGCGCCGCTGCTCGCGCTGCGCGAGCAGCTCAATACCGGGCTTGAAGCCGAGGACGTGAAGCTTTCCGTCAACGACTTCATCCTCAAGGGCTGCGCCGAGGCGCTGCGTCGCGTGCCGGCGGTCAACGGCTCGTGGGAAGGAGCCCCTTCGACAGGCTCAGGGCCTGCGGCCATCCGTTATTTCAGCGCCGCGCATGTTTCGTTCGCCGCGGCGATCGAGGATGGGCTGATTACGCCGGTGATTCGCGACGCGCACGTGAAGTCCATTTTCCAAATTAGCACCGAAGCCAAGACGCTGGGTAAACTGGCCAAGGAAAAGAAATTGAAGCCCGAGCAATTCACGGGCGGCACCTTCTGCGTCTCCAATCTCGGCATGATGGGCATCCCGCGTTTCAGCGCGATCATCAACCCGCCCAACGCCGCCATCCTCGCCATCGGCACGATCGTGAAAAAACCGGTAGTGAAGAACGCGCAAATCGTCATCGGCCAGACGATGACGCTCACGCTCTCCTGCGATCACCGCGTCGTGGACGGCGCGGTGGGGGCACAGTTTCTTAATGCGTTGAAGCAAGTTCTCGAGTCACCCGCGCTCTTGTTGATTTGAAACCGCCGGCGAGGTCCGGTCCTGACCCGGCAGGCAAAGGCCACGCACCTCCGAGTGGTCGACCCCGCCTCACACGAGGCTGGCAACCGCAGTCGGACGCCGCACTGTAGCCCGCTACGAGAGAAGCGGGATTGGATCGGATATCACCAGACCATCGACCGGTGCGCCCAAGGGTTGCCCCGCGCTGCCTCGTTCGACCCGGTTCACGCCCGGCAGGAACCCGATTTCGTCGACCCACCGAAGTAAGCGGGCACCAGGAAGAAACCACGCGAGGCGGTTGAGCATTGGCCCGCATTCCACCCAGCACGACGAAGCCCGCCTCCCGAGGAGTCGGAGCAGTTGGCCACAAAAGGCGCAAAAAATCAAGGGGCCCGACGCAAACGTCTGTCGCGCTTCTAGGCGCGCGGATGATTTCCTCCGCAGCTTCCAGCCCTTTTCGTCCCTTGTTGTGGCCCAAGGATTGGCGGATCGTGTTTGATTACGACTCCGTCACCAAAGGGCTATGCAGTACGACGACGGTCGACTTTGGTAGCCCGCCTCGGGAGAGTCGGGGCCGACAAATCTGCGATGCTCCCACGAAAACCCGCCGCGATTTCCTCACTCTTGCCGCCACCGCCAGCCTCGTTGGCGCGACCCGCAGCCCGACCGAGCCAGCACCCGCGTCCGCTCCGGCTCCGGCCAACCTGCCGTCAGGCTCGGCGGACCGCGACTACTGGCGCCAGATTGCCAAGCGGCTCTCGACACCGGTACTAGAAGCGCTCGCGGCGCGCCGACTGAAAGCGACGATGCCCGTCGAGGCTGCCCCGAACGTCCAAGACCGCCCGCAGTACACCTACCTCGAGACGCTCGGCCGTTTGCTCTGTGGCATCGCGCCATGGCTGGAACTCGGCGGCGACCCCTCGCCCGAAGGACGGGAACGCGCGCGCCTCGCCGACCTCGCCCGCCGGGTGATCGATGCCGGCACCGAACCCGCATCGCCGGACTTCATGAATTTCTCGCAGGGCCGGCAGCCGCTCGTCGACGCCGCGTTCCTCGTCCAGGCCATGCTCCGCGCGCCGACCGAACTTTGGCAAAAGCTCGAACCGCGGGTCCGGGGCAACGTGATCGCCGCGCTCAAGTCCTCCCGGCCCATCCCGCCCGGGGAAACAACTGGAAACTCTTCGCCACGACCGTGGAGGTTTTCCTCCACCGCGCCGGCGAACCGCGCGCCGACGCCCGCTTGCTCGAAGGCGGGCGCAAACACAAGGCGTGGTATATCGGCGACGGACTGAACGGCGACGGCCCGGAGTTTCACTGGGACTACTACAATTCCTTCGTCATCCAGCCGATGTTCGTCGAGGCGCTGGACGTCATCGGAGCCGAGTCGACCGAGTGAAAAACGCTGTCCGAAAAGGCGCGCGAACGGCTCATGCGCTTGGCCGCCGTGCAGGAACGGCTCATTTCCCCGATGGCACTTATCCGGTCATCGGCCGCTCGATCGCTTACCGCTGCGGCGCGTTCCAGGGCCTCGCCCTTGCCGCGCTCCGCCATTCGCTTCCCGCGGAAGTGAAGCCTGCCCAAGTTCGGGTCGCCCTGACGGCAGTCATTCGAAAAACCCTGGAAGCGCCCGGCACTTGGGGCGCCAAGGGGTGGCTGCAGATTGGATTGGGCGGGCACCAGCCATCGCTGGGCGAAAGCTACATTTCCACCGGCAGTCTTTATCTCTGCAGCGCCGCCCTGCTGCCGCTCGGCCTGTCTCCCAGCGATCCGTTCTGGAATGAGCCCCCGGCGAAAACGACGTGAGAGAAAATTTTGTCCGGGAAAAATCTTCCGGCCGATCACGCGCTCCGAAGCCCGCGTTGAACGGGGTACTCCAGGGGTGATCGGTCCCGGCCCACCCGCGCAGGGTTACGATCGGCTGCTCGATCGATTTGGCCACAATCGTGCTGGCCCACCGACTCCGCGGCTGTTTCCTTCCCCACGGTGAATGCGCTGAATCAGCCGGCGACCCCCGTTCCTCAACCGCTCGATGACGTCGAGACGCGTCCGTCGCGACTGCGTTGGGTGATGATCGGCTTCGCGTTCATGGCGACGGTCATCAACTACCTCGATCGGCAGGCGCTCTCGGTCGTCGCGCCCGTGTTGCGCGAGGAGTTCCACATGACCAACGAGGACTACGGCTTCGTGCTCTCGGCGTTCATGCTCGCCTACACCATCTCGAACGGCCTCTCCGGCCCGCTGGTGGACAAGCTCGGCACCAAGCTCGGCTACGCCATGTGCATTGCGTGGTGGTCGACCGCCGGGCTCCTCCACTCCCTGGCCCGCGGTCCGTGGTCGCTGGCGGGATTTCGTTTTCTCCTCGGCATCGGCGAGGCGGGCAACTGGCCGGCCGGCGTCAAGATCGCGGCGGAATGGTTTCCGGCGCGCGAACGCGCCCTCGCGTGCGGCATTTTCAACAGCGGATCTTCCGTCGGTGCGATCCTGGCTCCGCCCGTCATGGCGTGGCTGGTGCTCCGCTTCGGCTGGCCGTCGGCATTTCTCGTCGTCGGGCTGACGGGCTACGGCTGGCTCGTCGCCTGGTGGTTAATTTACCGGATGCCCGCCCATGTCCAACAGCAGGCACACGTACCGCCGGTGGCGCCCCTGCGCCTGCTGCGAACGCGATTTGTCCGCGTGCTCACGCTCTCGAAGGTGTTTCTCGATCCGGCCTGGTACTTCTATATTTTCTGGTTTCCGCAGTACCTGAAGAGCGTGCACAGCTTCGACCTGGCCCGCATCGGAATGACGGCCTGGATTCCCTTCGTCACCGCCGACCTGGGAAATCTCGTCGGGGGCTGGCTGACGGGCGTATTGATCCGCCGGGGCGTGCCTTCGTCCCGGGCGCGAAAGACGGTCGTCGTCATCTTCGCCGTGCTCATGACCTCCGCAATTCCCGCCGCCTTCACGTCAAATGTCTGGGTCGCGATGGCGCTGATCTCCACCGCCACGTTTGGCTACACCGGCTTCAACACCAACACGCTGGCGTTCCCGTCCGATGTTTTCCCGCGCAACTCGGTCGGTTCCATCTGGGGTTTCGCCAGCATGGGCGCCGGTTTCGGCGGCATGCTTTTTATGTGGCTGGGCGGATGGGTGATTGACCGCCACGGCTACATGCCGGTGTTCATCGGCTACGGCAGCATGCCCCTGATCTCGGCCGCGCTCGTGGTCTTCGCGCTGGGCGAACTGAAGCCGCTGCCCGAGTTTCAGGCGGGCACCGAAAAAGCAGCCGCATAGGCGGACGGCGCCCGGAGGTCGCCGTCCACCTGCCAAAACACCCAAAATTGGGGTCACCCTTCCGCCCTGGCCTTCGCATCGGCCTCGATCAACTTGCTCAGCCCATCGAGTGTCGCCCGCACCCTCGCCTTCACGGCGGGCAGCTCGGCGGCCGTCGCGACTTTCTCGTTGGCAAAGAGGTAGAACTTCATCTTCGGCTCCGTGCCGCTCCCACGCGCAGCAAACGAATAGCCGTTGGCGAGCGAGACAATATAAAGATCCTGCGACGGAATCTGTTCGCCATCGGCATCGAAGAATTTCTCGCGACCAAAGTCCTGGAACTGCACCACGCGCACCTCGCCAAAGCCCTTCGGCTGATTCTTCCGGTAGGAATCGATAATCCGCTTAATCTTCTCACTGCCGCTCGCGCCTTCGTAGTAAATGTTGATTACGCCCTCGAGATAGAAGCCGTAGCGCAGAAAAACCTCGTCCAGATACGCGGGCACAGTCAGCCCGCGGCTCTTCACCCAGGCGCACAGCTCGGCGAACATCAGACAGGCGGAATTGCCGTCCTTGTCGCGCAGCAAATCGTTCGGGAGGTAGCCGTAACTTTCCTCGCAGCCGAACGCGTAGAAAGTACTGTGCTGCTGCAATAGTTTCGCGCGCTCCTCAAAGGACGTCGCGTCGTAGTCGAGGCCGGGGCCCATCGCGGCACGGAGTTCGTCCTCGTACCGGCGCAGCTTCAACGCGATCCACTTGAACCCAGTGAGCGTGTTGATGACCTTGACCCCCTGACCGCGTCCAATGGCGTCCTGCAGTTGGGTCGTCACGAAGGTCTTGACGATCGCGACCCGCTGCGACCCGTCGCGGGGAATCCAACCCAGTTCCTTGAACTTGGTCAGCCGATAGTCGGCGAGCAGGGCGCCGATTTGATTGCCCGTGAGCAGTTCCATCCGGCCCGCGGCATTGCGCACCGCACAGCCCATCCGGTCCGCATCGGGATCGGTCGCCAGCACCACGTCGGCACCCGTGCGCTCCGCCATGGCGATGGCCCGGGAAAGCGCCTCGGCATTTTCGGGATTCGGCGATTTCACCGTGGGAAAACGGGCGTCGAAATCGAGCTGCTCGGGTACCGGGCGAACCTCGCACCCGGCATGCAGGAGCAGCGGCAGCGAATGCACCGCCCCGGTGCCGTGGATGTTGGTGAACACCACCTTGATTTTCGCCTGCCGGCAGACCGCCGGATCAAGCGCGGCCTTGGTCGCCACCGCGAGGTAGGCATCGTCGGCCTCGCGGCCCAGGGTCGTTACGCCCTCGAGTCTGGCGGTGAGAAATTTCCCCAGTTCGGCCAGCGGCACCGCTTTCACCTCCGCGACAATGGCCTTGTCATGCGGCGGGACCACCTGCGCGCCGTCCTCGAAGTACGCCTTGAAGCCATTGTCGTGCGGCGGATTGTGGCTCGCGGTGATGACGACGCCGGCGTGCGCCTTCAGCCACCGCACCGAAAAGCTCAGCTGCGGGGTCGGACGCGGGCCATCAAACATGAACGCTTCACCGCCCAGCTGCATCCACGTCGACACGGCCAGCTCGGTGAAATGCCGCGAGAAGTGCCTCACATCGTGCGCCACGACAAACCGCGGCTTGGCGGAGCTGACCTTTATCCCGAGGTATTTCTTCGTGTACCGAAACAGCCCGATCACCGCGCGGATCAGGGTGAAGTCATTGAGCAGGTTACTGCCGATCGCCGCGTGCTCCGGCGAACCGTTCGCGTTCAACACCCCCGTCTCGGCGGCGGCGGCCGTGACCCCCATCGTACGCCCCCGCATGCCGCCGGTGCCAAATTCGAGAAACCGAAAGAAGCGATCGTTGAGTTCGTCCCACGCCTGTCTGGCCACGAGTTCATCGATACTTGCGACGGCCCAGGCCGGCAGCTCGGCGGCGAGAAAGGCGGTCAGATTTTCCGCGGCGCCGGGCAGGAGCTGACCGGCTTTGGCGGCGGCATTGATACGAACGAGAGTCGACATGGAAAAAATTCCGCCGTGGTTGAAAGTCTATTCCAGATAAAGTCCGTCATGGACCAACGGTTTGGGCGACAGTTTTTTCCACGCGTCGGCAAACGAGTCCTCGTCATAGCCGAACAACGGCGAAACCTCGACGACCGGGACGGGCGTCGCGGGAAGCGTGGCCCCGTTGGCAGCCAGCCAGCGCCCGAACTGCTTGAGCTGGTCTTCGCGACAGCTGGCCGGCGAATCGACGCCCTCGACATTCTTGACCGGGGAAAAATCGTCCTCCCGCAGCGTCTCAATCACCACCGGGTGGCGCGCAAAGGGCAGTGCATCGAACACAAACATCTCGAATTTTACCCCGTTCGGCTTCTCCGGCTTGGTGGCCGCGCCCGTCGCGTCGACAGTGGGAATCTTCTTGTCCGCCCGGTGCCACAGCAACGCGATGGCACCCGTTGCCATCCGCCGCACAAATTCCCGATCCAACAGGTGAATCGCGATGCTGCCGGCACAAAAACGAATCTGACTCTGCGCGTCGGTTTCGTCCTGTACCGCTCCCGGCAAATCCGAATACTCGAGCACGACCGTCTTCCCGTTCTGGACGCAAAAGACGCCAACTTTTTCGCGGGCATAAGCCTTCGGCACCATCTTGCTCGACATCTCCGAGCCGCCCAGAATGTGCCAGCCGATAAAGGCCGGGTCGATGCAACGTACCAGGGGGTTATCGACCTGGAAGTAACTGAGGATATCGATCCCCTCGCGCTGCATCAGGTCGAGGGCGCCGCTCCGCTCGAGCGCGCGCAGCGAGCCGCCGTGGCCGTCCGGCGAAAGGGCAATCGCATCCTTCGCCGCGAGCAGAATCTTGCCTTCGAAATTTACTGCCGGCATCCGGCCTTGCCGGAAGAAATGCACGCGGGCCCGCACGAGCCCGAAGTACGCGTGCTCGGCAAAGTACGCCTCAGTCGCCGCGTGGTTCGCGTGACTCGTCATGATGAACCAGTGAAGCGGCCGGCCGTATCGCCGGCCCGCCGCGAGGATCTTTTCGGCCAACACCTGAAAGAGCGGTTTGCGCTTGAGCGGCGTGACGGGGAACGTCCCCTTCGGTCCATCGTAACCCAGCCGCGTGCCCTCGCCGCCCGCCACCATGAAAGCGGCCACGCGCCCGGCGCGCAAAGCCGCCTCGCCCGCCGCCTTCGCCGTGGCCCAGGCCGGGCGATCGCCCCCGTGCTCCGGCCGCTTCTCGTACGGTGCCGGAGCCAAGCCGTCCACGTTGGCGCCCGCCGCGACCTGCCTAGCCAGCAACGTCCGATTCAATCGGTCCACCTCGACCAAATCGATTTCTGCGGCCTCCGCGAGCAACCGCTGTTGCGCCGCGGGAGCCAGCTGGTCGAAGAAGGCAAAGACCTGGCCCTGTCCGGCCTTTTGAAAGGCGGCCAGCACGTGGTGGTTATTCATTAGTCCTCGAAACGAAAGATGACTTCACCCGGCTTGGCGTAGCCGAGACGTTTGCGGATGACTTTCTCGACGAAGTCGCGATCCGTGCGAAGCCGCTCCAGTACCTTCTCCTGCTCGCGGAGCCGCGTCGTCGCCTCTTCGAGCCGCAGGCGGTTGGTCAGCTCAGTCTGCTTCAGCTGGCGGTACTGCGCCCGGGCCTCGAGGAAAAATGCCCCCGCGCCCAAGCCCATTCCCAGCAGGAGCAGGACATAGAGGCTGGCGATGAGGCGGTGGACGTTCACGAAGGGTTAATCGGATAAACAGGACGCGATTAAGCGGAGTAAAGGAGATTTCAAACCGACCCACCGACTCGGGTCTGTTGAATTTGGCGTGCGTTCACGCCCGGGTCGCGCCACGGCGAGTTTCCACATGTATCAGAGCTATTATGGGTTTCGAGAGATGCCGTTCAACATCACTCCCGACCCGCGGTTCCTTTACCTCAGTCCGACCCATCAGGAGGCCCTCCAGCACCTCAAGTACGGGGTGCGCGAAAAAAGAGCTTCATCGTGCTTGTCGGCGAAGTGAGCTGCGGCAAGACGACCCTCTGCCGCCGGTTCCTGAACGACCTAGATCCGGCGCATTTTGACACGGCGTTGATCCTCAATCCGCGAATCACCGAAACCCAGATGCTCAAGTCCATCCTCACCGAACTCGGTGAGACAAAGATCTCCCGCAGCCAGAACGATCTCGGCGCCCAGGTGAACCGGGTGTTGCTCGATCGGATCGAAAAGGTCGCGACATCGTCCTGATCATCGACGAGGCCCAGAACCTGAAGGTCGATGTGCTCGAGCAAATCCGCCTGCTATCCAACCTCGAGACCGACCGGCAAAAGCTCCTCCAGATTGTGCTCATGGGCCAGCCCGAGCTCAAGGAGGTGCTGACCCGCGATGAACTGCGCCAGCTTCGCCAGCGGATTCTCGTCCACTACGAACTGCACCCGTTATCCAGCCCGGACATCTCCCACTATATCCAGCACCGCCTTTCGTTGGCCGGCGGCAGCGGCCGGCCCGGATTCACGAAGTGGGCCCTGCGCGCCATCCATCGCGGTAGCGGGGAAATTCCGCGCATCGTGAACAATCTTTGCGACAAGGCGATCCTGTCCGCCTTCATCCGCGAGTCCGATGAGGTCAATTACTGGGACGTGCGCCGGGCGGTGCGGGACATGAAGAATCTGACCGCCTAGAACGCGCATGAGCTTGATCAATGAAGCCTTGAAAAAGGCTCAGCGTTTGCGAACCGCCGACCCCGTTGGCTTCACGCCGGGGGCCGACGGTGGGATGCGGGTGGAACGACGCGCCCCGCCCCGGAACGCCAAGACCCTCGTCCTCTACGCGAGCAGCGGGTTGGTGCTTTTCGTTTTGGCTGTGGTGACGACCGTCTATTTTATCAATCGGCCGTCGCCCCGCGCGCCGGCGGCCGTGACCACGCCACCAGCGGTGGCCAAGGGGGAAAGCCAAACGGCATCGACCGTGCCGGCGATCGTGGCACCCAAAATAACGCCACCGCCCGTCGCCGCCACCGCAGTCGAGCCAACTCCGCCGCCGATGGAAAAGCCCCCGGCGACACCGGTCAGCACGGCCCCACGTTCCATCGATTCTCCCGCGGCGGCACCAGTCGCGGCAGCGCCCACGACGTCCCCGCCAGCCACCGTCGCGGGCGTCCGCCCATCCGGCACCGAAAGCCGCGTTCTCATGAACGACCGGGTCTATCGGTAAATGACATCGTCGATCGGAATCTCAGCCTGCGACTGACCAAGGTTGAACCGGGCATGCTGACCTTTACGGACGCGAACGGCGCCACGTGCGTGAAGTATTTCTAGGGCCACCTCTATCCGGTCGGTGAATCGGCGCGAGGTCCGCAGCCCTCGTTCCGGTGGCGCACGAGCCGTCCACGGCCCTCAGACTTCGGCGGGCCGGAAAATTCCGTAGGGTGCGCGCTCGGTCCGCGCGAGCATCGAGTTGGCGCCTCATCTTCGACGAACCGCTCGGCGGCTAAATCCCACGTCAGCGGACGGCCGAGCTTCATCGAATCCAACTCACGATGCACGCGGTGTTGGCGCGGTGCGCCACCGGGGCGGGCGCCAAGGGCGTCCGGCGCGACTTCACGCCTTCGAGCCAGTTCCGATGATGCGAAAGGCTGGACGGAAACTTCACGGTGACGCCTTGGGCTTCGAGCAAGCTCGGTTTGCTCGCATCGAGCCATTTTAACGGCCCGCCCGAACCAGCAGGATCGCTGGCGGTGGCCACCCCGTCACGGCACACAAAATCCAGCCTTCATCGTCGATGAACTTGATCCCGTTTTGAAATTTGTCCGACACTGACAGGCGCACACCGCCGGGATAGGTGAGTTCCACGCGGTAGGCACCGTGGACGTTCCAAATCTTGTTCGAAGGGAAGTCGCCCCAGCCCTCGATTTACTTCGGACCGCCCAGTTCAACATCCATGCCCTAATGCGCCGTGTCGAAATGATGGGCGCCCCAGCCCATAATCATCCCGAGGCAATAGGCATCGTTGCGCAACCAACCGGGACGACTGTAGTCGCGCCGGGGATGGCCGCGTTGCTCGGTATAATAGACGTTCGGCGTGGGGCCCAACCACGCTTCGTAATTAAATCCCGCCGGCACCGGTTGCTCGGGTTCGTCCGGGGCGGTCGGATCGATGGGCAGCCCGATTTAGACCTGCTGGAGCTGGCCGACGCGCCCGCTGCGCACGAATTCGCAGGCCTGGCGAAACTGTTCATGCGGCCCCCAGGAATGCTGCTGGCTGCCAAGTTGAAAAATCCGACCGGTCCGGGTGACCGCTTCGCGCAACCGCACCCCTTCGGCATGGGTCATCGTCATTGGCTTCTGCAGATAAATATCCTTGCCAGCGTTGACGGCGCTAATCGCGAGCTGGGCATGCCAGTGATCGGGCGTCCTGATCACGACCGCGTCGAGGTCCGTCTCGCGAGCAGTTCACGGTAATCGCCATACTGGTCCACCTTCGCCACGGGCGCACCGGTTCCCGCGCCCAGCTGCGCGACCACCACGGCTCCCTCGGCCCGGCGCCGGGCGTCCAGGTCGCACACCGCGACAACATCGGCCAGGCCCGACTTTACGACTCCCGGCATGTCATGACCCTGCCCAATCCGACCGCAACCGATATGACCCACGCGAACCCGGCTGCTCGGGGCGTTGGCGCCCAGCAATCGTGACGGTATGAGCAGCGGTGCCGCCATCACCGCGCCGACGCCCGCGAGGCGACGGCAAAAATCGCGCCGGTCAATCGGAACGGAACGCAGCGGAATCTTTTTCACGAAGGCAAAAAATCCCTATCCCGGAAACCGGTGTTAATCAATCCCCGGCTGGCCCACGAAGACGCGGCGCCCCGATCGGAGCGCGGCGGCCGTCCACGCTGCTAACGGAATCTCAGTCGCGCCTGCTCGTTAATCTCCGCCGCGGTCAAGCGAGCGGGAAATCCCCAGCTGCAAGCCCCGCAACTCGGCGAGGCCGCGGAGCCGGCCGATGAGCGAGTAGCCCGGACACGCTGGCGCCGGGCGCTTGAAGTCATCCAGCATCACGTGGCCGTGGTCGGGCCGCAAAGTCAGCTGCCAGTCGCGACGGCCGCCGCGCTGACGCGAGGCCTGTTCCTCCAGGAGCGCGCGCACGACCGCCGGCATGTCGACGCTGCCTTCGAGGTGATTGGCCTCGTAGAAAATGCCACTGGCTTCGCGCTGCACGCTCCGCAGGTGCACCGCGTTCACCCGCGGGCCGAGGCGACGGACGATCCCCGCCAGGTCATTGTCGTCCCGCACGCTCAGCGAGCCCGTGCAATAACACAGGCCGTTCGCCGGGCTCTCGACCATGGCGAGGATGTCGCGCAGATCGCCCTCCGTCGAAACGATCCGCGGCAAGCCCAGGACCGGAAACGGTGGATCATCCGGGTGAATCGCCAGTCGCACCCCAGCCGCCTCCGCCGACGGCACAATCGCCTCGAGGAACAGCAGCAGATTTTGTTTCAGTTGCCGGGAATCGATCGCCGCGTAGCGCGCCAGCATCGTCCGCAGGCCATCTAGGGTCAGCCCCAGCCGCACGCCCGGAAAGAGGTCGAGGGTCTGCGCGATGAGCGCCCGCCGGGCCTCGTCGGTTTGTGATCCCCAGAAGTTCTTCGCCGCCGCGCGCTGGGCCGCGGTGAAATCCCGCTCGGCACCCGCCCGGCCCAGCGCGAAAAGATCAAAGGCCGCAAATTTCACCGGATCGTACAGCAGGGCCTCGGTGCCGTCGGGGAGGCGGTGATGCAAATCGGTGCGCACCCAATCCATCACCGGCATGAAATTATAGACGACCACTTCAATGCCGGCGGCCCCGATCCGCTCGAGCGTTATGCGGTAATTTTCGATGTGGCTGGCAAAGTCCCCCGTCCTCGTCTTGATCGACTCGTGCACGGGCACCGACTCGACCACGCGCCAGGCCAGCCCGGCCGCCGCGATCGCGTCGCGCCGCCGCGTAATCAGCTCGACCGGCCACGCCTCACCGAAAGGAATCTCATGGAGCGCCGAGAAAATTGCCGTCGCCCCGGTCTGCCGAATCTCGGCCAGACTCACGCTGTCGTCGGGGCCGAACCAGCGCATGCCGTCTTCCATCACATTTTGCATCGGCCCCGGTTATAGCCGCGCCCGGCGAGGAACGAAGCGCAAAGCGGCCCCGCCTCTTCGCGCTTGGCTCTTCGGCTTTTGCCCTGTCTCCTGTCTCCCCGTCACCGGTCTTACTGACACATGCTCCGCTTTACCACGTCGCGTTTCCTGCAGTCGCTCCTCGCGCTCTTTCTGGTCATCTCCGCGACGTTTTTCATGGTGCGCTTCGTGCCCGGCGGACCCTTCACCGCGGAAAAGGCCGTGACGCCCGAGATCCTGCGCAATCTCGAAGCCCACTATGGGTTGAATAAGCCGCTGTGGCAGCAATATCTCGATTACCTCGGCAGCCTGCTGCGCGCCGACCTGGGCCCGTCATTCAAATACCCCAATCGCACGGTCAACGAAATCATCCTGGACAAGCTGCCGGTCTCGGCCGAGCTCGGCGGCATTTCGCTGGCCGTCGCGTTGGTGATCGGAGTCACGCTCGGCACGCTGGCGGCCGTCAAGCGCAACACGTGGATCGACTACGTGGCCTCCTCTTTCGGCATGGTCGGCATCTCGGTGCCCACGTTTGTGGTCGGCCCGCTGCTCGTGCTCCTCTTCGCGATCCATTTTGGCTGGTTCAACGCGTCCGGCTGGTACACGGCCGCCGATCGCGTGCTGCCGGCCCTCGTGCTCGGCATCGCCTATGCCGCGCCGATCTCCCGTCTGACCCGCGGCGGCATGCTGGAAATCCTGCATCAGGACTACATCCGCACCGCCCGGGCCAAGGGCGCCTCCGAGTTGCGCGTCGTGCTGCACCATGCGCTGCGCGGCGGGCTCCTGCCCGTCGTCTCGTATCTCGGTCCCGCCGTCGCCGGCATTCTCACCGGCTCGTTTGTCATCGAGACGATCTTTCAAATCCCCGGCGTGGGCCGCGAGTTCGTCAACTCCGCCTTCAACCGGGACTACACCCTGGTGCTCGGCACCGTGATTCTCTACGCCGTGCTCATCATGGCGCTGAACCTTGTGGTCGACATCGTGCAGGCGTGGATGAACCCGAAAGTGCGATTGGAAGGATGAACATGCGACGAATTGAATCGTCATGTGATGTAGGGCCGGCGCTCGTCGCCGCGCCGCGTTTTTCCATCGTCTGGCCCGCCGGCAAGCGCCGGCCCTACACCTCAAGATGAGCGCAGCGCCCTCCGCCGTCCTCCCCACCGCCGTCTCCGAGCCCGTCGAAAAGGGCAATTCGCTCTGGCACGATGCCTGGCTCCGGCTGCGCAAGAACCAGCTGTCGGTCTTCGGCATGATCGCGCTCACGGTCATCACCCTCGCCTGCGTAATCGCCCCGTTTCTCAGCGCCTACGGCTACGAGGAGCAGAATCTGGATCTCGGCGCCTCGGCGCCCAGCGGCGCCCACTGGCTCGGCACCGACACTCTCGGCCGCGATCTCCTCGTCCGGCTGCTCTATGGCGGCCGCGTTTCGCTGGCCGTCGGGCTCAGCGCCACGTTTGTCGCCCTGACGATCGGAGTGGTTTACGGCGCCGTGGCGGGTTTCTTCGGCGGCAAGCGCGATGCGTTGATGATGCGCGCAGTCGACATCATGTATTCCCTGCCCTTCCCCATCTTCGTCATCCTCTTGATGGTCTTCTTCGGCCGGAACATCATCCTGCTTTTCGTCGCGATCGGCGCGGTCGAGTGGCTTACGATGGCCCGCATCGTCCGCGGCCAGGTGATGGCCGTGAAGAAGATGGAGTTCATCGAGGCGGCGCGTTCGCTCGGTTTTGGCCGGCGCCGGATCATCTTCCGCCATATCCTGCCCAACATCATGGGCCCGATCATCGTTTACACGACCCTCACCATCCCGGGTGTGATGCTGCTCGAGGCCTTCCTCAGTTTTCTCGGCCTCGGCGTGCAGCCGCCGATGAGTTCCTGGGGCGTGTTGATCAAGGACGGGGCGGAAAAAATGGAGGAGTTCTGGTGGCTGTTGATTTTTCCCGGCACCGTTTTCTCCCTCACGCTGTTCTCGCTCAATTTCCTCGGCGACGGGTTGCGCGACGCACTGGACGTGCGGTCGTCGAAGGATTGAAATCGAGTTCACCCGGCGCCGCTCTTTTCCTCTGGGCCGCATGATCAGCCGCTTTCGCCCTTATTTCCGGTATCTGCGCCCGCAGCGCGGTCTCCTGACGCTCGCGATTCTTTGCGGCGTGGTGGCCGGCGTGGCGTCGGGCGCAGGCCTGCCCTTGATGGTGAAGACGGTTTTCCCGGTCATCTTCGCCAAGGACGCCGCCCCCCTCGCCATCTGGCAGTTCCTCGCCGTCGCGCTCTGGATCCCGGCCGTCTTCCTCGTCCGCGGTGTCGCCACCTACCTCAACACCTATTTCATCCAGCTCGTCGGCACCCGGGTCCTCGAAGCGCTTCGCCTGGATTTCTTCCGCCAGCTCCAGATCCTGCCACTTTCGTTTTTTCAAAAAAACTCCACCGGCGACCTGCTGTCCCGCGGACTCGCGGACGCCAACCAGCTCCAGGTCACGTTGACCACGGTGGCCAACGAAATTGTGCGCAGCCCGGCCAGCCTGATCGGCAGCATCGCCTTCATCGCCTGGACCGCCTACCGGGAACAGGGCGTGGCGCTGGTGCTCGTCACGCTGGCGGTGGTCCCGCTCTCGGTTCTGCCGATTCGCTACGTCGGCAAGAAACTCATCAAGCGCGCCGGCCAGATTCAGGCAGAGCTCGGCGGCGTGACGAATATTTACAACGAAAACCTTAGCGCGACGAAGGAAGTGCGCGCGTTCAACCTCGAGGAGCGCGAAGTCGCCCGGTTCACGCGCGCCTCGCAGACCCTCATCCGCGCCCAGATGAAGTTCATGAAGTACGAGAAGGCCCTAACCCCGTTGATCGAGATTATTTCGGCCGCCGGTATCTCCTTCACGCTGCTCTACGCCTATCGGGTCCATCTCGACCGCGACACCTTTCTCACCCTCATCACCGCGCTTTATGCCGGCTACGAACCAATCAAAAAGCTCGGCAGCCTGAACAACGAGCTGAAGCGCGGCCTCGGCGCGCTCGACCGCCTGGAGGAAGTGCTGCATGCGCCCGTCGCCATCGTCGATGCTCCGGAGGCCCTTCCGCACGCCCGCGCCGTCGGAAACCTGGCTTTCGAGGGTGTGCGCTTTTCCTACACCGGCGGCGAGCCAGTGCTGCGTGGAATTCACCAGCGCATTCCCGCGGGCACCGTGTGCGCGCTGGTCGGCCCCAGCGGAGCCGGCAAATCCACGTTCGCCAACCTGGTGCCACGTTTCTTCGACCCCGTCGCAGGTCGGGTGACACTCGACGGCCACGACCTGCGCCTGCTCCGGTTGGCCGACCTGCGCCGCAACATCGCGATTGTTTCGCAGGACCCCGTGCTCTTCAACGACACGATCTCCAATAACCTCCTCATCGCGCACCCGACGGCCACGCGCGCCGAACTCGAGGCCGCCGCCCGGGCCGCCTTCGCCCATGATTTTATCCAAGCGTTCCCCGAAGGCTATGAGACCGTCGTCGGGGAACGCGGGGCGCGACTTTCCGGCGGCCAGAAGCAGCGGCTCGCCCTCGCCCGGGCCTTTCTCCGCAACGCGCCTATCCTCATCCTCGACGAGGCGACGAGCGCCCTCGACAGCGACAGCGAGGCCGCCATCCAACTCGCGCTCAAGCAACTCGTGATCGGCAAGACCGTCCTGATCATTGCGCACCGCTTCTCGACCATCCGCGATGCGACGAAGATCCTAGTCTTCGACGACGGCGAAATCGTCGCGTCCGGCAGCCACCCCGAACTCTACGCCGCCAACGCCCTCTACAAGTCGCTCTACGACCGGCAGAACACGGCGGTGTGACGCCCGTGATGGAAATTTTGTCAGTTTCGATTTGAGCCAACGGGGCGCCCGCGCAGCAATAGAACAATGTCCGCCCCTTCGCGCCTGCGCTGTCTTTTTATCAAGCCCAAGATGATTGGGGACACGCTGCTGCTGACCCCGACCTTGAATGCCGTGCGGACGCGCCATCCCGACGCGATCATCGACGTGTTTGTGCGGAGCGGCTGCGAATCGATTCTCGGCGGCTGCCTCGCCCACAACGAGGTCTTCACCACCGCCCCGCCGCACATGGACGAGGCGCGCAAGACCTGGGGTGGCACCTGGGCCAGTCTGCGCGCGCTGCGGCGGCAAAAGTACGATTGGATTTTCGAATGCAGTGACACGGAGCGCGGCCGTTATGCGGCGCTGCTCGCCCGCGGTCGCCATCGTGTGCTCAACCGACTCGAACTGCGGCAGCACGGCTCGCGTTACAACCGCGGCCTGTGGCCCATCGTGTTCAGCTATTCGGTCGACTGCGAAATCCGCGCCCACCACGCGGTCGAGAGCAATTACCGGCTGGCCCGCGATTTTCTGCAGCTGCCAGCCCAGCCCCCGGGACTCGACTTCCGGCCGATGACCTTTGACGCCGCCGCGGCGAACCTGCGCGTGCCGGCCGGTTTCACGCTCGCACGGTCCCGACTCGTGGTCCACTGCGGCACGCGCGTAGCCGCAAAAAGTTGGCCGGATGACCGCTGGATGGAATTGGTTCGCACGCTGGCGCCGCACTTCGATCAGATCTTTGTAAGCACCGGCAGCTCCGCCAGCGAAGTCGGACTCGCGCGGCAGCTGGCCGCGATCGCTTCGGAAAAAATCTTTTGCCCCGACGGAGCCCTGCCGTGGAACCAACTCGCCGCGCTGCTGCAGGGCGCCCGCCTGTTCATCGGGGTCGACACCGCCGCGATGCACCTTGCGGCCGCCTGCCACTGTCCCTCGCTGGTTATCTGGGGGCCGACCGCGCCAATCATTTGGGGACCGCGGGCAGCCAATGCCGTCATCGTCCTCGATAATCGCATCGCCCGCCCGCCGTTTGGGCTCACCGAGGGATATGACGACGCCAGACTGGCAAGCCGCAATGCGACCACGACCGTCACCCGAGCCGCCCGGGAGCTGGCCGGGCTGTGACCAGAGGCGGCCGCCAAATTCCGCCCTGCCAAACGTTCTGGACCGGTCGCGCCTGGGCGATCATGCCTTGGTCATGACAAATATTGCCGCCGACGTCACCGGCCTGCAGGCCAGACTGACCCGCCTCTGGCACGACCAGCCGACGGCGAGCCTCCCCGAGGCGGCAGATCTCCTCCGGCTGGCCGGCGAGAACCATCGCCGCAACTTTGATCTCTGGCATGCCGAGGACGAAGCCCGGCGGGATGACCTCGGAGCGGCGCATGTCTATCGGACGAAGCGCGCCATCGACCGCCTTAATCAGGAACGCAACGATTTCATTCAGCGGATGGATGAATGGCTCATCAACGAACTGCATCCCCCCACCGCCGGCTGCCCCCTGAACTCGGAAACGCCGGGCATGATGATCGACCGCCTTTCGATCCTCGCGCTCAAGAGCTACCACATGGCCGTCGAGGCGGAGCGGACCGAAGCCACGCCCGAACATCGACAGAAGGCCGCCCAAAAACTCGCGATTATCAACCGGCAGCGCGGCGACCTCCAAGCCTGCCTCCAGGAATTGCCCGATGACATCGCCCGCGGCCGGCGGACCTTCCGAGTCTATTTCCAGTTCAAGATGTACAACGATCCCACGCTCAATCCCGCGCTGTACGCGGCACGCGGGGCGCCCGCGGCAGAGTAGAGTTTTCGGTATGAGGTTTGCGGGCGGCGGTCGGGATTTTATTCCACGGGGATTCCGCAATCCCGGACCGCCGGACCGCTACATCCGGAACGCGATGATCGTCTCGGCCACGCCGACAATTTCGGCGAAGCGGCCCTGCTTGATCGCCTCGAAAATCGCCTGGGTAACGCCCGTGGCGCGACTGCCGAAATCGTGAAACGCCATCACCCCGCCGCGGCGCACGAAGGGGGCCCACGCCGCGATATCGGCTTGGCAGGCCGCGTAGGAGTGGTCGCCATCGATGAAGACGAAATCGATCGCGCTCCGCCGCTGGGCCAGTCTCTCCGCCGCGGCGACGGAATCGCTCACCACCGGTTCCGCGCGCGAGGCAAAACCCAAAGCGGCGAAATTCGCCTGAAAAATCTCCAGCGTGCTCTTCACGCCGAGCTGGCGAAAATGCCGATCGTACCAGGCCGCATCCTCTCCGCACGTGGAGAGTCCGGCAAAATTATCCACGGCAAGGATCCGTGCGGCTGGACCCCTCAACCCGCCGGCTATGAAGCACGTTGAGGCCCCCATCCACGAGCCCACCTCGATCACCTGGGCATCCACCGGCAGGTCGGTGGCGAGTTGAAACAAGTACCCCCGCTCGGTGAAACTGCCCATGTCGTCGCGTTTGAAGTGGCGCGCGATGCGCCGGTATTCGTCCCAGTTTAGGTCGGGCCGGCGCTTGCGCGCGCCATGGAGGAAGCGGCCGCATTTCTGCGCGAAACGGAGGTCCCGCACGAGGGGCCAGTGCTTGAACGCCATGGCCCGAGAGAACGCGGCGAACCCACGGGCGGGAAGCTTATTCTTCCCGTCCCGCTCGGACCGTGGAAATTCTGCGTGCAGTTTTCGGCCGGCAATTTTAGGTTGGTTGCCGCCCCGCATGAGCCCCCTGCCTCCAGAAACTGTCATTAAGGTCACCGTCGCGATCCCCACGTACAATCGCGCCGCGTTCCTGCGGCAGACGCTGGCCGGCATTGGAACGCAGCAATTCCCACGGAACCACTTTGAGGTAATCGTCGTCGATAACAACTCCACGGACGAAACCCGCGCCGTCGTGGCGGAATTTGCCCACCTTCGGCCCGCGCCGCGCCATGTTTTCGAAACCAGGCAGGGGCTCAATCACGCGCGCAACCGGGCCATCGCCGAGGCGCGGGGTGAAATCATTCTCTTCGGCGACGACGACATTCTGGTCGAGCCCGACTGGCTGGCCCAGATGGTCGTGCCCCTGATCGCCGATGGGAACCGCCGCATCGGTGTCGTCGGCGGCGAGGTTATTCCCGTGTTTCCCGACGGCATGCCGGAATGGGTCGCCGAGTGGCATTTGCCCTTGGCCTTCCGCGCCGATACCGGGCTAATGCCAGCAAAAAACTCGCCAATGGGAGCTAATTTCGCGTTCCCCAAATGGGTGTTTACCCAGGTCGGCCTGTTCAATGCCGACCTCGATCGGAAGGGGCGCAACTACTTTTCCGGCGGGGACGGCGAGATGGTCCGCCGGGTACGGGAGGCGGGATTTGACGTGTGGTTTGTCCCTACCGCCGCGGTCAAGCACCAGATGCCGGCCAGTCGCACGACCTTCCGCAGCGCCGCGCGCCACGGTTTCGATTCGGCCCGCTCCCGCGTCGTCGATTGCGCCGGCCAGCCCGGCGCCGCGGGATATTTCGCCAGTCGGTTTGTGGCCAACATCGCCAAGGTGGTGGGCTTCACCGCCCTCGCCCTGTTGAATGCCCTGACTTTCCGATCGGGCGCGACCAAGAAGGCCATGGTTCGGCTCTGGCGCTCCTGCGGGTATCTTTACCAAATCCCGCGCTCGATGGCTCGCCGGGTGTAGTGGCCGAACACCCACCCGCCACCCCGGTTCTCCCGTTTAATTTCCTTCGTGTCCGACCAGCCGCACAAATTCAGCAAACGCGCCGAGACGCTCATCGCCGATCTGCGCGGAGTGCCATCGGCGGTCCCGCGCCGTTCCATCCAGCGAGCCACCCAGCCCGTTGCCACTGTGGTCGAACAACTGCTGCAGAAATACCACATCGGTCGGGAGGCTCCGGAGCACGAGATTCGCGCCCAGTGGCCGGCCCTGGTCGGCGACGCCAACGCCGCCTACTCGCACCCGGCCCGGCTCGATCGCAACATGCTTACCGTCCTCACCGCCCATTCCGTCGTGCGTAACGAACTCTTTCTGCATCGCGACGAGATTGTCGCCCGCATCCGCAAGCTGCCCGGTTGTGGCGACGTGAAGGCAATCCATGTCCGCACGGGATAGTCCGCGAGGCTCCGTCTGGCGAACGCCGCCCAAGCGGAGTTTCAGCCTGCATCGATTACACTCAGAGGGGTGATGGATGCACCCTGTCGGGCCGATCCCGTGGCCGCGGGATCGGGGCTAACATTACTACGTTATATAGAGTCGCAGAACTTCGGATCAAAAGTTGTTCCGCAACACGGGCCGCCGCCGATGAGCCGCACGAACCACGGCTGCATCGCGTGGAGCACCTGCTCCCATGTAACACCAGAAGTTTTTTTTGGAGCGCAGGTAGATTGCCGTGACGAAGAGGTAGGCGACCGCGGCCAAAACCAAATGATGATGGAATCCGCGCCAGGAGCGTCCCTCGTAATGATCCAGGCCCAAGTCAGTCTTGTCACGCTGGAAGAACTGTTCGACCGGAAAGCGACCCCGGCTCAGTCGCAAGCAAAGCGTGGGGTTTGGCGCGCGGTGCAACGACG
>SIBR01000030.1 GCA_009695065.1 Opitutus sp. | reverse complement strand
GGCGCGACCAGCGCGGTCCCGACGACCGTCGAACCCGCCAGAAATTCGACTTTGCCCACCGTCGCACCACCATTGCCGGTGGCCGTCGCCGTCATCGTCACGCTGCCGTTGACCGCCACGGTCGCTCCGTTCGTGGGACTGGTGAGCGTGACGGTGGGCGCGACCGCGACGATGGTCACGTTCACCGGCGACGCCGTGACCGCCGGATTGCCGACGCTATTGTCCGTCGCCTGAGCCGTGATCGCCACCGAACCGGACGACGTCGGGGTATTCCACAACACGGAATACGGCGACGCCGTCACGGGCGAACCGACTTGTTGCCCGTTGGCGAAGAAAACCACCTGGGTGATGGTGGATCCCGCGGTCGGCGTCGCCGTGGCTGTGAGGGTCGTGGCCGTACCGGACTGAAACGTGGAGCCACCCGAAGGCACCGAGACACTGACGGTCGGAGCTGCGCGTCCCGCGACCGCAGTCGCAAGCGCCAGCAGCAGGACTCGAAAAAAAACATTCATGCCGCGCACGGTAAGGAATGGTGCTTACCGGCTGCCGCTGCGGGTGCGCGGCTCGGCGCTCGCCGGCGTCACGATCGTCGGATTTTGGAAAAGCGAATTGGCCGGTGTGTTTTTCAGGTTCTGCCGTTTCGGCGAACCGCCCGGGCTCACGAGGTTCGCGGTCACGAAGATCAGCAGGTTGCGCTTCTGCGAACTCTCGCCCTTCGAGCGAAACAGCCGGCCGACGAGCGGGATGTCGCCGAAGAACGGCACCTTGTCGTTCACCTTCTTGACCTCCTCGCGCGTCAGCCCGCCCATCACCAGCGTCGCGCCGTCCCAGATTGTCACCTTCGTCGAGATGTCGCGCACCGAGAAGATCGGCTGGAAGAAGCCCGGCGGGACCGTGACGGTCGTGCCGCCGGAAATCGCCACGCTCGGTCCGCCATATTCCACGAAGCCGTCGAACTCGGTCACCCGCGGATTCAGGTCGAGGCTGATCGAGTAATCGTCCTCCTCCACCGTCGGGGTCACCTTCAGTTCCACGCCGACGTTGCGCGACGTGAACTCGTGCGGCGTGCCGGCCGTGATCGTCACGCCCGCGGAACCGCCGCCGGCCGCGCTGCCCGTGCCCACCTGGCTCTGGATTTCGCCATAGCTCTGCGGATAACGCATTTCCTGCGCCACCGTCATGTTCGCCGGATTGCCGGACAACACTGTCACCTTCGGGGAGCTGAGCAAATCGGTGCCCTGCTTTTGCGAGAGCGCCCGCACCACTGCGTTGACGTCGAACTCGCCCACAAAACCTGCGATGCTCGCCAGCGCCGTCGCGCCGGTGCCGACGGAGATCGCGCCGGGCAGGACCGGAGAAAGAAAAGGCACGGTCAGGTTGTCGCCACCGCTGATGTTGATGCTGCCCCCGTTCGAGGAATTCGTGAACGCCCCCGACAGCGGCCGGTTAACCCCGCCGGTGCTGTAGACTTCGCGCGGGACGAACACTTGCCGGCCGTTCGCATCGAGCACCGGCGCTCCGGTGGCCGGATTGACCTGCGGCACGCCGCGCCGCGAAAGATTCCACTGCACGCCCAGTTCCTCGAGCGCGCCCTCCGCCACCTCCATGAACTTCGACTCGATCTCCACCTGGCGCACGTCGTTGTAGCGCGCGAGGATGTTGCGGATGCGTTCGATGTTGCGCGCTGTCTGCGTGACGATGATCGCCGAGCCGTCGTAGGCGAGCGAACTGCCCTCGACGGTGAACGTCACCCCGGCCTGCTGCAAAAACGCCTTCATCGCCGCGGCCTCGCCCCCGGATACCGTCTGCTCCGGAGTGCTGCCGGCCCCGGCCGTCGAATACGGATCCTTGCCGCCGCCCGTCACACCGGCAATGCCGGTCATCCGCAACACAGTCGCCCGGGTGACCGGAAAGAATTGCGTCTCCAAATTTGTCACTTCCCCACCCGGCCGCACCACCACCGCATCGGATTGGATTTCGTATTGGTAGCCGACGGCCTCGGTCACAAAATCGAGCACCCGCTTGAGCGTCGCGTTGCGCAACGTGATCGTCACCGCCGGGTTCTTGTTGGAGGGATCGAGCAACACGATGTTGACGCCCTTGGGATTGCCCCCGGTCACATCGAATTCCTCCGAGGCTGCACTGAGCGCGGCGACGACCTGGCCGATCTCCGCCCGCGTAAAACTCACGCTCGGGATCGTGATTTCATTTAGCTTTCGCGCCAGCGGCGCGGCGGCCGCCGCCTGGTCGGGTTCGCGCGTCCGTTCCTGATAAATGCCAGGCCGCTGCCAGCCCTTCGCCACTTCCTCGAGCAACTGCGCCCGCGTCTTTTCGCGATTGAGCGCACCGGTCTCAATTTTTTCCTCGGCGATCCGCAGCAGAAATCCCTTGGCGATGGTGTTGTCCGGCTCCTGTGCCTCGACCGCGCGAAACGTCCCCTGCGCGCCGTCAACGTCGCCGGCGAGATACTGTGCCCGGCCCCTGGCGACAAGTTGCGCCGTGGCCGCGCGGTCGGCGACAAAGCCGGGATCAACGGATCCCGGGGCATTGCGGGCCGCCGTGCGCGCGAGCTGTTGCTCCACCCCGGCGGCCCGCGGGCTGCCCGGCGCCAGTTGCTCGTGCTCGGCCAGCGCCGTGCGCGCACCTTCCACGTCTCCGCGCCGCATCAGCACCTGGGCCCGGTCGAGCAACGCGGATGCCTTTTCCCGTTTCAGATCGGCGATCAATTTCTGGGTCAGCGGATTGAGGGGCAACAAGCCGAGCGCGGCGTCGACCGTGGCGATGGCCGCATCCGTACGCCCGTCGCGCAGTTGGGATCGCGCCGTGGCGAGCTGCGTCTGGCCGGTCGCCATCAACTCGCCGATGCGCCGGGTTTCCGCGCGGGCGAGCGCCTCCGCTTCCTGCTCGGGCGTCGGGGCGGACGGAACCGAAACGGAGACGGCCATCGGCTGGCCCGGCTCGGGAATCTTGACGTCGACCATCGGGCCGGGCTCCGACGCCGGAGGACGCACGACCGCCACTGAAGCCGGCGCGCCGGCTGGTTGCCTGCGGACCTCGGGCCGCGGCGCCGGAGCGGTCTGCGCCGCGATGACCGCCGCGCGTTCGGCCGCGGCACGCTCGACGGCGAGGCGTTCGGCCACGGCTTTCTCGTTGGCGGCCTGCCGGGCAAGCGCCGTTTTTTGTGCCACCGCCTGCGCTTCGACCTCGGCCAGCAGCCGCTGGACGGCGGCATCGTTGGGCGAAACCGCCGCCAGCTTGGCCAGCGCCTCTTGGGCTCCCGGCAGATCGCCGGCATCACGCGCCCGCAACGCTTCGGACATCAGACGGATTTTGGCGTCCGTCTGGCTCTGGGCCACCAGTCGGGCGACCGGTGGGGCGACGGCGAACACCACAGCCGCAAGCAGCACCAGCAGCGGCGGGGTAAAAAAACGATTTTTCATTGCGGGGAAAGCGGGATGGAGGGAAGGACGTTGTCGGCAGCCTCGCCCTCGCGCGGTGCGAGGACGCGGCGCTCGGAGGGCGCGCGGCCCGGGATCTCTTCTGTCACCTCCAGCAAGGGTGGCGAGAGCTGGATTTTCTCGATGCGATAATTCGCGTCGCCGAGTTTGAAGACCTCCCCCTGCCGCACCTCGCGCGTCGCAGTGGCTCCGGGCGCGGCCACCAAGGCGGACAGCGTGTCGGTGAAACTCCGCTCACGATGCGTGATCGTCACTTCGCGCCCGGCGCGCTCGTCCTGGATTACGGCGGTGGCGAGCCGTTGCCGGGTGACCATACCCTGGCCTAGCGCGACCGGTTGAAGACGAACCTCCAGACTCCGGATCGTGACGCCGAGACTGGGGACGCGACGACCGGCGGCCCCCAGAAATACCTCTCCGGAAGCCAGGTTTTCGAACGTGCCGCGCCAGTTTCCCTGCTCGCCCATGTAGCCGATCAGCTGCAAACGGAACGGTTCGGCGCGGATCGCCGCGAGTTCGAGGCCGAAGGACTCGGGTGACTCGTCTTCCAAAAATCCCGCCGGCGGTTTCACGGTGAATTGTTTCGAACGCGCGTGGTAGAAGATCTCGGGCGGTGTAAACAGGTCATACACCCACGCGCGACCACGCGATTGGGAAGACGGAGGATTCCACCCGTCGGTCTTAAAAGATCCGACCTCCACCCGGGCCGGCACATAGGGAGCGGGGGCGAGTTGAACGGTAATTTCGCCGGCGGCACCGGAGCGCACGGCCCGCCAGCCAGAGAAGCCAAAAGCCACGACGGACGTCACCGCGACCGCAAGGGCCGCGAAAAAGATCACCCGGTGGCTGGGCACGGCAATCATGGCCAATCGCATCGAAGCCGTCGCGAAAGCGCAGCGGCGGAAAAAAAATCCAGCCCCGTCGTGGCCCTGCTCTGGGTGGAAAAAACAGGCATCATGGAGTCGGTGCCGGCATGGCCGGGGCGCCATCAACCGCCGGCGCCGGGCTCGGCACCAGCTCAAGGTATTCGACCGTGACCGTGAATTTCGAATAGGGTTTGCCAACGATCGGTGCGATCGCAGGACCGGCGATCGCTTTCCTCGCCGGCACGGGCGCCGGCCCGAGCGTCAGGACAACGGAGGCCGGCGCCGTTTCCACGGCCACGTCATCGCCGGCCGCGGGATGCAAGGCCTCCTCGGCCGATACGGGTTCAACTTCGACTTCCCGCACCAGCACCGGCAATTCGAAAGCCGCCAGTCGGTTTAAAAGCGCGCGCAACACGGCCGTCTGGCCAATGAAAACGAAACGAAACGCGGTCGACTCCAGAAAGCCGGGGGCACGCACACTGATACGCGGATCGATCGTGAAAAAATCGGGACCTTCATCGGCGGCAGTGGCCGCGGGTTCTGCGCCCGGATCGCCCGGCGCCGCGTTCTTCACCGCCAAGGCCCGCTCCTCGCGTTCCGCCCGGGTAAGTGGAACCTCCCGTTTCACCGCGAGAATCGCGAGCGGCCGGGCCTCGATCAACGCCTCGGCCAGATACTGGACGGTTTGGCGCTGCCGGAAGATCGGCTCGATGCGTTCGAGTTCGGGACCTTCGTTCGCGTAGGCGGAGAACCCGAGGCGCGCCGCATCGCCGCGGACGTCCACGGCATTCTTGCGGGCGAGTTCCCGGGTCCTTTCGACAAACGTCGCCAGGTCGAAATAGGCGTCCGTGCGGGCACGGGGGTGGCGTGCCTGACGCAGTCGTTCGGCCGCCGGGCCCCGCCCCTGAAGCGCCGCCTGCATGGTGGCGAGAGAGCGCTGCGCCCGGGCCAGATCCGCCCCGATCGCTTCGGCTAAATCGCGCTTTGGCGCGGGCACCAGCTGGCTCATCGCCTGCAGTTCGCCGCGCTTTTTCGCCAGTTTTGCCGCGCTCGACTGCGCCACGGCACTGCGCTCGAAAATCCACCCGGCCTCGCCCGCCGCCAGCACCGCACAGAGCGTGAGCAAGGAGGCAAATAGCGGATATTTACGATACCAGGTCATGGGATCGACGCCGCCGGTTTTCGTACCCGTCTTTTCATGCGGAAACCCGGCGAGGGCGCGATCGCCAGCACCGACTGAAAAGCGAAATCGCGGAGGGCCATCGCGTCACAACGGGTTCTTGGGATTGATCACCAGCGTGAAATCGAAACGCAACAGGCCGTTCTGATTATTGTCGAAATGCTCGCTCTCGACCGCCGCGATGAACTGCGAACCGACGAGACCCGCCACGAGCCGCTGAACCCGCTGTAACGACTCCTGGCTGACCCGCGACTGGGGATTTGCCACGTCGAGCAACCGACCGGTCAAGGTCAGCCGCAAGGGCTGGCGGGGCGGCACCGGTGACGCCGGATCCGGCGTGGGCGCGGTTTCGGCCGTCGCCGGCGGCCGCTCCGCTCCGGCCGGCGCCGGGAGCTCGGCGGCAGGCCCACGCAGCACCTGCAACTTGTCGAGCCACACGTCCTCGACCTTCACCAGCCGGCTCTGGAGGTCGGCGAAAAAATTCAGCCAATTTGCCTTGGTGTCGTGGGCGGCGCGAAGGGCCGCAATCTGGTTCCTCGCTTCGTCGATCTGCCGCAGGTTGTCGGCGTTGCGGTTCTCCAACGACCGCAGCGGCGCGAGCCGGTCTTCGAGCCGCGCGATGTCCCCCTCGTTCATCCGCACGAGCCCATGCATGTAGATCAGCGGCGGCAGCAACGCGACGACAAGGAGCGCCGCGGCCGCCAGATACCAGGGTTGGCGCTGGCGCAACGCGATCGCCGCCGTGACCTCCAGTGGCAACAGACTCGGCTCAACCTCCTGTTTCGCAACCAGCCGCGTCGCCAAACCGACCAACCCGGCGAGCACGGAACCCGCGGAGTCGGCGCCCGCCGCCCGCGCGTCTCCGGAAAGGTCGACCTCGCACAGCGGATCGTAACGTTCGACCGGCACCTGGAGCTTCTCCGCCAGGGTGGCGGGCAGGTCCGGGAGCAGCGAACCGCCGCCGGCGACGTAAAGCGCCACCGGTGCCGCGCCGCCCGAATGCCGGCGATGGTTGACCGTCGACCGGGCGATCTCGAGTTGCAGCCGCTGGGTGAAGTTTGCCGCGGCGCGTTGCACGGCACTCCGCAAATTTGGGCTGACGGGGCGGTCCGGCGATCCGGCGAGCACCTGCAGTTTCACGGTTTCGGCCGCGGCGAAATCGATGCCCGTTTCTTCGGCGATCGCCTGCGTAACGGCGTTGCCCGCCAGCGCGAGCGTTCGCACGTAGAACCGCTCGCCCTCGAGGAAAAGCAGCTGGGTCGAACGCGCCCCGATGTCCGCCACCACCACGGGAGTGTCCAGCTGCGGGTGATTGTACCGGAAGCCGTGCCGCAAGGCCATACCCGCCGGAATCGCCCGCTCGGTCGGAAGGCCGGCGGAATCCATCGCCGCGCACAAGGTGTGCATCGTCTCGAATTTCGCCGCCGCGAGCATCACCTCGAGATCGAAGCTGTCGTCGGACACGACCATGTAGTCCCAGACGACTTCCGGCAGGGGATGCGGGATGTTTTCCGCCGCCTCAAACGCGACGATCTTCCGGCGCTTCGCCGGCTCGACCGAGTGAGTCTTGATAAATTTCAACAGCACCAGATGCCCCGGCACCGCCAGCGCGGCGGGCCCGCAAAAGGTTCGCCGCCCGGCCATCGCTCCGAGGGCCTGGGCCACTTCGTTCGCCCAGGCTGGCTCGCGCGCCGGATCGGAACTCTGCCTTTCCAACGCGAATTGCTCCAGCACCAGACGGCCCGTCGCTCCGGCGGAAAAAACTCCGCATGCGATATGCCCGGCACCGACATCGACGGCGAGAACTCGGGGTGAGCGCATAAGTCGGTTTACGACGCCACGAGACCACTTCAGAAGACCGGCCGCCGCAAGAGCATTCTGGCCGGGCGACCCGTCGCCCCCTGCCTCCCGCGGAGGATTTCTCTGGAGGTTCGCGCCGGGAATCGGGAGCGTTTGCCCGATGTCTGGAACTCCATCAGGCCCGATGGGCTACAAGATCGCCGTTCTGGTTTTTCTGGAAAACCAGGCGGGCGAGCATCTGCTGCTACTCCGCGCCAAGCCGCCCAATCTTGGCGTGTGGAGCCCGATCGGAGGCAAGCTCGAAACCGCCCTCGGCGAATCGCCATTCGAGTGCGCGGTGCGCGAAACGTTCGAGGAGACCGGCCACCGGGTCGAGTCCAGTCAGTTGCACCTGTTCGCCATGATCGCCGAGAAGGCCTACGAGGGGCAGTCGCACTGGCTGATGTTCCTTTTCCGCTGCCAGATCCCGCTCACCGCCTTGCCGCCGGACATCGCGGAAGGCAAATTCGGCTTCTTTTCTCGCGCGGCGATCGACGGGTTGCCGCTACCCGAGACCGACCGCTCCGCCCTCTGGCCCATCTACGACCGCTATCGTGACCGGTTTGTGGCGCTCAAAGCCGACTGCGCACCCGGTAAACCGGTGCACGTGGAGATCGAGGAAATCACGCCGGCCTGATCCCTGCGAAGGTATGCTTCCCACGGACTACGGTCTCGCAAGGCACCGACGGGGCGGAACCGCTTTATCCACGGGAGTTGCGGTCACGCGCGTCATCGTGCCCGGACCAATCCACGCTTGATTTTCCGGGGGACCGACAAACACTTGCCGATTCCACCAATCCATCGACCTTCTGTGAGCAAGAAAACGACTGTCAGTGCCGATAAAAAAGCCGCCGATGCCCCCAAGGCGCCGGACTATGGCCAAGCTCCTGTAAATGGACGGCTTACGCGCGAGCAGAAGATCGATCTGCATCGCACGATAGTGCGAATCCGACGCTTCGAGGAACGCAGCCTGCGGGCCTACCAAGCCAAGAAAATCGGCGGTTTCCTTCACCTCTACATCGGCCAGGAGGCTGTGGCCGTGGGTTGCTGCTCGTTGATGGGCAAGAACGACCACGTCATCACCGCCTATCGCGACCATGGCCACGCCATCGCCGTCGGCATGGACCTGAAGCCCCTGATGGCCGAACTCTATGGCAAGGCCACTGGCTGCTCGAAGGGCAAGGGCGGCTCGATGCACTACTTCGATCCCTCCCGGAATTTCTGGGGCGGCCACGGCATCGTCGGCGGCCAGATCCCGCTGGGCACCGGCCTCGCCTACGCGTTGAAATACCAGGGCCTCAAGGGCGCCGCGATGGCGTTCATGGGCGACGGTGCGGTCAACCAAGGCGCGGTCCACGAAGCTTACAATCTCGCGGCGCTCTGGAAACTGCCGGTCGTCTTCGTGATCGAAAACAACGGCTACTCGATGGGCACCAGCCAGGTCCGCTCCTCCGCCGGCGAACTCGCCAAGCGCGCCGAGAGCTACGACATGCCGTGGGGCCAGTGCAATGGCCACGACCTGTACGAAGTCCGCGCCTGCATGGACAAGTTCCTCACGCTCGCCCGCGAGGAATCGCGCCCCAGCACCGTCGAGATGGACACCTACCGCTACCGCGGCCATTCCGTCGCCGACCCGGACAACACCTACCGCAGCAAACAGGAGATCGAGGAATACCGGCGTACGAAAGACCCGATCCAGGTCTTCCAGCAACAACTGGTGGCCGAGGGCGTGCTGGACGAAGCGACGATCGAGCAGATCGACACCGCCGCCCGCGCCGAGGCGGAAAACGCCGCGGACTTCGCCGAGGCCAGTCCCTACCCGACTCCCGCCGACATCCAGACCGATGTTTACTGGGAGGCCGACAATCCCGCCGAGCGCAAATCGCAAGGCCGCCTGTTCTTCGACTGAGGAATTTTAATCCATTGAATGTGGAAAGCTGGAAAGCCGGAATCGGAAGCAAACAACGTCCCTCCGAGTACTGTCTTTTTCCCGCTTTCCAGCTTTCCACATAAAACTCTCTCCCTCTCCAGATGCCACTGATCACCTACCGCGAAGCCGTCCGCCACGCCCTCGCCGAAGAGCTCGAACGCGACAAGAACGTCGTCGTCATGGGCGAGGAAGTCGCCCAGTTCAACGGCGCGTACAAGGTCACCGAGGGCCTGCTCGCGAAATTCGGCGCGCAGCGCGTCGTCGACACGCCGATCAGCGAAGCCGGTTTTATCGGCATGGGCATCGGCGCATCGATGCTCGGCGTGCGGCCCGTGATGGAGCTGATGTTCTGGAGCTTCTACTCGGTCGCCTTCGACCAGATCCTGAACAATGCCGCCAACGTGCGCTACATGAGCGGCGGCCAGATCAACTGCCCGATCGTCATCCGCGGCCCGGCCAACGGTGGCACCAACGTCGGTGCCACCCACTCGCACACGCCGGAGAACGTCCTCGCCAACCATCCCGGGGTGAAGGTCGTCGTGCCCGCGACGCCCTACGATGCCAAGGGCCTGCTCAAGTCGGCGATCCGCGACAACGACCCTGTCTTCTTTCTCGAGAACACGATGCTCTACGGCGAAAAGGGCGAGGTCCCGGCCGGGGAATATGTGATCCCGCTCGGCCTCGCCGACGTGAAGCGCGCCGGCACCGATCTCACCATCGTGACCTACGGCCGCTCGGTGCTGCACTCGCTGGCCGCCGCGGAAATTCTGCAGAAGGAACACGCCGTTTCGGTCGAGATCGTCGACCTCCGCTCGATCCGTCCGCTCGACATCGACACGGTCCTTGCGTCCGTGGCGAAGACCCACCGCGTGCTGATCGTCGAGGAGCAAAAGCCCTTTGCCAGCGTGGGCTCCCAGCTCGCCTACATGATCCAACGGGAAGCCTTCGATGAACTCGACGGCCCGATCCATCGCCTCGCGACCATCGACGCGCCGGCGATCTACAGCCCCCCGGTCGAGACGGAACAACTCCCGAACCCACAGCGCGTCTTGAAAGCCGTGCTCGAGGCCCTCGCCTGAGCGCGACCAACTCGAAGCCGAAAGCTCCAGACCTCCCAAGCTTCACCGAACACACTTTGAGCTCAGAGCTTATCGCTCAAAGCTTACAGCTTTCTTCCCATGGCCAACATCATCGAAATGCCGAAACTCAGCGACACTATGACGGTGGGCACGCTGGCCAAGTGGTTGAAAAAGGAAGGCGATGTCGTGAAGTCCGGCGACATGCTGGCCGAGGTCGAAACCGACAAGGCGACGATGGAGCTTGAGTCGTTTTTCGACGGCACGCTCCTGAAGATTTTCACGCCGAACGGCGCCCAGGTCGCCCTCGGCGCCGCGCTCTGCGCCATCGGCAAGCCCGGGGAAAAAGTCGAGGCCCCACCGTCTACAGCTCCAGCTTCCGCCACCGCCGCCCCAGCGCCCGTGGCGGCTCCGACGCCCGTGCAGCCGGCTACCGTGCTTACCCCCGCCGCCACGCTCGTTCCGGCAGCTGAGCCCTCCGTAGCTTCAGCGCAGGAGGGACGCGTGAAAATTTCCCCGCTGGCGAGGAAGCTCGCCGCCGAGAAGAGCCTCGATCCCTCCCACCTCACCGGGTCGGGCCCGGGTGGGCGCATCGTGCGGGCCGACGTCGAGGCGGCCGCGGCGCGTCCCGCGCCGCACTCTCAAATCTCAAATTCCAAATCTCAAATCGGCGCCCCGGGCGCCAAAGGCCCCGTCGCGAGCGGACCCTCGTTGCTGACCAAGGGACCGATTCAGGAAGAACGCACGGTCCCGGTTTCGAACATGCGCGCCGCGATCGCCCGGCGGCTGCTCGAATCGAAGACCCAGCTCCCGCATTTCTACGTCGAAATCGAAATCGACGCCGAGCCGCTCCTCGTTCTCCGCGAACAACTCAACATCGGCCTCGAGCAGGATGGCGTCAAACTCTCGGTCAACGATTTCATCCTGAAAGCCAGTGCGGAAGCGCTCCGGCGGGTGCCGCAGGTCAACGGTTCGTGGGAGGGCGACCAGATCCGCTACCTCGCAGCGGCGCATGTTTCGTTTGCGGTGGCGATCGAGGACGGACTGATCACGCCCGTCATCCGCGACACTCACCTCAAGAGCCTTTTCCAGATCAGCGCCGAGGCGAAGTCGCTCGGCAAGCTGGCCAAGGACAAGAAGCTCAAGCCCGAGCAATTCACCGGCGGCACGTTCTGCGTGTCGAACCTCGGCATGATGGGCATCCCGAAATTCAGCGCCATCATCAACCCGCCGAACGCCGCCATCCTGGCCATCGGCACGACGGTAAAAAAGCCCGTCGTGAAAAACGACCGGATCGTCGTCGGCCAGACGATGACGCTGACGCTCTCCTGCGATCATCGCGTCGTCGATGGCGCCGTCGGCGCCCGGTACCTCGGCGCGCTGAAGCAGCTCCTCGAAAGTCCCGCGCTGCTGTTGGTGTGAGGCCGGGCCGCCCTGAAGCGCCTTACTCTTCCAACTCGACGTTCCAGTAGGCGACGTCGAGGAAGTTCTTCCAGACCTCGTGGCGCTGGTTGCCGAGCACGAGCGAAATCACCGGCCGCCACTTCGGGCGCACCGGCTTGCGGATCAGGCGCATCGCCGCCTCGTGCGGCAGACAGTTGGCCTTGCGCGTATTGCACTTGATGCAGGAGCAAACGATGTTCTCCCACGTCGTCTTCCCGCCGTGGTCGCGCGGAATCACGTGGTCGAGGTTGAGCTGCTCGCGCGGCATTGGCCGCGCGCAATACTGACAGGTGTTCTTGTCGCGCTCGAAGACGTTGTTGCGCGTCAGCTTCAGTTCCCTGCACGGCAGCTTGTCGAAAAAAGTCAGCAGGATCACGCGGGGCAGCCGGATCGCGCGGCTCGGCGTATGCACCGTCTCGCCGGCCGCAACCGGCGGGTTGTTCGCCGAGAAGTCGATCCAGTCCAGCATCGAGAACGTGCGGAAATCGTCATCGTGATGGTGCACGACGTGGGCGTGCCCGCGCGCCAGCAGCGCAAACGCGCGCCGCGCGCCAATCACGTTCACCGCCTGCCACAGGCGGTTCAACACGAGGACGGGTTGATCGAGCGCCAATTCCATACGGGGGAACGCCAATAACGGGGCTCCCGCGGAACTGTCAAGGGCGCGGGCAGACGCCCGCCCGCGGAACCGGCCGATGGCCGCAGCAGCGGCCGGCATTCCCACCGGCCGTTCGCGCTACACCGCCGGCTCGTCGCCGGCGAGCGCGGGCGCCAGCGCCACGCCCTTCAATTTAATGCCCGCGAGTTTCGTCACGATCAGGGGCGCATGCTCAGCCGCGACGTCCGCGAGCGTGTGGCGCTGATGAATGTCGATCGCACCGACCACCGCTGCCGGCAGCCGGGTAACGCCGGCGATTTTGCCCACGATGTCGGCCGGCGTGACAATCTGCTTCCGGCCGACGTTCAGGAAAATCGTCGTCATGCCGGCTTCGCGGCCGGTCCGGGCCGGTCGCTCGTATTTCGCCTTCCGCGCCGCCACCGACATCGCCTCGTCCCCGGCTTCTCCCGAGGCATCGTCCCCGGCGCCACTCCGCGGTGCGGCCGCCGGCGGTTTCGGTGCGGCCGCACGCTTCGCCCACTCGGGCGGAGGCTGGGCCGCGCGTTCCTCCGGCAGCGCGGCCGACGAACGCCCGGCCGGTTTCCCCGTCGGCGGCGCGCTCGGGGCCCCCGCTTTCTTCTCCGTAGGACCGCCGGATATACCCTGCAACAAATGAATGAGGGCCGAGCAGATGTCCGTGCTAGCGTAGCCCTGATCCAACAGGCGGTCGATCATCTGGTCGTGCGGCTTGAATTCCTTCGCATCGAGCGTCGCGCGGATCTTCTCCACGAACACGTGGGACCGGGCTTCCTCCACCTCGTCGAGCGACGGAATTTTTCCCCGGTGAATGTCGAGCCGCGCCCACCGCACCATGCTTTGCAGCTTGTAGATCTCCTGACCGGAAACGAAGGTGAAGGCCTGCCCTTTCCGCCCGGCCCGGCCCGTGCGGCCGATGCGGTGCGTGTAGTCCTCGGCATCGTTCGGCAGGTCGAAATTGAAGACCACTTCGAGATCGTCGACGTCGAGCCCGCGGGCCGCCACATCGGTCGCGACGAGGAACTCGAACGCCCGCCGGCGGAACTTGTCCATCACCCGATCGCGCTGCGCCTGCGAAATGTCGCCGTGCAACCGGTCGGTCATGTAACCGCGCGAGTGCAGGTGCTCGTCGAGATCGTCCACCATGATCTTCGTACTGCAGAAAATGATCCCATAGCGGAAATCGTTCACGTCGATCAGGCGTGTCAGCGCCTCGATCTTGGAACGGCGGTCGACCTCGAAATAGGTCTGCTCCACCTGCGGCGCGTTCTGCGCCACCGATTCGATTTTGATCCACGCCGGGTCCTTCGAATAGCGGCCGATCAAGTCCTGGATCGCGCGGGGGATCGTCGCGGAGAAAAACAACAGCTGCCGGGTCGCGGGCACCGACTTCAGGATGTGCTCGATGTCATCGCGAAAGCCCATGTCCAACATCCGGTCGGTCTCGTCGAGCACCACGAATTTCAGCGCGTTGAGTTTCAAGACGCCGCGCTCCATGAGGTCCATCACGCGTCCCGGCGTGCCGATCACAATTTGCGCCCCCGCCTCGAGCGCGCGATACTGCCGCTCGTAGCTCTGGCCGCCGTAGATGGGCACTTCGCGCACCCCCCGTTTGAAGAGCGCCAGCTTGCCCGTCTCCTCGGCCACCTGCACCGCGAGTTCGCGCGTCGGACAAAGGATCAGCACCTGCACGCCGCGTTGCGCCACGTCGACTTTCTCGATGCAGGGGATGGCAAATGCCGCCGTCTTGCCCGAGCCGGTGGAGGACTGGCCGACCACATCGCGGCCGGTCAGGGCGACGGGAATCACCGCGGTTTGAATCGGCGACGCTTCCTCAAAACCCATCTTGGCGACGGCTTTGAGGATCTCCGGTGAGAGACCGAGTTCGGTAAAGGGACGTTTTTCCATGCCCCACCGTGACCCGGCCCCGGCAACGGTGCGAGCCCCCATTAGCCGGGGGGAAGCGGCTTTACCCTTTTTCCGCACCGCCGGTGCCGAAAATCCGCGCTAGTTCGCCCGGGTGCAGATTTTCCGCCCCGAGATACATCCGCGTAAACGTCCGCTGCACGGTGAACCCGCACGCCTCCACCAGCGCACATCCGGCTGTATTCGGCACCGGCACGTCGACAAAAACGCGCCGGCCGGCCACCCGCCGGGCCAGCGCCAGCCACAGGCCCAGCGCCGTCGCCGCGTCCCGCGCCACCCACGGCGCGATTTGCATCGCGTCGCTGCCTTCTCGGGCGATCAGGTAGCCGCGAATCGTCCCGGCCTCGCTCGCGGCGAAACAGAAGTCCGGCGCGCGCCGGCTCAGCGAAGCGAGGACCGGGCCGCGCGGGGTGCCGAAAGCGGCGGCATCGAACGCCGCGATCGCCCCCGCCGGGATTTCGGAATACGCCCGTTCCGGCACCGCGGAATCACCCGCTGTAACAACGGCGATCCCCTCGTAGCGCCGCACTTCGTATTCAGCGCGAAACCCCAGCGGCACGTAGACGACTTTCCCCATCGGCGTCGCGTCGAGTCTCACGCACCGCACGCCACACGCTTTCAAATAGGCGATGGCATGGCGCAGCAGGCGCTTCCCCACTCCGCGACTGCGCGCGGCGGGATGCACCACCACCATGCCGATCCAACCCACGTCGGGGCCGTAACGGACCGTCGTCGCCGTGCCCACCGGCGTGCCCTCGAGCTCGGCGACAAAGCAACCCGCCGGTTCGTAATCGAGATATCCGTGCCAGTCCGCCTCCGTCTGGTTCCAGCGGGAGAGCCGGCGCAGCTCGTTCGCGAACGGAATGTCCGCGCGCAACAGCGGTCGCAGCGAAATCCCATCCGCCGCCGGTGTGCCCGAGGTCGATGTCATGGTGATCCGCGCCTGCCGCTGCCCCGGGATCTCAGATCCGCTTGCGCTTCTGCGCCGGCGCCGCCGGACCCTCGGCATATTGCAGTTCGGCGTCCGGCCAGAGCCGGGTGCGGCTCGCGGTGGCCTTGCGCACCGCCTCCACCGTGCTCACCTCGACCGCCCCCAACTGGAGCCCCCACGAATTGCGCACGTAAGTGAGGACGCCCGCGATCTGTTCGTTCGAGAAGGAAGCCACCGGCGGCATCGGCGCGGGAAACCCGGGCTTGCCTTCCTTGCCCTGCAGCAGGATCCGGATCAGCAACTCCGGCACGCCCGCCACCCATGGCGAGTCGATCAGCGACGGCGCGAGGCCCGCCAATCCCGCGCCCGTCGGCTGATGAAACCCGGCACAAAGCGCAAAGACCGCTTTTCCGGACTCATAAGACTTGGTTTGTTCCGCGGTGAGGGTGACGGCCTTGCGCGCCGCTTCCGCCCGTTCCTGCTGGCTGCGCGAAAGATTGGCCACCAGCCGCGTCGCGCGGGTTTTCACCGCGGCGTTCGCACTCGTCGTGGGCGGTTGCAGCACCGCCGGCACCGAGCGGCGTGTCGCCGGCCGCGTGAGCGACTCCAATCCACCGAGCAGGGCCAGCCGGGCCGATTCCGGCAACGGACTGCGGTCGCCGATGCGCTCGATCAGCCGCGCAACTTCCTCGGTTTTTCCTTCGGCGGCGATCGCCGACGCGAGGGCCGTGAAGGTGGCGTCGACCGCGGGCCGCGAGGCGCTGTCGGGCTGGCCGGCGAGCAGATCGAGCAACGCCTCTTCACGCCCGGCGAGACCGCTGACAACGGCTTTCGGCAGGAACGAATCGTCGCTCGCCTTGAGCACGGCCGCCATCAGCGAGAGGGCCGCTGGCGTTTTCGCCTCGCCGAGGCTCAAAGCGAGTTGAATCACCACCTCCGGCGCGGGATCCCGGACGAGCGGCGCGAGGGATGCGACAGCCCGATCCCCTCCCTGGCCGCGCAGCCCGGCGGCGACCAAGGCCAGAACAGCCAGACCAACACGTTTCAGGAACAAGGAGCCGGGGGAATGATCGCGCATGTGGGAGAGGAGACGCAGGGAATAGCGAAAGGATGGGCCGTGGCGGAGATTGGGGAGGAAGCACGAAACGAACCCGGCCACCAGCGCGCAAATTCAAAACGCCATCCGGATCGCAAATCCGCCCCGTGCCGGCGTCGCAATGGGGATACGAGGTCCGGCTCCGGACAGCGTTTTCCGCTCCCTTTTTTCGCCCCGAACGTCTTTCACCTCCGGAGAAAATACGAACCCTTGACCGATCCTGCGCAACTCTTCCCCTCGGCGTTCCGCCGGCGGAACCCCGTCCCTGAGCTGCGGTCTCGGGGGTTTACTGCCGCCGGCGCAATGAACCCGCTCTCCCCAGAAATGCGCAAATCTCCGGCATATCTCTCGCTTTGTTGACAAAAAAACCCCCCGCCGGAACTTTCCCCGAATGACAAAAGCCATTCGTTGCAGGTCACTAACGTACGGGTTGGCCGCACCAGCCAGATTTCCAGAACGCGTTGTGCCATTCCTTGAGCATGGCGCCTCCGTTCTGCCCCCTCGTTAAACACCAAGAATGAATCGAACCAAAATCATGAACCCAACCCTAAATCACGCCAGCCGCACTCGAACGGCTTTTTCGCAATGGGCAGTTATCTTTGCCCTGTTAATGTGCTTCAACCTGGCCGCCCAATCCGCGTTCGCCCAGGAAACCCTCACCGGCGTGGTCACCAACGCCGCGACCGGGAGGACGCTGGAAGGCGCCCGCGTGGTGCTTCAAGGCACCGGTCGCGAGACGAACACCGACCGCACGGGATCCTACCGCTTTGAAAACGTCGCTCCGGGCAGCGTCACGTTGTCCGTTACCTACACGGGTTTGAATCCCATCGAGATCCCCGTCGTCGTCAGCACGGGCCGCACCAATCAGGCCGATGCAAAGATGACCGCCGACATCTACACGCTGAGCAAGTTCGTCGTCGCCGGCGAGCGCGAGGGCAATGCCCAGGCCATCACCCTGCAGCGGATCTCCAGCGGCGTTAAGACCATCGCGTCGACGGACGCTTTCGGCAGTCTGCCCGGCAACCCCGCGGAACTGGCCCTGCGTCTCCCGGGCGTCGAGGGCGTCGCTTGCGACGGCGACACCCGCTACCTGCGCATCCGCGGCATGAGTTCGAACTTGAGCTCCATCACCATGGACGGCAACCGCCTCGCGGATGCGGCCTCGGCCGGCACGACCCGCGAATATCAGTTCCAGCAGATCGGCTCGGACTCGATCGAGCGCATCGAGGTCGTCAAGTCGCCCACCCCCGACATGGACGGCGACTCGATCGGCGGCAATGTGAACATGGTCTCGAAGGGCGCGTTTGACAGTTCCCCCGAGCGCCGCATCCGCGGCTCGTTCGGCGCCATCATGCGCCCGTTTGATCCCCGCGAAACCCGCGCTCCGCGCAATTATTCCATCTCCTACTCCGAGGTTTTCGCCGGCAAGTTCGGCATCGCGCTCAACGCCGCCTACCGCGTCTACACGACGCCCCAGGACGGAATCTTTCAAAACCACGAGCAACTGGCGAACGGTGTCGCCGGCCCCGGCTACACCTACCGCGTGCAGTATTTCGACCAGTTAAACGAACGGGCCCGATCCGGCGCCGGCTTGAAGCTGGACTACAAGCTCAGCGATGCCAGCCGCTTCACGCTGAACATGACGTTGAACAAGATCGTGGAGCACGAGGTCGACCACTACGTGACCTGGGAAACGAACCAGGGCGTCGCCACGCGCGACGCCGCCGGAAACCTGACCGGCAACAACGGCATCACCCCCGGCTACACCGATCTTTTCACCGCCGTCCGCCCGACGACGACCAGCACCGTGACGATGCTGCCCTACAACGCCTACAAGGACGGCAAGACCGGCACGATCCAGTTCAACGGCGTGCACCGCTACAAGAACCTCGATATCGATTACGACGTCTACAAGTCGGCCTCGAAAACCAACTATGCGGGCCAACGCACCTTGAACTTCATCGCCCGCGGGGTCGGGTTCACGATCGATCGCACCGCCGCGATGTACTGGCCGAAAGTCACGCAAACCGCGGGCCCGGATTGGACCCAGCTTTCCAGCTACGGCGAAAACAACTACAGCGTCGGCCGCACCGTCGGCTGGGACGATTACAAAGGCGCGTCCGTCAATCTGAAGAAGCAGTTCACCACGCCGGTTCCGGCCTACCTCAAAATGGGGTTCCGCCAGCGTAACCAAACCCGGCGCAATGGCAGCGATCCGTGGACCGGCACCTACGTCGGTCCCGACGGGGTGATGGGGCTGAATCCGGCGACCGGCATTAACGACGACAATCTCGCGCAGTTCGGCAAAGGTACTCCGGGCCATTTTTGGAACCCTTACGTCGACTATCCCAATGTGCCGTTTCAGGCGCACCCCGGCCGTGGCAATAACCTGATCGACGATGCCTTGGCGAAGAACCCGCCGTATTTCACCCGGAATATCGCGGCGAACGTGCAAACCAACCTGACCGGGTTCACCAAATTCAAGGAGGACATCACCGCTTATTACCTCATGGGCAACGTCGACATCGGCAAACTTTCCATCCTCGGCGGCGTCCGCGTGGAAACCACCGAGGTCGAGGGCACCGGCGCGCTGCAGGTGATTACGCCAGAGGAGAAAGCCCGCCGCGCCGCCTGGGTCGGGCCCGTCACCAACCAGGAGACCTACCGCCGCAACGTGGAGGAGTACGGCCGCCGCCAGACCCGCACCGGCGAATATCGCACGGTGCTGCCCGGCCTGCACTTCAAGTACTCGCCCTTCTCGCGGATCGTCGTCCGAGCCAGCTACGCGACCAACCTTGGCCGCCCGGGCATCGGCCAGCTCATCCCCCGCACGACGGTCAACTATGACAATCGGACCGTCTCCTCCAGCAACCCGAGCCTGAAGCCGCAAACCGCCAATAATTTCGACGCCACCGCCGAGTACTACTTTGAGCCGGCCGGCGTCGTTTCGGCGGGCGTGTTCCTGAAGGAAATCAAAAACTTCATCTACACCGCAGGTGGTCAGACCATCAGCGCGGGCGCGGACAACGGCTTCAGCGGAGAATACGAAGGTTATACCTACACGACGCAACTCAACGGCGGCTTTGCCAAAGTCACTGGGCTCGAACTGAACTACAGCCAGCAGTTCACGTTCCTGCCCGGCTTCTGGAGCGGCTTCGGCTTCTCGGCCAATGCGACCATGATGCACGCCGAAGGTAACTACGGCACGGGCAGCGCCATCGCTCTCGCCCCCAATCCGAAGATCGCCGGCTTCAATCCCGCCACCGGCAACGTCGCCCTTTCCTACAGCCGGAAGGGTATCACGGTGCGATTGCTGGCCAATCATCGGGGCCGGTATCTCAGCTCCTACGTAACGAACGATTCCCGCTTGGTCTACGCGCGCAGCTACACGCACTTGGACCTCAAGACCCAGCACAACATCTCGAAACACTACGATGTTTACCTCGACGTGAACAACCTGACTTGGGCGCGCGACCGCGGCACCGATTACAACGGCCGCCCGGGTGCAATCCAAAAGCTGACACCGCAGTTCTTCTTCGGCATCAACGGCCGCCTGTAAGCCGCCGTTTCCCTTCGGAATGCCCTGCGTGCCCTCACCGGCCGCGGGGCATTCTTTTTTTGGGCGGCCGGCAGCGTACCTTCGGCAACGGCGTCGGTCCCGTGGTCGCCGACGAAGCCTACCTCCGCGAATCGATCCTCCAGCCGGGCTGCGAAGATCGTGCCGGGCTTCGAGCGCAGCGAGACCGTCATGGCTCCCTACGCCGGGGCACTGACCGACCCGCAGATCGATTCGCTCATCCTGTTTATCAAGAGCCTGAAGTAAGGCGCCGGCGCAGTCCCGGTGGCGCACCGGCTCGGGGCGAGTCCCTTGCCAACCCTGTTCCCGCCGGCAAATTTCTCCTCCATGCCACCCCTGCCTTTTGGTTCCTCGCCGCTCGTCCCTAGTGGGCGGTGGCTGGCTGCGTTCATTCTGCTCGCGCTGCCCCTGACCGCCTTTCGTGCCGCCGAGTCCGCTCCCGCCGGGGCGAAAAAGGCCGCCGCCAACGTCCGGGTCGGCGAAGCTCCGTTCGATTCGAAACCGCTCAGCCCCGCCCAGTCGCGAACGCTGTTTCACGTCGCGGACGACCTCGAACTCACCCAGGTGCTGGCGGAGCCGGTCGTCGCCCAGCCGGTGTTTCTCAACTTCGACGAGCGCGGCCGCATGTGGGTCGTGCAGTATCTCCAGTACCCGGACCCCGCCGGCCTCAAGGCCGTCAGCCACGACAGTTCGTGGCGTTCCGTTTACGACAAGGTGCCGCCACCGCCTCCCCATCACATTCGCGGTCGCGACAAGATCACAATTCACGAAAGCACCCGGCACGACGGCGTGTTCGACCGGCACACCACGTTCGTCGAGGGTTTGAACATCGTCTCGGCCGTCGAGCGCGGACGCGGTGGCGTGTGGGTCCTGAATCCGTCCTACCTTCTCTTTTATCCGGACGCCAACAACGACGACGTGCCCGATGGCGATCCCGTCGTGCATCTCTCCGGCTTCGGTATCGAGGACACGCACTCCGTCGTGAACAGCTTGCGCTGGGGACCGGACGGCTGGCTCTACGCCGCCCAGGGCAGCACGGTCACCGGCCACGTCATCCGGCCGGGGATCGATCAGGAGCCGGTTTCGAATACGCTCGGGCAGAACATCTGGCGCTATCACCCCGAAACGAAACGCTTCGAGGTGTTCTCCGAGGGCGGCGGCAATGCCTTCGGCGTGGAGATCGACGCCAAGGGCCGCATCTTTTCCGGTCACAACGGCGCCAACACGCGCGGGTTTTACTAAAGCCAGGGCGCGTATCTGCAGAAGGACTTCCAGAAGCACGGTGAACTCTCGAACCCATTTGCCTTCGGTTATTTTCCGCCGATGCAAAATCTCGCCGTCGTGCGGTTCACCCACAACTTCATCGTCTACGACGGCGGCACCCTCCCCGCCCATTATCGGGGCAAACTTTTCGGCATCGAGCCGCTGTTCGGCCGCGTCGTCGAGAGCGAGATCCGGCCGGATCAATCCACGTTCCAGACGCGGGACATCGCCCGTGTCCTCACCAGCGACGACCCGTGGTTCCGCCCGCTCGACATCAAGGTCGGACCCGACGGCGCGATCTACCTGTGCGATTGGTATGATCGCAACGTGGAGCACGTCCTCGTGCAGGACGGAAAAATTGAAGCCGACAACGGTTGCATCTACCGCCTCAACGCCCGCGGCGCCGCGCCCGCCCCCGCGTTCGAAGCCAGCCGCCTGTCCACCCCGCAGTTGATCGAGCTGCTCGGCCATCCGAACATATGGTGCCGGCAGACGGCGCTGCGCATCTTCGGCGACCGCAAGGATCGGACCGCCATCCCCGCCCTCACGAAACTCGTCGTCGAATCGACCGGCCAGCGGACCCTCGAGGGTCTCTGGGCCCTGTATCAAAGCGGTGGGCTCACCGAGGAAACAGCCCTGCGCACCCTCGGCCATGCCGATCCGTTCGTCCGTCTCTGGACTGCCCGGCTCTTGTGCGACGAGAACCAGGTTTCCGAGACCATCGCCGCCCGGCTCGCAGCTCTGGCCCGGACCGAGTCCCAGCTCGAAGTGCGCAACCAGCTCGCGAGTTCCGCCCGCCGCCTCCCGGCGAAGGACGACCTCGCAATCGTGCGCAATCTCCTCACGCACGACGAGGACGCCACCGACAACCGCATGCCCCTGATGCTCTGGTGGGCCCTCGAGTCCAAGGCTGACCGCAATCGCGCGCAGGTGCTCGCGCTGTTCGAGGAATCCGCCACGTGGGACCGCTTCATCGTCCGGCAACATCTCCTCGAACGCCTCATGCGCCGCTACGCCCAGGCCGGCACGCGCGACGACTTGCTCGCCTGCACCCGGTTGTTCGCGCTCTCGCCCTCGAAGGAACACAGCCAGGCGCTGATGACCGGATTCGAGGCCGCGTTCCAGGGCCGTTCACTCACCGGCCTGCCCGACGAACTCCTCGTCGCGATGGCCCGCTTCGACGCCGGTTCCGTCGCGCTCGGCCTGCGCCAGAGCAAGCCCGAGGCGATCGCCAGCGCCCTGCAAACGATCGCCGACGAGAACGCCCGCGAGGCCACCCGCGCGCAGTACATCGGGCATCCTCGGCGAGGTGAAAATCGCGGCGGCGCCCCCCGTGCTGCCGAAGCTGCTGGCGTCCTCGCGCATCGCGCGCCTCCAGAAAGCCGCGCTCACCTCCCTGCAATCCTACGACGACCCCGCCATCGGCGAACGCGTCGTCGCTCTCTACGGCCAGTTGAGCTGCGACACCGCCGCCCAGACTTTGCTCGCGAGCCGCGCGGGTTGGTCGCGCCAATGGTTGCAGGCGATCGACGCGGGCCGGACCACCGCCGGCAACGTCTCGCCCAACATCATCCGCGCGATCCAACTGTATCCGGATCCCACGGTCACGACTCTCGCCGAAAAAATCTGGGGTTCGCAGGGCCGCCCCGCCACCGCGGAAATGCAAAGGCAGGTTAAGCGACTCGACGGCGTCATCCGCGGCGGCAACGGCGAACCCTACGCCGGCCGCGACCTGTTCCGCGAAACTTGCGCCGCCTGCCATGTCCTCTTCGGTCAGGGCGGCCAGCTGGGACCCGACCTCACTTCGTACAAACGCGACGACATCGCGAAATTACTGGCCAACATCGTCAACCCCAGTGCCGAGATTCGCGAGGGCTACGAATACAATCTCGTCCAGACCAGCGACGGGCGCTCCCTCAGCGGCTTCCTCGCCGAGAAGAACGACCAGTTCGTCGTGCTGCGCGGCCTGGATGGACCGAATGTCGCCATCGATCGCAAGGCGTCGTCAAAATCGAACCGGCCGGCCTCTCCCTCATGCCCGAGGGCTTGCTCGATGGAAAAAGTGACCAGCACGTCCGCGATCTGTTCGCCTATCTTTGCAGTTCCCAGCCCTTGGTCGGCCGGCCGGCGACCATCGGCTAGGCCGGGCAACGTGCCGGAGTTCGGAAACATGCCGCCACTCGTGGCGAAAAATTCACCACCCGAAATCCTTCCCGGGGCTTGATCACCGCGCTCCGCTCTGGGTATTAACTTCTCTCCATCCTATGTCGAAATCCACCGATCTCCGCCCCGTCGCGACCACTCTCTATTTTCAGCATGTGGACAATCGCGTGCCGTTCAAATTCGGCCGAGAAACCGTCACCGGCGGCACCGTTGCCCGGGTGATGCTGCGCGCCCGCGACCGCCAGGGGCGCGAGGTCGAGGGCTGGGGCGAGTCGCCCATCGCCGCGACTTGGGTCTGGCCCAGCGCCATGACCTTCGAAGGTCGCGAAGAGGTGCTGAAGAAGTTCTGCGTCAAACTCGCCGAGGCCTGGGCGAAGTTCGACGTGTTCGGTCACCCCATGGAGGTCGGCCGTGAGTTTCAGGAAGAGGTCCTCCCGGGACTGCTCACCAGCTATAATCAAGAGCGCGGCGCGGATGCCGAGCCGATGCCGTGGCTCGCCGCCCTCGTCTGCTGCTGCACCTTCGACATCGCACTCCACGACGCCTTCGGCCATCTCGTCGGCCGGCCCGTTTATCAGACCTACGGCCCGGAGTTCATGAACCGGGACCTCGCGTTTTTCCTCACGCCGGCGGCCAGCACCAAGGTCTCGTTCGCGGGCCTCTACCCCCAGGACTTCTTCGTCAAATCGGTGCCGACCAAGCTCCCCGTCTGGCACCTCGTCGGTGGAGTCGACCCGCTCGAAACCTCCGATCTCAACGGGAGCGAGCCGAAAGACGGTTATCCCGTTTTGCTCCGCGACTGGATCAAGCGCGACGGCCTGCAATGCCTGAAGATCAAGCTGCGGGGCATCGATGCCGCGTGGGATTACGCGCGGACGGTCCACGTGGGCAAGATTGCCGCCGAGCTCAACGTGCCGTGGCTCACCGCCGATTTTAACTGCACCGTCACCGACCCGGCCTACGTCAACGACATCCTCGACCGCCTGTGCCTCGAGCACCCAGCCACCTACGGCCGGCTCCTCTACGTCGAACAGCCCTTCCCCTACGATTTGGAGAAGCACCACATCGACGTGCACAGCGTTTCGGCGCGCAAGCCCCTGTTCATGGATGAGAGCGCGCACGACTGGAAACACGTCGCCGTCGGCCGCGAACTCGGCTGGAGCGGCGTTGCGCTCAAGACCTGCAAGACCCAGACCGGCGCGCTCCTGAGCGCGTGCTGGGCCAAGGCGCACGGGATGACGCTGATGGTGCAGGACCTGACCAATCCGATGATCGCGATGCTGCCGCACGTGCAGCTGTGCGCGCACGTCGGCACGATCATGGGCGTCGAGTGCAACTCGATGCAGTTCTACCCCGCGGCCTCGAAGCCCGAGGCCAAGGTTCACCCGGGGCTCTACGAGCGCCGCAACGGTGTGCTCGATCTCTCAAGCATCAAGGGCAACGGCTTCGGCTACCGGCTCTCGGAGATCACCCGGGATCTGCCGGCACCCGCGGCCAGCCACAGCGCCTGATCCGGAAAGTTTAGCGGGAGCGTCGTCGGTGCGGCGGCACTCCTCCCTCCGGTTGGGCGACTTTCGATCTTCCTCCGACCGGCGCGGCACGAAAGAGGATTCTCGCCCCGCACCGTCTCCGTTTTCCAAACGTCCCCCGTCCCTATGAGAATCCGCGCCCTCCTCACCGCCTGCTGCCTGCTCGCGCTCCCATCGTTCCTGCCCGCGGCGGAATCGCGTCTCGCCAACTGGGTGGAATCCGATTTTCCGTTTTTCTCCTCGGTCCTCGATGCGCGGAGGACGCAGGACCGCCTCGCCCCGAAGAACCTCACTCCCCGCGGGCTGGTCCTGAACCTAGGGCAGGACTGCTGGGTGTGCTTCGACACCGATCTCCTCCGCGTGGCCGCCGTCTGGCGCGGCCAGGGTGTGACGCCCCGCGCGCTGGCGCCCGGCTCCTATCACAAGCCCGACGAGAAAAGCCCCGGCGGACAATTTCCCGCCCCCGCGCCGGCCGGCACCGTCTGGCTCGTGAACGGGATTTATCCCGGCTGGCAGACGGGAGCCCAGCCCTCGCTGGACGATCCGCGCGAACCCGCCCCCACCCCGGAGGAAGTCGGCCGCGGTCCTCTCTCCGAGGAGATGGGTCGCCTGCAGGCGGTCCGCCTCGTCGGTCGGAGCGTCGTCCTCGAATACACCGCGGGCGGCGCGAAGGTGAGCGAATGGCTGAGCGTCGCGGATCACGCCGGCCAGCCGGCCATCGTGCGAAATTTCGAGCTGGGGCCTTCGACCCAGGCGCGACTCCTCGTGCTCGGCCTCAAAGCCAAGTCCGCCACCACCGCGGTCTCACTCGGGCTCGCCCCCGGATCGAATGCCGCGGAATTGCTCAACGACGACGCGCTCTGGGTCGTTCGCGTCCCGGCCAATACCACGCCGGTCCGGTTCTGCGCCGCCATTTCCGCGGGCGGCCCGGTGGCCAACCCGACTCCGCGGGCGCTGCCCACCGAGGCTCCCGTCCGCCGCTGGCCGCAGGATGTCACCACGCGCATCAAGCGCTCCACGGCATCCGACGCCTACGTCGTCGATGACGTGGACCTGCCCACGGTGAACCCGTGGCGCCGCGACATCCGCATCGCCGACATCCAATTCCTCAAGGACGGCACCGGCTTCGGCATCACCATCGACGGCGACGTCTGGAAGGTCACCGGTCTGAACTCGCCGGCCGGCCCCGTGCACTGGCGCCGCTTCGCGTCCGGCCTGCATGAGCCGATGACGCTCGTCGTCCGCGACGAGCAACTCTACGCGTTCGACCGAAACGGTATCTGGCGCTTGCGCGACACCAACGGCGACGGCGAGGCCGACGTGCACGAACTCTTCTCCAACGCCTTCGCGCAAACCGCCGACATGCGCGAATTCCCCAGCGCCATCCGCCTCGCGCCCGGCGGCGAGTTCGTCGTCGCCAAGGGCGGCCAGCAGTCGACCACGCTCGGCAAGCACAACGGCAGCATTCTCCGCATATCCGCCGACGGCCGCCAGGCGACCGTACTCGGCTACGGCTTCCGCCAGCCGAACCTCGGCGTCAACGTTCGCACCGGCCTCGTCCTCGCCAGCGATCAGCAGGGCCAATACGTGCCCAGCACTCCCCTCCACATCGTGCGGGACGCCCAGTTCTACGGCTTCCTCAGTCCCAAGCTGCCGCGGGAAAAATATCCCGCGCCGATCGCCGACCCGCTCACGTGGATTCCGCACCCGGTCGACTCGTCCGCGATCTCGCTGCTCTGGCTGTTCGACGCCAAAATGGGGCCGCTCAACGACTCGCTGGTTCACCTCGGCTTCCGCCGCCCCGAACTCTTCCGGGTGCTGCTCAACAACCGCGGAATCAAACCGCAGGCGTCGGTCGTCAGTGTGACGCGCGCCTTCGAATTTCCCCCGCTCACCGGCTCCGTCAATCCCGCCGACGGCCAGCTCTACATCGCCGGCTTCCAGGTGCTCGGCTGGGGCACCGATTCCACGCGCATCGCCGGCCTCGGCCGCGTGCGCTACACCGGGGTCCCCTCGGTCGTGCCGCGCGACGTCGTGCCGATGGACCAGGGCGTGCTGCTGCGCTTCGACGTCGAACTTTCGCCGGAGCAGGCGACCGACCCGAAAAACTATTCCCTCGCCAGCTGGCAGTACCAGCGCACCTACAAATACGGTTCCCCGCAGCTCAAGGCCGATGGCACCCCCGGCATGGACTGGCTCGGGGCAAGCAGCGCGTATCTTTCCAAGGATGGCCGCAGCGTTTTCGTCGGCGTCCCCCGCATGAAGCCCGTCATGCAGATGCGCGTCGGCTGGTCGATCGCCACCAAGGCCGGCAAGAAATTTGAGGAGAACGCCTACTTTACTCCCTACGATCTGCCGAAGTTCGATCCCGTGGCCGAGGGCTTTGGCAACATCTCCGTCGACCTGTCTTCCGAAATCGCCGCCGCCAAGGCCGCGACCACCCCGGAGACCGTCGAGGAGGGCCGCCGCCTTTACCAGCTCTTCGGCTGCCTCGGCTGCCATTCCATCGAAGCCCAGGCCTTCGTCCAGGTCGGCCCGGTCTGGAAGGGCCTTTACGGCAAGATCCGTTCGTTCGGCCCCGACATCGGCGACGTCACGGCCGACGAAGCCTACCTCCGGGAATCGATCCTCGAACCCACCGCCAAAATCGTGCCGGGCTTTGCCAAGTCCGACGCCGGCATGCCGAGTTACGCCGGCGTCCTCACCGATCCGCAGATCAACGCGCTAATCCTCTTTATCAAGAGCTTGAAATAATCGGTCCTCTCCACCCGTCTTTTCCAACCCATCCCCACCATGCTGAAAAAACTCCTGCTTGCCTGCGCTCTCCTCCTTGGCCTGAGCCTCTCCTCCGTCAACGCTGCCCCCGCCCACATCGTCATGATGATCGGCGAGGACGAATATCACACGTGGGAAACCCTCCCCGCATACGCCGGCTCGGATCTCAAGGCCACCGGCTACCGCGTCACGATCGTGCACGCCGACGCCAAGGACAAAAATAACTTCCCCGGCATCGAGGCCGCTTTGCGCGACGCCGACTTGCTGTTCGTCAGCGTCCGCCGCCGCACGCCCGTGAAGGAGCAACTCGACGCCGTGCGCGCCTACCTCGCGTCGGGCAAGCCGCTCGTCGGCATCCGCACCGCGTCCCACGCCTTCGCCCTGGCCCGTAACGCCAAGGCGCTCACCGATCCCAAGCTCGCCATCTGGCAGGATTTCGATCCCGAGGTGCTCGGCGGTCGCTACACCAACCACCACAAGGCCGGCATCATCTGCACCGCCACGACCGCTCCCGGCGCCGCGAAGCACCCGATCCTGCGCGGGGTCAATGTCGCCAACCTCACGAGCCCGCGCTCCCTCTACAAGGTCAGCCCGCTCGTGAACGGCACCGTTCCCCTCGTCATCGGCACCATTCCCAACGAGAGCGCGGAGCCGATCGCGTGGACCCATCTCTACGGTGCCAAGAAGGGCCGCATTTTCTACACCTCGATGGGCGACCCGGATGATTTCAAACAGGCCGACTTCCGCCGCCTGCTCGGGAATAGCATCGCCTGGGCCCTCGGCAAGTAATCGCGCCGCCCGCGCCCGACCTGCCGCCTGCTCCTTCACCTCCGTCTCCGCACTATGATGCCCCTGCCCCTTGCCCGCGTTCGTCTGCTCCTGTTCCTTGTCTCCGGCCTCGCCCTCGGGTGCGGCCGCGTCGTCGCCCAAAATGCCGACGTCGTTTTTGTCGGTGGCCAGATCATCACCGCGGACGCGCGCGGCACGACCGTGCAGGCGCTCGCGGCGCGGGGCGGCCGGATCGTCGCCGTGGGCACCAACGCGGAGATCCGCAAGCAGGTCGGCCCGGCTACGCAGGTCGTCGAGCTTGGCGGCAAAACGGTCCTGCCCGGGCTCTATGAATCCCACGTGCACGCGCTGCGTACGGCCGAGGCGGAGTTGCGCGATTCCTATCAGGAACTCACGACCATTCCGCAGATCCAGGAGTGGATCCGCCAGAAGGCCCGGCAGGTTCCCGCGGGTGCCTGGATCCGCATTCCGCGCAACGAAATCACCCGCCTGAAGGAGAAGCGCCACCCCACGGTACAGGAACTCGACGCCGCCACTACGACCCACCCGGTGGTCTTCGAGGCGGTGCGGAAGTATGTTTTCAACACCCGCGGTTTCGCCGAGTTCGGCATTTCCGCCGAAACGAAGTCCATTCCCAACGCCGAGATCCTCCCGGGCGCCGACGGCAAACCGCAGTTCCTCATCACTACCGCGGTGCAATACACCAGCCGGTGGGCCGCGCGTGACAGCGCCACCGCCGAGCAGAAGCGCGAATCCCTGCTCAAGCTCCATCGCATCTACAATTCCGTCGGCATCACCACGATCTTCGAGCGCGGCGACGCCATCGCCGTCTATCGGTCCTACGAAAAGCTCAAGGAGGCCGGCCTGCTCACCCTGCGGATGCGTTTCACGCTCATGTATCCTCCCGCCTACCGCGGCGGCGACGAACTCCAGCGCTTCACGTCGGAGGCCAATGTCCGCCCGGGCATGGGTGACGACTGGGTGGCCCTCGGGCCGATCAAGATCATCGCCGACGGCGGCATTCACTGGGGCAACACCCGCCTGAGCGAACCCTACGGCGAGCGCCGCATCAAATTCTACGTCCGCAACGATCCCAACTACCGCGGTGACCTCGCCTACACCGTCGAGGAAATGACCAGCATCTTCGGCGCCGCCGCCCGCGCCGGCTGGCAGTTCGTGATCCACGTCACCGGCGATGCGGGCACCGAGGCCGTGTTGCAGGCGATGGAAAACGTGAACGCCACGACACCCCTCAAGGACCGGCGCTTCAGCCTCACGCACTCGTATTTTCCCACGCCCGCCATCGCGCAACGCGCCGCCGCCCTCGGCGTCTGCGTCGATACGCAGGCCTACCTCTACTACAAGGACTCGGAGTTTATTAATATGATCTACGGCCGCAACTGGGCCGATCGCTTCCTCGGCCTCGGCACGTGGCAGAAGGCCGGCGTCCCCGTCGCCATCAATTCCGACCACATGGTCGGCTTCGATCCCAACCACTCGATGAATTCCTTCAATCCCTTCCTCCCGCTCTACATCGCCGTCAGCCGCCGCAACGATGCCGGCAATGTCTACAATGCGGATCAGAAACTCTCCCGCCTCGACGCCCTCCGCGCCGTCACCGCCATGCCCGCCTACCTCACCTTCGACGAGGCCAAGAGCGGCACGCTCGAAACCGGCAAGTACGCTGACCTCGTCGTGATCGACCGCGACTACCTGAAGTGCCCCGAGGAGCAGATCCGCGACATCAAGGTGCTCCGCACTGTCGTCGACGGAAAAACCGTCTACCAGGCGCCCTGAGTTTCCCGGGTGCCGGCGCGTCGGGCGTGCCGGCACTCCTTACTCCGCCGCACCGCCGGCACCCCTCACCCCGCTACCCCGCGAAAGACCAAACCCCATGAAACGTCTGCTCGTCGTCCTTGCCACCTGCCTCCTCACCGCGTCCCCCGGTCTCGCTCAGGATTGGGCCAAGGCCCGCGTCGAAAAATCCTCCCGTCACCTCGAATGGGTGACGGTCAAACATGGCAATCGCGAAGTCGGCTGCTACGTCGGCTATCCCGAGATCGCGACCAAGGCCACGGCCGTCCTCGTCATCCACGACATCTACGGCCTCTCCGACTGGGCCCGCCTGATCGCCGACGATCTTGCCGCCGCCGGCTACATCGCGATCGTGCCCGACCTCCTTTGGGGCACCGGCGCGAAGGGCGGCGGCACCTCCGAACTGGCGAGCGACAAGATCGGCCTCACGATCCGCACACTGCCCGCCGACCAGATCACGGCCGACCTCAACGCCGCCGCCGCCTACGTCGCCAAGCTTCCCGCCGCCAACGGCAAGGTGGCCGTCGCCGGCTTCTGCTGGGGTGGCAGCCAGAGCTTCCGCTACGCGACCAACAACAAGGACATCAAGACGGCCTTCGTGTTTTACGGCGACGGCCCCACCGATCCCGCCGCGATCGGCCGCATCGCCTGCCCGGTGCTCGGCTTCTATGGCGGCAACGACGCCCGCATCAATTCTACCATTCCCAAATCCGAGGAACTCATGAAGGCGGCCGGTAAACCCTATGACATCGTGATCTACGAGGGCGCCGGCCACGGTTTCATGAAGGCCGGCCAGGCTCCGCCGCCCGCCGCCGACGCCGGTGCCAAGGCCGGCGAAATGTACGCCGCCAACAAGAAAGCCCGGGAAGCCGGCTGGCAGCGCTGGCTCGCGCAGTTGAAGACGCTCTGAATCGGCGTCGGGCGGCAACCGCCCCCCCGCACGAAACCCGACGCGCGAACTCTCCGCGGATTGTACTGCCCGCGCCATGCGCCGGACTTTGACCGGCCATTACGCGCCGAGATAACTCCGCGCGCGGCCGGTTGCCGTTTGCCGCCGGCACCACTTCGCGCGAAAACCAGCGGCGATGATCGAAGATCTGCTGCTGCTCCGCGATCTCGAGCCCCCGATGGGCGACCTGGCCACCACCGCGACGCTCGCAGCGGGCCGTGCGCTTTGGACGCCTTCGTTGTCGCACGAATCCGGTGCTCCCGACCGACGCATCATCCACGCCCGCGTCCTGCGGCTGACCGGAAACGCCCGCTTGCACCGCCTCGGCGTGCGCAAGGGACCCGGCTATCACAAATGCGGTAGCCGCCAGGATCTCGACTGGGTCACCGCTCTGCGCCTGCTGGCGTTCCAAGGAGGACGCTGGCGCGAAATCGTCGCCCTCCCCGATGTGCGCAAACCCGCCGGCGGCGAAATCCTCTGGTTTGAACTCGGCGGCGTGACGGCCACGGACGTTTTCATCGAGTTGAGAAAGTCCGGCATCGACGATGGCTGGCCGCCGTGGAACCTCGCGCTCTCCGCCTTCGTGCTGCAGGGCGAATTGCTCGACCCGCTGCCGCCGCGCCGCGAGCAGCTGCTTGACATGGCGCCGGTCAATTTGAAAAAACTGCCGCGGGGCGTCGCGGCGTGGACCCGCGACGGCGAAGTGCGCTACCGCGCACGCGACTTCGAAGTCGGCTTTCATCTCGCCCGACCGGGATTTTCCTTCCTCGACCTGCACGCCGAGGATCCCGCCCTCGCGGGCATCAACACCCTCGCCGTGCAACCGGGCTTCAGCCTGCAGGGACCACGATTGCACGAGGTCGGCACCGCGACCTCGATGGTGACGGCCTCATCGAAAGCCCTTATCGCACCGGCGTCAGCGGCTCCGGCCAGTGGAGCACGTGCTGGTTCGACGTGGTCTCGTTCGGCTGGAAGGACGCCTTTGCCAACGCGATTCTCCACGGCGCCCTGCGCGCGCTCAGCCCGGCCCTGCGCCGCTTCGGGGAAAAGGAAAAAGCCCGAGAGCTCAAAGCTTGGGCCGGTCACCTGCGGAAAAATTTTCACTCGGCGTTTTGGAACGAGCGCACCGGCTGGTATGCCGGCTGGCGTTGCCAGGCGGACCAGCTCCACGATCACGCCTTCCTTGCCGTCAACGGCGCCGCGGTCGCCCAGGCACTCACCGCCGTCGAGCAGGGCCGGGCCATCCTCCAGCGCCTGCTCGCCGAGGCGCAACGCGTGGGCCTGCCCGACGCCGCGCTGGGTCTCCCCGGCAACCTATGGCACATTCCCGACGCGGATCTCGCCGACATCATGCAGGGCTACCCGCTCGGCTATTATCAAAACAGCGGCCGTACCCACGCGCAGACCCGGCATTTTGTGATGGCGTTGTATCACGTTGGCCTGACGGCGGAGGCCGACCGCCTGCTGGAGCAATTGTGCGCCGGCCTCGCCGACGCCCGCGTGTTCGGCGGCAACCAGAGCGGCGTCGACTGGCGCTACTGGGATGACCGCCCCTGCGGTTACGAAGGCCTGCTCACCGACCAGTTCGGCATTCTCGAAGCCGTTTTCTGGCGCTGGGGACGAGCGCGCCAAGCGAAGTAGACCGCCCGCGAATTCGCGGGAACCGCCTCGGGTCCACTCGCGCCCGGATTGCCAGCGGCCCCAAGTCGCACCTCAATCGGTCACCCCACCCCGCCATGTTGCTCCGTCCCCTTGCCTCCGCCCTCGCCGCCACGCTGCTGCTGCTCACGCCTGACGCCGCCACTGCCGCCGCACCCGCGGCGCCGCGCGACCCCAATTTCACGTTCATCGATTGCAGCATAGAGAACGGTTCGCCGCTGCACTGGGACAGCTCGCCCGACGGCACGCTGCTGATTTCACTGCAATACGACCACGAGCGCGACTCACCCAACCGCGCCGCCGGCCACTGGCACTTCCGGCTCGAGGGCCGCCCCGGTTCCACGCACACGCTCGTCTTCCAGAATTTCCTCAACCTCTGGAACGGTCAGCCCGGCCTGCCCATCGACGCGCGGACCGCCTGCCTCCTCTCCGACGACGGTCGCACGTGGCGTTCCGAGCCCATGCATTTCGCGGACTCGCGCGTGAGCATCCGCGTCACGCTGGGCCCGACCGGTTCGCTCTACGTCGCCCGCGTCGAGCCCTACCGCCTCAGCGATCTCGAAAAGCTCCTCGCGGAGATCCGACCAAATCCGCTCGTGAAAATCGACGTCATCGGGCGCACCGTCGAGGGCCGCCCGCTGGAAATCATCCGCCTCGGCCGCGAGACCGCGCCGCATCGTGTGTTCCTGCGGGCCCGCGCCCATCCGTGGGAACCCGGCGGCAACTGGGTCCTGCAGGGGTTCATCCGCGCGTTGCTCGCCGACACGCCCGAGGCCCGCCGCGCCCGCGACACGTTCTGCGCCTACATCCTGCCGATGGCCAACAAGGACGGCGTCGCGCGCGGCCGCACGCGCTTCAACCTCCGCGGCATCGACCTCAACCGCGGCTGGGACCAGCCCGCCTCCGCCGAACTGTGTCCCGAGAACCACGCGCTCGAACAATGGCTCGCCGCGATGCAAGCCCGGGGCCTTCGCCCAGATCTCGCCCTCGAACTGCACAACGACAACAACGGCAAGCTCCACGTCAGCCGCCCCGCGGTGCCCGGTTTGCCGGCCTACCTGGAGAACATGCGGCGCTTCGAGGCGCTGCTGCGCCGGCACACGTGGTTCACCGAAGGCAGCACCGGCGCGACCTACCGCAACCCCGGCACGCTGGGTGACGGGTGGCTCGAACGCTTCGGCATCCCCGCCGCCGTCCTCGAACTCAACGCGCACTGGATCGCGGGTAAAAAGAAAGCCCCACTCGGGGCCGACTGGGACGAATTCGGCCGCGCTCTGCCCACCGTCTTCCGGGAGTACTTCGCCGCCCCCGCCCCCTGACACCGCCGGCCGTCCTCACGATTCCTCTTCAGGGTCCGGCCGAAGCAGGCCCGGGTATTTCCATCCGTGCCCCTCCGCTTGATTCGCGGGAACTCACCTCGCTCGTCTGCCGTCTACCGGAATTCCGGTAGCGCCTGGCGCTGACCGCCGCGCATTTCGATGTGTTCGTCACCGTGGATCGCCATCTCGCCTTCGAACAGCACCTCCCAAATCTGCCGCTCGCCGTCGTGGTGTTGGCGGCGGGTAGCGTCAAGCGACGCGACTTGCTTCCGCTCATGCCCAAGGTGCTGGCGACCCTGGCCGGAGACGCACCGAAGCGCTTGATCGTGATTCGCGCCTAGAAGTCTGGCGATAGAGCGACGGCCCGGCTCCGATCGGATCCGTCCGCGGGTGAGTTGCCAGACGCGTGCCGTCGCGCCTTACTCCCCTTCCCCGACCCACCCATGAAAATGACTGTGCCCCGCTCCGGCTTTCGTCCCGCAGTTCTCGCCTCCGCCCTGGCCCTGCTCGGCGGCGGCCGCGTTCCCGCCCTGCAAGCCGCCGGCGATCCCGCGCGCGGCAAACTATTGTTCCAGCAGAGCTGCGCGCTGTGTCACACCACGGGTTCCGAGGCGCTACCCGCCGCCGTGCCGGGTCCCCTCCTGGGCGGCGTCGTGGGTCGCATGGCGGCCACCGTCGCCAAATACAGTTACTCCCCGGCGATGCAGTTGTCGAAACTCACCTGGGATCCCGCCACGCTCGACCGCTTCCTCACGAACCCGACGGCCTTCGTGCCCGGCACCCTGATGCCGATCATGGTCCCCGAGGCCGCGGATCGAAGCGACCTGATCGCGTTTCTCGCGACGCAACCCGCCGTCGCCGTCAATCCGGGCGCCGTCAACCTCGCTCCGTCCGCCACGCCTGAGGCCATCGCCGCGGACCCCGGCAGCTGGCTCAAGGACTCTCCCGGAGCGGTGCACGTCACCCGGCCGGAAAGCCTGCCGGCGCCGTTCGCCACCGTTTCCGCCGCGAACAACCACACCACGGTGACACAGCCCGCCGGCCAAAAACTAGCCGTGCCGCCCGGCTTCACGGTCGGGCGGTTTGCCTCGGGCTTTGCCGGACCGCGGCTCCTGCGCACCGCGCCGAACGGGGACATCTTCGTCGCGGAAACGCGCTTCGGCAAAATCTGCGTACTCCGCGCCGCGAAGGGCGCGACGACCGCCACCGCGAACGAGGTGTTTGTCGAGGGACTGCGCAATCCCTTCGGCCTCGCCTTCTATCCCGCGGGCCCGAACCCGCAGTGGGTCTACGTCGGCACGCTCAACGCGATCCTCCGCTTTCCCTACCGCTCCGGCGACATGAAGGCCCGCGGACCCGCGGAGATCGTCGTGCCCCAGCTCGCCGAGACCACGGGCGGTCACAGCACGCGCGACGTGGTTTTCTCGCCGGACGGCCGGCGCATGGTCATCGCGATCGGCTCAGGCTCGAACGTCGCCGAAGGCCTGACGGTCAAGACGCCCGCGGAAATCCGCGCGTGGGAATCGCAGCACGGGCTCGGCGCGGCGTGGGGCGCCGAGGCGATGCGCGCCGGCCTGCTCGAAACGGATCCCGAGGGACGCCGCCCGCTCCGGCTGTTCGCCACCGGCATTCGCAATCCGGTCGGCCTCGCCGTGAACCCGGCGAACGGGGAGATCTGGACCACGACCAACGAACGCGACGGCCTCGGCGACGACCTCGTGCCGGACTATGTCACGCGCGTGCGCGAAGGCGGCTTCTACGGCTGGCCGTGGTATTACATCGGCAGCCACGAGGATCCGCGTCACGCCGGCGCGCGACCGGATCTCGCCGGCCGCATCCTCGTGCCCGACGTGCCGGTGCAGGCTCACTCCGCGCCGCTGGGGATCACGTTTTACACGGCGAGCACGGGCGCGGCGGTCTTTCCCGCGGAGTATCGGGGCGCGATCTTTGCCGCCCTGCACGGCTCGTGGAACCGCAGCGTGCGCACCGGCAGCAAGATCGTCCGGCTGCGGCTGAAGGACGGGGTGCCGACGGGCGAGTATGAGGATTTCCTGACCGGCTTCGTGATCGACAACGGCAAAGTCTGGGGTCGCCCCGTGGGACTCACCGTGGCCCAGGACGGCGCCCTGCTGGTGTCCGAGGACGGCAACAACACAATCTGGCGTGTCGCCTACACCGGCCGGCGGTGACTCGGCAAATTGCGAGGCTCCACCAACCTTCTTCCCCCCACTCTGCCGGGCGCATGACACCTTCCCACCCGCCTGCCCTGAGCCCGTCGGACGTGCCCCTCGAATCCCCCCGCATCCGCCGGGTGCAGGGCTTTCAGGAACTGGTCGCGACGCCCTTCGCCGACGGCGTCAACGCCCTCTGCTGGGAGCGCACGCTGCCGGGTGATTTCGCCGAGGTCGTGGCGTTGCTCGGTTCCGGCGAGGGAATCGTCGCGCTCGACGAGGCGCGCCTGCTGGCCCTGCCCGTCAGCGCCGCGGGCCGCATCGCGGTAGACCAGATGCTCGCCGACCTGCGGCGGCTCCGGACGCACAACCTCGATCCGGTGCTCAACTGCATCCACGGCTACCCGCGCGACGAGGAAGCGGGGCCGGTCGCCACGGACGTTTTCTCCTTCCACGCCGACAGCGCCCCGGTCCCGGCCGACACCTGGCTGTGCACGTATCACGGCGCGCCGAGCGAGGGCCTGCGCAACGAAGAGGCGCAACGGCGCGTGGACCTCCCCGCCACCCGCGCCGAACTCCTCCAGCGTTTTGGCGGGGCGGACGACGACGACTTCCGCACCTACCTGAACGAGAACTGCTACGATCTCCACTACGCCCCGGCACCGTTGGCCCGGCCCCATTCCTTCGGCGTGGGCAACCTCTGGCGCATCGCCACCGACTATCCCGGCAGTCCTGTCCCCCCGTGCATCCACCGTGCGCCCACCACCCTGCCCGGGGAACCACCGCGCCTGTTGCTGATCAGTTGATTTACCGGTGGCGCAGGCCGGCGGCGACTCGTGAAATGTTGGCCTCGGGGCGCGCGATTCTTTAAAATCTCTGGAATAAGCCGGGCGGGTTTCCGCTCCCATGAGCGCATCTTAACGTTCAACACTCCGCATGAAACTCCCCCGCCTGCTCACCGCCGTCTTTTTCGCCGCCACCCTGCAGGTCTCGTCGCACCCGCTGCTCGCGGCCAATCCCGACACCTTCACGCTCAAGGCGGCCACCGGCAACGGGACGTTTTCCCTCGGCGATGCGAAGGGGAAGTACGTCGCGTTACATTTCCTCCTGAAAACCGAATATCCGTGCTGTCTGCGGCACACCCGCGATTACTTCACCAAGTCCGCCACGTTGCCCAACGTCGTGCAGGTTTTCATCAAACCCGACACTGGGGAGGAAATCGCAAAATGGGCCTTGAAGCTCCCGGCCGAAGAACTGTCCCAAAATCCGATCTACCGCGATCCCGAGGGCGCCCTCGCGAACGCCTTTGGCGTGCCGACGGCTACAAATTTCACGGCCAGGTGGTGCACTTCCCTGCGACGATCCTCCTCGGACCGGATGGCCGGGAGGTTTTCCGCTACGTCGGAAAGAACAACGGCGACCGCCTCGCGTTTGAAAAACTCGCCGGGAAAATCGCCGAATTGACCGGGCGGTGATCCCACCCCGGCGGGACCCGGGTAAAGCTCCCCGAGGCAAACCCGAGCCTCGCGAAAAACTGTAGCGGCTTTCTCTTCCATCGTAGCTTTGGCGAAGACGGAACACCGCGCTGCCGTGCGGAATCGTGGGATCAAACCGCTTCTATAGCTTTAGGCCATCAAGCCGGAGCGAGCCATCAGCCGCCGACGCCGATACCATGGCGACGGAAGATGCCGGCGCCCTCGAAGCGCGCGCGCGGGCCGAGATCGCGCTCGATCCGCAGCACTTCGTTCCACTTCGCCATGCGCTCGCCGCGACTGAATGAACCGACCTTGAGCTGACCGGCGTTTGTCGCCAGCGCGAGATGCGCGACGAACGCATCCTCCGTCTCGCCCGAGCGCGCCGACACCACGGGCAGCCAGCCGGCGGCCTGCGTCGCTCGGATCGCGCGGAGCGTCTCCGTGACGGTGCCGATCTGGTTGAGCTTGATCAGGACGGCATTGGCGGTGCCGGCGGCCACACCGCGAGCGATCCGCCCGAGGTTCGTCGTGAAATGATCGTCGCCCACCAGCTGGCACCGGTGCCCGATGGCGGCCCGCACGCGTTGCCAGCCCGCCCAGTCGTCCTCGGCCATCGGATCCTCGATGGAGACGATGGGATACTTTTCGACCCAGCCGATCATCAGCGCCGCGAACTCCTCCGACGTGAACTTCCGCCGTTCGAGTCCGAGCTCATAGGCGCCGTCGCGAAACAGGTCCGTCGCGGCGATGTCGAGGGCAATCCCGATGTCGCGGCCTGGCGTGTAACCGGCCTCCGCGATGGCTTCGAGCAGAGTGGCGAACACCGCCTCGTTGGTCTCGAACACCGGCCAGAAACCTCCCTCGTCGGCGACGCCGGCCAGCCGGCCCTGCCTCTTCAACAGGCGCCCGGCCGCGTGAAAGACCGCGTGCGTCATCTCGAGTGTTTCCGGGTAGGATCTCGCGCCCATCGCGATGATCATAAAATCTTGCACGTCGATCCGGCCGGCCGCGTGTTTGCCGCCGCCGAAGATCTGGATCTGGGGCAGCGGCAGCAACGTGCCTTCGCCGCCGCCCAGCCACGCGTGCAGCGGTTCGCGCCGCGCCGCGGCCGCCGCCTGCGCCGCGGCCATCGACACGGCCAGGATCGCATTGGCCCCAAGACGAGATTTGTCGGGCGTGCCATCGAGCGCGATCAGCGCCTCGTCGAGACCGGCCTGATCGAAGATGTCGCGTCCCGTGACCATCGCGGCGATCTCGCCGCAAACGTGGGCGACCGTCCGAAACACCGCTTTGCCCAAAAACCGGCGCGAATCGCCGTCGCGCAGCTCCACCGCCTCGTGGCTGCCGGTGGACGCCCCTGCGGGCACGAGTCCGCGGCCGCGGGTCCCGTCGGCGAGCGTGACTACCGCCTCGACGGTCGGTTGTCCGCGCGAATCGAAAATCTGGAAAGCATCGACGCCGGTTATCTTCATGGTGCGGCGAGCGCGCTTTTCCACGCCGCCGTCAGCGAGGAAACCCTGTCGGGCGGAGCGGGCAAGTGTGCAGACACGAAGCGCGTGACGCGCTCCTGCCGGAGTGGGTCGAGGTACTCGACCGGAGATTTTCCGTGCACGCGCGCCAGCAGCAGCATGAGCAGCAGCCGGACCGTGCGGGCTTCGAGCGCGGCATCGGCGTGCGCGCCGAGCGCCTCGCCATAAGCGGTCCAGAAGGCCGGCACGAGTTCGAGCAGGGCATCGGGCCGGGCCGCGTGCACCAGCGCCTTCAGGTGCAAATGCGTCAGAAGAAATGCGAGGTCGAACGCCGGATCGCCGAACCAGGCCACCTCTGCATCGAGCACCACGAACTGGTTGTCACCGACGAGAAGATTTTTCGGACTGAAGTCGCCGTGCACGAGCGCGAGCGCCGTGGCCGCGAGACGTGCGGCTTCCGCTTCGAAGGCCGCGCGCAGCGCCGGCATTCGCTGGCCCGTCGTGAGCAGATACGGTTCGATACGCAGGTCGTAGAAATTCCGGCCGGTCGCAAACGTCGCCCGCGCCACGGCGTCGTCCCACGACACGCGGTGCACGGTGCCGAGGAAGTCACCGGCACGGCGGGCATGAATCGCACTGGCCCGGCCCGCCAGCAGGTCGTCTTTCCAGTTGGCCAGATCGTCGCCGAGAAACTCCATCGCAAACCAATCCGGGCCGCGGTGGAGCAGGCGCGGCACCGCGGCGGGGGCAAAGCGGGCAACGTAGTCAAACCACGCCTGCTCCGACTGGTTGCGGCTCGGGTCCGCAAACCAGTCGTCCTTCACCTTGAGCTTTGCCAGCGCCCGTTTGACGACGAATTTCCGACCATCGGCCGCCTGTACACACACGATGTCGCTCGAAACCCCACCGCGCAGCGGAATCAGTTCCGCGGATTCATCGGCGGCCAGCAACCCGGCCGCGTGCAGTTGCGCGAGCAATTCCGTCCAACCGACAACCGACCACGCCGGGGGTGGCGCAGGCGATGGGTTGAAAGAGGAACGCGGTGTCGATTCCACAGGAGACGGGCCACAATGACTGCCGCTGCAAGGCGTATCAAGACCTCACCCGCGGCACGGCTTGCCCGGCGGTAGCGGTGAATGTCCGACTGCCGTGGGGATGGCAATCCATCCGAATTAATTCCATCGGTCGCGGTAAAAACCGCTCATGCCAAAGCCTCCCCGGAATCGAATCCAGAACGGACGGGGGCGAGGGCCTGCCTGCTCCGGCTCACCGCCGGAGCGGTGCCCGCCTACTTCTTCTTGTTCGCGGCGGCTTTCGCCTTCGTCGCCTGCTGCGACGTGAGCAGCGCCTGCTTCTTTTGATTCGAGACGTTCGTCTTCGATTGCTTTTGCGAGGCCTGCTTCTGAACCGATTTCGGAGATCTATCGCCCATAATGGGAGTTTCTTTCGTTGAGTCACCTCACCTTCGGAATGTTCGTTTCCCCGACGGCGTGGGTGTTTATCCGCGAAGACGCCAGCCCCTAGCAAGCCCCGTCGGGCGGCCCGGCCGCTTATTGTCGCCGGCCCCATCGGGTCCAGGCCGTCAACCCCTGCTCGTCATCGCGCATTTGGCAGCGATCGCGCGGCCCGTCGCGTTCGCTTACGACGAGCGCGGCTTGCTCCAGAGCGGTTTGCCGGTTTCCGGCGGCTTGGCCGTCGGCGCAACGATGTGCGAGACGATTGGGGCCCGGGCGGTTTTCTTTTGCAGCGCGGACTTCTCGGCGATCGCCGTGTCGGTGAGTTCATAGGGGGACGAGTTGAATTTGAATGGCGGCAACCTTGACCGCGCCATCGCAACGACGCCGACCCACGATGCCAACGACGGTTCCCCATCGGCTGGAAATACAACCGCCGTTCGACCCGGGCAACTCGGCTGGAGCGATCCCGCCTGACGCGACTGCCGTTTAGCTTGCCGCGCACACCCGGCGGTAGAGTGCCTCGTAGTGCGGCACGATGGCATCCGCCGAGAACGTCGCGCGCGCCCGCTTTTGCGCCGCACGGCCCATCGCGTGGCGCGCGGCTCCGTCGCCAATCAACCCGACCACCGCCTGCGCGAGCGCGTCCGAATCGCCGGCCGGAACCAGCACGCCGCTCTTCCCCGCCTCGATCACCTCCGGGATACCGCCGACCGCCGTCGCGACGCTCGGACACCCGAACCACATCGCCTCCAGGATGCTGAGGCAGAAACTTTCGCTCTCCGAGGTGAACAGCCCGACATCGGCCGCCCGGAGATAATCCTCGATGTCGGTGACCTTCTCGCGCACGAGCACGATGCGCTCCAAGCCGAGCCGCCGTACCTGGTCGATGAACGGCCCGAAGTCATCGCCGGCGAGCACGACCAGCTTGAAGCCGTCGCGTGGCGCGATCCGTGCCGCCGTTTCCAGGAGCAGATCGATACGCTTCACCGGGCGCAGGTTGGAACTGTGCAGAACCATCGCCTCGCGTTTCAACCCCAGCTCGCGACGCACCTCCGCCCGCGAACGCTTCGCCTCGCGCGGTGCGAAAAAATTATGGATCACGTCAATCGGCTTGTCGTAGTCGAGCAGCCGCCGCGTCTCCTCGCGCAACCAGCCCGATACCGCGGTGACCGCATCCGATTGCATCAAGGCGTGCCGGATCGCCGGCCGGTAGCCGGCATCGCGCCCCAGCAGCGTGGTGTCGGTGCCATGCAGCGTCGTCACCACCCGTGGCCGCTGGCCGGCCGGGAGCATCGAGCGCGCGAGGATCGCCGCCGTCGCATGCGGCACCGCATAGTGTACGTGTAACACGTCGAGGTGGTGATCGCGCGACACCTCGGCCATCTTCACCGACAGCGGCAGAGTGTAGTCGGGATACTTGAACAGGCCGTAGTCGTTGATCACGACCGGATGGAAGTGGAGTCGCGGCGCGTGGGCCGGTATCCGAAACGGTCGCTCGTAGCTGATGAAGTGCACCTCATGCCCCCGCCGCGCCAGTTCCTCGCCGAGCGCCGACGCCAGGATGCCGCTGCCGCCGACCGACGGGTAGCAGGTGATCCCGATTTTCAAGGCGCGATGGGAAGTCATGACGCAACCGACGAACAGTGCGAAAATCGACGCATCGTTCAGAATCTCCGTGCGCCGCGCCCGATCCCGGCCAGCGAGTCGAACACGAGCGGATCGGCCGGCCACAAGGCCATTGCCGCCGCCACCCCGCAACGCGCCCCGAGCACGCCGGCCCGCGCCAGCTGCAATTCGGCATAGCGCCGCGTCTGCGCCTGCGTCGCATGCGCCTGCATCGCCGCCGTCCACGCCCCGATCACGGCCGGCGCGGAAACATCGATCAGCACGGGCGGCACTTCCGCCGGCTCGCCTTCCACCGTGATGGCGTAAAACAGCAGGGCGTCGATCGCGTGCGCCTTCACGCGGCGCAATTCCTTCACGCCACCGTAGCGGGTCAGGCGCGCCGCATCCCGCACCATCCGGCCGAGGACCGCGTGGTCCGGGTGCTGGTTTTCCACGACGGTCGGCGCCAGCACCACTCCCGGACGAATTCGCCGGATGATCGCAGCGAGCTTCAGCACATGCGCCACCCGGACTTCAAAATGCGCATCGCCGCCGAGTTCGATGAACTCGAGGGTTGCGCCGAGGAGCGCCGCCCCGCGCCGGGCCTCGGCCGTCCGCTGGCCCGGCGTGCCGTGCGTCGCCGCCTCGCCCCGCGAGCCCACCACGAAGTGCACCGGCCGGCCGGCCTGCGTCTCGCGCGCGACCACCCCGCCGCAGCCGAACTCGATGTCGTCCGGGTGCGCCCCGAAAACCAGCACCGGGGAGGCATGCTCCGCTCCGGCGGGGGCGGCGGAAGATTTCGATTCAGGTGTAAGCTTCATCCGAGCGGTCGATGGGGTCGCGATTGACGAAAGTAATCTCAGGCGCGTCCTCTTTCCGCAAGTAAGCTTGTTCGCCCGCGCCCGCAATGTAGTGCGAGCAGTGGAGCACCGACTGCATCCAGCCCAGGCGCGAATCGCGCGTCGGGCTGACCTGCGCCTGGGTGAATTCGGCCGGCGGCAGCGTCACGTAGGACTCGCCGCCCGCGTGCAACTTGAGCGCGCCGTCGAGCCAGCGGGCCCGGACGATCTCGCCGGCGCGGGGCACATCGACAAAAAAATCCGTGATCGCGCAGGCCGCGAGGCGCACCGCCGGATCGCTGGAACGCACGACCCGGATGCCCTCGAGCAGCCCCATCCGCCGGTACATCTCGAGGCAGAAGTCGGCGACATTCGCCGCCGTCGTCTGCTTGAAGGCCTCGACCAACGGCGGCTCGACGTAGGCGCCGAGCTGCCGCGCGGTGTTGGCCTGCCAGCCCGCCGGCACGCGCTTGAGGAACAACGGTGACCATTTGCGCTGCACCTTGTTTTCGAACGCGAAATTCAGCGTGACCGGCTCGCCCGTCTTGCGGCGGCGCAGGATCGTCTGGGTCTCGCGGGGGTCGTGGTCGCTATCGTGATAAAAGAACACGATCTCGCCGCCGATCTCGGCCTGCAGTTTCCGCGCCGTCTGGAATTTGGCGTAGAGGAAACGCCGTGGGAAAATGCCGCACGGCTGCTGGCCGAAGCAGATAACCGGAGCGCCGCTCATGAACGCGGAGTTCCGCCGGCTGAGACCGGCCGGGCGTTGCCGCGCAGCATGATTTGCAGACCGAGGCTGAGCGCGACACACGCTGCGCACCCGATGAGGTTGTACCAGAGATAGGAAATGGTGAGGATATTGTAGAGCACGATGACAAGCAGCTGCGCGAGGATCGCGGCCCAGAAGACCGCCGTGCCCCCGACCTTCTTGAAGAAGAACGCCACGAGGAAAATGCCAAGCACGACGCCGTAAAAAATCGAGCCGAGGATGTTGATCGCCTCGATCAGGTTCTCCGCGAAACTGGCGAACAGCGCGAACGCGATGGCAAAGAGGCCCCAGAAGGCGGTGAACCATTTTGCGTTCCGGACATTGCGCGCCTCGTCGTGCGCCGCCAGCGGCCGGAACTGCCGCCACAGGTCGATCGTGCTGGTGGTGCCGAGTGCGTTCAGCTCGCTTGCCTTCGAACCCAGCGCGGCGGCGAACATCACCGCGATCAGCAGCCCGATCACGCCATGGGGCAGCTGCGTGAGAATGAAAGTGATGAAGACGTAGTCGGAGTCCTTGATCTTCGCCCGCGGATCCTCGGCAACAAGCGCGTCCTTGGCCTCCTTGCGCACGGCGTCGGTCTTCCGCTGGGCGTCGACCATCGCGGCGCGGGTGGCCTTTTCCACGCCGGGATCGCCCCCGGCGCGCGCGTCGCTCCACGCCCGCACCGCCGCGTGCCGCTGCGCGTGGAGGATGGCATGCTTTTCATCCAGCGCGCGGAATTTCGCCCCGCCGTTTCCCTCCACGTGCAACCGCCACTCGGTCTGGTTGAAAAAGACCGGCGCGCGTTCGAAGGTGTAGAAAACGAAGACCAGCGCGCCGAGCAGCAGGATGGAGAATTGCATCGGAATCTTGAGCAGGGCGTTGAACATGAGCCCCAGCCGGCCCTCGCGCAGGCCCGCCCCACCGATGTAGCGCTGCACCTGCGACTGGTCGGTCCCGAAATACGACAGCGAGAGGAACAGCCCGCCCAGCAGCCCGCTCCAGAAGGTGTAGCGCTTGTCGGCGTCGAGGGAGAAATCCACGGCCTGCAGCTTGCCCATCGCCCCCGCCACATGCGCCGCGCCCGTGAAACCCAGGTCGGCCGGGAGTTTGGACACGAGCACGACGAACGCCGTGACCATGCCGCCGAAGATCACGGCCATCTGCCATTTTTGCGTGAGGTTCACCGCCGCGCTGCCGCCGGTGACGGTGTAGATGATGACCACGAAGCCGGTGAAAATGATTGTGAGGTCCAGCCGCCAGCCCAGCACGGTCGAGAGGATGATGGCCGGGGCATAGATCGTCACCCCGCTCGCCAGCCCGCGCTGCAGCAGGAACAGGCCGGCCCCGAGCAGTCGCGTCTTGGCATCGAAACGCCGGCCGAGAAATTCGTAGGCGGTGTAGACGCCGAGGGTGCGATAGATGGGCAGGAACACCGCGCACACGACGATCAGCGCGAGCGGCAGACCGAAATAGTTTTGGACAAAACCGATCCCGCTCTCGAAGCCCTGGCCCGGAATCGAAAGAAACGTGATCGCACTCGCCTGCGTCGCCATCACCGAGAGCCCGATCGTGCCCCACTTGGTGGACTGGCTGCCCTTCAGGTAGGTGTTGAGCGAGTCGGTGTGACGCGTGCGCCACGTGCCGTAGGCCGCGATTCCCAGCATCGTCCCGAGCAGCACGATCCAATCAAGGGCGTTCATGCGAAGTATCCCGAGAAGATGGTCAACGCGACCACCACGACGCCAAAGCCGGCAAACACGAACCAATAGACGCCTCGCCACGTACGGAAGCCGGGCACGCCGGGGGATTCATCGCCCACGGGGGCGCGATCTGGCGGCAGACTGGAGTTATCGTCCCGTTTCATCAGGTGAGTTCTACTGGAGCCGCGGTGCCCCCA
>SIBR01000029.1 GCA_009695065.1 Opitutus sp. | reverse complement strand
CCCCGCCCGCTCCCGATCGCGGATTGGCAGCGGCAGATCCGCGCCAATTTTTTCATCCCCGATCCGCTGCCGGCCCTCGCCGCGGAAACCCACCGGCGCTTTCAGCCGGCGTCCGGGGTGCGGGCCGAGGCGGTGACGTATGGCAGCCAGTTCGGGCTGCGCGTTCCGGCGATCCTGTATATGCCGGATCCGCTCCCCAAGACCGGCAACGGGAAAATTCCGGGCTTGGTCATCGTCAACGGCCATGGTGGCGACAAATACAGCTGGTATGCCTTTTACGCGGGCATCCTTTATGCCCGGGCGGGGATGGCGGTGCTGACCTTCGATCCACTGGGTGAGGGCGAACGCAACGCGAAGCACGAATCGGGCACCCGGGCGCACGACAAGGTCATGGGCGACGAGCAAATCGCCCGGCGGGAGGGCGGGGTGCTGATGACCGATGTCATGCAGGCGGTGTCGTATCTCTCCGCGCGGCCCGAAGTCGATCCGCGCCGGCTGTCGGCCGCCGGTTATTCGCTTGGGTCGTTCATCCTGTCGGTGGTGGGCGCGATCGAAACCCGATTGAAGGCGTGTGTGCTGGTGGGCGGCGGCAATCTCGACGGGACCGAAGGCTATTGGGACAAGGCGATGCCGATGTGCCAGGGCCTGCCTTACCGTTCGCTGGCCTTTTTGGGCGATCGACCGGCGGTGCTTTACGCGATGCATGCGGCGCGCGGGCCAACGCTGATTTTCAACGCCGCTGGTGATACCGTGGTGGCGATGCAGCGGCATGGTCAGCCCTTTTTCGACGAGTTGCGGGCTCGCGTCGTGGCCCTGCGAGGCAGCGACACAGGTGTCTTTACGTCGACCGTGGTTCCGGTCGTGAGCCACCGCCCGCACTTCCTGACGCGGCCGGTGGTGAAGTGGATGGAGCAGCAGCTCGATCTGCCGGCGTGGAGCGAGGCCGACATCGATGCGCTGCCGGAAACCCGGATCGGCGACTGGGCGGCGCGCTATGCCGTGCCGATGGACAAACTCTATTCGCGTGACGAACGGGAAGGCGGCACGCCGGCGCTGCTCGACACGGTGCCCGGATATCAACGCGACGACCTCAATGTGCTGCCGCGGCCCGAATGGGAGCGGCAAAAATCGCGGTTTATCCTCGAGAGCTGGGTGGCGCGGGCCGAGGAGGCGGGGCGAAGCACACGGGTTCCCTGATCGTCGGGATCGCGCCGTTTCGCTGCCCCGCGATTCCGGTGGGGGCGGCGAAGCGTCCGGTTTCGTGGCAGATCCCGGTCTGGCCAGGCGGAGCTACGCGGTGAGCTTCGGATGTTGCCGATGAAACCCGCCGGCGTCCTGGCAGGCCTTGCCGAGCGCGAGCACGTTTTCCTCGGCAAAGGGGCGGCCGTAGACGGTGACGCTGGTGGGCGTGCCGGTTTCGTTCAGGCCGTTGGGCACGGCGAGGGCGGGGTAGCACGCCAAGTTTGCCATCTCGCTGTGCCATTGGGTCGGGCTGTCCGTCGGCTCGATGACACCGCCCTTGGAATGCGTCCCAATCGACAGCCACACGTCCACGCCCGCCGTGGCCTCGGCCAGCTTCATCATCATCATCGTCCGTGCCCGCTGCGAAATCAGGTAGTCCACGGCACTGACCAGCCGTGGCGCCCGGAACCCCGCGGCGAGGTCGGGCCTCGACATCTGCCGGTGGCGGTCCGACAGGAAAAATTCGCTGTGGGCAACCGCTTTTTCGACCGCGAGGGCGGCGGTGTAGTAGGGAAAGTGCGGCACGGCGACCGGCGTGAGTTTCACGCCCAGTGAGCGGACGTGATCGAGCGTCTTCTGGCAGTTCTCCTTGATGCGGCCGGTGGCATTTTCGAAACCGTCGGCGAGGTAGCCGATCCGCAGCTTGCGCACGTCGAGCCGGGCGTCCCAATTGAACGGGATCTCCGCGACGCTCAGATCGCGGCGGTCGGGCCGCGCCACGGCGTGCATGACCAAGGCGCAATCCTCCGCCTGGCGGCACATCGGTCCGACGCGGTCCTGCGTCCAGGAAAGCGCCATGACGCCGTGCCGGCTGATCCGGCCAAAGGTCGGTCGCAGCGTGGTGACCCCGCAGACCCACGACGGGCTGAGCAGCGAACCGGCGGTTTCGGTGCCGATGCCGAAGCCGACGCAGCCCGCCGCGGTGGCGGAAGCGGGCCCGGCCGAAGATCCGCTGGAACCCTGTGCGGGGTTCCACGGATTTTTCGTCTGACCGAGAAGATGCCGGTCGCCGTGGGCGAATTCCCCGGTGGTCAGCTTGGCGATCAGCACGGCGCCCGCCTCGCGGAGCAATTCGACGACCGTGGCGTCCGTGTCGATGATCCGATCCTTGTAGGCACCCGAGCCCCAGGTGGTCGGGTAGCCCTTGACCGCGATGATGTCCTTCGCGCCCCAAGGAATGCCGTGCAGCGGGCCGCGGTAGCTGCCCGCTGCGATTTCCCGGTCGGCCTGGGTTGCCTGTGCCAGCGCCAGATCGTCGAGGAACGTCACGACGCAATTGAGCTGGCCGTTGTGGCGGTGCAGCCGGCCGAGGTACATCTTGGTGAGTTCGACGGCGTTGACCTGCCTGGTGCGGATCAACTCCGCCAAGTCCCGCACCGACCAGAAGGCGGCGTCCTCGAGATTCGCGGGCCGTTTGACCGATCGCACGGTGCTGATCCGGAAGGGCCGCCGGGCCCGGTCGACTTCCATGCCCGGCACCAGGGAACTGAAGTGAAACGGCGGCGAAACGTCGTCGGGAATCTGCAGCTCCCGGAGTTTTTCGTAGCGATCCAGGCTGCGGTTGACTTCCCGGACCATGGCGGTCCGGGCTTCCTCGTCGAATTCGAGACCGGAGACGGCCAGGGCCGTCTTCAACATTTCTGCGGTGATCCGATTTTGCCCGGCTTGGTTCATCTGGGCCCAGAGGACGCCGGGGAGCAGGGTCGAACCGAGTCCGAGTCCGGCGAAGTGAGCGATGAAGCGGCGGCGAGTCTCGTTGAGCGTGCGCATGAGCGGGGTAATTTTTAGGGGCAGGGGACGCTCAACTTGGCGGAATCGCCATTTCGCGGCCAGCGTTTGTTTGGCCGGGCGCGCCCGTCGACTTCACTTCAACCCAATCCGACCGAACGGACGGGAGCGGACGTGGAGCGTCGAATTCGGGTGCTCGAAAGCGTATTGACAAAAACGGTGAGGTTTTGTATCTGATTCAGGTGGCGCAAGAATCATCCTAAATAAGGGCTCTAACTTTCATCCGCATCCAAACCTACACCCCCGACTGGGCGTGAGCTTTTCACCCTAACTTCACCCAAACCTCAAGCTGCGCTCGATATCGAGCACAGCTTTTACCACTAAACCCACCCTAACAAAGACAAAGACCATGAAATCATTGCGCCTCATAATCGGACTCACGACCTGCGCGGCCCTCCAGATGGCGCCCGCTTCGATCGCCCAATCCGCCGCCTCGGCCACATCCACCGCCCGAAGCACCGGCACCATCATCGGCCTTGCGAGAAACGCCGCGACTAGAAAAGCCTTGGAAGGAGCCAACGTTACGATACCCCAACTCGGACTTTCGATCCTATCCGATAATGCCGGTCGCTTCGTTTTTGGGAGTTTGCCGGCGGGAACATACGAATTAACGATTAGTTACATTGGCCTTGATGTGCTCAAATCCTCGATAGTGCTCGCGGCGGGCGAGCGTATAGCCCGCGAGTTCGAACTGAACTCCGGCATCTACCAACTGGATGCCTTCAAGGTCACCGGCGAACGCGAGGGCAACGCCTTGGCGCTCACGATGCAGCGCAACGCGGAGAACGTGAAGAACGTCGTCGCGATGGATTCCTACGGCGTCCTGCCGAATGCAAGTGTGGGAGAGGTTTTCATACGGCTGCCTGGCGTAGCCCCCGTTTCCCACCCGGAGGGTCTTAATTATGCGGTTATTATTCGAGGCATGCCCCCTGGGCTCAACACCGTGACAATGGATGGGCAGCGCATGCCCAGCATCGGCACCAATCGGGCATTGGAACTACACAGTCTTTCGAGCTCTTTGTATGAGCAGGTGGAACTGATCAAGGGCCTGACCCCCGACGCCAGCGCCGATTCGATCGGTGGCGCGCTTAACTTGAAAAGCCGATCGACTTTAGACCTAAAGGAAAAGCGATCGATTTCATTCAGTTCGAACCTTCGCGCCGCCCTGCCTGTCACCGAACAGATTCCGCTCCGCGAGGCTCATCGTTATCATGGCCTGTTTACGTTCTCCTACAAAGAACACTTTGACATTCTGGGCGGTCAGAAAAATTTTGGAGTGCAGGCAAATATTTTTTATAGCGAGAACGTTATCGGCGGCATCCAGGTAACAAATGATTACCAAGCGACAACGGCAGCTGCACCCTATGTCTGGAACTATTCGTATAATAATAATTTCAATAATCGCATGCAGCGCAGCGCGAACATAAAGACCGAGTATCGGCTTTCCGATACTTCAAGGTTCGTGGTTACAACTCTTTTTAACCATAACATCGAACGGATGCGGCGAGGCTACACGATGCGCGCTTACACGGGCAATGCCACCTCCGTTCCAAGCGATACTTCCATCGCGACGGGCATCAACCCCGGCTGGACGGCGACCATGACCTCCGTGCGTCCCCTGACCACGGCCAACTATCTGTCGAACACGACCAACACGACGGCGGTCGACGTTGGCAACACCGGACCGAACAGCTACATTGTCCGGCAGTGGCTCGCTTCATTTGCGGCTGATCATACTTGGGGCCCGATCAAGCTCGATTACAACACCGGCTACAGCCGGAATAACCTGAAGACTGGCATGACCAATGGCGGCGCGACGGGTGGTCAATACGGTCTTACGCAGCGCATAGCGAATGTCGGATGGACCATCAAACCCTCTAGTTCATCGAACCCTTACCCCATTTTCACGCAAACCGCCGGTCCGAGCATCGCGGATCCCAATAACTACCGCCCGATCGTCGGGGGCCTCGCCGCCAGCCCGCAGAATCTGGATCAGTACAACAAGCACTTCACTGCCGACCTGATTTATAATCTGCCCACCAAGACACTGATCACGTTCAAGACCGGCTTTACCTGGCGCGAACTGGCAATCGATACCCAGAATTTCAGCCGCCGTTGGGACTACCGTGGCACCTCGGCCCTTCCAACGAATCCAACGATCCAACTTTATAAAGGGGGTGGTAACACCTTTGCAGCGGGCATGACTATGCCGGTCTGGCAGGTTTCGGAATTCATGACCGGCCGCGCTCCGACCAATCCCGCGCTCTGGTCCGAGGACATGTACTTCTTCCACCAAAACGGCTACACGGGTAATCGTGGTGTGATCGAGACGATCACCGCCGCTTACGGTATGTTCAAAGGTAAATTTGGTTCCGAAGGCTGGCTCAAGCGAACCGGCTTCCTCGCCGGCGTGCGCCAAGAAAAGACCGAGACCGAGAGCTACGGTTGGGTGAAAACGAAGGGGTCCGCCGCTTCCACCGTGGCCCAACAGGTCGCTGATCCACTCGGATCTGCCCGGCGAGACTACGAAGGTTTCAAACGTAATTTGACCGGGAGCTACACCAAGGCCTTCCCCAGCGTCCACCTGAACCACGATATCACACCGAACCTTAAGGCGCGCTTAAGTTGGTCGACCGGCTTTGGCCGGGCGGCACCGGGCAACTTGATGCCCGGCGAGTCGGCCAACGAGACCTTGCAGACGGTAACGGTCAACAATCCCGCGCTGCTGCCCCAGATGGCCACCAACTGGGACGCGACGTTGGAGTATTATTTCGAACCGATGGGGACCATTAGCGCCGGTTGGTTCTCGAAAAAAATCACGGACTACATCGTAAGCGGATTGGACAACGGTATTGTGGCGACCGGTAACACTAACGGCTTCAATGGTGAGTACGGCGGGTACCGACTGCTGACTACCAAGAATGCCGGCACTGCATCGGTTGCAGGATGGGAATTCAGTTACCAGCAACAATTCGTCTTTTTGCCTGGGTTGTTGAAAGGACTGGGAGCCATGGTAAATTATACTCAAATAGAAACCGAAGGCGACTTTGGTCTCGGGACCGGTATTTCGCGTAAGTCCAACGAAGTTCCTAGCTTTATCCCGAAGGTGTCGAATGCGATGATAACATGGAATCACCGCGGTTTTAGGGCCCGTGTACTCGTTAATTATCACAGCAATTATATTACTAGCTTCAGTGCCACTAATGCCGGCTTAAACGTTTATCGATTCTCCCGTTCAACGGTGGACTTCGGCATCTCTCAGCAAATCAGCAAAACATTAAGTTTCACTTTTGATATTGGTAATATATTCAAAGCACCTCAGGAATATTATACTTACCAACCAGAACGGTTTCAGAGTTACGTGCAAAATTACATAACAATCACGACTGGGATCAGCGGACGGTTCTGAGGATGCGATGGACAGTTTCTCGGAAGGCGTAGGTCGATCCCTCGCCTCCCGATAACAACGAAGGCCCGCAAGAAATTTGCGGGCCTTCTGCTTTGAATGAAGCCGGCGTGCCCGTGCCGAAGCTTATCGCCACGGGCACGGGCCCCGAGGGAACTGAGCTGGATTTTCGAACGTCGGTGTCCAAGTCTTGCCACCGCCTGCCCCCGGTTTGCGCCCCGCCCCTCCCGTTGGCCTCGCCCTGCCCCGTTTTTTACCCCGTGAAACATCCCCTTTTCTCGATCGTGCTCGCGAGTGTCCTCGCCGCGTCATCCGTCCTCGCCGCTGAAGATCTCAACGTGCTCAAGGTCGGGGCCGACGGCACGTCCGCCGCCAAACAGCTGGAACTCTGGCTGAAGAGCGAACTCTACCGGGAGACCGAGCGGCGCGCCTCGGCGTTCGAGAAAATGATCAAGACCGAGTCGGGGGTCCGCGCCTGGCAGGCCGAGCGGCGCGCCTACCTGCTCGACAAGCTCGGCGGCTTCCCGGAACGCACGCCGCTGAATCCGCAGATCGTCGGCACCCTGCAGGGCAGGGGCTATCGCGTCGAAAAAATCATTTTCGAGAGCCAACCCGGGTTGCATGTCACCGCAAATCTCTACCTGCCCGAGGCGGGGGGACCGTGGCCGGCCGTGATCATTCCCTGCGGGCACAGCCACGACGGCAAGGCGTTCTACATGTATCAGCGCCTTTGCGCGCTCCTCGCGCGCAACGGCATGGCCGCGATGTGTTACGATCCCATCAGTCAGGGCGAACGCTACCAGATCCTCGACCTCGCGAAGCAACGCACCCACTTCGAGGACGCCAAGTCCCACGCCCAGCCGCATCCCAACATCCGCTACCTGTGCACCACCGAGCACACCTTCATCGGCCTCGGCAGCACGTTGCTCGGGGGGAACGTCGCGCAGCTCCGGGTCTGGGATGGCATGCGCGCGATCGACTACCTGCAAAGCCGGCCGGACATCCGCGGCGACAAGATCGGCTGCGCGGGCAGTTCCGGCGGGGGCACGCTCACCTCGTACCTGATGGCGTTGGATGACCGGATCGTCGCGGCCGCGCCCGGCTGTTTCCTCACGACCTACCGCCGGTTGATCGATCTGCGCGGCGCGCAGGACGGCGAACAAAACATCTTCGGGCAGCTCGCGGTCGGCTTCGACGAGGCCGACTACGTCACGATGCGGGCCCCGAAACCGACGCTGATCTTCGCCGGCACCCGTGACGCCACTTTCGACATTCGCGGCACGTGGGAGGTCTTCGTCGATGCGAAGCGCGTTTACTCGCGCCTCGGCCGCTCCGAGAGCGTCGAGATCAGCACGCCCGATGCACCCCACGGCTACAGTGTCCAGATGCGGGAGGCGACCGCCCGCTGGATGCATCGCTGGTTGATCGGGGGCGACAAGCTGATCCGCGAGTTCGACTCCCTGCCCGACGCGATCACCGACACGCAGCTGCGCGACCTCGACAAGCCCGACTGGACGCAGGACCAGCTCACCTGCACGCCCAAGGGCCAGGTGCTGCTGAACCCCGGCGAGCGCACCGTGTTTCAAATCAACGCCGACACCGCGGCGGCATTGAAAAAAAAACGCGCCGCCGCGTGGCGCAACGCCTCGCCCGACGAGCAGCGCCGGCTGGTGCGCACCGCCATCGGGGCGGGCACCCCGGCGGCCGGCGCGTCGCCGGTGCAGGAAGTGGGCCGCATCGAGCGCGGGGGCGTGTCCATTCGCAAACTCGTCCTCACCTCGGCGATCGGCGTTCGCGTGCCGGCGCTTGCCTTCGTGCCCGCGAAACCCACCGGCGTCGCCACGCTTTATCTCCACGGCGTGAGCATGGCCAAGGATGCGGCCCCCGGCGGTCCCATCGATGCGCTCGTGCGGCAGGGGCAGATCGTGCTCGCCGCCGAATTGCGCGGCATCGGCGAGACCGAGACCGGCCACGACAAGGTCAACTACGGCCGCGGCTATTTCGGGTGGGGCGACCAGGAAATCTTCCTGGCCTTCCTCCTCGGCCGTAATTACGTCGCCATGCGGGTGGAGGATGTCGCCGCGTGGACCCGATTCCTCCAGGACTTCAGCCCCGCCGGGGGCAAGCCCACCGAGCTGCACGTGGTGGCCACCGGCGAAGCGGCGATTCCGGCCCTGCACGCGGCCGCGCTCCAGCCCGGCGATTTCCGCACCGTCGCGCTGCGCGGGATGATCGCCTCGTGGGAAGAGGTGGTCCGGGGCACCGCGCTGCAAAACCAGTGGGTGAACACCATCCACGGTGTGTTGCGGCATTACGATCTGCCCGACTTGATCCAACTCGCCAGCGCCGCGAAAACCAAGGTGACCGTCGGCCCCGAGCTGGCGCTCGATGCCTCGCCCGCCACCGCCACTGGCGTTGCCGCCCTCGACCGGAAAAACTGATTTTGCCCGTATGCCCGCCGAAAATTCCCCCGCCTCGTTTCCCGCCACCTCCACCGCCGTCCGCTCGGCGCGTCTCCTGCGTCCCTTGATCGCCCTGGCCGCGTTCGCGGTGTCGTTCGGCGCGTCCGCCACCGCCGCCGAGGTGCCGGAAAAGCTCGACTACGCTGCCATTGCGCAGATCCGCGACGAGGGACTGAACCGCTCCCAAGTCATGGATCACATCGGCTGGCTGGCCGACGTGTACGGGCCCCGCCTGACGGGCACGCCCGGCCTGCTGCAGGCGAGCGATTGGGCGATCCGGAAGTTCAAGGAGTGGGGGGTCGCGAACCCCCACCGCGAGTCGTTTCCCTTTGGCAAGGGCTGGGCGCTCGTGCGCTTCAGCGCGCATATGGTCGAGCCGCAGGTGCAGCCGCTCATCGGCTATCCCAACTCGTGGACGCCCGGCACCAACGGCCCCGTCACGGCCGAGGTCATCCGCGTCCAGATCGGGAGCGAGGCGGATTTCCAGAAGTTCCGGGGCAAGCTCGCGGGCAAGATCGTGCTGACGCAGCCGGAGCGCGCGGTGCCGATGCTCGAGGGCGTCGTGGTTGCGCGCATGGGCCCGGCCGAGCTGGAGGAGGCGGAAAAGACCCCGGTCCCGCCCCGGGCGCGGCCAAATGTCGCCCCGGCCTCGCCCGGCGGTGGCGCGAGCCCGGCTATTTCCCCGGCCCTGCGCAGCCGCATGCTCACCTTTTTCAAGAGCGAGGGCGTCGTCGCCCTGTTCGATCGCGGCCCGGACAACATCTACACCTCCGTGGGCAGCGACCTCGCGACCCGCCACCAGCGCACGGATGGCGGCACGGTGTTCCCCGGCGCCGGCGGCACCCGCACCGACGAGGCCGGCAGCGGCCTGCCGAGCGTGACGCTCGCCGTCGAGCACTACAACCGGATGGTGCGCGTGTTGGAGAAAGGCGTGCCGGTGAAAGTCGAGCTCGCCATCGAGACCCGGTTTTACGACGAGACGACGCCCAACGGTTTCAACACGGTCGCGGAGATCCCCGGCACCGACCCGGCGCTGAAGGACCAGGTGGTCATCCTAGGGGCGCACCTCGACTCGCTGCCCGCGGCCACCGGCGCGACCGACAACGCGACCGGTTGCGCGGCGATGATGGAGGCGCTGCGCATCATCAAGGTGCTCGGCCTGCAGCCGCGCCGCACGCTGCGCGTCGTGCTGTGGGGCGGGGAGGAGCAGGGGATGGTGGGCTCGCGCGCCTACGTGCAGGAGCACTACGGCGATCCGGCGACGATGGTGCTGAAGCCCCGGCACGCTAAAGTGGCGGCCTACTTCAATTCGGACAACGGCACGGGCCGGGTGCGGGGCATCTGGCTGCAGGGCAACCTCGCGGTGCGGTCGATCTTCCGGCAGTGGATGGAGCCGCTGGCCGACCTCGGGGTGGTGGGGCTAGGGCCGCGCTCGGTGGGGTCGACCGACCATGCGTCGTTCGACAACGTCGGGCTTCCGGGCTTCCAGTTCATGGTGGACCGCCTAGAGTACAATTCGCGCACGCACCACTCGAACATGGACGTGGTCGACCGTGTGCAGCGCGACGAGATGGTGCAGCACGCGACGGTGGTGGCGGTGTTCGCCTACAACGCCGCGATGCGCGACGAGATGCTCCCCCGCAAGGCCCTGCCGAAAGTCCCCGCCAAAAAGGGGAAGTGACGGCGGGAAATAAACGGGCGAGCTCGGCCGGATGGTTTACGGATCGTCGACTCGCGCGCCCGGGAACGAAGCCGGGAAGATATTTCGTTTCGGATCGAACTCTAAGTTGCGGTCGTTGGCGTTGATGGCGCGGGCGAGTCGGGGAATGACCTTTTCGCCATAACCCACACGCGCTTTGAAGAACAGGATGTGCGCATCGATCAAAAACCCGGCGGTGTGGTAGGACTCGAGATAGGCGCGATCGGCGCGCGCCTGCCCGGCGATGAGGGCTTCACGAACCGCTGAGACGCAGGCTCACGGCGCGTGCGCACGCATATTGGAAAAATTGATTGCCGAGACCCGCCTTGATGGCGCTGACGACCGCCGGCGAAACTTGAGCTCCCCGCGTCGCTTCTGGTGACTGGTTGGGCGCTGGTTTCATTTCGCGACAGACGTAATTACCGGCGAGACCATCATCCCGGATATATCGATATCTGAGCAGACTGCGGAGATCGGGCCGGCGCACGAATTCCTTGCTTCCGCTCTTTCGCGCTTTCGCGATCGATCGACCCGGCCGAACGCCGTCGCGACCTCACGGTCGCACGGCGCGGTAATACTTCACCATCTCCTGCACGCTTTCCGTCTGCTTCTGCAGGCGGTGCCAGGCGAAGATCATGACGCCCGTCGCGGGCAGGCGCGTGCCGTGGTCCAGCACCTCGGCCACCTGGCGGGGCGGCACCGGTTCGCCCCAGTCCGCGAGCTGCACGATGGGCCAGATGCGCAGGCGTTCCCCCGGGCGGCCTTCGATGCCGAGGTGCTGGCCGAGCCACTGCGTCTGGCGCGAGATCCAGGCGGGATCCTGCACGTGGCCGAATCGGGCGTGGTAGGGCATCGGACTGAACACATCCAGGTAGCGCGCCTGGGCTTTCAAATCGATCGCCAGTTTTTCGCGGAGCGCGCCGCCGTTGTCCGTGTCGCTCCACGGACAGTGAAACGTGCCGAGCAGGGCTTGCGGCCGCGTCGCGTCCACGATGGCGCGAAATTCGCGGACCCAGTCGGTGAGCAGGTCGCAGCGCCACTGCACCCAGCGCGGCCGATCCTCGCCCAGGAGCTGTTGCGAGAGTTCGGCGACGGGCCGCGCGGGCAGCTTGATGCCGGTGTCGGCTTGGAATTTCGCGAGGCAGTTGGGGCAGAAACAGGTGTCGGGCATCTTGGGCACGGCCTGTTCCCAACTCGCGTGGCTGTGGTGATAGTCGAGCCAGATGCCGTCGATCTCGTAGGTGGCGAGCACGCGGCGGAAGGCCTCCATGCGATTTTTCCGATAACCGGGGTGGGTGGGGCACACGCCCTGCCAGCCGTCTGGCGCGGGCGAGACGATGCCGTCGGGGCCGACGGGCGCGGCGTCCGGGTGTTCCTTGAGGAAGCCGGCGTCGTGCAGGGTGTTGAACTCGGCGAAAACCTTCGATCCCTGGGCGTGCAGCAGGTCGACGCTCTCCTTCGTCACGCTGCCGGAGCCCATCCAGATCGCGTTCACCGCGCTGTCGGAAAGCGCGACGCCCTTTTCGAGGAGTGCCGTCGGCACGCCGCCGTAGATGCCGCGCACGGCGAGATGGGGGCGGGCTTTCGGCTCGGCGGCGTCGGCGGAGAAGACGCTCAACGCGACGGCACTCGTTTTTACCAGACGATGGAGGGTGGTCATAGGGGAAGGGGGGCGGGGGAGGTCAACCCAGCAGCGAAGCCAGCAGCCAGGCCGTGCCGGCGCTGGCGGTCAATCCGAGGACGAGCGCGACCCGGCTGCGCAGGCCCGGCGAACCGAGGGTGACGGCGAGGCCCGCCTTGAGCAGGGTGTTGCTGATCGCGGCGAGCACGACGGCGCGCGTCGCGAGCATGCTGGCGAGCGGCTCGTCGCCCTGACCGCGGGCAATCGAGAGCGAGATTGCATCCATGTCGGTGAGGCCGGAAACGAAACTCAGCGGCAGCACGCCGCCGTGCCAGTCGAGGTGGGTGGCCGCCTTCACGAGGAAGGTGATGGCGGAGTAGAGGATCGCGAACTTGATCGCGGTCCACAGGTTGAGGGGGTTGGTGAGTTGCGGGAGGTCGCCATCGCGGTGGCTCGGCCGGTGGCGCAGCCAGACCCAAGCGGTGTAGAGAAGACCCGGCAGCGTCAGGAGCGCGAACGGCACGATCAACGTGAAACCGAAATCGGGATTGATGACGCTCGTGGCGATGACCACGCGCGGCAGCATCACCGTGCAGGCGACGACGACGGCGAGCGCGTAGTGTTCGGACAGCCGCGGGTCCTCGCGGCTGCGACGGCTGAATGCGAGGGCACTGGCGGTGCTGGAGGCGAGCCCGCCCAGGAAACTGGTGAGCAAGATGCCGCCGCGGGTGCCGAGCAGCCGGATCGCAATATACCCCATGAAGCCGAGGCCGGAGATGAGCACCACCATCAGCCAGGTCGAATAGGGGTTGAAGCCGCCGAACGGTCCGAGGTCGCGGTCGGGGACGAGGGGCAGGATGACACCGGTGATGGCGGCGAATTGCAGCGTGGCGCCGACATCGCCGGGGGTGAACGCGCGCGTCCACGCGTGCAGCCGTTGCTTGCTGCCGAGCAACACCATCGTGGTGGCGGCGACGAGCACGGCGGCAGAGCGTTGCTCCCAATAGACGAGGCAGCCGACCAGCAGCGTGAGCAGCGCGGAGGCAAAGGTGGTGCCGCCGCGGCGGGCGGAGGCGGGCGCCTGTACTTTGGCGAGGATCTGTTGCACGCCCACGAGGGCGACGATGGCGGCGAGGAGGAGAGGGGAAACGCGTTCCGTGGCGTAGGCCCCCAGGCACCCGAGCATGGCCCAGAACGTGTAGGTGCGGACGCCCCCAAAGTCCGTGGGGCGCGTGTTGTCCGTCTGGTCGCTCCATTGCCGGATCAAGCCGACGAGCGCACCCAGGCCGGCGCTGGCGACGATGGCGGTGAGCAGGGGCGACATGCGTAAAAGCTAGGGCCGGTCTTCCCGATCGCGCAAGTGGCCTCGGTGTCGGTCGCGGTGGATTATTGGTCGGCCGGCGGCGTGAACTCGAGGGTGCCCGGCGGTCGGCGCGAATCCGGTTTTTTCCGGGAACGCGCGCACTCCGGGGTTTTCCTATTTGTGCCCCATGAACCCCAACAGGTACGCCCGGGGCTGCGCAGTGGCCGCGGTCTTTGAGGTTTTGGCGTTCGCGGCGCCTTCACTCGTGGCATCGGAGGATCCGACCGCGGTGTTGCCATCGCTCTTTGCCACGCCTCCGTCGGTCACCCCGGCCGCGATCGGCAAGGCGTCGACGGAGACGAACGCGTTGTCCCACGTTGCCGGGTCGGAGCGGATGCGAAAGCAGATCGCGGCGAAAATTCTGGAAAGCGTGCGTGCGCTGCCGGCGAAACCAGCCGCCGTGGCGGCTCCCGAAGAGCTGAACGGATCCCAACCAGTGATGATGGAACGCTACGTGATCAATGCCCCGCCGATCCGTCAGGTGGAAATTCCGGTTCCACCCAACCGTTTCCTCGAGGCGGTGAAGACAGGAAAGCTGCTGAGCTATCCCCGGGGCTCCGGCGCCACCGAAGTCCTGATGAGGGGGAAGCCGATCGGGGCGGCCACGCCCGCATCAAGCTGGGCCATCGGACTTTCGTGGTGAGCGGCCCGGCGACGTGCCCGGCCGCTCCCGCTGAAGGCCTCGACGTTACTTCGCCTTGTCGGCCAGCGCCCAGCGGATGCCGTTCGTCAGCAGCGTGTGGAACTGCGGAAAATCGAAATCCTTCGGGTGCCCGAGCGAAGTGTAGAAAATGCGGCTCTTGCCGGCCATGCGCGTCCACGCGAGGGGCTCGACGATTTTGTTGGGCACCGCGCCCGCCAGCAGCACCGTCGCCGATTTGTCGAGCAAAGGGGCCACGAGGTAAATGTTGGTCGGGCTGAACCATTTTTCCGGCACGCCCTTGAGGATGGGATGGCCGGCCGCGGCGGGCACGGCCGAGATCTGGATGCCGTCCTTGATCGAACCGTAGCCGCGATTTTCGCAGCCGAGGATGTCCGCGACGTACTCCGGCCAGCCGGCGTGGCCCTCGGCGATCTTGCCGCGCGGGGCGAAGCCGTGGTTGGCGGTCCGGAGTGCCACCATGGGCCGGCCGGCCTTCAGGTAATCCTTGATCGCATTGAGTTGCTCGTGCGACAGCGCGATGCGCCGCGAGTAAAACACCACCAAGTCCGTCTCCGCCAGGGCCGGCAGCAGGCCCGGATAGCTGAAGGCGGTCAGCGGACCCTCGCCCTTGATGACCTTGGTTTGGAAGCCCTGCGTCCGTTGCAGCTCCTCGGCATAGGGCGGGATGGTCTTGTGGGCCTCGTAGTTGTCCGGGTCCTCGCTGATGAGGAAAAGAACGCTGGGCTTCTTCCCGGCGCCGGCGGCGGTGGCCGAAGCGGGCATCACGAGGAAGGCGAGGAGGAGAGTGGCGACGGCGGCTACGGCCGTTTTCCACGCGCTAAATTTTCCGGATCCGATTTCTGTTTTACGTTCCATTTGGGTGAGGGGGTTGTGCTGCCAGAGAGCTAAAGGCGGCGGGCGACGGGTCAAGCGGGGATGCGCCGCCGGATGACCCGAAGACGAATGGCTGGCGGGTGGGGGCAGCGAGTGGGGTGAGTCGGCGGGACCATGCCGGGCAGTAGGCCGCCGAAAAAATATTGCCTAACGCACGGTGAACGGAGTCCTTAGGGCACCCCTATGGAGCGACGCGAATTTATCGAGCGGACTCTCGTTGCCAGCGCGGCCTTTGGCGCGGCGGCGGGCGCCCAGGCAGCAAGCAGCGGCCGCGCCGTGGCGGCGGTTGGCACGCCCCCCCCGTCACCCCCGCCGCCGACGATGGAAAAAACCGGTGGTGGCGGCGGCGGCACGTCCTACCAGGTGCCGGTCACCGTCGAGCGGCGCCAGACCGGCAAGCCGCATCGCGGCAAGGTATTCGCGGCGATCCAGCCGCACTGCGACGACATCCCGATCTATGCCGGCGGCACGGTGCTCAAGATGATTGACGAGGGGTATCAGGGAATCCTGATCACGATGTCGGACGATTCCATGGCGGGAACCGGCGCGAAAAACTACGGGGCGATCGCGCATAAGAATGAAGACGACACCCTCGAGCTGACCCGCCGCCTGGGACTCAAGGAGTCGATCTTTCTCAACTACCCCAATCACAACATGGACGCCTGGCCGATCGTCGAGATGCGCGCGCGGTTGGTCTTCCTCTTCCGGGCCTTCAAGGTCGACACGGTGCTGGTTTACGACCCTTCCGCGCTCTACGAGCGGAATCCCGACCACACGGTGGCGGCGAAGGCGGTGGAATCGGCGTGCTGGATGGCGCGCTCGAAGTGGGATTATCCCGAGCATATGGCCGCGGGCGTGGCACTGCACGGGCCGGTGGAGAAATATTATTTCGCGCGCGGGCCCCAGCTCGTGAACCGGGTCGTGGATGTCGGCGATTTCATCGACCAAAAGGTGTGGGCCAACATGGCCAATGTGACCCAGGGACCGGCCGGCAACGACGGCGTCGTCCTGCGCGAACGGCTGGCGGCCCAAGGCAAGCGCCTGCCGATTCTCGACGGGACCGACGAGCAGGCCAACAAGGCTTACGCGAAAGAGTTCGCCCTCGGGCGCGATCGCGAGCGGGGTAAGGCTTACGGCTTGGCCTACGCCGAATACTTTCATTACATCGGCCCCGATGAGTCGGAGGTCGATGATTACATCGCGCGCCACGCGGTGGCGAAGTGAGGGGCGTCGTTTTGCGCGCCTGGGCGCGGCGCTCGATTTTTTGTCCGGCCCGACGAGACGGTAATTGCCTGCGTCGACGGAGACTGCCTGTGTCCTGAGCGCGTGATGGATTTCCCACCCCCAAAGTCCAGCGAGTTTTTAATCCGTTTAGCACGATGAGCACCCCACCTGTTGACCCAGCTTCGCGTGGCCACGCGGGGCTCCTGCCTTCGCTCGGCCTGTTCACCACCGTGATGCTGGTGGTGGGCGGCGTCATCGGCTCGGGCATCTTTCGCAAACCCGGGGTGATGGCGGAGCAACTCGGCTCGCCCTCGCTGCTGCTCGGCGTGTGGGTGCTGGCCGGGGTGATCACGCTTTTCGGCGCGCTGACCAACGCGGAGATCTCCAGTTTGATCCCCGAGACGGGCGGCCAGTATGTTTTCTACGAGCGAATGTACGGTTCGTTCTTCGCGTTCATGTTCGGCTGGGCGGGATTCGCCGTGATCCAGACCGGCGCCGTGGCGGCGCTGGCGTATGTCTTCGCGGAGTATTTCACCAAGCTCGTGCCGCTGCCGGAACTTCCCGCGGCGCTGGCGGGTTTTTCGATTCACCTGCCCTTCATCGGCGACATTGCCCCGTTGAAGGAGTTTGGGATCAAGGTGCTCGCGGCCGGGGTGATCATCGTGCTCACGACGGTGAACTACCTCGGGTTGCGCTTCGGCGCGGTGGTGCAGATCATCTTCACCGTCGCCAAGCTGGTGGGCATGGCGGCGCTGGTGCTGGCGGCGATCTTCGTGCCGGCGGGCGGCTCCCTCGGCAATCTGTCGACCTCCAGCCCGGTGATCCACAAGGAGGGACTCGCGCTGGTCGCCGCGATTGCCGCGGCCTTGCAGGGGGCTTTCTGGGCCTTCGACGGCTGGAACAAGATCACCTACATCGCCGGCGAGGTGAAGGAGCCGCAGCGGGTCATACCGCGGGCCACCGTGCTGGGCATGTTCATCGTGACGGCGATTTATCTGCTGATGAATCTCGCCTACGCCTACGTGCTGCCCGTCGACCAGATGGCGCAGTCCCGGCTGGTGGCGGCGGACGTGGCGGAGCGGTTTTTCCAGGGCGGGGGAGCGTGGATCGCCGTGGTGGTGATGGCGTCGACCTTCAGTGCGAACAACGCGACGATCCTGGCGAGTGCGCGCGTCTATTTTGCCATGGGGCGCAGGAATGTGTTTCCGGCGGTGCTCGGCCGGGCCCACCCGCGGTTTCACACGCCGGCGGCGTCGCTGGCGGCGCAGGCCGTGTGGAGCATTGCGCTCCTGTTCAGCGGCACCTTCGACACGCTGACCGACACGTTGATCTTCGTGAGCTGGATCTTCTATGCGGCGGGGGCGTTCGGCATTTTCGTGCTGCGCCGCAAGGAGCCGGACGCGCCCCGTTTCTACCGGGTGCCCGGCTACCCGGTCGTGCCGGCGATCTTCGTCCTCTTTGCCACCGCCTTCCTTGTGATGTCGGTCTACAATGACCTGAACGCCTACCAGGCCGCGGTGGCCGCGGGCCGGCCGGGGCTCATCAACTGTGCACTCGGTACCGTCCTCGTGCTCATCGGCACGCCGATTTATTTCTTCTACCGGCGGCGCATGCCGGAAAAATCCGGCGGCGAGCCGGAAGCGCCGGCAACGCGCTGAACGCCGCGGTGGAGCGCGCACGGCAGAGCCGTGAAATTCCGATGGTGGCTTAAGGACGCAAGGAAGAGACGGAGGCTTGTCCGTAAGCGGCCGCCTCCGGGGCAGACGTCCCGGGCGGCGCGTCACCGATAACGCGCCCTGCCCGGGTCGGACGCCCACTCACAGAATCCGCAGCAGTTTCTTCGCGTTCCCGAAGAGCAGCTTGCGCTCGATGGCCTTGGTCTTCGAGAGCCGGCGGACGAAGTCGATGGTGCGCGAGCCCTGGCAGCCGATGTCGCGGCCGATCGAGTCCGCGCAATCGCTGCCGTAAATCAACTTGTCCTGGTGCCGGTCGAAAAACTCCCGCGTGTGGTCTTGATCGCGGGTGAGCGCATTTAGGCCGGAGCCCGCCGATAAATCGCCATACATGTTGGGGTAGTCGCTCAGGTAGCGGTCGGTGAGGCCGCCCGGCGTGACCGGTCCCTTGGGGCCGAGGTTGGTCCAGTCCTTGTAATTCTTGTCGATGTTCGCCCACCACGTCTGGGCGTGGCCGATGAAGTTCACCTTCGGATACTTCGCCAGCATCTTGTGGAAGCGGTCGAAGCCGAAGTTGTACCGGTTGTGCTGCCAGTGCATCAGCACGGGCACGTTGTACGCCCGGGCGAGCCCGTAGATCTTCTGCATCTCGGGCGAATCGCATTCCACGCCGAATTTCTGCTCGCCGATCATCACCGCGCCGCGCTTCAGCCATTTCTCGATTTCCGGCACGGCGTCGTCGAGGTCGGGCACCTCGTTGGCCGCCCAGAAATACCTCTGCTTGGGCGAATGCTCCTGCGCGAATTTGTAGCAGGCCTCGTTGCCCGAGGCTTTGACCGCGAGTCCGTTGGACGCGCCGTTGTGGGTCGAGGGGCGGTTCACGCTGCGACCCGCCGGAAGCAGGATGGTGGTCGTGATGCCCATCTCGACTTGATGGGAGGCGAGGTGGGCGTCGGTCCGGCCGTGATAATTGGTGTGTTGGTGAATATCGATGATCGGCTCGGGGTCGGGGTCGGCGGCGCGGACACTGAGCGCGGTGCCGGCGACCAGCAGGGCGGAGGAGGTAAGGAACTCGCGGCGGGAGGATTTGGCTTCGTTCATCGGGGTGGTTGGAGGGTGTGAGGTCGGGTAAAAAATGAGGTGGAAAAGAAATTCACCGTTTGGCGCGAGGGGCAAGCCACGTTACGCGCCCCGCAAAAGATCCCGGATCCGCCCGACCAGCTCCGTCGTGCGGGCGATGCGGGCGGCGTCGAGTGGGGCGGCTTGCGAGGAAAACTTCGCGATCACGATTTCGCCGGAGCAATCGACGAAGAGATTCTGGCCGTGGATCCCGAAGCCGAACAGCAGCGGGCGGTCGCCGCGCACGACGTACCATTTGCTGCGGTAGTGGATCGGCAGGCCCGGAAAGAAGGGGGCGAAGGGCCCGGCGTCCCACGCCCGCGGATCGCCCTCGTGGAGGACATCGTCGATCCACTTGCGCGGGATCACCTGGGCCGCCCCGCGCCTTCCGCCCTGCACGATCAACTGGCCGACGCGGGCCAGATCGCGGGTCGTGACGCAGATGCCGCCGGCGCAGCGCGGCGCGCCGAGGCGATCGACCGTGATATACGCGGCGTGCTCCGCCCCCATGGGCTGCCAGAGCAGTTCGCTCATGAGATTGGCGTAGCGGCGGCCGGTGGACCGTTCGATCGCCCATCCGAGGAGATCGGTGTTGGGCGACACGTAGTGAAAACGTCCGCCGTGCGGTCCGTCGCGTTGGGTCAATTCGTGGAAAAACGACCGCAGGTCCGAGGGCGATTCGCCCGGTCCGAGCGGATTCCAACCGGTCGCCTTCCGGTAGGCGACGATGGGTCCGGTCGTGGCGAGGTAGTCCTCGTTGAAGGCGATGCCGGCGCTCATATCGAGGAGCTGCCGGAGGGTCGCACCCCGATACGCCGTTGACTCGAGTTCCGGGAGCACGGCGGTCACCGGTTGTTCCAGATCGAGCTGGCCGCGGGCGGCCAGGATCCCGGCGAGCAGGCCGAGGAGCGACTTCGATACCGACATCAGGATATGCGGTGTCGTGGCGGTCATCCCGTGCGCGTAGTGTTCGAAGACGATGCGCCCGCGATGCAGGATCACGAGGCCGTCGGTGTCGGTCGCCCCGAGGTCGTCCAACTCCAGTCCGGCCGATTCTCGGGGCAACTCCCACACGGCCTGCCGGTCGTGGCGAATTTCGGCCGACGGCACGATTTCCCGCACGTGATGGAACGCCCAGCGGTTGAACGGTGGCGTCCGCCAGTTGGCGGGCGTCACCTGTCCCTCCGGTGCGGGCGGAAAACCAGCCATCAACGGAATGTCCATGGGGTCGGGGCGCTCCGATCGTGCACGCTCCCTTTGGTCGAGTGCGGCCGGATTTCGGCCGCCGGGCCTCAGTAGCCCGCCACCTTGTCGACGGTGTTGAGCAGGGGTTCGCCGGCGCCGAAGCGCCGGAGGTTCTCGCGGAGGAGGATCGCGCTGCGCCGTTCGGTCACCTCGGCCTGGGCGGCGACATGCGGGGTGATGATGACGTTCGGGAAATTCCAGAGGGAATGGCCGGCCGGCAGCGGCTCGGGGTCGGTCACGTCGAGACACGCTCCGGCCAGCTTGCCGCTCTTGAGGGCGGCCATCATGGCGTCGGTGTTGACGACTTTGCCGCGCGCAATGTTGATCAGATACGCCCCGGGCTTCATGGCGGCGAAGGCCTCGGCATTGAACAGATTTTCGGTTTCCGCCGTGAGGGGGACGGCGATGGCGACGACATCGGCCTCGGGCAACATGGAGAGCAGATCCTTCGATTGGCCCACGCGCTCGATAAAGGCCGGGGCCGGCGTCGTGCTGCGCCGGGTGCCCCACACGCGCATGCCGAAGCCATGGCCGCGTTGCGCGATCTCCGTGCCGATACCGCCGATGCCTACCACCAGCATCGTGCGGCCGTCCAGCGCGATCAGCGGGATCGGAGTGATGACGCGCTGCCAGCGCTGCTCGGCCTGGTTGGTCGCATAGTGGCGCAAATCGCGGGTCAGCGAAAGCAGCATGGCCATGGCGTGGTCGGCGATCGCGGGTCCGTGGACGCCGCGGAAATTCGTCAACACCAAGGCGTCGTTTTTCGCGATCGGTTCGAGCGTGAGCTGGCGGTCGACCCCCGCCGCCATGACCTGCACCCACACGAGCTTTTTCGCGCGCTGGAGGAATTCGAGGCTCGCATAGCGGGAGTCGACGCCATGGGCCTCGCCGGCGCGGGCGAGCGCCTCGGCGTTGGAGAGGCCGGTGACGACGCGTACGTTGGGGGCGACGCGGGCGACTTCGGCCTTTTCGGCGTCGGACATGGCGCTGGCAAAAAACGTGAGCTCGGTCTTTTTGTCGGGCATCGCGATCGCTACTTTGGCGTTGCGCGTGGAGCCGATTTCCTCGGCGGCGGCCTGGGCGGAGGACTTGGCGGAGCTTGAGTCACGTTTGCCCGCCTTGGCCGAATCGGCGGCGGCGAGGGGCGGGATCACGCAGGTGGCGCCAAGCAGCAGACTGGCGAGGGCGATATGTCGGAGGGTAGTTTTCATGTGAGAGATGGGGCGGAGTGAGGAGTAAGGAAAGGGCGGAAAGTGGCCGGGGGAGGCGCGGCCGAATGAGACTCAATCGGACGAGACAACCTTGGCCTGCTCCCCAGCCGGCGTCGACCCGGGTTTCGCCACGTGTTCGCCGCGGCGGCCGAGCCACCAACCCATGCCGGCCCAGGCGGCGGCGAAGGCCGCACCGAGGAGCGCGGGCGACCAGCCGGCGGCGTTGACGGCGGTGGTGATCTTGGCGACGAGGGCGTCGCCGCCGCGGTAGACCGGCACGTCGATCAGGTTCTTCGCCTTGTACTTCGTTTCGGTGTCCAGCTTGCTGAAGAGCATTTCCCGGCCCGGGCGGACGAAGGCGTATTCGCCAACCCGGCGAGCCACGATCACCACGGCGAGCACGGCGAAGGTGTGGAAGCTGGCGAGGGCGAGCAGACCGGCGACCATGGCGATCGGCACGGCCGTCAGTAGGGCGCCAACGCCCCACTTCGAGGCGAACCGTCCCGTGAGGAAAATCTGGCAGAGGATCGTCAGGCCCTGGACGGTGGCATCGAGCTGGCTGAAGACCCGGGTGCGCTGCGCGGTGTCCTTGAAGGTCTCCTTCACGAGCTGCAGTTGTTCGAAATAGAGGAACGTGTTAACCGCGGCCAGCAGCACGACGAAGAGCGAGATCCCGAGGAGGTAGGGTGACTTCAGCACGAGCCAGAAGCCGGCGAAGGGATTGCCGCCGATGGGCCGGTCGTGCTTCGGCTCGGTGCCCACGGCGCCCGCCACCGGGCCGCCGCCCACCCAGATCCGTAGCAGGATGCGCTGGCAGACGATGGCGATGATGAACATGCCCGCGCCAAACATCAGCACGCCGGAGTTGCCGATCTTGCCGACCAGCAGCCCGGTGACGACGGGACCGGTGAGCGCGCCGGCCGTTCCGCCGGCCGCGATCACGCCGAACAGGCGCTTGGCCTGGCCCGAATCGAACATTTCGAGCAGGAAGCTCCAGAAAACCGAAACGATGAAAAGGTTCAGGACGCTGATCAGGACATAGAAGAACGCCCCCGCGCCGGGGTGATTCTCCCCTTGGATAAACACGAGGCCGCAACTGCCGAGGGAAAGGGCGACGAATCCGTATATCCACGGCAGAAACGTCTGCCGGCGGAAGCGACTGCACAGCGCGCCGTAGGCCGGGACGAGCGCGATGGAAGCGATCCAGGTGATTACGAAGAGATCGCTGACGCGCACTGCCCCCAGAATCGTGCCGACGGTCTCGCGCACCGGCCGAACCGCAAAATACCCGGCGAAAACGCAGAAATAGAGGAGGAACGCGGTGACCACGCCCGGTTCTTCGCCCGCTTCGACCTTGGCCCATTTGCCCACGAGTCGGGCGAGCGTTGGTTTTTGTGATGAGGTCAAGATGAGTTTCTTTCCTAGGGTTGGGGTGCGGGACGAGAGAAGTGGGGAGGGCGTTTCAATGCTGCGCCATGAACTGTTCCATCCGGGTGCGCATGGCGGCATCGGGCAAACGCCCGTGGCTGGCCTGGAGGTTGTCCTGGACGTATTTCACGCGGGCGGTGCCGGGAATCGCGCAGGTGATGGCCGGATGAGAGACGATGTATTTGAGGAAGAACTGCGCCCAGCTCATGCAATCGAACTCGGCCGCCCAGGCCGGGAGCGGCTTGCCCTGCACGGCGTTCCAGAGGCGTTCGCGCCCGAATGGCAGATTTGCCATCACGGCTATGCCCCGATCCTGCGCGAGAGGCAGGATGCGCTCGGCGGCGTTGCGGTTGTCGATGGCGAAGTCGACCTGGACGACGTCGAGCTTCTGGCTCTTCATGACGGCTTCGAGGGCTTCGTATTGATTGTCGGTCGAGGTCGTGACGCCGACGTAGCGAATGCGGCCGGCGCTTTTCAGGTCGCGCAGGGTGCCGAGCTGCGTGTCGGTGTCGCCGAGGTTGTGGACGGCGATGAGGTCGATCTTGTTGGTGCGGAGCCGCTGGAAAGAGCGCTCGATCTGGGCGAGGCCGGCGTCTTTTCCTCCGGGGCCGCCGCGGCCCCCGACTCCGACCTTGGTGGCGAGAAAAAGCTTTTCGCGATTGCCCAGTTCCGAAACGAGTTCACCCACCAGCGGTTCGCCATAGCTCGCGGCGGTGTCGATGAGCTTTCCGCCCAAAGTCGGATAGAGGCGCAGGACTTCCTTGATCTCCGCCCGCGCCTCTGGGGTCGTGTTGTCGTAGCGGCGCGCCGTGCCGATGCCGACGACGGGAATGCGTTCGCCGCTCGATGGAATGGGTTTGGTGATCAGCGCACCCTTCATGGCCGGGGCGACCGTCGCCGCCTTCGAACTCTGCACCAGAAGCCGCGGCAGCGCGGAAACGGCGGCGGTGCCCAAACCAAGCTGCAACAGACGGCGGCGGTTCATTTTTTTTGGCGGTTGGGGGTTGAGGTTTCGACGTGAGGAGGGCCTGACCGAGAGCGCATATTTCGATTCGGTGTGGGGCGAACCAAGGTGGGGCAGCCGGCGAGTAATTTTGAAAATCGCTGAAACAGTGCGAACTCGGCAAGCGAAATGGGCGTTCGGAGATCGAGTGCCGGTCACTTGCGGACCATCGGCAAAAACGTGGCGCGAGATTTTGTTATGGCCCTTCGAAGTGCCACTCCCAGCATTCCGCGCATGACGCGCAGACCCCTGCTTGCCTTGCTGCTGTCGTGGCTGGTTTCCGTGGCGGCCGCGGCCGATTACCCGGTTCGGCCGATCACCTTCATCGTGCCCTGGGGGGCCGGTGGCGGAACCGATGCCGTCGGCCGGGTCCTCGCCTCTTTGCTGGAGCGCGATCTGGGGCGGCCCGTGAATGTCGTGAACCGCACGGGGGGAAGTGGCGTGGTCGGCCATGCGGCAATCGCCCGCGCGCGACCGGATGGTTACACGATTGGAATCCTGACGGTGGAGATTGGAATGATGCACCACCAGGGGCTGACCGACCTGACGGGGGCATCTTTTACCCCGCTGGGGTTGATCAATTTCGATCCGACGGCGATTCAGGTTCGGGCCAATTCTCCCTTCGCAAGCTTGAGGGATCTGCTGGATGCGATCCGGGCCCGCCCCGGCACGCTCAAGGCTTCGGGTACCGCGCAGGGTGGCATCTGGCACGTCGCGCTGTGCGGGTTGCTGGACGAGCAGAAGATTTCACCCATGGCGGTGGGATGGGTGCCCAGCAACGGCAGCGCCCCGGGGTTGATCGATCTCGTGGCGGGGGGCGTGGACATTGTGCCGGGTTCGCACCCCGAAGGCCGGTCGTTGATCGATGCCGGCAAGGTGAAGACCCTCGCCGTGCTGGATGACAAACCGTCCGCGCTGTATCCGCAGGTGCCGACGGCGCAACAAGCCATCGGGAGCAATTGGTCATTGGGCGCGTGGCGGGGCATTGGTGCGCCGAAGAATTTGCCCAAGGCGATTGAGGCGCGGCTCCAAGCCGCGGTGAAGAAAGCTTACGACAGTAAAGAGTATCGAGATTTCATGCAGCAGCGGGGCTTTGGCCTGCGCTGGGCGGGACCCGACGAATTTGCGAATTATATGGCGAAGATGGACGTCCAGCTCGGCCGGGTGATGAAGTCCGTGGGCCTCGCGAAATGACCTCCGCGGTGAATCTACCCGGGATGGCGAAGTTCGCTTTTGGTTCGAGCCGGTCGTTGGATCGTTCCGGCTGACCATGCGGCCGCACGACGCTCTGTCCGGTTGGCTGTTGTTCTGCTTTGGCATCGCCGTCGTGGTTTGCGCGCAAACGTTTCCGCCGATGCCGGGCCAGAACGTCGGCCCGGCTTTTTTCCCCAAGTTGATCGGCGGCGGGCTGGCCGTGAGCGGCCTCGTACTGGCCTGGACGGGGCGACGCACGGGCGGAGGCTGGTTCGAAGTGGAAGAATGGGTCCGCCGGCCGCGGATGGTGGTCAATTTCTGCGTCGTGGTCGGCAGCCTCGTTTTCTACGCACTGGCGGTGGATGTCCTCGGATTTTTCGTGGCCGCGTTTGTTTTCCTCGCGGGCCTGTTCTTTGCGTTCGGGGTCGGGGTGCGATGGATCGCGCCGCTCGCGGCGGTGGCATCGTTCGCGATTCACTTTAGTTTCTACACGCTGTTGCGGGTGCCGCTGCCGTGGGGCTGGCTGGAAGAGATCGCCTGGTGATGCAGCCGGTGATCGAGGCGTTTCGATTGGTCTGCGACCCGTTGGTCCTTGGGGTGGTGCTCGCCTCCGGCTTGTTCGGCCTCTTCGTGGGCGCGGTGCCCGGGCTGACGGCGACCATGGCGGTGGCGTTGCTGATTCCCGTGACGTTTGTCCTGCCGCCGCTGCCGGCGATCGCCTGCATGGTGACGGCGACGGCCATGGCGATCTTCGCGGGGGACATCCCCGGGGCGTTGCTCCGCATCCCCGGCACGCCAGCCTCGGCGGCCTACTGCGACGAGGCCCACGCCATGACGCGGAAGGGCGAGGTCGAAATCGTGCTCGGTGCCGGCCTCGTGTTTTCGGTGATCGGTGGACTGTTCGGGACGGTGGTGCTGGCCACGCTGGCGCCGCTGCTCGCGGGCGTCGCGCTGCAGTTCAGCTCGTTCGAGTATTTCTGGCTGATGCTGCTCGGGCTCACCTGCGCGGCGTTCATCTCCCCGGGCCGGCCGCTGAAGGGATTGATCTCGCTGCTGCTGGGCCTGCTGCTCGCGACGATCGGGTTCGAGAACCCGGCGGCGTATCCGCGGTTCACGTTCGGCGCGGAGGAATTGATGAGCGGATTTCAGCTGACGCCGGTGATGATCGGGATGTTTGCGGTGTCGGAAGTCATCCGCTACGCCGTGACGCGGGACGTGCCGGTGGTTGAGCTGCCACAGGGGATCGGCCGGATTTTTCGGGGGCAGGGGGCGCTGCTGGCGAAATACCCGCTGGCGACGCTGCGGGGCAGCGTCCTGGGCACGGTGATCGGGGCGCTGCCCGGGGCGGGGGCGGACATCGCGGCATGGCTCGCCTATGGCATCTCGAAACGATTTTCGAAGACTCCGGAAAAATTCGGCACCGGGCATGTCGAGGGGGTGATCGAGGCGGGCGCGGCAAATAACAGCGCGCTGTCCGCGGCGTGGATTCCCGCGCTGGTCTTCGGCGTCCCCGGCGACTCCATCACGGCGATCGTCATCGGGGTGCTTTATCTCAAGGGCATGAACCCCGGGCCGACGATCTTCATCGAGAACCCGCAGAACATCTACGCGGTTTTCATCATCTTCTTCCTCGCGAACCTCCTCATGCTCCCGCTCGGCTGGATGGCGATCAAGCTGGCCAAGCACGTGCTGCGGGTGCCGCGTGGCGTGCTCATGCCGGTGATCCTATTGTTCTGCGTCGTGGGGGCGTTCGCCATCAACAACTCGCTGTTCGACGTCGGGGTCATGCTGGGCTTTGGCCTGCTGGCTTATCTGATGGAGGCGAACCGGTTTCCGATCGCCCCGACGATTCTTGGCCTGGTTCTGGGCGGGATGCTGGAGCAGAATTTCGTCACCTCCATGATCAAGGCTGATGGCGATCTCGGGGCGTTTTTTGCCCGACCCATCGCCGGCGTGCTGGGGGTCGCGACGCTGCTCGTCTGGTTGTCGCCGTTCGTCATCCAGCGCTGGCGGCGGTCGCGGTCCGCCGGGGTGGCTGCCGGCCATTAGCGCCGGCCGGGCCGGCGCACGGTGGGTGTCGCCCAAGAACCCACCGCCGCCTTTCACAACGCCGCGCGGTCAAGGGGAGGGGCGGCAGCCAATCCGTTGTGGTCAGCCAATAGTTGACCACAACGGATTGAGTTCGCGCGGAAGCGGGTCCGGAGGGGGGAGCAGGGGAAATCGCTGGCGAGCGCCGGGAATTCCCGGGTGCGCGGGGATCCACCCAGAATCCGTTTGCGCCGGGAAGCCCGGGCCGCCACGGTGCCAGGTTCCGTTTCCATGAGCGACCTTCTTCCAGACATCTCCCACGACCAACATGCGGTGCGCCGGCAAAAGCTCGCCGAGATGCGGGCCGGTGGCACTGATCCGTTTCGGGCCAATTTCTCGCCCACCCACTTTTCCGCGGAAGCGCTCGCGGCCTATGTCGACGGCCAGGAAAACACGGTGAACGTGGCCGTCGCCGGACGGCTGGTGGTGATCCGCGACATGGGCAAGAGCCAGTTCGTGAAGATTCTCGATCAGCAGGGGCAGATCCAACTCTACCTCAAGAAGGACGTGGTGGGCGACGAGGCCTATGCCGCGTTCAAGAAGCTCGATCTGGGCGACATCCTCGGCGCGAAAGGCACGCTCTTCAAAACCAAGACGGGCGAAGTCACGGTGCGCGTGGAAAGCACCACGCTCGTGGCCAAGGCATTGCGGCCGCTGCCGGAAAAGTGGCACGGGCTGAGCGATCCGGAGCAGGTCTACCGGCAACGCTATCTCGATTTGATCGTGAATCCCGAATCGCGCGCGCGGCTGATGCTGCGGTCGGGGGTCGTTTCGCACATCCGGCGGTTCCTCGAGGGGCGGAAGTTCATCGAGGTCGAGACGCCGGTGCTGGAGGCAACGGCGGGCGGCGCGGCGGCGCGGCCGTTTGTCACTCATCACAACGCCCTCGACGTGGATTTTTTCCTGCGCATCGCAACGGAGCTCCGGCTGAAGCAGATGCTCGTGGGCGGATTCGATCGCGTGTTCGAAATCGGCCGGATCTTCCGCAACGAAGGCGTCTCCCGGCGGCACAATCCCGAGTTCACGATGCTCGAAGTCTACCAGGCCTACAGCGACTACCGCGGCATGATGACGCTCATCCAGGACCTGCTGACGTCGCTGGTGCGCGACGTGATCAAGCCGGCCGACGGCTCGCTCAAGATCAAGCACGCGGCGAGCGGGCAGGACATCGATTTCGGCGGCGGGTGGCGTGAGGTGCGCTACAAGGATCTGATCAAGGAAGCCACCGGCGACGCGGACTGGTTTTCCCGGCCGAAGGCGGAGAAGATCGCCAAAGCGGAAGCGCTAGGCCTCTCGATTCACCCGGGCTGGGAGGAATTCGAGATCACCAACGAAATCTTTTCCAAGAAGATCGAGCCGACGCTGATCCAGCCGACGTTCGTCACGCATCTGCCGCGGGAACTGTGCCCGCTGGCGAAGCTCACGCCGGACGACCCGACGACGATCGACGTGTTCGAGCTCACGATCGGCGGCATGGAAGTGGCGCCGGCCTATTCGGAGCAGAACGATCCCGACGTGCAGCGCCAGATGTTCGAGGCCCAGGCGGGCGAGGAGAAGCAGAACATCGACCAGGATTTCCTGCTGGCGCTCGAGCACGGCATGCCTCCGGCGGGTGGCATGGGCGTGGGCATCGACCGGCTCTGCATCCTGCTCACGGGCGCGGAGAGCATTCGCGACGTGATTCTGTTCCCGCAACTGCGGCCGGGGCCGGCTTGAATTGAACCACCGGCGCAAAGGGCACGGAGCGAAGCCAATCTGGATTGAGTTCCTCGTGTGCACCGTGCCTTTGTGGTGAATCTAGTTCGATGCCTTGGTATCTCTACCTCGCCTTCAAGCAGCTCTTCCCGACCGGGCGGAAGTTTCCGTTTTTCACATTCATGTCGGCGCTGGGCGTGGGCGTCGGCGTGCTGCTGCTCGTGGTCTCGACCAGCATCATGGGCGGATTCGGCCAGGGCATCCGCCGCATGATCGTCGATACGCAGGGCGAGATCCAGATCCTGTCGTCCGGTGCGATCGGAGACGTGGACCAGCTCCTCCGGCAGATCGCGCAGCAACCGGGCGTCCTCGCGGCGACGCCCTACGCGCAGGCCAATGTGCTGCTGGAATACCAGAAGAAACCGGCCTACTCGCTCATCCAGGGGGTCGATCTGCAACGCATCGGCGGAGTCGTGCCCTTCAACCGCTACATGGTCGCCGGGAGGTTCGACGATCTCGATGACGATGCGATCGTGCTCAGCCTGCAGCTCGCGCAAGCGCTGGGCGTGCGGGTGGGGGACAACATCGATGTCTTTTCGCCGCTGCTGATCGAGACGCTGCGGAGCGATGAAATCACCCTGCCGCGCACTGTGCGGGTGGTCGGCATTTTTCAAATCGGACACCAGGCCCTCGATAAGAGCATGGCCATCGCGTCGCTGCGGTTCGTACAGGAACTCTACGGCCTCGGCCAGTCCGTGCACGGCATCAGCGTGCGGCTGCGGCCGGGGGTCGATGAATTCAGGACGGCGACCGCGCTCCCCGGCGTGCTGCCCCGGAATTTTCGCGCGCTCACCTGGTTCGAATCGAATGCCGATTTTCAGAACATCATCCGCTTCGAGAAATACATGATCTTCTTCCTGCTCACGTTCATCGTGATCGTGGCGGCGCTCTCGATCATGAGTTCGCTGACGATCTCGGTCGTGCGCAAGACCCGTGAAATCGGACTGCTCGGCGCCTTGGGCGGACGGGCGCGCGATGTGGCGATCTGTTTCTGCGCGCAGGGTTTTTTCCTCGGCGTGATGGGCACGACCGCCGGGCTGGGCATGGCGTGGGTCGTGCTCACGTTTCGCAACGACATCGTCCGCATCCTCGCGCGTGCCACGGTGAGCCAGGAGGTATTTCAGCAATTTTACGGCTTCGTGGACCTGCCCTCGCACACGTCGGGGGCCGAGTTGGCGGTCATCATCGTGGGTGCGGTCGTCAGCGCGACCGCCGCGGGCCTGCTCCCCGCGTGGCGTGCGGCGCGGTTGAAACCGGTGGAGGCGCTGCGCAGTGAATAACCGACCGTCAGTCACCGCGGCGGGACGAGCGGGGAGGATCCGCCATGTCTGAATTCGTGCTCAGCGGGCGCAACCTCGCGAAGAGTTACCTGAGCGGCGACCGCCGGATCGAGGTGCTGCGCGACGTGAACCTCGACGTCGCGGCGGGCGAAAGCGTTTCGATCCGGGGCGAATCCGGCTCGGGCAAATCGACGTTGCTGAATCTCCTCTCGGGCCTCGATCAACCGGAGACGGGCAACCTTTCGTGGGCGGGCGGGCCGGCGACGGCCGACCGACGGGCCTTGTTTCTCGGGATGGTATTCCAGGCTTTTTATCTCATCCCGGAGCTCGATGCACTACAGAATCTGCTGATGGCGGCGCGGATGATCGGCCCGCCGGGCGCGGTGGAGCGGGCGCGCGCGAAAGATCTGCTGGCGCGGGTCGGCCTGGCGGAGCGGGCCATGCACGTGCCGGCGCAGCTTTCCGGCGGCGAGCGTCAGCGGGTCGCCGTGGCCCGCGCCTTGATGAACGGGCCCAAGCTGCTCCTGGCCGACGAGCCGACGGGCAACCTCGATGAACACACCGGCGACGCCGTCGTCGAGCTGCTGCTCGAACTCTGCCGGGAGACCCGCACCGCGCTCGTGCTGGTGACGCACAATGTCGCGCACGCGAAGAAAACCAATCACGGCCTGTTTTTGCACGAAGGAGTGCTGAGGTAGGTCGACGCGCGGAGCGCCGGTTGCGACTTCGCGGTTGGCGGGTTTGCGCAACGGTATTGCCGCGGCGGTGGCAGGACCCACACTCCCGCCATGGCTTTGACGAAAATCCGTTGTGGCGTGGCCGGCGTCGGCTCACTGGGGCAGCATCATGCCCGCATTTATGCGTCTTTGCCGGGTGCGGAGCTGGTCGGATTTTATGAGACGAACGATGTCCGCGCGGCGGAAATCGCGGCGCGGCATGCCTGCCGTCGGTTTGCCAGCATCGAGGAGCTCGGTGAAGCCTGCGATGCCGTGTCGATCGTCGTGCCAACGGACCGGCATGCCGCGGTGGCGCTGCCGTTGCTCGCGAGCGGCTGCCACCTCCTGATCGAGAAACCAATCTGTGCCTCGCTGGCCGAGGCGGAGCAGGTGCTGGCAGCGGCGCGGGCGCACGGGGCCATCGTGCAGGTCGGGCACATCGAGCATTTCAACCCGGTGATGGGCTTTCTCGAAAAGGAGGTGAGCGCGCCGCAGTTCATCACGGCGGAACGGCTCGCGCCCTTCACCCCGCGCGGCACCGAGGTGGGCGTCGTGCTCGACCTGATGATCCACGACATCGGCATCGTGCTCGAACTGGTGAAATCGCCGGTCGAGAAAATCGACAGCGTGGGGGTGAGCGTCCTGTCGAAGACCGAGGACATCGCCAACGCGCGAATCCAGTTTGCGAACGGTTGCGTCGCCAACCTCAGCACCAGCCGGATGAGTTTGAAGAAGGTGCGCGAGATCCGCGTGTTTCAGCCGACGGGCTATTTCTCCTTCGATTTCATGAATCAGAGCGGGCACCTCGTCCGCAAGACCGGCATGCTGGAGTATGCCGCGAAGCTGATGAGCGGCGCGGCCAAGCCGGGGGACTTGAACGCGGTGCCGGTCGAGCCCGTGCCGCTGGAGAAGGGTGAGCCGCTCGCACTGGAACTGGCGCACTTCGTGGACAGCGTGGCGAAGGCGAAGCAGCCGAAGGTCGGCGGCCAGCTCGGCAAGAGTGCGCTCGAGGTGGCGATCGCGATCACGGAGCAGATCCGGGCGCAGGCGACGAAGTAAAGAATCCCCGGAGCATGCCTGAGGAAAAGCAGCCTTTTCGCCTGCCGCCCCCGGCGGGCCCGCACGTCGACGTGTTGATCGTGGCGGGCGAACACTCGGGCGACGAACACGCCGCCCGTGTGGTCCGGGAACTGCGGGCGAAGCGTCCCGAAATTTCAATTGCGGCGCTGGGAGGGCCGCAACTGGCCGCCGCCGGCGCACAACTGCTGCACGACCTCACCGCTTCGTCGGTCGTCGGTGTCGTGGAGGTGTTGAAGCACTACGGATATTTTCGCGCACTGTTCCTAGAAACCTTGCGCTGGATTGCGGAGCACCGGCCGCGCGCGGTGTGTTTCGTCGACTACCCCGGCTTGAATCTCCGGCTTGCCGCGGCGCTGCGGGAACGCGGCCTGTCGGTCAAGGGCGGCGGGACGATCAAGGCGCTCTACTACATTTCGCCGCAGATCTGGGCGTGGAAGGCGGGCCGGCGGTTCACGATGGCGCGGGATCTGGACGCGATGGCGGTGCTTTTCCCGTTCGAAACGAAATGCTACGCCGATACGGCCCTGCCGGTCGATTTCGTCGGGCACCCGTTCGTCATGGCCGACTATGGGGCGCCGGTGGAATACGATGCCGCCGGTCCGGTGTTGCTGCTGCCCGGTAGCCGGGCCCAGGCCGTCGGCCGGATTTTCCCCTTGTTACTCGCTGGGTTTCAGGAATTCGGCGGTCGGGACGGCGTCGTGCTCTACCCGAGCCAGGAGATTCACCGGGTGCTGCGCGCGGCGAATCCGCCGCCGAACGTGCGGCTGCTGCCGGTGCCGGACCATGACGCGGCGCGCGCGCAACCCATCGCCGCCGCGGCCGTGCTCACGTCCAGCGGAACGATGTCGATGCATTGTGCGCTGGCCGCGATTCCGGGGGCGATCGCCTACCGGGCGAACCCGCTGACCTATCTGCTCGGGCGGATGCTGGTGCAGGTGGACTATCTCGGGATTGCGAACCTGCTGCTCGGTGAGCCGATGTATCCGGAGTTTATCCAACGGGCGGCGACCCCCGACGCGCTGGCGGCGGAGCTGCAGACCTGCCTGCACGACCCGGCGCGTCTGAAGCGCACCCGGGAGCAGGCGCAGCGGTTGCGTGAGCTGCTCAGCGTGCCGGCGAGCGGGACCGCCGCCGACTGGCTTTTCCGCCGGCTGTAAGGAGATCGCGAAGGGTTCGCCAACTCGAGGGCGGGCCTTTTTCGTTGTCCGCGATGCCCGGGTTCCCTTCGCACCTTGACGCCCCGCCGCTTGCGCAGTGCGGCGCGGCCGTGGCTGGTGTTGATCGCGGGGCTCGTGCTTTCGGGGGCCATCTGGTATTCGGTCCGCGATGAGATCGCGCGATAGGACGCGGCGCGGTTTGAACGGCTGAAGGAGCGGGTGTTGGTGGCCATCGACGCGCGATTTCAGGCCGTGAGTCAGGCGCTTTCCGGCGGCCGGGTGCTGGTGGAGTCGGGTGGCGAACCTTTCTCCACGCAATAGACGCGGCATGCGAACGCGGTGACGCCGTTCTTCGACGAAGGGGTGGTCGGACTCGGCTATGTGCAGCGCGTGCCGCGGGCGCAGTTGGATGCCGTGGAAGCCCGCATTCGCTCCGCGGGGCGTCCGGAATTCACGGCCGAACGTCTTGGTCAAAAACCGGAAGTCTTTCTTGTCACGGAAATCGAGCCGCTGGCCCGCAATCGCGCGGCGCCGCCGAGCAGGCCATGCGGACCGGCGCGCCGGTGATCCCGCACCGCATTGGCTTGATCGAAGGGGACCGAACGGTGCCGGGGTGCCTGCTGTTCCTGCCCGTTTATGCGCCGGAAAAAGCGCCCGGCGACACGGCGGCGCGGGCGCGCGCGGCGCTCGGGCCGGCCGGCGGTGCCACGGCCGGAGCCGGGTTAGGCCGTCAAACGCGGGGCAATGGAACCACGCGGTCGCCGCCCGGACCGGCGTTGACCGCCGGTGCCAACGGCGCGCGCGCGGCGTCCACCTGGGCAGCCACCTGACGCCAGAGCGCGTCGGCCTTGGCCGCGACGATTTCGCGGCATTTCGAAATTTCCGCTTCGCGGGCCGCCCGGTTTTCTTCGGCGATCTTGGCGAGGTCGTCGAGGTTGTAGAGAAACACGTTGGGAATCTTCGCGACCGCCGGGTCGACGTCGCGCGGCAGGGCCAGGTCGATGAAGAACAGTGGTTGCGCGGGCCGCTTGTGCATCGCCCTCTTCGCGGCGGCGAGGGAAACCACGGTGCCCGGTGCGGAGGTCGCGCAGACGACCACATCGAATTCGCCGAGCCGGGCTTCACATTGGTCGAAAGGCATGGCGCTCGCACCGTGCGTGGTGGCGAGTTCCATCGCACGCTCGAACCGGCGGCTGGCCACGGTGAGCGCGGCGGCGCCCCGGCTTTGGAAGGCCTTGGCGGTTTTTTCGCCGATGTCTCCGGCCCCCATGAGCAGAATGCGCGTCGTTTCCAGGCTGCCAAAAATCGTCAGGGCCAGATCGACCGCGACGTTGGCCACGCTGACCTGGCCCGCGGTGATCGCGGTGGTGGTGCGAACGTGCTTGGCGGCTTGAAAACCCTTTTGAAAAACGCGATTGAGCACGGGACCGGTCGAGCCACGCTTCTGGGCGAGCGCGTAGGCGGCCTTCACCTGACCGAAAATTTCCGTCTCGCCCAACATCTGGGAATCGAGGCCGGCGGACACTTCGAGCAGGTGTTGCACGGCCTCGCGGTCGCGCAGCTCAAGCCGGAATTTTTCGAATTCCACCGCGTCGAAGCGCTGGCGTTCGCAGAAGGCGGCGGCGACGCGGGCGGCGACTTCGGCGGTCGCGGCCAAGCCGTAGAACTCGATGCGATTGCAGGTGCTGAGCACCGCGAATTCCTTGAGTCCGGCGATGCGGGTGAGGTCCGTGCGCAATTGCGCGGCGGCGTCCTCGCTCAACGAGAGCATCTCGCGCACGGTGAGCGGCGCGCGATGGTGGGTCGCCCCGATGACGAAAAGTCCGCCCGTGCTCATGGTTGTACGCTCCGGGCGGTCACGGGGACGGTCGAATGCCGGCTGGCGTCGACAGGTCCGAGGGAAAGCAACGCCGCCGCGAACAGGATGAGGCAGGTCCAAGCGAACCGTTGCGCCAGCAACCGGCCGTTCAAGCGCAGGGCCAGCGTGATCCCGTAGGCGATGCAGACAAAAACGGTGACGAAGAGCTTGGTGAAATTGACCGACGAAAGGTCCCGCAGCCAGTAGACGGAGCCCACGACCAGAGAGGAGGTGAGGATCGCGACGCCGGCACCGAGCAGGCGGACGCTGATTTGATCGAGGTCCAGGATCGAAGGCAGGAAGGAAAACCAGCCGCCGACGTGCTTGTTCTTGAGCGAATAATTGCGCAGCAAAAACATGAGCGAGGTGAGCGAGAGCAGCGCGAACACGCCGTAGCTGAACAGGGCGAGCGCCGCGTGCAGTTCGATCCACGGGTTGCCGACGAAGATGCCGGTCCGGCGCGCGGCATCCCATGCGGGAATGCTCAGTGACAACAGCGTCAGCGCGGCCGCGAGGCAGGAGGTGAAGTAGCCCAGCAGGCTTTTGCGAAACGTCACTCCAACGACGAGGTAGAGCGTGATGGCGGACCAGGCGGTAAACTGGAAAATCTCGAATGGATTGCCGAGCGGGCAGCCGCCGACCATGCGGCCACGCACGCCGAGCCCGGTGAGTTGCAGGAGATACCCGATGGCAATCAAACCGTAAGTCGTCGCGCCGGCCGGCCGGCCCTGGCGGAGGAGAGAAAATGTGCCCTGCGCGAACCCCGCCAGATAAAAAGCCGCGGCGGCCCAGAGCCACATGCGGTCGGTGAGTTCGGCGAACATAGGGTGCGGACGGTAGGCGCTTGGCCGTCCGGGGCAAGTCTAGGGCCGTCCGTTGCAAGATATGCCGAAACTGCGGCAAGTTACGCGTCAGGGCACAGCCGGTGCTCCCCGCCTGCGGCTAAGGCCCCAACGGATCCGGGAGGCGTGCCCGCTCCGGCTATTTCGTGGCGACGGACGTCGTTCACTCCGCAGAAAATCGTCACACGAAAGTGCGCGCGGCATTGCGCCGAAACCCCTTGCTGGTACCGCGGACGTGTGTCCTTTTTATTGCGGTACCCTAGTGCCCAACCGGAAATTCCCGGTCCAACCGCTGCCGATGAATCGCTCCCCAGTTTTCCTTCGATCGCTGACCTATTTCGCCCTCGGCATGGCAGGCGCGGAGTGCGCCGCCGCCGCCAATGCGCCGGTGAGCTTCCAGCGCGACATTCGGCCCATGCTATCGGACATGTGCTTCAAGTGCCACGGTCCGGACGAGGAAACGCGCGAAGCCAAGCTGCGGTTCGACACGCGGGATGGAGCGATGCGGGTGCGGGAGGGTTTCGCGGCGATCGTGCCGGGCAAGCCTGAGGAAAGTGAACTCATCCTTCGCATCTCGTCGTCCGATCCCGACGAGCGGATGCCCCCGGTCGAAAAACATCCGCAGCCGCTGACCCCGAAGCAGATCGAACTTTTCCGGCAGTGGATTGCCCAGGGCGCGAGCTGGGACGAACATTGGTCGTTCAAGGCGCCCGTCAGTGCGCCGGTGCCGGCGATGAACGCGGCACTCGGGCTGGTCCGCAATCCGATCGACAATTTCGTCGGCGCCTGGCTGGCGCACGAGAAGCTGAAATTCGCGCCCGAAGCCGCCAAGGCCACCCTGATCCGCCGGGTGACGTTCGATCTCACCGGCTTGCCGCCGACGCTGGAGGAAATCGATGCGTTTCTGTCGGACAAGTCGGCCGACGCTTACGACCGGCTGGTGGGCCGGCTGTTGCAGTCACCGCGTTACGGCGAGCGCATGGCGCAGGACTGGCTCGATCTGGCGCGTTACGCGGACACGAACGGCTACTTCACCGACACCAACCGCCAGATATGGCCGTGGCGCGACTGGGTGATCAACGCGTTCAACCGCAACATGCCTTTCGATCAGTTCACCGTGGAGCAGCTCGCGGGGGATTTGATTCCCCAGCCGTCGCTCGAACAGCGCATCGCGACGGGGTTCAACCGCAACAGCATGACGAACAACGAGAGCGGTTCGATCGACGAGGAGTTTCGCGTCGAATTTGTGGCGGACCGGCTGCAGACGACGGGGACGGTGTGGCTGGGCGTGACCGTGGGCTGCGCCCGATGCCACGACCACAAATACGATCCGATTTCGCAGAAGGAATTTTATCAGCTCTTTGCGTTCTTCAACAATTCCACGGAGAAGGGCTTGGTCGAGGCGCAGGATCCGCCGCCGGTGCTGGATGTGGCCACGGGCAGGCAACAAACGGAACTGGCGGAGCTGACGGCATCGCGCCGCGCGGCCGAAGCCAGTTTTGCCCAATTGGCCGAAACGATGCGCGGGCCGATGGCGGTGTGGGAAAAGGGCGCCGCGGACGAACTCGCCCCGCCCCAGGACAAGCTGGCGCTGCACGTGGGATTTGAACCGGAGGCGACGGGGGTTGAGGAGAAGGGCAGTTTCAAATACGGGACGGGGCTCGTCGGTGAAGCGGCCTCGTTCGATGGCATGCAACATCTCGAGGCCCCGGCGGATCTGGCCCTCGGTGCCGACCAGCCGTGGAGCATCGGCGTCTGGGTCAAGCCGACCGGTTCGCTCAGCGGGGTGTTGGGGAAGATCGAACCCCAGGGCGAACGGCGTGGATTTGAGATCGTGTGGAAAAAAGGCCGGTTCCTCGTGAACCTCGTCAGCAAGTGGGGGGTTGATGCCATTGAAGTTCTCACCCGGGACGCCACGCGCAGCAACGACTGGCAGCAGGTCATCGTCAGCTATGATGGTTCGCGGAAATCTTCGGGGATGCGCATTTATGTCGATGGCGTCAGCGTTCCGCTGAATATCATGCGCGACACGCTGACCGGGCCGACTGACAACCACGAGCCGTGGCGGATCGGCCGGCGCGACAGCGGTCTGGGTTTTTACGGGCAGCTCGACGAATTGCGGCTGCTGCGGCGTGCGGTCGACGACAGCGCCGCCCAAGCCTGGTACTGGAGCGATCGGTTGTGCGGCACTCTGGCACTCGCCCCGGAGAAGCGGGATGAAGGGAAGAAGCAATGGCTCAGCGACTATTACGTGAGCCGGCATGGCAGCGGTTCGATTCGCGACGCGCACCAGGCGATGTCGGTCGCGCGCAAGGCCGAGGCCGCCTATCGCGGGCGTCTGCCGAAGACGCTGGTGATGCAGGATCTGCCCGAGCCGCGCCCAACCCATCTTTTAAAACGGGGCCAATACGACCAACCGGGCGAAGCCGTCCACGCCGACGTGCCCGCGAGCCTGCCGCCGTTCGCGGCCGATTTTCCCCGGAATCGTCTCGGACTGGCGCGTTGGCTCACCGCGCCCAATCACCCGCTCACCGCGCGCGTCGAGGTGAACCGGTTGTGGCAACAATGTTTTGGGGAAGGACTCGTCCGCACGATCAACGATTTTGGTTCGCAGGGCGAACCACCGACGCATCCCGAACTCCTTGACTGGCTCGCCGTGCAATTCGTCAAGGGCGGCTGGGACATGAAGGCGATGCTGCGGTTGATCGTGACGAGCGCCACGTACCGGCAGGATTCGGTTCCAGCGGCGGATCTGCTCGCGCGCGATCCGGAGAACCGGCTGCTCGCGCGCGGGCCGCGCTTCCGGTTGCCGGCGGAAATGATTCGCGATCAGGCGTTGGCCGCCTCGGGACTCCTAGTGGAGCGCATCGGCGGACCGAGCGTGAAACCGTACCAGCCGCCCGGGCTGTGGGAGGTCGTGACCTACGATGCCGAAGTTTCCTACGAGCAGGATCCGGGCGAAGGCCTTTGGCGGCGGAGCTTGTACACATTCTGGAAACGGCAGGTGCCGCCGCCGGGGATGCTGACTTTCGACAGTCCGACCCGGGAAACGTGCGTGGTGAGCCGGCCGCGGACGAACACGCCGATGCAGGCGCTGGTGATGTTGAACGACGAGACCTACGTGGAGGCGGCCCGCGCGCTCGCGGCGCTGACCCTGGCGAACGGAGGCAAGAGCACGACCGACCGGCTGACCTTTGCCTTTCGGCGGGCGACCTCCCGGGCGCCGGAAAAGAGCGAACTGGCCATCCTGCAGGGGCTCTACGACCGGCAGCGGAAACGCTTCGCGGCGAATGCCCGGGCGGCCAAAGAGCTGGTGAGCGTCGGCGTTTCGCGGTTCGGGCGCGAACGCGATCCGGTGGAACTCGCCGCCTGGACGGCCGTGGCCCAGACGCTGGTGAATCTCGACGAAACCATTACGCGCCGCTGAACCATGAATCCTTCCGAATCCCTCGCGCTGGCGATGACGCGTCGTCAGTTCTTCCGCAGCTCAGCCAGCGGTATCGGAGCGGCCGCGCTTGGCTCGTTGATCGGCCCGTCTCTTTTCGGGTCCGGCGGCGACGTTCTGGGCAAGCCCCATTTCGCACCGAAGGCCAAGCGGGTGATCTACCTCTTTATGCATGGCGGGCCGTCGCAGCTCGATCTGTTCGACCATAAACCCAACCTGCGGGCGCGGCACGGGCAGGATTTGCCGGAGTCGGTCCGTGGCACCCAGCGGCTGACGGGCATGACCAGCGGCCAGAAGAATTTTCCGGTCACTTCGTCGATTTTTAATTTTGCGCAGCACGGGAAGAGCGGCGCGTGGGTGAGCGAGTTGATGCCGCACACGGCGAAGATGGTGGACGACATCTGCTTCATTCGCTCGATGAACACCGAGGCGATCAACCACGACCCGGCGATCACCTTCCTGCAGACCGGCCACCAGCAACCCGGCCGGCCGAGCCTGGGGGCGTGGACTACCTATGGCCTCGGGAGCGAAAATTCCAGCCTGCCGGGTTTCGTCGTGCTGCATTCCCGGGGCAGCGCCGCGCGGCCGGCGGATCCGTTGTACGCCCGGCTGTGGGGTCCGGGTTTTCTGCCTTCGAACTACCAAGGAGTGAGCTTTCGCGGCAACGGCGACCCCGTCTTGTACTTGTCGAATCCGCCCGGAGTCGATGCGGGAGCGCGGCGCGACCAGCTCGATGCCATCGGAGCGCTGAACCACAAGCAGCTCGAACGTCAGCTCGACCCGGAGATCGAGACGCGCATCGCGCAATACGAACTGGCGTATCGGATGCAGACCTCGGTGCCGGAGCTGACGAGCCTGAAAGACGAGACCGAGGCGACATTCGACGCTTACGGGCCGCAGGCGCGGATCCCGGGCACGTTTGCGGCGAACTGCCTGCTCGCCCGTCGCCTGGCGGACCGCGGGGTGCGGTTCATCCAGCTGTATCATCGGGGTTGGGATCAGCACTACAACCTGCCGAGCGACCTGCGTCTGCAGAGCCACGACGTCGACCAGCCGGCGGCCGCATTGGTGAGCGATCTCAAGCAGCGTGGCATGCTCGACGACACGCTGGTCATCTGGGGAGGGGAATTCGGGCGCACGACTTACAGCCAGGGCAAGCTTGAGCAGTCCAACTACGGGCGGGATCACCACGGCCGCTGTTTCACGATGTGGATGGCGGGCGGCGGGGTGCGCGGCGGCATGTCGTATGGTGAGACGGACGACTTCTGTTACAACGTCGTGAAGGATCCGGTGCACGTCCATGACCTCAACGCCACGATTCTCAACCAGCTCGGAATCGACCACACCCGGCTGACGTTCAAGTTTCAGGGCCGTTACTTCCGCCTCACCGACGTCCACGGCGAAGTCGTGCGGAAAATCCTCGTCTGAGCGGAAACGTGCCGCTCAGCCGGCTTGCCAAGTGTTAAGCTGGCCTGTTTTCTATGGGAAATAGTCCGGCGCCGGAGGGCTTGTCGCCGGTCACGATTTTACCCACCCCCCGAGAAAATGAATGTCCGAATTTATCTCCTGTCATTGGTTTTCAGCCTTGCTGGTTTCCGTGCCGCCGCTGCCGAGGTGCCGCCGCGCGCGACGCTGGGCGATTCCGTGGTGGAGCCGGTGTGGGAACAGCGACTCACGGTGACGGTGGGCCATGCCGCGGCGGATATTGTCGGCACGAATGAAAAAGCGCTCCAAGCGGCGGTGGACTATGTCGCGCGTTTCGGCGGCGGCACGGTCAAGATCCTGCCGGGCACGTATCGGCTGAGGAACTCGGTTTATTTGCAGTCGAAAGTCCGGCTCGTCGGCAGTGGCGCGGACACGGTGTTGATCAAGGAGCCGTCGGTGAGCAGTCTGCTGGCGCAGGACAGCGACTGGTTTGACCAGGAAATCACCCTGGCCGACGCCGCGGGATTCGAAGTCGGGGACGGCATCTGTCTGCGCTCGAAAAATGCCAGCGGCGGTGCCGGCGACACCGTCAAGCGCACCCTCGTGGCCCGGAGCGGCAACCGGTTCAAGCTGGACGAGGGGCTGCGGAAAAACTTCTGGCGGATCAACGAAACGAAAGTCTCGACGCTTTATCCCATCATTTCGGGCGAAAAAATCGCGGACATCGCGATCGAGAATCTGGTGCTCGACGGCAATCGCGCCAAAAACGAAAACCTCGATGGCAACTACGCCGGGTGCATTTTCCTGCAGGAATGCAATCGCGTGACGATTCGCGGCGTGCAGGCCCGCAATTACAACGGCGACGGCATCAGCTGGCAGATCTGTCACGACGTGCTGGTCGAGAATTGCGTGAGCGAAGGCCACGCCGGCCTCGGCGTTCACCCCGGCTCCGGGTCGCAGCGGACAATCGTGCGCAACAACCGGCTGATGGGGAATCATATCGGCCTCTTCTTTTGCTGGGGCGTGCGGTTCGGTCTGGCGGAAAAAAATCACATCGAGGGCAACGACATCGGCATCTCTATCGGCCATCACGATACGGACAATCTGGTGCGGAACAACGAGGTGACCGGCAGCAAGACCGTGGGCGTGCTGTTTCGCGCCGAGCGCGGCCAGGATTTCACCGGCGACCGCAACCGGATCGAAAACAACCGCCTCGTGAACAACGCGGCGCAGGGCGGATTTGCGGTCGATATCCAGGGGGGGACGAAGTCGATCGTGCTCGCCGGCAACGAAATCATCGACACTCGCGGGGCTTCGGCGCCAACCGCGATCCGACTCGGGCCCGAGACCAGCAAGATTACGCTGCAGGACAACCGCATCCAGGGCTTTGCGAAAACCATGGACGATAAGACGCAGGCCGGTCCCGCGTCCTCGACGCGTTGAAGCGAGGAGACGGTCCGTCGGACGGCTCCCGTCAGTAATCCCGAAACGGTCCGCGGGGCTCGGCTTCGTCCATTTCGCGGCGCCAATTCTCCCAGCGGGCCTGGACCCGCGCCACGATCTCCGGCTGCATTAGGGCGAGATCATTCTTTTCCCCGGGATCCTGGGTGAGGTCGAAAAGCCCCTTGAAGGCCGGGCAATCGATCCACTTGTAGTTCCCGACCCGCGCTGCTTTCGAATTTCGACTCTGCCAGAACATCTCGGTGCGTTGCGACGGAGTTTTACCCTGCAGGACCGGTATCATGTTGAAACCATCGAGAACGAGACCGGGCGGAAGCTCGGCGCCGGAGACGGCGGCCAGCGTGGGAAAGACGTCCATGATGCTGAGAAATTCGTCGGTGGGCCGGCCCGCGGGCAGTACGCCGGGCCACCGGGCGATGAAGGACAAACGGATGCCGCCTTCCCCCATGCGATCAATCTGGCTGCCGGAGGCGCTGAAGGGGCCCGCATCGGCCACGCCGCCGGCGCCGTTGTCGGGGAAAAACATCACCAGGGTCTTTTCGTCGATGCCGAGTTCGCGCAACAGCGCCATGATTTGTCCGACGCCTTCGTCCATACAGCTGATGGTGGCGAGGTATTCGGCGCGTTTGCTTTTGGGATCCAGCTTGGGATACAGGTCCAGATATTTCTGCGGGGGCCGGATGCCGGACCGTTCCAGGTTCGCCGAGCCGGCGGGAGCATGGTAAGCGAGATAGAGTGCAAAGGGCTGGGCGCGTTGTTCCCGGATGAAGCGCAGCGCCTCGCGGGTGAAAAGTTCCTCGGAGAAGCCTTCTTCCTTGATCAGGGCGTTGCCGCGAAACAGCGACGGGATGCCGTAACGTTCGTGGGTCCAGTAGTCGGTGCCCGTGTTGGTGAAACCATAGAAAAAATCGAAGCCGCGCTGCAGCGGCAGGAAGCGTTTGGCGCGTCCGCTGTCCCACTTTCCCACCGCGCCGGTGGCGTAGCCCGCGCTTTTTACGAGCTGGCCGAAGGTGACCTCCCGCACGTCGAGGCCCAATGTCATCTCCGGCGAGTACGCATATTCCTCCGGCGTGTAGCGGTGACCATAGCTCACCATTTCATTCCGGATCATTTCGTAGAGACCGTTGCGCTGGGGATAGCGGCCGGTGAGAAGGCTGCCGCGGGAGGGAGTGCACGCGGGCGAGGTCGCATAGAACGTCGTCGCCTTCACCCCCTCGGCCGCCATGCGGTCGAAATTAGGGGTGATGACTTCCTTGCTGCCGAAGCACCCCAGATCGCGATAGCCCTGATTATCGCTGACGATGATGATGACGTTGGGCTTTCCCGTGGGGCCCGCCGCCGCCGCGGCGAGGGCGGAAAGAAGCAGAAGGCCTGCCGCAATGAAGGCGGAGGGGGAAAGGATATTTTTCATGGCGTGAATAATTTTTTCGAAGGCTGCAATTGGCGGGTCGGGTGCCACGGAATCGTGCCGGGCGCGGAGATGATCGATGGGCATATTTGTCCGATGGTGCGCCCGCCGGCAACTTCGGTCTTGCGCGGAACGGACGTTGGCGGAGGGAGGGCGCCACTTTTAGTCGTGGCCGGAGCAAGCGGGGGGGAATGCGGCCCGGACTCGCGACCGGTGTTCCGACGCACGAAAGTGGTATACTTCAACCCCTGAGCAACCGGACCGTGAACTGCATGATCGCTTGAGTTCCTCGGCAAACCCAAACCACCGAGCTCCGCTGCCGGTCGAACGCGAGCCGGGGTTGCCTTGGAAGTCGAGTATCCCTTTCGTATAAACACTCCCATGTCCTCGGTAACCCATAGATCCTGCTGCTTTCTCGTGACCTTTCTGGCGTCGCTGGCGTTCTGCGCGGCGCAGAACGCGAACCGTCCGCCCAACATCATCCTCATCGTCAGCGACGACCAGGGATTCCACCTCTCGACGTTCGGCGACAAGCAGTATCCGACGCCCAACCTGGATCGCATGGCGGCGGAGGGGGTGCGGGGCACAAATTTTTATGTGACGGCCTCGGTCTGTACCCCTTCGCGCAGCGGGTTGATCACCGGTCGCTATCCCCAGCGGAACGGCACGTATGAAATGATCCGGAATGACATGGTAAACTACGGCCACCGCTACACGCCATCGGAGTATGCCATGTCGCCCGAAATGACGATGGGGCTCGACGTGCGCGAAAAGACCTTTGGCGACATGCTGAGAACCGCGGGCTACAACAATGCCGCGTTCGGCAAATGGGATATGGGGCAGGCGAAGCGGTTTCTGCCGCTGCAGCGCGGCTTCGATTATTTCTACGGTCACGGCAACAACGGCATCGATTACTACACGCACGAACGCTACGGCGCGCCGTCGATGTTTCGGAACAACGCATTGACGACGGCGGACAAGGGGATGTATGCGACCGATCTGTTCCGGCGCGAGGCGCTCGCCTTCATCCGGGACGACGACAAGGCGTTCCGGCAGGGCAGGGACCGGCCGTTTTTCATTTACCTGCCGTTCAACGCGCCGCACGGCGCCTCCACGATCGATCAGCCCAAGTTCCAAAAACAAACGGGTGATGCGGCAAGGGCCAAGGGTGCGGCAAAGGCGAAGGCCGGGAAGTCCGCCTCGTCCCCCTCGACCGATGTGGAAGGAGAAGGGGTATGGGCCAGCCAGGTGCCCGACTCCTACCTCAAAAAGTACCATGCGAATCGTGATCCCAATGATCGGATCACCCGGGTGGCCGGCATGGTGTCGGCGATGGACGAGGCGATCGGGGACATCTTCAAGACGCTGCGGGAGCTGAAGCTCGACCGGAACACGCTCGTGATCTTTTTTACCGACAATGGCATGGGCAACAGCCTGCTCGAGGGAGTGAAACTGCGCGGTGGCAAGGGCAGCGGCTACGAGGGTGGTTTGCGTTCGCCCCTGATCGCCTGGTGGCCCGGCGTGATACCGGCCGGGACGGTTACGCACGAGTTCCTGACTTCGCTGGAGGTCTTGCCGACGCTGGCGGCGGCGAGCGGGGCATTTCTGCCCGATGTTCACCTCGACGGCTTCAACATGCTGCCCGTACTCCAGGGGAAGGAAAAATCCGCGCGCACAGAAATGTTTTGGGACTGGCCCTCGACCTATCAGGCAGCGCGGGTGGGCCAGTATAAGTGGATGGCGTCCGTGCCGCGCGGCAATAAGGACAACCTCGCCCCGAAGGAGGAGCTTTTCGATCTTGCGGTGGATCTCGCCGAAAAGAACGACTTGGCGAAGCAAAAGCCCGAGGTGCTGGCGCAAGTGAAGGCCCGCTTTGCCCGCTGGCGAGCGGAAATGGATGCCGCCGAACCGCGCGGGCCGTTCCAGAACTACTGATCGGTTGTATGTCGCACCGGGGGGCCCTCCTCAAACGGGTCAAGGTGGTCGGCCGGAGCGCTGCTCAAGTAAACCAAGCGGCTCATTTTGGTTCCGGGCGCCCGATCGGGGAGAGGCTCCGGCAACAGCGTCGGCGGGAAATCGGCTGATTGTGCAGCGTGGTTCCGTTGCGGTGATCCCCCGAAATCCGGGCCACTTGTAATGTTAGTCTGCGGCCCTAAAAGGAGCCCAGACCATTGAAGGCAAAAGCCACACGACGGAACAGAAGATCCGCATTTTGCGGGAAGCCGATGGCGGCAAGAGCATCGTGGCAGTGAGCAAGGAGCATAACATCTCCGAGGTCACATTCCATCGTTGGAAAAGGCAGTTCGGCCAACTCGACGTGAACGAAGCCAAACGCATGAAGAAATTGGCGCGCAAG
>SIBR01000061.1 GCA_009695065.1 Opitutus sp. | reverse complement strand
CGAACGATCCTTCGGCTGGGCGGCTCGCTTCCGCCGCCTCGCCCGCGACTACGAACGCCTCGCCTCTTCCCTCGCTGGTCTCCACGGGCTCGCCTTCGCCTGCCTCATGCTCCGCAGCTTCCTCGACGCAGGTTCATGACAGCCTCTAGGGCGGGGCGGACCCGGTGCCGCGACCGGACCTTACTTCTTCTTCGACTTCTTAGCGGGCGGCTGACCGGAAGGCTTGATGAACTTGGAGGTGACGTGCTGCTTCTGGTGAAACCGCTGGCCCGCTTTCTGGTCCTTGATCGTCGGCAGGTATTTGGCGCCCATGCCCTCAAGGCCGTCGATAATCGCGCGCCCGGCAAATAGAATCGCGCTCATCGGTCGTGCTGTTCCCGCCTCTTTCGGCGGCCGGGCCTGCCCGCAGTGGGGATGCGATTGGCGAAATGACGGGATTTGACTATCGCAATGACTTTGGCGCGACGTTGCGCACCACTCATACCATGCAAATCGGCGTCGATAGTTTTGTCGCAACTGCGTCGGACCAGGCCCGGGAGGGCGCGGTCGGCGACGTCGACGCATCCAGCAATTGCTCGAACAGATCGAACTGGCCGACCAGGTCGGCCTCGATGTCTTCGGCCTCGGCGAACACCACCGGCCGGATTATCTGGCCTCGGCGCCCGCCGTGTTGCTCGCCGCCGCGGCCGCGCGCACGCAACGCATCCGCCTCGCCAGCGCCGTGACCGGTCCTGAGCTCGGACGATCCGGTGCGCGTCTTCCAGCAATTCGCCACGCTCGATCTCATCTCGCAGGGCCGGGCCGAGATCATCGTGGGCCGGGGCTCGTTCATCGAATCGTATCCGCTCTTCGGTTTCGACCTCGAGGACTACGACGAACTGGCGGCCGAGAAGCTCGAACTGCTGCTGAAGATTCGTGAGCGCACCCATGTCACCTCGTCCGGCCGGCACCGCGCCGCGCTTACCGGGCCGGGCGTCTATCCGCGCCCGCTGCAGCAGCCGCTGCCCATTCATATCGGTGTCGGCGGCACGCCGCAGTCCGCGATTCGCGCCGGTACGCTCGGCTTGCAGCTGGTGGTCGCCATCATCGGCGGCCAGACCGACCAATTCCGCCCGCTGATCGATCTTTACCGCGAGTCCGGTCGCCGCGCCGGCCACGCCCCGGAAAAGCTCACCGTCGGCATTCACCACCTCGGCTTTCTCGCGGAGACGACCGAGGCCGCGCGGGAAACCTTCTGGCCGGCCTATCGCGATGCCTTCGGCAAAATCGGCCGGGAGCGCGGCTGGCCGCCGCCGACGCGCCCGCAGTTCGATGCGCAATGCGGCCCGGCCGGAGCGCTCGCGGTCGGCGATCCCGAAACGGTTGCGGGAAAAATCCTCGCGGAGAATGCGGTGCTGGGCGGCATTTCCCGGCTGACTGTTCTGCTCGACAATCGCGTGCTGACCCACGCCCAAATCCTGCGGGCAATCGAGCTCCTCGGCACCCGGGTGGCGCCGATCGTACGGAAGGCCGTCGCGGACCCGGCGGCGACAAACTCATCCGCCTGAATCATCGGCCGGCACCGTGCCCTACTGGCTTTCGCCGGCACCCCGAGGCGGGGCTCAGGCTTTTTTCACGAAGCAGGCTTTGAGCGCCATCGCGCTGCCGTCGATCTTGCAGTCGATCTCGTGGTCGCCCTCGACGAGCCGGATGCTTCTCACCTTGGTGCCGCCCTTGAGGACGCCCGAGCCGCCCCGCAATTTAAGATCCTTGATCAGGACGACCGAGTCGCCGTCCACGAGCACGTTGCCATCAGCGTCCTTGACGACGCGGGCCACCTCGGGCGCGGCCTCCTTGGGTCATTCGTGACCGCAGGTGGCGCACTCCCAATGATCGGCGTGGCTGAGGACGTCTTCGAGAGTACAGGCAGGGCAGGCGGGATTGGGCATCAATGGAAATGGTGCGCGAGCCGGACAAAATGCCCGGTGTCGGCGGAATGGAGCAAGGGGGAATGCCCGGATCGAGGCCGCCGCGTGGAGATTCCCGGTTGTTCCGCCGGCCGCGCGAATCGAGTCAGTCGAATGAACTGTTCCGCTTCAGAGGAAGCCGAGATTTGGCCGCGCAAAGCGGCCGATATTCGGCAGCACGACCGACAAATTTGAGGCGCTGACGCCGAACCACGTGGCGAGCGTGGCACTGTACTCATCCACGCTGGTCGACGGAATCCAGCGTCCCTGACCCGGGTCGTCGGGACCGCCGATCGCGAGGCTGGGCATGGTTCCGTAGATGTCACCGCCCCGCACCGCTCCGCCCATGATCAGTTGATGGTTGCCCCAGCCGTGATCCGACCCGCCGGCGTTGGCGGTAAAGGTCCAGCCGAAATCCGAGGCGGTGAAAGTCGTCACCTGGTTTGCGATCCCGAGTTCGGTCGTCGCGTCGTAGAACACGGTGAGCGCGGCACTCAGTTCCGCAAGGAGCGGTCCGTGGGCGGCGACCTGTGCGGCATGGGTGTCGAATCCGCGCAGTTGGCAGAAAAACACCTGGCGCGAGAGCCGGAGCGCCGGGGCGAGGGACATCAGCCGGGCGGCCATCTTGAGCTGGTTGGCAATCGACGTCGGCGGGAACGCGGTGGGGACGCACGGTTGACTGATACTTTCGCTTTCGGCCGCGTAGTGGGGAATCTACCCGGCCAGAAAAAGCGAGCGCGGCGGCGTGGCGGAGGCAAGCAGATTGTGCCTGGCCGGGGCGTGGCGCGACCCCGCGGACAGTCTTGGCGCAAGAGCATCTTCGCTGCCATGACTACGTTGCCGGCAGCGCGGCTGTTTTAGTCGGAGGCGGAATCTTCGCTCGCCAATTCCGGTGGGCGTCGCACAACTGGTGAATTTTGTTGGCGGCGCGTTCTCGCGGAAGGATAAGCGAGTCATCCCCGCATCGGGCGGCGGAGCCCCCACTATGAATCGCAGATCGTTTTTGACCACCGTGAGCAGTTTGGCAGCGCTCGATGGTGCCAAGGTGCTCGCGGCGGACCGGGTCGCGGAGCCGAAGGTGACGAGCACGTCGGACCGTCCGCCCCGGAAGGTAATTGTCGGCACGGCCATGCAGGCGTTTTGGGGCGAGTATCCGGGGTTGGAAAAGCGGCTCGATCAACTCGCGGGTCTCGTGGACCGCATGGCCGCGGAGGCCAAAGAGAAATATGGGCGCGGTCTCGATCTCGCGGTGCTGCCGGAGACGGCGATCACGGGTGAAGCGGGGAGCGATGCGCTGGCGCGGGCAGTGCCCTATGCGGGGCGGGTGCAGGACGTTTTTTCCCGCAAGGCGCGCGAGCATGGTTGCTACATCGTGGTGCCCACGTACCTGCTCGAATCCAGCGAACGGAAATCCTGTTCGAATGCGGCCGTCCTGGTCGGGCGCAAGGGCGAGGTGGTCGGAACCTACCGCAAAGTGCACCTGGTCGTTTCGCTTGAGCGCGGGACGATGGAGGGCGGAACCACCGCCGGCCGCACCCAGCCGGTCTTCGAGTGCGATTTCGGCCGGCTCGGCATCCAGATTTGCTACGACATGGAATTCGATGACGGGTGGGCGGAACTGGCGCGCCAGGGCGCGGAGCTGATCGCCTGGCCCACGCAGTCGCCGCAGACGTCGCAACCGGCGTTTCGTGCCCGGCAGCACCGCGTTCATGTCGTTTCGAGCACGTGGCGGCACAACGCCTCGATCTTCGAGCCCACCGGGAAGATCGTCGCCCAGATCAAACCGCCCCAGAGCACGCTGGTCCACGAACTCGACCTGAGTTACGCGCTGCTCCCGTGGAGCGCCAAACTCCGTAACGGCGAAGCGCTCAAAAAGGCCTACGGAGACAAGGTCGGATTCCACTACTACCCAGACGAGGACTGCGGCATCTTCTGGTCCAACGATCCGAAGATCACCATCGGCGAGATGGCGCGCTCGCTCGGGGTGCAGGAACTCGAGGAGGAACGGAGACGGGTGCGGGAGTTTTACCGGAAGGCCGGCGTGGCGCGGGAATGAGCCTGGCTTTTACTGGGCCGCGCGCCTCAAAGCCAAGGGGTCGGCGCTGCCGGGTGTCCGGAATGGCCTGGGTCCTTCGTTGTAGCAGTGAAGACAAGTCCTCTCGCCCATTTTCCCATGCCCTCAAAAAACGAGGCTCCCGCTGCAGGCACTCCCGGATCGGACCGTGAACCGCTCCTGACCCGCGTGCTCAACGCCCCGCGCGAGAAAGTCTACCGCGCGTAGACCGACCCGAAGCTCATCACGCAGTGGTTTACGCCGCCTCCCTTTGTGACGACGCATGCGGAGACGGACGTGCGTCCGGGCGGGGCCAGTCTGGTGGTCATGCGTGGACCGGACGGGACAGAGTATCCAAATCGCGGTGTCTACCTCGAAGTCGAGCCCAACGAGCGGCTGGTTTTCACCAATACCTACACCTGCGCGTGGCAGCCTTCCGAAAAGCCGTTCATGACCGTGATCCTCACGTTCGAGGACGCCGGCGACGGCAAGACGCGTTACACGGCCCGGGTGCGGCACTGGACCGTGGACGACCGTGAGGCGTACGAAAAAATGGGGTTTCATGCGGGCTGGGGCCAGGCGACCACCCAGCTCGAAGCCCTCGCGCAACGCATTTAAGGCCGCTCCACGACCACGCCCACTGGCACTCCGTTTCTCTGGTTCGACGACAACGCCGAGGAGGCCGCGAACGGTCGTCCCGCGGGTGATCGCCCGCCCGTTTTCCACACCTCTCTTTCTCGAGGAACCACCCCTCACGTTCACCGCAAAAAATAAATCCCAGGAGACTTCCCCATGCTCAATCCCTTCGTTCACGTTGAACTCGCCACCACGAATGTGCCCAAGGCGAAGGCTTTTTATAAACGCCTGTTTAAATGGAAACTTACCGATCTTCCCATGCCGGCTACGGGCGGCGCGTATGCGATGATCGACGTCGGTGACGGCACCGGGGGGCGGGATGATGCAGCAGATGGTTCCCGGAGCGCCGTCGGCGTGGATGCCTTATGTGCTCGTGAAGGACATCGATGCGGCCACAAAGAAGGCGGAAAAAAATTCGCGCCAAAATTATGAAGGAGGTGACCGAGGTTGAGGGCATGGGCTGGCTCAGCATCATCGTTGATCCCACGGGTGCGGTGCTCGGTTTGTGGGAACCGAAGGACCGGTAAACGGCCCGCGTTTCAGCCGAAAATCGGGTTCGGTCGCAGGGATAGGGTTGCCGGTTCAGGGGTGTGGCCTTTGGGCCTTGCGAGGGTGCGCGGCGAAGGCCAGTTGAAGGCATGATGAAGCTTACCGCTCTCGGCCTGCTCCTGTTGTCGCTCGGATTCACCGGCTGCGAATCGCTTTCCGACGCCACGAGTGGCGTGCGCGAAACACTGGCGAAGCGGAATGAAGGCCATTCGAAAAATTATGCCGCGCCGGCCCGGGAGACCTACGAAGCCTTGCGACTCGCCGCGGCTCACATGGGCTATCGAATGGTGCGGGGCGGGGCGGCGCAGGGAGAATTCGAGTCGGTGAGTGCGGTGGCGGCGGGTGAAGCCAACCGCAGTTCCCGCCAGGTGGCGATGAAGGTGAAGCTCAGCCCGGCCCTCGATGGCGGCACCGAGGTGACCGTGCGCTTCACGGAAATCATCGAGGCGGATTCGGCCAACCGGGCGGGCCAGGCCACGGAAATCCCGCTGCGGAACACTCCGCAATATCAGGTGCTTTTCCGCCAGGTGCAGGAGGCGCTTTCCGCCGCGGTGCGCCCCAAGGCGTAGTCCGGGGCGTTCGGTCGCGAGTGCACGGGCGCATCTCGGCACCTTTGTCGTGCCACGGCAGGGTCGATGGCGGACCTTTCACCGCGGGGAAACCCAGGCGGGTGCGCAGGCGCCGGGCTCCGCTCTGCCGGTTCGTTCCGGGAGCTGAAGCAGCGCGCAAAAAAAAGGCGGACCAAAAATCGGTCCGCCGGGAAAGGGAAGGCAAAGGAAGGGTTCAGCTCAGCGTCACGCCCTTGGCCTTGGCGGCGCGGAGCAACGCGTCGGCCATGTCGGACGGCGTGGCCGCCACCTCGATGCCGCATTCCTTGAACACGGCGATCTTGGCCGCGGCGGTGTCCTCGGCGCCGCCGACGATGGCGCCGGCGTGGCCCATCCGGCGGCCCGCGGGGGCGGTGGCGCCGGCGATAAAGCCCGCGACGGGCTTCGTGCAGTTCGCCTTGAGCCAGCGCGCGGCTTCGACCTCGGCGTTGCCGCCGATTTCGCCAATGAGGATGATGCCGTGCGTGTCAGGGTCGGCGTTGAACAGCTTGACGACATCGAGGTGCGAGGTGCCGTTGACCGGATCGCCGCCGATGCCGACGGTCGTGCTCTGGCCGATGCCCTTGCTCGTGAGCTGGAAGACCGCCTCGTAGGTGAGGGTGCCGGAGCGGGAGACCACGCCCACGTGGCCCTGCTTGTTGATGTAGCCGGGCGCGATGCCGATGCGGCAACCGCCCTTGGAACCTTCGCCGGCGCCGGGGCTAACGAGTCCGGGGCAGTTGGGCCCGACCAGCCGGGTCTTGCTGCCCTGCATCGCACGCTTCACCCGCACCATGTCGCGAATCGGAATGCCCTCGGTGATCGCGACGGCAAGGTCGAGACCGGCGTCAACGCACTCCAGGATCGCGTCGGCCGCGAAGGGCGGCGGCACGAAGATGGCGGACACGGTCGCACCGGTCGCCTTCGCGGCGTCGGCGACGGAATTGAAGATCGGCACCTTGTGCCCGTTGTGCTCGAAGAACTGGCCGCCCTTGCCGGGCGTGACGCCGGCCACCACGGCCGTGCCGTAATCGAGCGAGAGCTTGGTGTGGCGTGCGCCGAATTCACCGGTGATGCCTTGGATGAGGATCTTCGTTTTGGGAGTGATCAGGATAGCCATTTGAGGAAAGTAGCGAGTAGCGTGTAGTGAGTAGCGAGTAGAAGTGGCGTGCAGCTTTCGAAAGTGCGGGAGCATGCTCGCTACCCGCTACTCACTACTCGCTACTGCGGCCGTCAGGCCGCGACCAGCTTCACGATCTTCTGGGCGGCGTCGGCCATCGTGTCGCCGGAGACGAGCGTGAGCCCGGAGGCGGCGAGGGTGGCCTTGCCGGCCGCGACGTTGTTGCCCTCGAGGCGGACCACGAGGGGGAGCTTGAGCCCGACTTCCTTGACCGCTTCGACGATGCCCTGGGCGATCACGTTGCAGTCCATGATGCCGCCGAAGATATTGACGAGGATGCCCTTCACGTTGGGGTCGCCGAGGATGATTTTGAACGCGGCGATGACCTGCGCCTTCGAAGCGCCGCCGCCGACGTCGAGGAAGTTGGCCGGCGTGCCGCCGTAGTGCTGGATGATGTCCATCGTGCTCATCGCCAGGCCGGCGCCGTTGACAAGGCAGGCGATGTTGCCGTCGAGCGCGATGTAGCTGAGCGAGTATTTCGAGGCCTCGATTTCCTTCGGGTCTTCCTCGTTGAGATCGCGGAGCGCGACGATCTCGGGGTGACGGTAGAGCGCGTTGGAGTCGAAGGACACCTTCGCGTCGAGCGCGAGGACTTCACCGGTCGGTGTCGTGATGAGCGGGTTGATCTCGACCATCGCGGCATCGGTCTCCCAATACATCGTGTAGAGATTGCGGATGAGTTTGCCGGCGTTCTTCGCTTCGGCGCCGGTGAGCCCCAGCTTTGTGAGGAGATCGCGGACTTGGAAATCGGCGAGGCCGTAGGCGGGATCGACGATGACCTTGTGGATTTTCTCCGGGGTGTCGTGCGCGACCTTTTCGATTTCAACCCCGCCCTCGGTCGAGGCCACAATGACCGGCTTCGACAAAACGCGGTCGAGGAGGATGGCGAGATAGTATTCCTTTTTGATGTCGCTCGCGGCGGTGAAGTAGATCGTCTGGACCTTGCGGCCGGCGGGGCCGGTCTGGATCGTGACGAGGGTTTTGCCGAGCATGTTGCCGGCCATTTCCTTCGCGTCGTGCTTGGTCTTGCAGAATTTCACGCCTCCCTTGAAGCCATCGGTGAACGTGCCCTTGCCGCGGCCGCCGGCGTGGATCTGCGACTTCACCATCGTCGGGCCCTCGGGGAGGGAACTGAGCGCGTTGGTGAATTCCTCCGGCGTGGTGGCGGCGGCGCCCTTGGGAACGGGCACCCCGTATTTCTCAAACAACGCCTTGGCCTGATACTCGTGAATGTTCATTGGGAAAAAGAAAAGGAACGCGGAGTAAGTCAGAGGAAACAGGGGGGAGGCACGCAAAAAAGCAAAAGCGCCCCGCCGGCCGGCGACGGTTAGCCACCCGGTGCGGAGGATTGCGTTTCGCTAATGCGCCCGCACCATGCCCGCCCATGCTATCGCACAAGGTGATGAGAGAGGTTTTGAAGAAAACGAGCGCGAAACAGATCGCCGCGGACATGGCGTTGTCGCTCTCGCTGATCTACAAGTGGGCCGAGCCGCCCGAGGATGACAGCGGCAGCGGGGCGAGCAGCCCCCTCGACCGGGTCGGGCAGTTGATCCGGATCACCCACGATTCCCGGCTGGCACAGTGGGTCTGCGAGCAGGCGGGGGGATTTTTCATCCGCAATCCGAAACAACTGCCGCCGGATCAGCCGTTGATCCCGATCACGAACGACATCGTGCAGGATTTCGCCGACATGCTGGCCACCATCGCGATTTCCTCGGCGGACAGCGTCATCACCCGGGAGGAGGCGAAGAACATCCGCCGCCGGTGGGAGAACCTCAAGACGGTGACGGAGGGATTCGTGCACGCCGCGGAAAGCGGCAACTTCGGCGCCACCCCGGAGCCGGAGAAAAAATAATCCGGCGTGGAGGCGGCGAGCCAGACCGAGTGCTTTATCCGCGTTGATTAGCGCGGATTAGCGGTTCAAGCGGATCGAGTTTTCCGTGCTCCCAAGCTTCGGAGTGGGCCGACTCCGCCGTTAAGAATCCTCGTCCTCGATTTCCGGGGGTTTGATCGCCGTGAGGAGCCGGTCGAGTTCCGCCGGCGTGGGATTGCGGATGGAGCGGACAGTCAGGATCGCTTCGCCCGCGGGGAGGCGGACCTGGGTCTCGGCGTTGACGACGAGTCCGAGCGCGGCGGCGGCGAGGGGAGAATTGTGGGGCAGGCCCTCGATGCCCGACTCCTCGTCGACCGCGGTCTCGCCGTGCGTGGTGACGAGAAACGTGAACCGGTGCTTCCGCTTCGTGGCGACGTCCTGCTTTTCGAGCGCGACCACGTGGCCGAGCTGCAGCGTGTCGGTGGGCTTGGTGAGCCAGGTGGCGGGATCGACTTCGATGAAGGTGTTGCGGGCGACGAAGCGGTCGAGCGCGGTCATCTTGCGGTCGACGGCGCGGATGGCGTCCTTGGCGGCCTTGAAGCCGAAGTTCTCGCGCAGGTCGCCCTGGCTGTGGGCCTCGACCTTGTCCTTCACGAGGTCGACGCGCTTGCGCTTGAGGGCTTCGAATTCCTCCGCCAGCACGCGATTGTAACCCGGCCGCACGTAGATCGTGGCGGGCGCGGGTGGCGGGAGGCGGAAGATCTTTTTTCGGTGGAGCGGCATGACGATGCAAACTTCAACCAGGCACCCTCGAAACGAAAGGCAATCTGCCGGTGGCCCGCCGGCTGGCGGGCATGCTTACACGAATCGGGGGACGGCTCATGTTGCGACCATCCTCGACCGAGACCGATCGCATACCGTCTTGGAGTTGCCCCCCGCTGAACATCTCGAACTCGCCCGCCGATTGGTCGAGAGTGTCGTGGCCCCGCTGCCGTTGGCCACTAGGCTTCAACGGGTGGGGATTCGTAAACATCCACTGGAGATCACAGCCACCTATATTGGGGCCATACGTTCAAGCCCTTAGAAGCTGTGAAAAAACTCTGTACCGAGGAGGCGCCGGATGTTTAGGGTGGTAGATGCAGGCGAAAAGAGAGCCGTATCCGAGCAGTGTAACGCAAAAAGAATGGGTGATGGTAAAGCCCCTGTTGCCGAAACCAGGAAGGCTGGGGCGGCCGCCGCGCTACGGACAGCGGGAGAGGGTGAATGCGATTTTGTATGTCGTGAGAAGCGGCTGCACCTGGCGGATGATGCCGAAAGAGTTTCCGCACTGGCGACTGGTCTATTACTATTTTGCGAAGTGGCAGGCACTGGGCGTGTGGCAGCGCCTCAACGACACGCTGCGCGACCGC
>SIBR01000028.1 GCA_009695065.1 Opitutus sp. | reverse complement strand
AATGGCGGCGACCCGGGCCAGGTCATCCTGCGCCCCACCGACTTTGACCTTAATCATCCGAATCCCGCGTTGCCCGATCGCGCGCGCGGCCGCGGCCGCCTCCGCCACCGAACCGGTGGTCACGGTCATGTCGGTCTCGAGTTCAGCAGGAACCTGACTTGAGTTGGGCGAGAGCACGCCGCCGAAAAACTTCCACAGCGGCACGCGGTCGCACCGGGAGACGGCATCGAGCAGCGCCGTCTCCAGGGCGCATTGCGCCGAGCCCGAGGTCGCGCCGCCGCGGCGGTGGAATTCCGTGGCGACGTCGCGCCACGCGCGGGCCTCGCGCCCGACCAGCCAGCCGGCCGCGGACCGCAGCACCGTGAGGGCGGCACTCTGCGTTTCGCCGTTATAGGGCGGCAGCGGCGCGGCTTCGCCGTAGCCGAGCGTGCCATCGCTGAGTTCGATCCGGACCAGCACGTTGTTCGCCATGGCCTGCGCGCCGCCGGAAATCCCAAAGGGAACATGCAGAGGAATATCGAGCGGGGTGATTTCGACGGCACGGATGCAGGTGGGCGTGGGCATGGGACGAAGGAGGAGCAGCGGCTTGATTGGGCGCAGGTCGCAGGGGGCGGCTCCAGACTTATTTGATTCCATGAAATTGAAGGGATCATGGACCAAAAGGACTCAGGGGACCAAGGGGACGGGCAATCCTTGGGCTTCACTTCGCTGGCGGAAAGTCCTTTGATAGGTCTGATTAAATCCCACGCCATGCCCAAATCGAAAACCGTTCTTCTCGTCGCCAGTGGCGATCACCGGCCATCCGCCAACCAGGTTTGCTGGCCGGCGCAACACGCCATGGAGCAGGCGCTCGGCGCCGCGGTCGCCCGGCTCGGCGGCAAGGTCGTGCGGGCCCATCCCTACCAGCCCGAACTCAAGCACGGGTTCATCAGCTCGCAGAAACAGGGCATGGACGTGTTCGCCGGCCTTGACCCGAAGGCCCCGCTGATCGTCGCCGAAGCGGTGTGGCAATACTCCCATCATGTCCTCGCCGGACTCATCTCGCATCGAGGGCCGATCCTGACCGTCGCCAACTGGAGCGGCACCTGGCCGGGCCTCGTCGGCATGCTGAATCTCAACGGTTCGCTCACCAAGGCGGGGGTAAAGTACTCGACCCTCTGGAGCGACAAATTCGAGGACGAGTTCTTCCTGACCGGCCTGGCGACCTGGCTGAAAACCGGGTCCCTCAAGCACCGCACCAATCACGTCAAGGCGTTCGCCGGCGCGAAAATTCCAGCGAAGGCCCGCGCCATCGCGAAGCGGATCGCGGCGGATCTGCGGAAGCGCAAATCCATCATGGGCGTCTTCGACGAGGGCTGCATGGGCATGTTCAACGCGATCATTCCCGACGAACTGCTCTTCCCGACCGGCGTCTTCAAGGAGCGGCTCTCCCAATCCGCCCTCTATTTTGGCGCCACCCAGGTGCGCGACGCCGAGGCGCGCACGGTCTTCGACTGGCTCCGGATGAAAGGCATGCGGTTTCACCTCGGGACCGACGAAGCGACCGAGCTGACCGAGGCTCAGGTGCTCTGGCAGTGCAAGACGTACATCGCGGCGCTGCGCATCGCCGACGAATTCGGCTGCGAGTCGATCGGCATCCAATACCAGCAGGGCCTCAAGGATCTCCTCCCCGCCAGCGATCTCGTCGAGGGGATCCTGAACAATTCCGACCGCCCGCCGGTCGCCAACGCCGCGGGACAAATCATCCGCGCCGGGCAGCCGCTGACGCATTTCAACGAGGTTGACGAGTGCGCCGGGCTCGACGGCGTCTTCACGAATCGCGTCCACGCCGCGCTGGGTCAGCCGGTCGAGAACACGCTGCACGATATGCGCTGGGGCGACTGGGATCGCAGCGGCACGACGAAGGAGTACGTCTGGGTTTTCCTGATTTCGGGCAGCGCCCCGCCCGCCCATCACATCGACGGGTACCGCGGCACCGACTCGCTCCGCCAGCCGCCGATGTATTTCCGGCTCGGGGGCGGCACCGTGCGCGGCATCGCCAAGCCCGGGGAGATCGTCTGGAGCCGCGTGTTCGTCGAGAACGGCCGCATCAAGATGGATCTGGGGCGCGCCAAGGTGATCGCCCTGCCCCCCGCTGAGACGGAGCGCCGGTGGAAAGAGACGACGGTGCAGTGGCCGATCATGCACGCCGTCACCTACGGCGTGACGCGCGACCAGATGATGGCGCGCCACAAGGCCAACCACATTCAGGTCGCCTACGCCAACTCTGCCGAGGAGGCCGACCTCGCGCTCTACACCAAGGCTGCGCTCGCCGCCGAGCTCGGCCTCGGCGTGAGCCTGTGCGGAACGAGGGCCGACGGTTCGGCGCTCTAAGCGACTACCGAAGAGGGAGGGCCGAGGTCCCTCGAGGCCGTCAACGCATTACGGCCTCGGCGGAGCTCGGCCCTCCACTCGTGGTTGCCGTGGCGCCCGCCTAAGCCGTGTCCATGCCGCCCCAGCCGCAAAAGCGACTTTTGCCCGTGACGAGAAAAAACAGATCAGTTTGTAGTTCCGCCTTTAGGCGGAATCCGACCAGTTCAAGCCTTCCGCCTAAAGGCGGGACTACAAACCAGGCGCCGTTTCCTAGAAGGTGAGAGATGAGAATTGAGACGTCGATCCTCAGAGGTGAAGCGGGCGTCGGCCCGCCCAAAATGAGATTCACCTCTTGGTTTGGCTCTCAACTCTCAGCCCTCAACTCTCAACTGGATTCTTCCGCCTCAGCGTTTCGCCACCGGCGCGAGGTGCTTGGCGAGGAACGCCAGGGCCACCGGACGGAGATCGCGCGCCATCGGCTTGCCCTTCCAGTTCTCGAAGTCGAAGCCATGGCCGGCGCCCTCGACCGTGATCAGCTCATGGGGCACGCCATGCTGGGTAAGCACCGCGGCGAGAATGCGAGGCTGGCCGGGATCGACCTCCGGATCCAACGCGCCCTGCAGGATCAGCACCGGCGGCGAGTTGCGGTTGACGTAGGTCACCGGTGACGCCGCGAGGAAGAACTCGGTTCTCCCGCCGTCATAGGAAGCAGTCATCCCAAAGGCTTCCATCGAATTGGCGGGCGGGCGGCGCTTTCCGAGGGGCTTGCCCATTTCGTCCGTGGCCTCGCGTGACCCCAGGTTGGTCGGCCCGTACATGTCGATCACGCACCGTACCGCGCTCGAAACCCCGGGGTACACCGGCTTGGCATTCAACGGTTCGAATTCGTCGCGTCCGGCGGTCATGGCCACCATCAAGGCAAGGTGCGCCCCGGCTGACCCGCCGGCGATTCCGATCCGGTCCGGGTCGACACCGTACTCCGCCGCATGGGCCCGCAAAAATCGAACCGCGTCCTTGCAGTCGGTGACGTTCCGCGACCAGGCGTCTTTCCCGATGCGGTAGTTGGCGCTAACGGTCACGTAGCCGGCATTTGCCAGCGTGCCGCAGACCTCCTTCGCGCTGCCCTCCGCCTTTTCGCCGCGCATCCAGCCGCCGCCATGGATCCAAACCATCCCCGGCCGGAGCCCGCCATTCGCCAGCGGCGGAGGCAGATAAAGATCGAGCGTCTCGGCGCGATCGGCCGCCAGGAACTTCACGTCGGCCAGAAATTTCACTCCGTCGGGACCGGCGGTTTGGGCGCCAACCAGACGGGGCATCACCACCAGGGCGAAAGTCAGGAGCAGGGACGAAAGAGGAGGAGTTTTCATAGGGAAAATCAGGAGGGCCGGCCCCGGCTCAGGGCTGGGCCGGCATATGCTTGGCGAGGAAGGCGAGCGCCACGGGTCGCAGATCACGCGCCATCGGCAGCTTTTTCCACGACTCGAAATCGAACGTGTGTCCGGCGCCCTCGATCACCACCAACTCATGCGCCACGCCCTGCGCCTCGAGCGCGGCGGCGAGGGTGCGGGACTGGCCCAAATCCACTTCCGGATCCAGCACACCATGCATGATCAGGACCGGCGGGGAATGCCTGCTGACATAGGTGGCGGGCGACGCGACCCGGAAAACCTCCGCATCCCAGTCGGTCGTGCCGAACGTCATCATCACCTTGGCCGGGGGCTTGCGCCGGCCGAGCATCCTGCCCTGGTCGTCCGTCTCCTCCCGCGTGAAAAAATTGGTCGGTCCGTACATGTCGATCACGCTGCGGACCGCGCTGGAGACGCCCGGGTAGGGCGCGCCGGGCTCGAGGTCTTTCACCCCCGGGGTGAAACCGACCAGCAACGCGAGATGCGCCCCCGCCGAACCACCGGACACGCCGATGCGGTCGGGATCGAGGTGGTATTCCGCCGCGTGCGCCCGCAGGAAGCGTACCGCGTTCTTGCAGTCGAGCAGGTTCTGCGGCCAGGCGCGGTCGCCGAGCTGGTAGTTGATGCTGATGGCCACGTAGCCGGCGTTGACGAACGTGGTGCAGATTTCCTTCGCCCGGGCTTCCGCCTTTTCGCCGCCGGTCCAACCGCCGCCATGGATCCACACCATGGCCGGGGAGCGCTTTCCGTTCGCCGGCGGGGCGGGCAGATAGAGATCGAGTTTTTCGGCGCGGTCCGCCGCAAGGAACGGGACGTCCGTCAGGACGCGCGGACTGGCCGCGCCCTGGGCCAGGTCGAGCCCGGAAAACAGGGCAACCAACGGAACCGCGATCGCAAGGACCGGACAGGGGAACCGGAATTTCATGGGGCAACAGGGATTGATTTCAGCCGGCCGGGCGGCCGATCGCGCGGGTTTACTTCGCCGTGAGCACGTCCTCGAACAACTGATTGCCGTTCACGCCAAAATGGCGGAAGGTGAGCGTGGCCACGCCGCCCTTGCGCTCGACCGTGCCTTCGACGAAGCCGCCCACCACGTTGAGATAAAGATGCTCCGGCTGCTTGAGATCCTTCGGCCACCCGCCGGCGTGCTCATCGGTGGAGGGGCCGGTCGAGTACTCCCGCAGGCCCGTCTTAAGATCGACGGAAACATACTGCCAGTGCCGGTCGCCACAGACCACGACGAGGTTTTTCTGCGCCGCGCAAAAGGCCCGCAGCTCATCGCCCTCAAAGGTGAATCCCTTGTTCGCGTGGTTGTCGTTCTTTTGGACCCGATCCGGGCCGACCAGCGGGGTCGGACTGATCAGCACGCGGAAGGTCGCGTCGGAGGCCTGCACCGTGCGCTTGAACCAGGCTTTTTGCTCCGCGCCCCAGATGGTTTTCGCCGGGCTGTCCGGGTCATTGTTCGCGCTGCGAAAATCGCGCCCCTCCGGCATCCAGATCTGCAGGTCGCGGCCCCAGCGAATCGTGCGATACGTTTTTTCCCCGATGCCGACCTGCTCGAGGTAGATGGCCTGCCCCTGCGCGAACGTGAAATCGCCCATGAACTTCGTCTGCATCGTCGGATAACAATCGTCCATCCACGTGTCGTGATCGTCCTTGATGAAATAGGTGGGGACGTTCCGGTAAAAATTCACGCTGCTCGGCAGGCTGAAACTCTGCTGCCACATCCAGCGGGCGAGCGGGATCGTCTTGGCCCATTGGTCGTAGTAGAGGATGTCGCCCGTGTGGACCATGAAGTCCGGTTCCCGCCGGAGCATCTGCCCGTAAATCTTCCAGCCTTCGGCCGGCAGGTCGCGGTCATGATAGTTGTGGCCCGTGGTGGACGTGAAACGCACCCGCTGCGCCACGTCCGGCGCCGGAGCGGTCCGGAACTGGCCCGTGACCGCGCTGGCCTCGGCCGCACCCGCGCTCGCCCGGGCCTCGACGCGAATTTCATACGGCTTCGCCGCGGCCAGTCCGGTTACGCGATGCTGACGCGTGAAGTCCCGCGCCGGGTCCACGTCGGCCCACGGCGTGTACCGCCAGGCCGTGGTCCCTTTCTCGCGATAAGCCACGCGCGTCTGGCCGGGCGCGCCCGGCGCGGCGCCTTCCAGGGTGTCGACCGTCGCGCCGGCGGGAAACTGGACCACCGGCCGAATATTTGGCCGGTTCTCTTCACCTTTCCCGCGCGGTCTTTCATTGTAGGAAATCACCGGCAGCACGCCGTTAATCGGCACCCGCTCCGGCGCCTGCGTGAGGCGCGTCCAGATGATGGCACTCGCGCTGGCGACCTCGCAGATCTTGATCCCGGTGGCCTGATACGGGGCGGCGGCCGCCGCGTGAGAAGCGGGGCTCAGGGCCATAGCAATAAAAACAGTAGCGCCGCAAAAGACTCGTGAAGGCAGAATTTTCATGGGCGGGGAAGAACAGGGGAAGAAAGACTGCCCAATATTGAACTAAGGATCGGCCCAAACGACACGCCTAAAAGAACGCATCGGGCGCGATTCGGCGGGTTGACCTACCCTTCGGCCGGGTGGCCTTTCCCTCGGCCGGGTAAACCGGCCGACTACCAGCGGGGCTCAGGGACGATTCCAGGCTGGCAGCAGGTGCTTTTGGATTTTGCCAAGGGCCGTGCGCGGCAGGCTCTCCACCCGCACGTAGGCGCGCGGCAGCTTGAACGACGCGAGCTGTGCGCCGAGTCGCGCCTTGAGCGCTGCTTCGTCAAAATCGGCGCTGGCCACGACATAGGCGACGGGCACCTCGCCGCGCACCGGGTCCGGCCGGCCCACGACCGTGGCCTCGCGCACGCCGGGCTGCTCGAGAATCACTTCCTCGATTTCACGCGGGTAGATATTAAAGCCGCCGGAAATGATCAGATCGCTGCGGCGTCCCTGCAGCGTGATGTAGCCGTCCGCCGCGCGGCTGCCGATGTCCCCCGTGCGAAACCAGCCATCGCGCCACGCCGCCGCGGTAGCGTCGGGCCGCCGCCAGTAGCCATCGCAAACATTCGGACCCCGCACCCAAAGTTCGCCCGTAGTTTCATCCGTCACGGGGGCACCTGCCTCATCGAGAATCTTCACCTCCACATGCGACAGCGGGAGCCCAACCGTCCCCGGACGCCGCTCGCCCGCGTACGGGTTGCCGATGTTCATCAGCGTCTCGGTCATGCCATAGCGTTCGAGGATCACGGAGCCGTAACGTTCGCGGAATTTTTCGTGGATTTCCGCCGGCAGCGGCGCCGAACCCGACACGGCGAGACGCAACCGGCGGCCAATGGCCTGGGCACGCTCGACGGGAATTTCGAGGAGGCGGATAAACATCGCCGGCACGCCGAAGAAAACCGTGGGCTGGTACTCCTCGAACCACGCCGCGGCCTTCGCGTGCTCGAAGCGCTCCGTCAGCCGCATATGGCAGCCGCTCGCGAGCCAGCAGTGAATCCCGTTGCCCAGGCCGTGCACGTGAAACAGCGGCAGCGTGCAGAGGTAGCGATCGGCACTCGTGAAACGCCAGTCGGCGGCCAGCGTGCGCGCGTTGGCCGCGAAATTTCCATGGGTCAGGACCGCGCCCTTCGAGGCGCCGGTCGTGCCCGAAGTATAGATGAGCGAAACCGGCGTCTGGCTCTCGCATTCGACGGCCACGCGGTTCGCCGGCTGCTTCGCCGCGTCAACGGCCAGTTGGTCGACGTCCCACACCGCGACGCCGGCCGGGATAAATGCGGCCAGGTCAGCCGAGGTGACCACGGCGGTCGGCGCCGCGTCCGTGAGGATGTGCCGCAGCTCGCGCTCCCGGTAGAGGACATTGATGGGAACGACGATCAGGCCAAGCTTCACGCCCGCGAGCCAGAGGTCGATAATGTCGACGCGATTCGCGAGGAAGAACGCGAGCCGGTCGCCGCGCTTGAGACCGCGCGCCCGCAGCACGTGGGCGAGACGATTGCTCCGCGTCTCGAGCTCGCCGAACGTCAGCGCGAGCCGCGTGCCATCGGGACGTTCGAATTCCAGGGCCGGCGTGGCGGCGCGGCCGAGAAGCGAAGGGTTGAAGAGGGGAAGCAGCGACATGCGGGAAGCGGGTCTTTATTCGGAGCCAAACGCCGCGGCGCAAGGCCAACGTTGGGGCCATAGAACGGTGCCCAAGCCAGAGCCCGGCGATTAATTCAGAAGCTAGGAAGCCATGAATCAGCTCCCGGTTTCGTGGCTTCTGAATAAGTCGCCGGAAAGGGCCGAAAAATCGCTTTGCCTTACCTTAATTCCTTACTTTTATGTAAGGGATGAAAACCACCGTCACCAGCAAAGGCCAGCTCACGTTGCCTTCGAAGGTCCGGCATGCCCTCGGGATCGACGCCGGCACCGTTCTCGAGGTCGAACTCGGCACCGGGGGCAGCGTGGTGCTTCGCAAGAAGGCCGAGCCGGGTTTCTTCGACCAATTTGTTGGGCTCAAAGCCCGGGGCGCTCCGTTTGCCAGTGGCGACGAAGCCCGCGAGGCGTTTCGGGTCGCCGAAGACCAGACCCCGTATGGCGGCAAACCTGCGGCCCACGGCCGCAAGAAAAGCTGAGCGCGATGCCTTCCCCGTTGTTTTCGGAGATCGCCGCAACCGGGCGGCGGAATGGGCCAAGGGATTTGCCTGGATGGGTCGCCGACCAAACCGCTCCGCGGTTTGGTTTTAGCTCGCATCCCTGCACATTCGCGAGGTCAGGCTCCGCGAACGTGCCCCAACGACCGGTTGATTCGCTAGCCGGGTAATGGATGCGCGCTATGGCCGTCGCGCTCGATTCCAACATCCTCATCGACGTGCTCGGACGGTCGACCGAACATACGCCGCACGCCGTCGAAGCGCTCAACGCCGCATTGCGGCGGGGCGCTTTGATTGTCTGTCCCATCGTGGCCGCCGAGACGTCGCTCTATTTCGCAACGGCGGCGGAAGCCGAGAGCGTCTTCAAGCGCATGCAAGTCCGCCTCTCGCCCTTTGCTTGGCCTGACCTGCACTTCGCGGGGAGGATCTTTTTGGAATATCGCAAGCTTGCGCCGAAACCGCGGCACCGGATCGTGGCCGACTTCCTCGTCGCCGCCCACGCGTTTCACCACGCCGAAGAGCTCATCACCCGCGACCGGGGATTCTACCGTCACTATTTTCCGAAGCTGAAGATCACGCACGTCGGACCGGTTGAGCAGTCGCGCCAGTAGGGGCCATTCCTGCAGGACCTCGGACGGCTCAGGGAGCCGTCCCTACCTCCCCACCGTCCATTTCATGGGGGACGCAGGCATAAAAATTTAGAAGCCAGGAATTGGTTCGTGGCTTCCTGGCTTCCGAATTGATCCAAGCCGTGTCCATGCAGTTGAGAGATGAGAGTTGAGAGGTCGAACTTCAGAGCTGAAGCGCGCGTCACCACACCCGAAATGAGATTCACCTCTTGGTTTGGCCCTCAACTCTCATCTCTCAACGCTCAACTGAATTTCTCTGGCCAACCTCACACCTTGACGCTCTTGAGCAATTCGAGCTCTTCGGCCTCGGGCAGCGGGTCGCCGTTGACCTCGAGGATGCGACGCGCGAGTGGTTCGAGCTGCTCGGCGGGAACCTCGACGACCCCACGGCCTTCGCGCCACTGGATGACCGGCAGGCCCCACGCTTTGTTTTCGAGAACCACGCGGGCCTAGGCCCGGCGCATGGCGCGGATCGAACGCAGGGTTTCTCCCGTCGGCACAAAGGCAGCCGGCTCTTCGACCGCGCGGGGAGAGATGTCGGGCATGAAGTGAACACTGGCGGATTGCTCGATGACCACAAGCCTCGAGGGATCGACGACGCGCATGACGCCATCTTCCTCCTGGTCGACAAGGTGGGCCGGTCGCCGGTATTATCGTATAGCCGCCAAAAGTGAATCAGCGGCCGGTAGTGCTCGGCCAGCAGCCGGATCCCTTTGCCGAATCGCCGTTGTTGCACGTCGCCGGGGATATCGTGCCCACCCTTGGCCACGCGACTGCGCACGCGCCGGCGGGTGATTTCGAGGTCACTCACCCAAAGGAAATCGAGCCGGCTGCGATAGCCGGCGGCGCGGATCGTCTCCAGTAGCGGCACGTAGCCGTAGCTGGACAGGGTCGTTTCAAAGAAAAATCCACCTGTTCTGCCGCCAACTGCCGGAGCCGCCGCACCATGATTCGTCCGACCTCGGCTTCCGCCAGCGCCGGCGCGAAGGGCGAAAGCCCGGCCGCGATGAGGTCGGCATTGACGAACTCGCACCGACCCATCTCGGCCGGCAGGAAGTCCCGGGCGCAGGAGGTTTTTCCCGCGCCGTTCGGGCCGGCGTCGATAAAGAGGTTCGGCATGACTCACGAGCAAAGGCAACAGGCCTCTTGAAGCAACCGCGCTTGGCGGCGCCTCATTTCCCGAACTCAAGATAACCAAACCGGTTCGGCTGGTGAAAGCCCGCCAGGATCGTGGGCGTCCAGGCGAGCGCCTCCACCGGCTGGTTGGTGCCCCGGCTGAATCGATAGAAATTTCCCCGCCAGACGTCGCCCGGCTTTGGCGGCGCTTCGCCAAGGTCCGCAAACGGAATCACAATTTCGACCTGCCAGGATTCGTCCTTGTCGTCCGTCTTTCCAACCGTGCCGCGGACTTTCACCGCGCTCTTCATCAGCTTGGCCGTGTAGCTCCAGTCGCCGTCAATTTTTTTCGAGACGCCGCGGTCGTCGAGGATGTTGGCGATGATCGCATCGAAGGTTCCGCCGAGCGGGTTCCACTCGAGTTCAAAGTAGCGCGCCATTTCCCGCCGGGTGACGAAAAACTCCACGACCTCTTCTGTCCAAAACCGGCTGTCGCGCGCGGTGAACGTGGCCTGGATGTCCGAATCGGCGCACGTATATCCCAGGTAAAGCGCCGTGTCGTCATACCACAGTCGGACCATCGTCGGCTCGCGTTCGCGCTCCCTGTTGCTGCTGAGAACGAACGGCCCGATCGTCGCGGCCTTCGCCCACACTGACTCGTTGAACTCGCCGTCGATTGTGAGGACGGCCTGAAGCTTGGGAATGATCACCCGCTTCGGGGCCGGGAGGGTGGCGGGGTCGACTGCGATCGGCGCCGACTCTTTCGCGGTCGGCTCGGCTGCATTACCGTTGCCCGGAAATAGCGAGGTCAGCGCCGCAGCACCAGTCACCAGGCGAGCCAAGGACAAGGGACCATTCTTCATTGGATTTCGATCAGTCGTGGTTGGTAGTTCCGTCAGCCTTGCGGGTCGGCGCTTGGCCCGCATTCATTCCGCCTGAAGGCAGGACTACGAACAAAACCCGGCGTTTCCTTAAGACAAACATTTTGGTCTCTGCGTTCGAATCGCCAGTCACAAGGCACCCACAGGGAAGGCCTTGGTTGAGGCCATCGATTGGGCCGCCGCCCGGCTTAATTTCGATTGCCGGGGGCCACCGGAACCAGCACGGTCGCGGCTGCTTTCATGCCTGCGCTCCCCCGTTTTCTTCGTTTTGCACTCGCCGTCGCGTTCGCCGGTCTGACCTCCGCGCGCGCCCAGTCCCTGCTGCCAGCCGAGCGCGTGTCGCTCGATTCCGTCGCGGCCTTTCAGCCCCTCTCCGCCAACTGGCGACTGTCCGGGGGCATCGCCGGTGACCCGCGCACCGAGAAAATCCTCGCCGCCGACGACGGCACGGGCGCCCTCGTCTGCAACCCAAGCAAAGACGCCCATGGTCACCTGCTCACCGCCTGGGAACACGGCGACCTCGAACTGGATCTCGATTTTCTCCTGCCGCCGGGCTCAAACTCCGGCGTCTATCTCCAAGGTCGGTACGAAGTCCAACTCCTCGACAGCTGGGGCGTGCGCGAGCCGAAATCGTCCGACTGCGGCGGCATCTACGAGCGGTGGGACCCGGCCCGCGGCCAGGGCAAGGAAGGCTACGAGGGCCACGCCCCAAAGGCCAACGCCGCCCGCGCCCCGGGGCTCTGGCAGCATTTGCACATTGAATTCGAAGCGCCGCGCTTCGACGCGAACAGCAGAAAGACCACGAACGCCCGCTTCCTGAAAGTCGCGCTCAACGGTTTCCTCGTGCAGGAAAACGTCGAGGTCACCGGACCGACGCGCAGCGCCGCCTTCGCCGATGAAAAACCGACCGGGCCGCTCATGGTCCAAGGCGACCACGCGTCCGTCGCCATCCGCTCCCTCGCCGTGAAACGAGGAAATCCCCAGCGCGTGACGACACAGGACCTGCGCTACAAACTTTACGTCGGAGAATTCAAGGCGGTCGGCGACTACGATGCGCAGCGGCCGACGGCCGAGGGCGTGCCCGCGAGCTTCGCCCACACGGCCGTCGAGAAGACCGGCAAGTTCGCCCTCGTGTTCACCGGCACGATGAACGCCCCGCGCGCCGGCACGTACGCCTTCGCGGTCGAGTCGGGCAGCGTGGCCCGGCTGCTCGTCGACGGCCGCGCGGTGGTCGTTCCGCTCGAAAAGGGCAGCCAGCCCGGACGGATTACCCTCACCGCGGGGGCGCATGCGTTCCGGCTCGATCTCCTGCACCAGACGAACAACCGGCCCACGCTTGAGCTCGTCGCCGAGGGAACAGGCATTTCCGCGCACACGCTGACGGCGCGGGCCGTGCAGCGGCCGGCGGACGTCGCGGGCGGACGCGGGCGGACACGCCAACTGCTCGTCGAGCCGAAAGATCGCGTGCTGGTGCAGCGCGGTTTCGTGCCCTTCGATCCGCGCAAGCATCTTTACGCGGCGTCGATCGGGTCACCCGCCGGCGCCCACTACGCCTACGATTTCGAAACCGGCGCCCTGCTGCGCGCGTGGCGTGGCGCGTTTCTCGATACCTTCGAGATGTGGGACGGCCGCGGCGAAAATCAGCTGGCGAAGCCCACCGGCCCGACGCTGACGTTCAACGGCAAGCCGTCTGTCACCATGATTGAATTTGCCCAGAGCGGCGATTGGCCGGATCAGGCGGAGTCGCTGTGGTCTGCGCAGGGCTACACGCTCGAGCCCGATGGCCAGCCCGTGTTTCTCGCGAAGCTCGCCGACATCGCGGTCCGCGATCGCATCGCCGCGGCGCCCGAAGGTCGCGGCCTGACGCGCCGGCTCGAGTTCAAGGGCAGCCTGCCGAGCTGGTCCGGCTGGGTCCTGCTCGCCGAGGGCGAGATCATCACGCCGCAACCCGGCGGCGGCGGCTGGATCATCGGCGACCGCGAATGGTACCTCGACTGGCCGGACAACGCCCCGCAGTTGCCCGTCGTGCGCACGCGCAACGGCCGCGCGCAGCTCGCCGTGCCGCTCACCAGCGCCACCTTGGACAAGCCGCTCACGTATTCGATCGTTTGGTGAATTTCTCCATGAACTTTTTTCTTACCTCCTGCCAACAATGGAGGGCCGAGCTCCGTCGAGGCCGAACGCATTTGGTTACAGAATCGGCCTCGGCGGAGCTCGGCCCTCCACTGGGAATGCTCGCCTGCGGTGTTTTGATTTTGGCGGCCAGCACGCGTGTCTTCGCCGCCGATCAGGTGCAAAATCCCTCGGCGGCCGAGCGTTTCGCCCAGCCGTCGAGCGCCCTCGTCGAGCGCGAGAACTCGTATTGGAAACGGACGCCCCTCCCCATCCCGGACAATGTCGTGATGGAAGCCAGCGGCATCCTCGCCCAGCCGGGCAAGCGCCTGCTCGTCACGACGCGGCGCGGCGAGATCTGGTGGGTGGACGGCGCCTACGATAATCCGCCCCACCCCAAGTTCACGCTCTTCGCCTCGGGCCTGCACGAACCCCTCGGGATCATCGCGGCGCCCAAAGGCGGCTATTACGTTGCCCAGCGCCAGGAGCTCACGCGCCTCGTGGACGTCGATGGCGACGACCGCGCGGATCAGTTCGAGACCGTCGCGAAGTTCCCCATCTCCGGCAGCTATCACGAGTACGCCTTCGGACCCGTGCTCGCGCCGAACGGCAATTTACGCGTGACCCTCAACGTCGCGTTTGGCAGCGCCACGCAGTCGCCAGTGCCGTGGCGTGGCTGGATGCTCGAGATCACGCCCGACGGGCAGATCATGCCGGTGGCGGCGGGCCTGCGTTCGCCGTCCGGTTTCATGGTGACGTCGCAGGGCGACTGGTTCTCCGCCGAGAACCAGGGCGAGTGGGTCGGCTCGGGGCGCATCACCCATCTGGAGCCCGGCGATTTCTCGGGGCACCCGGCGAGCCTGGCGTGGAGCCGGATGCCCGGCTCGACCGTCGCACTCCGGCCCGAGGACATTCGCGACTTCGAAGAACCGATGCCCGATGTGGCGAAGAAACTGCCCGGCCTGAAATTGCCGGCCGTGTGGCTGCCGCACACGATCTATGGCATTTCGAATGCGGGCATCGTGGAGGATCGCACCAACGGAAAATTCGGGCCGTTCTCCGGTCAGCTTTTCATCGGCGACCAGGGTCAGAGCAAGGTGATGCGCATCTCGCTGGAAAAGATCAAGGGGGTCTGGCAAGGCGCGGCCTACGCGTTTCGCGAGGGCTTCGATTCCGGGATCATCCGGCTCGCCTACGGTGAGGGCGGCGTGATGTTCGCCGGGGAAACCGCGCGCGGCTGGGGCTCGGTGGGACCCGCGCAACAAGGACTCGAGCGGCTCGAGTGGACCGGCCGCCTGCCCTTTGAAATCAAGGAAGTCCGCGCCCAGCCCGACGGGTTCCTGGTCACGTTCACCGAACCGGTCGATCGCGCCACCGCGGAAAAACCCGAGAGCTACAGCATCTCGGGCTTCAGCTATCTCTATCACAAGGCCTACGGCAGCGCGCCGGTCAACCGGCTCACCTGCCCGATCCGCAAGGTCGTCGTCGCCCCGGACGGGCTCAGCGCGCGCCTGGCGAGCGTCTGTCTTCGCGAAGGCTACGTCCACGAGGTCAAGGCGGCGGGAGTCCGCTCCGCCAAGGGCGGCGAGACCCTCGTCCACGCCACCGCCTACTACACGCTGAATCAGATTCCCGCGGGCGACCGGATTATTCCGGTCGACCCGAAGGACGCGGAGTTGTGCGTCGCGCCCGTGCCGCCGGCGGCGCTGGCCTCGACCAAGAAACATCCGAGCCTGGTCCCGGGCCACTGGGCCTCGGCCGACGGCGACGTCACGATCATTCTCGGCACGCATCCGGGACTAAAATTCGACCAAACGCGGCTGACCGTGAAAGCGGGCGCCCACGTGCGCCTGGTGTTCCGCAACGGCGACGATATGCTGCACAACTTTGTGCTCTGCTCGCCCGGCACCGGCCAGACGGTCGGGTTGGCAGCGCTGGCGCTCGGCTTGGATGGCGCGGCGAAAAACTTCATCCCCGAGAGCAACGACATTCTTTACCACACGGCGCTCACGCTACCCGAGGGCAGCGACACGATTTTTTTCACGGCTCCGATCGCGACCGGCGACTACGACTACATCTGCAGTTTCCCGAGTCACGCGGCGCTGATGAAGGGCATCCTGCGCGTGGAGCCGAAATAGCGGGGGCAGGTCCGCCTGCCCGCCAAGGTTCGTCGCACCCGGCGGAGCCGCCAGCGCCAGCGCTGCTTCGGTTTTTCATTCGCGCATAATGTAGCCGGGGTCGCTGACCCCGGTGTCTGCACGGCGACCGGCCTCAGCGAGGCCGGCTACAATTTTCCGCGTTTTTGAAACTGGAAAATGCCCTAGGCGACGGCGCCGCGTTTCTTCGCCAGCAAAGCCGAGAGCACTCGCGGCGGCGACATGGGCAGGGCGCCCATCCGCAGGCCGGTCGCCTGGTGGATCGCGTTCGCGATCGCGCCGGCGGGCGGGATGATGTTCACCTCGCCCACCCCGCGGACGCCGTAGGGGTGGCCCGGATTCGGCACCTCAACGATGACCGTCTCGATCATCGGCAGGTCGCAGGCCGTGGGCATGCGGTAATCGAGGAAGCTCCCGTTGAGCAGTTCGCCGCGCTCGTTGTAAACGTACTCCTCGTTCAGCGCCCAGCCGACGCCCTGGGCCACGCCGCCCTGCATCTGGCCCTCGACGTACGACGGATGCACGGCCCGGCCGGCGTCCTGCACAATCGTGTAGCGGAGAATTGTGACCTTGCCGGTGTCGGGATCGACCTCGACGTCGACGCACTGCGCCGAGAAGCCGGCGCCGTAGTGCTTGGGATTGACCGTCACGCTGACCATCAGCGGCTCCTCGTCGCAGGCGATGCGCGCCGCCTCGGCAAAGTCCACCGCCTGCGCCCCGCTGGCAAAGCCTCCGTCCTTCCGCGTGATCGCGTCAGCCGAAACTTTCCACGCTGCGGCCAGGCGCGCCGTCATCTCCGCGGCGATTTTCTGACCGAGTTCGTAGGCAGCCCAGCCGGTGGCAAACGTCGTGCGGCTGCCGCCGGTGACGTCGTTGTGCGAAACGGAATCCGTGTCACCGACGCGCGGTTTCACCTGCTCGTAGGAAATGCCGAGTGATTCCGCGAGCTGCATGGCGATGGACGCGCGGCTGCCGCCAATGTCGGTGCTGGCGGTGTTGAGACTGACGGAGCCGTCCGCATTCAGCGCGGCCGTCGCGCTCGACTGTCCGCCCCAGTTGCCCCAGGCGCCGCAGGCCACGCCGCGGCCACGGTTGCGGCCGGTCAGCGGCATGCGGCAATGCTCCGTCTGCTGGAGCGCCCGAAGGCACTCGAGATGGCCGATGCGCGCGTAGGGCTCGTTGTTCGGCCGCAGGTCGCCCTCCTTGACCCCGTTGCGCAGCCGAAACTCGATCGGATCGATCGACAGCGCCGCGGCGAGTTCGTCGACGACCGACTCGACGCCGAACGCCACGTTGGTTCCGCCCGGCGCCCGATAGGCGGCGGAGCGCGGACGATTGACGATCACGTCGTAACCGTCGACGCGCATCGTGTCACAGGCATACGGCGCGAAGCTGACAATCAGCGCGGCGCCCACCGGCGAACCCGGGTACGCTCCCGCTTCATAATATAGTTCTGCGTGCGCGGCCGTCAGTTTGCCCGAGGCGTCCGCTCCCATCCGAATCCGGATGTCGGAACCCGCGGTTGGGCCGGTCGAGGTCAGCACCTCGGTGCGCGACATCACGAGGCGGACCGGCAGCGATCCGGCCTTGCGCGACAGCACGACCGCGAGCGGCTCGAGGTACACGGTGATCTTCCCGCCAAAGCCGCCGCCGATTTCCGTCGGGATGACTTTGATGTGCGAAAGCGGAATCTGCAGCACCGCCGCGATCTGGCTCCGCACCGAAAAAATCCCCTGCGTCGTCGCCCAAATCGTGACCTGGCCATCGGGCTGATAGATCGCCGTCGTCGCGTGCGGCTCGATATAACCCTGGTGGACCGTCTCGGTGCGGAAGCGGCGGTCGACCACGACCTTGGCCCGCCGGAAGCCGGCTTCCAGATCGCCGCGCTCATGCCGGACCATCGTGGCCAGGTTCGACGGCTGCGGGTCGCGCTGGCCCATTCGTTCCGCGTGCAGCCCGGGCAGGATCTGCGGCGCGCCGGAGGCGAGCGCGGCGCCGGCCGTCATCACCACCGGCAGCAACTCGTAGTCGACCCGGATCAACGCGAGGGCGGCCTCGGCAATCGCGTCGCTCGTCGCCGCCACCGCCGCCACCGCGTGGCCTTGGTAGAGCACTTTCTCGCCCGCGAGGAGATTGTCGGTGACATAGCGAACATTGGTCGAACGGTCGCCCATCTCCTCGACCCGATCCGGAGCGGGCGGCAGGTCACGCGCGGTGATGACGGCGCGGACGCCCGGCAGCGCCGCGGCGGCCGAGGTGTCGATCCGGCGAATCCGCGCGTGGGCGTGCGGGCTGCGGAGGACGCGGCCGTGCAGGGTGCCGGGCAGCATCACGTCGGCGCCATAGAGCGCGCGGCCGTTGACCTTCTCGATGCCATCGGGGCGGACCGGACGCGTGCCGACGACGCGCAACGGCGTCTCGACGAGGACGGAAGACGGGGAGGAGGTCGAGGACATGGGAGGGATTCAGCGGGGCGGCGCCGACGGGGCGGACGACCTTGCGACGTCGAGTACGGCGCGGACGATTTTGTCGTAGCCGGTGCAGCGGCAGAGGTTGCCCGCGAGCCAGTACCGCACCTCGGTTTCGGTGGGATTCGGCTTTTCGTCGAGCAGGGCTTTGGCCGACAGCAGGAACCCGGGCGTGCACACGCCGCACTGCAGCGCCGCGTGATCGAGGAACGCCTGCTGCAGCGGATGCAGCGTTCCGTCCGGCCGCGCCAGGCCCTCCACCGTGACGATGGCCCGGCCCTGCACCTCGACCGCGAGAATCAGGCAGGAATTCACGAGGACGCCGTCGAGGAGCACGTTGCAGGCGCCGCAATTGCCGTTGCTGCAGCCCTCCTTCGTTCCGGTCAGGCGAAGCTCGTCACGCAAAATTTCCAGCAACGTCTGGCGGGGCTCGCAAAGGACGGCGCTACTTTCGCCATTCAGGGTAAATTCGACGACGGATTTCATCGGTGCGATTAGAGGGGGCGGCCAAGCGCGTCGACGGTGCGGGTGCCGCGGGCGCGATCGAGGGCAATGCGCAGGGCCCGGACCGAAAGCACGTCAGCCAGGTGCTGCCGCTGCTCGATGGTGCCGCGCATATCGGTGATCGGTTTCGCCGCCGCGCGCGCCAGCGAGCCGGCCAGCTCGAGCGAGGCGTCGTTCACCGGCAGGCCGGCAAGACGCGCGCCCGCGGCCTCGACCAGGAGCGGAGTCGGTCCGACCGCGCCGAGCGCCAGCCGCACCGATTTGAAATTCTGCCCGGCTGCATCCAGTTCCACGGCGGCCGCGGCTCCGGCCACCGCGATGTCCATTTCGTTGCGCGGCGTAAACCGCAGGTAGGCGGCGCCAAAGCGGACGGGCGACGCCGGAAACTCGAACGCGACCACCAACTCGCCCGCCGCCAGGACCGTGCGGCCCGGCCCGACGCAGAACGCCTCGACCGGCACCACCCGCGCGCCACCCGGCCCGGAGACGTGGACACGCACGCGGTGCGCGATGAGATTGGGAATCGCATCAGCCGCGGGCGAAGCGTTGCAGAGATTTCCGCCGAGCGTCGCCCGCCCCTGGATCTGCACGCCGCCGATCAGATGCGTGGAATCGTACATCCCGGGAAAACGCTGCCGGAATTCCGCGTGCTGATTCAGCGTGCAGCAGGTCACGGCCGCGCCGATCCAGGCGCCACCCTCGCGGGGCAGCTTGATTTCCGTCAGCGCCGGGATCCGCTTGAGATCGACGAGGCGGGCGACGGAGCGCCGTCCCTCCTTGATCTGCGCGATCAAATCCGTGCCGCCGCCCAGCGCCCGCGCCCCGGCCCCGCCTGCGGCGAGTGCGGCGACGGCCTCGTCGACAGAAACGGCCGGAAGATAATCAAATGCCTGCATGCGGCCTCCTCGAGTTTTGCTTGAACATGGGATGAAGCGGCCTTCACAAAGCTCCATCGGGGCGGGACCTGTCAATCCTGAGACACCGGGCCGCGCCGCGATATCGGGCCGGTCAGGGCAACCCCCAACCCGGACTTTTCCTACCGCAGCTCCGCCGCAACCGAAAATGGAGGGCCGAGCTCCGCAGTCAGGAGGAGAAGACATTTTCGCGTCGTTCATCGAAGTAGGAGCGTCCGATATCACTTTCATCAGCCTGCCCCCTTTTCAGGACCCCAGTTTCCTATCAGCCCCCGCCCCAAAATCGGATTTTGGCCGTGACAGAAAGAAACTGAGCCAACGTTACGCCTCGACGCTTAACAAATGTAGTTTCTTAGGAGTAGTAAGTCGACCAGCCGCTTTTTCCCTTTTAACCAGCCTCCCGTGCCGCCACGTTCCGGAGCCAATGCGCGCGCTTCTCGCCTTCGACAAATTCAAGGACTCCCTCACCGCGCGCGATGCCTGTGACATCACGGCGCGCGCCCTGCGCGAAAAACACCCCGACTGGACGCTCGATGCGTGTCCGCTGGCCGATGGCGGTGAGGGCTTCTGTGAGATACTCACCCTGGCGGCCGGCGGGCGGATCGTCACCTCGGCGGTGAGCGGGCCGCGAGGGGAACCGGTGTCGGCGACGATCGGCCTCGTGCCGGTCGCGGGAATTCCGCCCGCGGCCCGAAAATTAATCGCGCCGGCCTCCGGTGACTTTGCCCCTTCGGCCACCGTGGCCGTCATCGAGATGGCGTCGGCTTCGGGCCTGGCCCTGTTGCCGCAGGAAGAACGCGATCCCTGGCATACGTCCACGCTGGGCACGGGCGAATTGATCCGCACGGCCGTGGAACTGGGGGCGGCCGCCATCCTCCTCGGAGTCGGCGGCAGCGCCACGCACGATCTCGGGACCGGCGCGCTGGCGGCGCTCGGCTTGAACTTTGAAGTCGCCGGCGGCCAACGCCTCACGCGGCCCATCCCGGCGCGCTGGCGCGAAATCGGCCGGCTGTCCGGTGCCATCATGGCCGGACTGCCGCCGATTCGAATCGCGTGCGACGTCACCAACCCCCTCCTCGGTTCCAGCGGCGCCGCCGCGATTTACGGTCCGCAAAAAGGCCTGAAAGCGAAGGATTTTTCCCGGCTCGATCACGAGAGCGCGCGACTCGCCCTCATGCTGTGCGCCCACTGCGGCAAGCCGGAGACCCTGATGGATGTGCCGGGTGCGGGCGCCGCCGGCGGCATTTCGTTCGGCTTGATGACAGCGGCGGGCGCGCAACTGCTCCCGGGGTTCGATCTGGTCTCGGCCTGGCTGGACCTCCAAGCGCGGCTGGGGGCGGCGGATCTCATCATCACGGGCGAAGGCCGCTTCGACGAAAGCTCGCTGAGCGGCAAGGGCCCCGGGGCGGTCGCGGCGCGGGCGCGGGCGCTCCGCAAGCCCGTCCATGTCTTCGCGGGCCAGGTCACGGCCGCGCCCCGCGAACACCTGAGCCTGCATGCCATCACGCCGGCGGGAATGCGGCTCGATGAAGCGCTCCGCGCGGCGGCGGTCAATCTGGCGACCGCGGTGCGGGGCGCGTTTTGAACGTGACCGCGCCGCGGGCGACCGCCATTCCTCGCATCTTCATGGCTGAAACGCCCCGCATCTTCGCGCTCAAGAATTTCCTTTCGGTGTTGGTCCCGCTGTGCGGCCTGTTCGGCTGCAGCGCGAGCCAGCCCCCGGCGCCGGCCGCACGAACGACGCCGCTGGTGATTCCGCCCATCACGACCGCGTCGCCGCGCGAAGAAAAAGCCCCGGTCGTGCTGCTGGGCATCGACGTCCTGGAAGCCGACGGCTTCGCCGCGGTCAAGGGCAAGCGCCTCGGGCTCCTCACCCATCCCGCCGGGGTGAATCGCCGCGGCGAGAGCACGATCGAGGTGCTGCGCCGCGCCCCCGGCGTCAACCTCGTGGCGCTCTACGCGGTGGAACACGGCATCTACAATGAGCAGCCGGCCGAAAAATATTTCCCCGACGCCGTCGATCGCAAAACCGGGCTGACCGTCTTTTCGCTCTACAGCGGTAAGACCAAGAATTTCAAACCCACGCCCGCCCAGCTCAAGACGATCGACTGCCTCGTGATCGATCTCCAGGACATCGGCACCCGCAGCTACACCTTCAGCGGCGCGATGAAGACCGCGGTCGAGACGTGTTTCGAAAACGGCAAGGAAGTCGTGGTGCTCGATCGGCCGAATCCGCTGGGCGGCCTCAAGGTCAGCGGTCCGCCGCTGGACCCCGATTTGATGACCGACGTCGGCAAGTTTCGCGTGCCCTATGTGCACGGTCTCACCATCGGCGAACTCGCCAAGATGGCGCTCGCGCTCCAACCCCCCGGCGGGCTCGCGGTGAAAGACGACGTGCGCGCCAAGGGCAAGCTGACGGTGATTCCGATGCGCGGTTGGACGCGCTCGATGCGTTGGACCGAGACCGGCCTGAACTTCGTGCCGACGTCGACGCGGATCCAGGACTTCGCCGCGGTGATGGGTTATCCGATGACTGGGCTCGGCACCATCGTCGGGGGATTTCGGCATGGCGTCGGCGTGCAATATCCCTTCCGCGGGATCGCCCACCTCGACGTCAAACTCGAGGTCGTCGAGAAGGAGTTGAAGGCGCTGAAGATTCCCGGCGTACAATTTCGCCGCGTCAGCGGACCCAACAGCAAAACAGGCGAACCCGGCATCGGGGTCTATGTCGAAGTGCCCGACTACGACGACTGGCAGCCGTGCGACCTGAATTTCTGGCTGATGAAACTCGCCTGCAAGCTCGAGCCCAAGAATTCGTTCCGCGCGCTGACGCCCGCGAAGCGCCGGGAATTCCTGATTCATGTGGGCTCGGCCGCGTTCCTCAACGACATCGCGGCAAACGGCGCGCGGGTCGACGTCGAGAGCTGGCTGAAGAAGTGGCGCGAGCAGGCGAAGATTTATCAGGAGCAAAGCAAGCGGTTCTGGCTGTATCAGTGATGGCCATGGCCGCGGGTTAGTCGTTCCGCCTTTAGGCGGAAGGATTGAATCACCCTGATTCCGCCTGAAGGCGGAACGACTAACGCCGAGCTGTTTTTTCTCGCGCGAAGAAATCGTTGCCCATCGCCTCTGGGCACGGAATCCTCTTTGCATGGCCCGGCCCAAGAAAGTCTCGCAGACCCAACTCGCGCGGGAGCTGGGCATTTCCCAAGCCCTCGTCTCGCTCGTCCTCAACGGCCGCAAGCAGGGGATCAGCCCGCAGACGTACGACCGCACCTGGGCCCATGCGATGAAGCGCGGCTACCACCCCAAGGGCATGCGGCTGGCTTCGTCGCCGGCGGCCAAAGGGCGCCAGATCGGCATTATTTTCCGGGCTCCGTTGCGGCTGAACACGCCGTCGATGTATTTCGGCCACGTGCAGCACGGCCTGCACAGCGCGATCGAGGCGCGCGACTACACCACGGTCTTCCTCGGAGCGGAAGATCAGCTCGATGCGGCGAAATTGCGCCGGGTGTTTGCGCGCGGCCACTCGTTCCTGGGGCTCGTGCTGGTCGGCGAGGTCACGCGGGGGCTCCTCGATCAGTTGCGGAAATTCGGCCTGCGGATCGTGGCGGTTTCTGCCCGTTACCCCGGCCTGTGCCACTCCGTCCTCGGCAACGAGCCGCAGGCGCTGCAGTCGATCGTCGAGCATCTTTACCAACTCGGCCACCGCCGCTTCGGCTGGCTCGGCGGCAACGTCGGCCTGGGTCGCCATGAATCCCGCCTGCAGGCCCTGGAGTCCGCCCTCGCGGGGGTTAAGCTCAAGCTCAAGCCGCAGTACGCGGTCAAACTCAAGGACGGCGACCGCATCGACGGAGCCGAGGCCGTGCTCTCGCTGCTGCCGCTCGCCCGCCGCGCCGATTTCCCCACCGCGTTCATCACCTACAACACGCTGATGGCGGCCGGCGCGGTGCGCGCCCTGATCCGCGAAGGCTGGGACATGCCGGGAGACTGCAGCGTGGCCAGTGCCGACTATTCCCCGATTGCCCGGGAAAACACGCCGACCCTCACTGCCGCGGGGTCCAACCCGGAGAAGCTGGGCGAGGCAGCGGCCCGGCTCGTGCTGGAAGCCCCGACCAGTGCGGACGACGGCTTCACCGACCTCATGTTGCCGGCGCAGCTCTTCGCCGGCGACTCGACCGGACCGGCGAAGTAGGCGGCAGCATCGCATGCGTGCCCTGGCCGTTTTTGCGGGGCGTACAGCGGAGTATTCTACCTTGGAATGAAGTCCCGTGCTACGTCGCACCCATCTCCAACTGGCGGTCGTGGTTCGTAGTTCCGCCTTCAGGCGGAAGGTTTGCCCGTCAACCCATACCGGCCGGATTCCGCCTGAAGGCGGGACTACGAACCCGGCCGAAAATCCCCTTGTCACTTCATAATTATTAACCAGGAATACCCACCCACCCCGCATGACCTCCTACGACTACGCCGTGCTGGCGTTCTATTTCATTTTCATGCTGGTGATCAGCTGGGTCTTCCGGCGGTTCGTGACGAACGTCAGCGACTATTTCCGGGGCGGCGGCAAGGCCCTATGGTGGATGGTGGGCGGCTCCGGCCTTCATGGTGCAGTTCAGCGCGTGGATCTTCACCGGGGCCGCGAGCAAGGCCTACAGCGACGGCTGGCCCATCGCCGTCATCTATATCGGCAACGCCATCGGCTTCCTCTGCAACGCGCTCTATTTCGCACCGAAATTCCGGCAGATGCGGGTCGTCACCTTTGTCGAGGCGATCCGCAATCGTTTCGGGCGGGTCAACGAGCGGTTTTTTACCTGGATCCAACTGCCCACCGGCATCATCCAGGCCGGCATCTGGCTGAACGCCCTCGGCGTGTTTTTCTCCGCGGTGTTCGGCGTGGACCTCACCCTGACCATCGTAGGCACCGGCGCGGTGGTCCTCGTCATGTCGCTCCTGAGCGGAAGCTGGGGGGTCCTGGCCGGCGATTTCATCCAGATGCTAATTCTGATGCCGGTTTGCATCGTGGTCACTGTGCTCGCACTGCTCAAGGTCGGTGGCGTCGGGAGTTTCTTCGCCCAGCTGCCGGCGCACCACCTCGATTTCTCGCAAGTGTTCACCGAGCAGTTTCTCGGTCTGTGGGTGGTGGCGATGCTGCTGAAGCAATTCCTGAGCACGAACAACGTCTCCGACGCGTCGCGCTATCTCTGTGTGAAGGACAGCAAGCACGCGCGCTGGGCCGGTTTTCTCGGGGCCGGGCTGTTTGTGGTCGGCATCGTGATCTGGTTCGTGCCCCCGATGGCCGCCGCCATCCTGCACCCCTCGCTGGCCGAACTTTATCCCAACATGAAAAATCCCGCGGAGGCGTCGTTCATCGCCATCTCGCGCGACGTGCTGCCCGTGGGCATGCTGGGGCTGCTCGTCAGCGGAATCTTCGCGTCCACCATCGCCACGATGGACTCCGGGCTGAACCGCAACGCCGGCATCTTCATCAAGAATTTCTACCAGCCGGTGCTGCGGCCCCACGCCACCGACCAGCAGCTGCTGCGGGCCAGCAAGCTCACGACCATCGTGTTCGGCGGCCTGGTGATCTTCATGGCGTGGCGGCTGAGCCAGCTGCAGGGCCTCTCGCTCTTCAGCATCACGGTGCGGTTCAGCGCGCTCGTGACGACGCCCTTCTGGGTGCCGATGCTGCTGGGCATGCTCGTGTCCGACACGCCGCCCTGGTCGGCTGGACCACGGTGGCGGTCGGTTTCTGCTCGTCACTCTTCGCGACCTACCTTCTCACGCCGGCGGCGGCGGCGCAGTTCTTCCACGTGGCGACGCCGCTCTCGCGGGCCGCCACGGAGTATTGGGAGCAGGGCATCGCCACCGTGCTCAATCTCGCGGTGGGCTCCGCGTGGTTCCTCGGCACGAAGTTTTTCTGGGACCGGGCCTCCGCCGATTACAAGGAGCGGGTCCTCACTTTTTTTGCCAACCTGCACCGCCCGATCGAATTTACCCGCGAGGAAGGAGCCGGCAACGACGCCCGCCAGTCGCGCTATATCGGCTGGCTGTGTCTGGCCTACGGCGGATTCGTGACCCTGCTCGCGATCATTCCCAACCCGCTCATCAGCCGCCTGGCCTTTATTTTTTGCGGTGGCCTCGTCGTCGTGATCGGCGGCATCCTCCTCGCCAGTTCCCGCCGCGCCGTCGTCCCGTCATGAACGCTCATCGCCAAAAACTCATTCTCCTGCCGCCCAATCGGGTCTGGCGCCCGTATCCCGGCGGCCGCACCCTGGAGCAACTCGCTGGCGCGCCCCAGCCCGCCGATTCCTTCCTGTCGGAGGAGTGGATCGGTTCGACCACCCGCGCGGTGAGCCGCGGCCGCGAGGCGCCTGCCGAGGGCCTCTCCCAGGTCCGGGTCGGCCACGATCCCGCCCTCCGCGATTTTGCCACGCTGCTCGCGAGCGATCCCGAATATTTCCTCGGAGCCGCCCACGTGAAAAAATTTGGCGCGCAACCCCAGGTGCTGGTCAAGTTCCTCGACAGCGGCACGCGCCTGTATCTTCAGGTCCATCCCACCCGTGAGTTTGCCCTGCGTTTCCTGGGCGCCCCCAGCGGCAAGACCGAGGCGTACTATGTGCTCGATGTCCGTGATCCCGCCTCGGCGCCGGAGCCGGTCGGCTACGTCTTTGTCGGCTTCCAACGCCCGCCGACGCCCGCGGCGCTGCGCGAATTCATCGTCACGCAAAATATCGCCGCGCTGGAGGCCTGCTTCGACCCCATCGCCGTCCGGCCGGGCGATATCCTGATCATCCCCGGCGGCACCCCGCACGCCCTCGGCGCGGGTGTCTTCATGGTCGAGATCCAGGAACCGAGCGATCTCGTCGTGCGCTTCGAATTTGAGCGGGCGGGCTACGTGCTGCCGGAGGCGTCGCGCTTCATGGGCCGCGACCTCGACTTCGCCCTCACCGTTTTCAACTTCGCCCCGCTCACGCTGTGCGACGTCGACGCGCGCATCCGATGCCAGCCCCGGCGGCTCCGCGTACTCGGACCCGGCTCATGGCAGGACGAGCTCATCGGCGCAGCCCAGACTGACTGTTTTCGCGTCACCCGCACGCACCTCGGCGGTCCCGTGCTTAAGGATGAAACCAGCTTCGTGATCGCCATCGTCACGGCCGGGGCCGTGATGGTGGAGGCTGGCGGTGAAAGCCATCGGTTTAATACTTATGACAAATTGTTTTTTCCAGCCGGCCTCGGCCCGGTGAAACTGACGCCCGTGACCGCCACCGCTGAAATTCTCGAATGCCGGCCGCCCGCGGCCTGACTGCCGCCCACCCACTTCCCATGCCTCGGGCCATGTCCCTGCTTACCGCCCTCTCGTCTCCCGAAGTTCGTGAGTTCCTGCCGGAGTACCTGCGCGCGCAGGTGCAGGCCCTCACTCCGGAATACCGGCATATCGATACGGCCGCGCTCGACGAACGCGGTTTCGCCCGCGAACTGGCGGCCACCAACCCGGACATCCTGGTCGGCAGCTGGAAAACACCGCGGCTGCCCGACCAGCTCCCGCCGCGGCTGCGCTATGTCTGCTACATCACGGGCTCGGTGAAGAAACTGGTCCCGCGGTCCCACCTCGAGCGCGGCCTGATCGTGACCAACTGGGGCGGCTCCATCAGCCGCACCGTCGCGGAGTGCGCGCTCTTTCACGTGCTCGCCTGCCTGCGCAACACCTCGCACTGGGCCATCGCGATGCACCAACCCGGCGTCGCGGCGTGGAAGACCGGCCTGTTCGAGGCGCGTTCGCTTTTTTCCCGGCGAGTGGGGATTCATGGTTTCGGGCCCGTCGCACGCGAGCTCGTCACCCTGCTGCGCACGTGGGGCTGCCCGATCAGCGTGCTGGCGCCCGATCTCACTCCCGAGCTGGCCCGCACCCATAACCTCGACCTCGCCGTTTCGCTCGAGGCCCTGTTCGCCGACAACGAAATCATCGTCGAGCTGGCGCCGCTCATTCCCGCCACAATCGGCGTGGTCACCGAGCGGCACCTGCGGCTCATCCGGCCCGGCGGCGTCTTCGTCAACGTCGGCCGGGGCGCCGTCGTCGATGAGGCCGCGCTGCTGCGGGTGGCCCGCGAAGGCCGGATCCAGATTGGGCTGGATGTCTTCACCCAGGAGCCCCTGCCGGCCGACAGCGGTTTCCGCGGGCTGCCCAACGTCAGTCTTACGCCGCACATCGGCGGGCCGACCATCGACCGTTTTCCCGATGCCGGCGCGTTTGCGCTGAAGAACCTCCGGGCCTACGTCGCCAACCAGCCGCTCGAGGCCGTGGTCACGCCGGAGATTTACGACCAGTCCTCCTAGCGCGATTTTTCACACCGCGGCTCCAGGCCGCAGCCAAAGTTAACCGATTGACGGGGAGCGCGAGCCCCCCCGCTGGTCGTGAGCATCGAGTAGCCAGTAGCGTGCATGGAGACGGCGGCTCGACTTTCCCACTCGCGACCCGCTACCTGCTACTCGCTACTCTAGGTGAAAATCGTCGCCAACTTGAACGATTTGGAGAGAGGGTAACACCCCAACCACCCGATGCCCTCCTGGACTGCCCCGAACCGCCGCGACTTCCTGAAATTCCTCGCCGCCAGCCCCCTCGTCGGGCTGGCGGCCCGCGCCGAGGATGCACCCATCACTTCGGCCGCGGACGCGCTCAACGTGCTCGATTTCGAAGCCGCCGCGCGGGAAAAACTGCCGCCCGCGCACTTCGGCTATCTCGCCACCGGGGTCGATGACGAACGAACGTTGCGCGCCAATCGCGAGGGGTTCGCGCGGTTCCAAATCCGGCCCCGCCGCCTGGTCGATACCTCGCACATCGACTCTTCCGTGAGCCTGCTCGGGACCCGCTGGGGCACGCCCATTGTCCTGTCCCCGGCAGCCAGCCAGCGCGCGTTTCACAAGGAGGGCGAACTGCCGGTGGCCCGCGCGGCCCGGTCGAAGAAGCACCTGCAGATCCTTTCCACGGGGGCCAATGCCGCAGTCGAGGACGTGGTCGCGGCGCGGGGCGAGCCCGTCTGGTTTCAGCTCTATGCGTCGTCGAGCTGGACGGTCTCCCGCGCGATGGTCAAACGGGCGGAGGCGGCTGGATGTCCGGTGCTCTGCCTGACGGTCGATCAGGTCGTGGACTCAAATCGCGAAACGCTGAAAAAATCCGTCCGGCGGGATGACCGGGACTGCAGTGAGTGCCACGACCGCAGCTCGCCGCAGACCGTGCACGAGCGGAGGCGCATGTTCGACGGGCTCGATCTTACCGGCGTCAGCTTCACACCGGCCCTCAGCTGGGACTACGTGAAGCGCCTCAAGGACTCGACGTCGATGAAGCTCGTGATCAAGGGCCTGGTGACGCGCGAGGATGCCGCGCTTGCGGTCCGGCACGGCGCGGACGGCGTGGTCTGCTCCAACCACGGCGGGCGCGCCGACGATACCGGCCGCTCCAGCATCGAAAGCCTGCCCGAGGTCGTCGCCGGCGTCTCCGGGCGGATCCCGGTTCTGGTCGACAGCGGATTCCGGCGCGGCACCGACATCTTCACGGCGCTGGCGCTCGGGGCCTCCGCGATCTGCGTGGGCCGGCCCTACCTATGGGGCCTCGCGGCGTTCGGCCAGGAGGGGGTCGAAACCGTGCTCGGAATCCTCACCCGTGAACTTCACCTCGCGATGCGCTACGCGGGAACACCGGCGATTCGCGACATCACGGCCCGCCACCTCATCCCGCGGTGACCTTGGCCGGACGGATTCCGATGAGAGTTGAGGGCTGAGAGTTGAGAGCCAAACCAAGAGGGGAATCTCATTTTGGGACGGAACGACGCCCGTTTCACCTCTGAGGATCGACCTCTCAACTCTCATTTCTCACTTCGCCACTCCTAGGAAACAGCCACGCTGTCGCCCGCTTCGAGAGACGCGGGACTCTGTCATGGATAGAAGGACAGCCCTGCTCTCTCGAGCAGGGCTACGAGAACTAACGTTTCTTGCCGTTCGGAGCAAAACGCGTTTTGCGGTGGGGGCTGCATTGTTCCGGCTACGGCTGCAGCGGCTGGACTTCAACTTCGTGCCGAAACGGGGACGAGGCCAGCGTGACGACATGCGCGCGAATCGTACGGTGGCGACCCGGCCGCCAAAGGAAACGCGCACGTCCACGTTCAGGCCTTGGCGCAGGAGGCTGTCTTCGGCCTCATCGGCAATTTCAGACGGCACCGGTTCGGTGGAGCGGGCATCAAGCGTGGCGCGATACTCGCCCAGCACCCGCTCGACGACCGGAGGCCGGCCACGATCACCCAGCGGGAGGTCACCGGGCGCATACGTACCGGTCTTTTCCGCCGGTGTGAGGTCCAGCAAACGCACGAGTATTTCCGTACCCACCGGCAGCGCCGAGGGAAGACTCACGACCCCGTGCAGCACCCGGCTCGGATTTCCTTCCGGCGTGATGTTGATGTGTTCGCAGCCACTGCCCGCCAGCAGCAGGCCGAGCGCGCCAACCCAAACGAGGACGAGGAATTTCATGATTGATTGGTTCGGAGGGCGGACGCCCGCAAGGCCTCGGCACGAGCATTGAACCCCGCGAGTATTTCCGTGTGCTCCCGGGCCTCGGTGCCGTTGAGGTGCACCAGTCCGCGGGCAAACGGCGGCTGCTCGCCGGGATCATCGTACCACTGGCCCCAAACATAGCCGACCACCGCCGGGTGTCGAGCCATCCGCTCGATCGCACTTCGGCCGCGCCGCAGCATCCGCTCGACCGTCGAGAGTTTTCGCGCGGCGCCGGCGGCGGGTTGCCAAAAGGCTTCGTCGGCCCAGCCCACATTGCTGGCGAGCACCGGCCGCCCCGACTGGACGGCCGCTGGCAGTTCCCGCCAGTCGGGCAACGCCATGTCGACCGCCGGGTAAACACACTCTGCCAGCACCGCCGGGCCCACCGTGCCCGCGAACCGGCAACCCAGCACGAGGTGATTCGGATCCGCCGCGCGAATCGCCGCCGCCGTCGTCGTAAAATAGCGCCGGGCCAGCTCGCGCGTCCATCGCACCTCGTCCCGGAGGTAACCGCGCGTGGCGAGGCCGGTCTCGGCCCGGGTGAGTTCACGGATCACTTCCTTGTTGGGCAGCGGGACACCCCACGCGCGCGCGAGGGACTCGAGTCGCCGGCCATGCAGCGCCAGCACAAATTCCCACGCGGCGTGGTAGGTGGCAAAATTCGGCTCCAGGCTCAGGCAAATCTGCAGCAGGGAGGGCCGCCCCGCCGGCGTGGGCTGCCCCCAGCCCGGCGCCTCGTCCGTCACCCAACCCAACAACTCCCGCGCGCCCGCCCGCGGTCCGCACTCCGCCAGCGCCCGCTCCACGGCGAGTTGGGGCCAGTCTGGTGCGAAGACATCCGGCAGCCGCACCCCCGGCGCCACAATGGCCGCACCGGTCCGGCAAAAATCCACCGCGGCGAGATACGCCAGCCCATCGTCCCGGCCGGCCCCGTCTCCGCCAACGCCGACCGCGTTGAATCCCCAGCCCCGCAAACGCACCGCCGGATCAACCGGTCCAGCCGCGGCACCGGCTCCCGCCGAGCCGCGCACGCCGTGGACCGCCCGGGCGAAAAAGGCCCCGCCCGCCGGATCGATCAACCACCAGCGCCCGCCGGCAGCCGGCGCGACGCGGAAAAAACCTTCGCTGCCGCGCATCGTTTCCGGCCGGAATTCGCCCAGGACGGGCAGCTCGGCTTCGTCGACGGACGGCATCCGGGCGGCCTACTTGTCCTTGGCGCAGACGCTCTTCCGGGCACTCCCACCCACGGTCAGCACGGTGCCCGCCAGCACCCCGACCGCAAATACGCCGAAATAGATCAGCGCCGCGGACGCGTGCAGGGGCGTCTTGGTCGTCGTGCCCGCAATCGGGAAATGGAAGTCGATCGCGTGCGTGTTGTTCATGCCCACGTAGAGCATGACGAAAAGAATGCAGAGCAGAACAATGGTTTTAACGACGGCCTTAAACATGTCGGAGGTGAGTTGTGGCCAGAGGCGTAGCCGCAGACCACGGGCTCCGCAAATCGAATCCGCCGTCCGCTAACCCTGACCTCGGACCGCCCGCTGACCCCGTCCGCTCAATCCCGGTTGTCATCTATTAGATGACAACCGGGCGTCGGGCAGGCGGATCTCGCCTGAACGGTCCACTCAATTCCACCCGAAGAGACCGAATTCATCGGCATCTTTCCCATTGATTCAATCGGGGGAGCTTTAATCGTGGACCGACATGAACCAGAAAAACACCCCGGCAACGGAGACCAGTGTGAGCGAACGCGTGCACCGCCAATACACCGGCGCGCCCTTTCCCCCGGTGAGCTTCTTTCCCGTGGTGCCGGGACCGCCGGCGCACCGCATCTGGTTGTATAGTTTCACCGAGGTTTACTACCACGCTTTCCGCCGGCTGCGAAACCCCGCCGGGGCGCGGTTGCTCGACGCCGGGTGCGGGACCGGGATCGGCGTGCACCAGATCCGGCATCTCGCGCCCGGGGCGGAAGTCCACGCGTTCGACTTCAGCCGCGAATCCCTCGCGATCGCGCGCCAGCGGATCGATGCGCTCGGCGGCGAGCCGGTCACGTTTCACGAGCTCGACCTCATGAACCTGCGCAAGCTGCCCGGAAAATTCGACGCGATTTTTTGCAGCGGCGTGATCCACCACACGGCGGATCCCGTCCGGGCCCTCCGGGAGCTGAAAAGTAAACTGAAGCCCGACGGCGTGATCTATCTGATGCTCTACAGCCAGTTCGGCCGGCGCCCCTCGATGCTGATGCAACGGGCGATTAAATTGTTGTCGCGCAATCCGCAGGATCAGCAGGAAGGATTGCAGGTGGGTCGGAAGCTGTTCGACGCCCTGCCGGCCACCAATCCCATCGCCACGTGGGAACGGGAAAAATGGGGCGGTAATCACCGCACTCACCCGGAGGCGTTCATCGACATGTATGTAAACGCGAACGAAAAAAATTATTCCATTCGCGAGGTTTACGCCGATCTCGCAGCGGCCGGCCTTCAGTTCCTCCGCTTTGACAAGCCGCAACTGTGGCAACTCCGAGCACGGATGACGTTGCCCGCGGAGTTGCAGGAGCGTTTTCAGGCGCTCCCCGCGCTGGCGCAATACGAGGTCATCGAGAATCTTTTTCCCGATCGGGATCAATACATGTTCGTGGCGACGCACGGCGGAAAACCCCCGCAAATGCCGGAATGGTTTGTCCGCCGCACCCTGGCGGGCCTGGAGAATCGTTTTACCGCGACGCGGTCGACGTTCATTTCCGAAATAAATCCGACGCCGCCGCAACCGGGCTTTTCTTTCTGGTCCGGATACTTCGAGGTGCTCACGCAGCTTGACGCCCACACGCGAGACTTGCTCTGCCGGTGCGACGGAACGCACAGTGTCGGGGAGATTGTCGCCGGCTGGGAACAGGCCCACGGCGCGCCGGTGCAGGGCCGCGGGGCCGAGTTCATCCGGATGCTGGAGGCCCGCGGCCTCGTCTACCTGTCCGAACTTGCGCCGCCGCCCAGCCTCGTCGCAGTAAAGCCCAAGGTCGTTGCGGTCAAGCGGCCACGGCCGACCAAGCGCGGAAAAACCCGCGCCCGCCCCCAACCGGCGAAGGTCAGGCCTTCTTCTCGGTCAGTTCGTCGTAAGCGACGCTGAGATTCATCGGCATCCGGTTGGCCGGGCCGACCGGGAGGTGATAATCTGGAAAGCCGGGAAGGTTTTTAAACGCGACGATCTTTTCCTTCGGGTCGCCGGCGGAAATCCGCTTTTGCACGTGATCGAGCAGGGCGGCGAGATAGTCGCGAAAGACGAGCAAGTCGGCGGGGCGGGGCGTCACGCCGAATTTCGGATGGCCGTGGCCGCAGACATAAATCGCGTCGGACGGATAGGTCTGGTGAACCTCCTCGAGCACCGTGATCCAGTGCCGGATGCTGGCTCCGCCCGGACGATCGATCACCGGATAGATCCGGTTGAACAGCAGGTCGCCTAGGTGGACGACATTCGCCTTCTCGAACACCGTGACGATATCCCCGCTGGTGTGGCCGGTCCCGTGGTATTTCGCGCGAATCGTCTCGCCGCCAACCTCGCGCCGGGCATCGTCCGGGTGATTTCCCCGGGGAATTCCGCTGCCCGTGGCTCACGCGACCGAACAACGCACCGACCACCTCCTCATGCTGGCCGTCCGCGAGGGCGAACTCGACGCCCTGGGCGCGCTGTTCGAGCGCCACCACCGGCCGCTCTTCGGCTTCCCCGCCAAGCTGACCGGCGACCGCACGGCCGCCGAGGACATCACGCAGACGGTGTTCCAGCGCATGCTCAAATACCGTCACACGTATTGCGCTGACGACTCCTTCACCGCCTGGATGTACCACCTCGCCCGCCGGTGCGCGGCCGATCATTTTCGTCGGGCGAAGGCCGCGCCCCAGACGACCGACCCGACCGCCCTGAACGATCGCGCCGACAACTCGCCCCACGCAGGACAACAAGCCGCCACGCACGACGACCACGCGCTGCTCCAGCAGGCACTGGCCCAACTGGACCGCGACGACCGCGAAGTCCTCCTCCTCTCGCGCTTTCTTTAACTCTCGTTCGCCGAAATCTCCGGCCTCCTCGAATGCTCCGTCGGCGCGGCCAAGGTCCGGGCCCATCGGGCGTTGTTCGAACTGCGGGAAATTTATTTCAAGTTGATGCAAACCAAGCCGCGCGCCGCGGACCGCGAGTAACGCCCCCACACCGTCGTCGCCTTTTCCCGCCCTGCCTCGCACCCACACTTTTTTCCGACCATGAACTGCCAAGCCGCCCGTGACACCTTTCCCGCCCTGCTCGACCACCGGGCCGCGGCCGCTGATCACGCCAATGCCCGCGCCCATCTTGCCGTTTGTCCCGATTGTCAGCGCGAGTTCGCCGCGCTCCACGAAACTCTGGTGGCGCTCGACAGCCTGCCCGCACCGCTGCCTTCGCCACAACTAAAGAAGAGTTTTTACGTCCTGCTCGAGACTGAAAAACAGATGGCCGCGTCTCCTCTCGCCGCCGCAGAAATCTCCCGTTCCGCTCCGCCTCACCGAGCCCGGCGCTGGCGCTGGCTGCTGTCACCAATCCTCAGCAGTGCGATGCTCCTGGTGGGGTTTATTTTCGGGACGCGGTCTAACCCGTCTCCGTCGGCGGGGCCGTCTGGCGCCGATGACGCGACCAAACGCGAACTCGCGGACCTCCGCCAGCAGGTCAACAAGATGGGCCAGCTCGTCGGCTACTCGTTGCGGCAACAACAGCAGGGCCCCGCCAACGAACGCCTGCGCAGCGTTCTCGCCTCGGCGAATACCGCCCAGCCCGGCGACAAGGTCCTCGACGATCTCATCAGCGCCCTCGCCTTCGATCCCAACGCCAATATCCGGCTCCGCGCCCTCGAGGCGCTCTACGCCCATGCCGAAAACGCGGTGGTTCGCTCCGGCGTCATCGCCGCGCTGCCCCGGGAGCAAAACCCCCTCGTGCAGCTCGAAATGATCGACTTCGTCGCCACCGCCCACGACGGGGAGGCCACGTCGGTCCTCGAAAAAATGGCTGAAAACGAAGCGATCGACCAAAGCGTCCGCGGGGCCGCCCGACGCGCCCTGACCCAGCTTTGACCTCTCCCTTCCTCCGCCTCCCTTGATTCCCTTTCGCAAAATTTTCCCGCCCCGTGCCATGAAAACCCACCGTCTTTATTCCTCCTTCCTGATTGCCGCCGGTTTCACGCTGGCCCTCCTCGTCGTCGCGCGCGCCGACGAGTCCACCAGTTCCATCCAGTTCTCCGATCCGACGAAGCCCGGAACTGCCAAAATCCTCCTCGCCCGCGGCGATCTCCGGGTGCAGGGGACCGACGCGGCTCCAGTCACGGTACGATCCGAGGCGAAATCCGCGCCCCGTACCCTGCGCAAGGACGGCCTGCGCGTCATCACCGCCTCGACGAGTTACGCCCTCAACGAGAAGGACAACGTCGTGACGCTCGATGCCGGCGGCCTGGGCTGGATTGGAGGCAGTGGCGACTTCCGGCTCACGGTGCCGCGGAGCACGTCCGTGATCGTCCAGTGTTCCTTCGGTGGCGGAGTGACCTGCACCGGCCTGACGGGCGACATCGAAATCCACAGTATGAGCGGCAAGATCCGGCTCGACGACGTGTCGGGTGGCGTCGCGGTCGACACCATGAACGGCGAAATCCAAGCCAGCATTCGCGAACTGCAGGACAACAAGCCGCTCTCGTTCAACTCGATGAACGGAGAAGTGGTCCTGCGGGTCCCGGCCAACGGGAAGGCGAACGTCCGGCTGCGCACGCAAAACGGATCCGTGCTGACCGACTTCGAGGAATCCGCCCTGGTCACCAAGACGGAAACCGCCCCGCGCTCGTCGCGGAGCAAAATGGCCTTCAGTTCCAACCGAGTCCTGCCCCCGAGGCGGCCGAGGCCATCCGCGCCGCCACGCACCTCACCATCCAAGCCGGACGGGAGGCGGCGCAGGCGGCCCGCGAGGGCGCCAAGCTGGCGCGCGAAAAAATGGAAATCGCCCGGGAAAAACCGAGGCCGTTCGCGCCACGGCGGATAAACCAAAGAGCAGCGGCTCGTGGTCCGCGTCCGCCCCGCACGAGGCCAACGTCCCGCCCGAACCCACTCCACCCCACCCGCCCATGATTCCCACGATCACCGGCGGCAAGCTGGTCACCGGCACGCTCAACGGCGGCGGCCCGGAGAAACCGGAACGAAGATCGTGGTTGAATTTCCCGGGGTCGGCGACCCCGGCTACAGGGTACGGTTTTCGGAAATGCCCCGAAGCTTGCACCGGGGATTCTTTACTTCAAAAATAAGGAAGAGCCTGCGACTATTAGCCGGACGGCGCCGCACTGCACTGCAACTTTTAGCCGTATCCATGCAGTCGAAAGACGTTCCAGGAGTGACCGGCCGGCTACCAATTGGTGTAGGGCTGCCGCTTGACGGCAGGCCGTAAAGTTCATTCGAAGAACGGCCCGTCGGCGAGCGACGGCTACACTCTATTGCATCGTTACGGCTTAGTCGGCCGGCGGGTATTCCCATTGTCCGAAAACTTCCTAGCCTGACTATTTCACCTTCATAGGTGTGAAATATCCACCCTGTCGGGCCGATCCCGCGGCCGCGGGATCGGCAGACGGCAGGTCTTCAACGATGTTGACCGGCAGCACGACTTTTAGCGGGACCGGAACTGGAGTATTTGGAAAATTCATCCCTCGTTTCCCGAAAACGTGGCTTGCACGAACCAAGCCATCCCGGTTGGCTGATACTTTAGTCCATCATGCCCGCACCCGTTTCTGCCCGCACCAAGCCAGCATACCAACGTTTTGCCGCTGCGCTCGTGCAATGGTTCGATGCCGACCACACCCCGGATGGCCCGGAAAAGATGCGGGCCGAACCGGACCGGGTCGACTGGATGCGCTGCATCCCATTTATCATCCTGCACGCCGGATGCCTTGGGGTGCTTTGGGTGGGCTGGAGCCCCGTGGCGGTGGGGGTGGCAGTCGCGTTCTATTTCGTCCGCATGTTCGCGGTCACGGGCATCTACCACCGCTATTTTTCACACCGAACCTACAGCACCTCCCGCGGCGGCCAGCTGCTCCTCGCCCTGTGGGGCGCGACGGCGGTCCAACGCGGCGGCCTCTGGTGGGCCTACCATCATCGCCATCACCACCAGCACTCCGATGACCCGGAGGACGCCCATTCCCCCCACGTGCACGGCTTCTGGTGGTCGCACATCGGCTGGATCACGAGTCGCCGGAATTTTCCCACGGACTACTCGAAGGTGAAGGATCTCGCGAAATTTCCCGAGCTCGTGCTGCTCAACCGTTTCGATACGGTCATCCCCATCCTGCTCGCTTTTGCCACCTTTGGCGCCGGCCAGTTGCTCGCGCTGTATGCCCCGGGCCTGCACACCAACGGGGCCCAATTGCTGGTCTGGGGATTTTTCATCAGCACCACCGTGCTGTTCCACGGCACCTCGTGCATCAACTCGATGGCCCACCTGATGGGCCGCCGCCGCTTCAACACCGGCGACGACTCCCGCAACAGTTTTATTCTGGCCCTCATTTGCCTCGGCGAAGGCTGGCACAACAACCACCACCGCTACATGCACTGCACGCGGCAGGGTTTCTACTGGTGGGAAATCGACCTGACCTATTACGGGCTCAAGGCCCTTTCCTGGACAGGGCTGATTTGGAACCTGAAGCCCGTGCCGCAGGCGATTCTCGACGGAGCCGCGCATGCCGATCATCACGCGACCATCGTGGCCGCCCAGCACGCGGTGCACACGCATCCCGAATTGTCCCCCTTCAAGAAAGTTTTCCCGACCGCCGCCGCGATCGCTGTGGCGACAGCGACGGCCTCCCAGGCCACGATGTCGAAAAAGGCCAAGGGGCCGGCGATTCGGAAGGACGTCTCGAGCTTGATGCACGACTCGGTGAAGCAGAATGGCGCGCCCACGCCCGGCGCCCAGGGCTAAAGGCTGGCGTGAACTTTGGAGTGCGGCGACCTGGCGCCGCTTTCCGCGGCGCGACCCCGTGCACTGAAAGCAAACCGCGACGAGCTGGCACGTGTCATCAAAAGCGGCGCCAAGTCGCCGCGCTCCAAGAAAGCGACTCCCGGTGCGCAGGGCTACGACGAAACTTCGGCTAACCGGGGTGCGTCCGGCACGCACGACCATCCGTAGTAGCGCTTGGTTCGGCCTCGCCGAACCGTCTTCCTCATGAGTTCACTCGCCATCATCGGTACCGGCATCAGCGGACTCGGCTGCGCCCATTTCTTGCACCGACATTTCGACCTGACGCTTTTCGAGCAGAACGGCTACGTCGGCGGCCACACTAACACCGTTTCCGTCCCTGAGCCCGGCACCGGCCGCCGCGTGCCGATCGACACGGGGTTCATGGTCTTCAACCAGGTCACGTACCCACATCTCACGCGATTGTTCACGGAACTCGCCGTGCCGATCAAGCGCACCGAGATGTCCTTTAGCGTGCGGCACGCCGATACCGGACTCGAGTTCGCCGGCTCGTCCCTCAATCACCTTTTTGCCCAACGCCGTAATCTGCTGCGTCCGCGTTTCTGGCGGATGCTGGCCGCGATCAACCGCTTCAATACCGAGGCCGTGGCCGCGCTCGAGGATCCCGCCTCCCAGGATGAAACCCTGGGCGCCTATGTGAAGCGCCGCGGCTACGGCGACGATTTCTTCAACCTGTATCTCGTCCCGATGAGCTCCGCCGTCTGGAGCACGCCGCCCGCACTGATGCTGGAATTTCCCGCCACGACGTTGCTGCGGTTTTTTCACAACCACGGATTCCTCGGACTCAGCACACAGCACCCGTGGTGGACGGTTGAGGGCGGCGCCAAGTCCTACGTCGCGAAGATCACCGCGCCCTGGCGCGATCGCATCCAACTGGACCGGGCGGCCACCCGCGTGGTCCGGACCCCGCGCGGCGGCGTGGTCATGACCGCCAGCGGTCAGGCGCAGGTCTTCGATCACGTCATCCTCGCCTGTCACGGCGACCAGGCGTTTCGTCTCCTCGCCAACCCGACGCCGGCCGAAACGCGTGTCCTCTCCGCGTTTCGGTATCAATCCAACATCGCCACGCTGCATACCGACGCTTCCGTCATGCCGCGGACCCGGCTCGCGTGGTCGAGCTGGAACTACGAGCTGAACCGGGATGAGTCCGGCGGCGGCTCGAGCGCTACGCATTATTGGATGAATTCCCTCCAGGGTGTTTCCGATCGGGAAAACTATTTCGTGTCGATCAACCGTCCCGAGGCGATCGCGCCGGAACGCGTGCTGCGCCGGATCGAATACGAGCATCCGCTTTTCAGCCTCGAAGCGGTCCGCGCCCAGGCGGAAATTCCCGCGCTGAATGCGGCGGCCCACGGCGGCACGGAGACGTATTTTGCCGGAGCCTGGCAACGGTTCGGGTTTCACGAGGACGGCCTCCTGAGCGCCGTCCGGGTCTGCGAGGAACTGCTCGGACGCGATCCCTGAACCGCGGCGAAAACGGATGCCGCGCCAGGCCACGGGCCGGTGGTCGATGCGGTCGGTTAAGTCCGCCGACCCCGGGTCCGGCCGGCAACCTGGCGGAAGCCAGAGAATGGACACGGGGCTTGCAGTCGTTCTAGGTCGAAATGAAGTTGCCTCCCCGAGCATCCGTCCCATTCCCCCAACCGTATCACCGACCGATGCCATCGCTGAACCGCGCATGAACTCCTGTCTCTACGAGTGCCACGTCATGCACGCGCGGTTTTCGCCCCGTCCGCATCGCTTTGTCTACCGCCTCTTCCTTTTTGCGATCGATCTCGATGAACTCGACGCCCTGCACCGTGGCCTGGCGCTTTTCTCGGTCGATCGCCCGAATCTCTTTTCGTTTCGCGACCAAGATTACCTGCCCACCGGGGAACCGCTCCACAACGCCGGGACCGGGGACCGCCCGGCCCGCGACGGCCCGGGCTCCCTGCCCCCACCCGCCCGGCCGGCTTCCCTGAAACAACGCGTCCGCGCTTTTATGGCCGCTCGGGGCGTGGACTTGGCGGACGGACGCGTGATGCTGGTCACGCTGCCGCGGGTCGCCGGCTACGGCTTTAATCCCGTGTCGTTTTACTTTTGCTACGATCGCTCCGGCGCCCCCCTGGCGGCGCTGGCCGAGGTGAAGAACACCTTCAAGGAGATGAAGCCTTACTGGCTGGGCCCCGAGACCGCGCCGCCAGGGCCAAAATTTGTGGCGCCCGGCCCGACCCGGGAACCCCTTTCGCCGGCCGCCTTCCGCCTCCGCACGCCCAAGCATTTCTACGTCTCACCGTTCTCGGATGTCGATGTCGCGTTCGATTTCACCCTTCACCCACCGGCGGAACGGCTCGCCGTGCAAATTGACGATTTTGTCGGGTCCGACCGCACGCTCACGACCACGCTGACGGGAGCGCGGCGCGAATTGACCGGCGCCCACCTAGGCTGGTTCGCGATCAAATATCCTTTTATCACCGTGCGCATCATCGCCCTGATTCACTGGCACGCGCTGCGCCTCTGGATCAAGCGGGTCCCCTGGTTCGCCAAGGCGGCGCGGGCCGGCGACCAGCGCGGGCTCTACCGTCCGCACGATTCCCTGCTCCAGCCCTCCGACCTCGCATGAGTTCATCGTCCCACACTTCCTCCGCCCCGTTTCCCCTGGTGTACCCCTCCCGCAACGCGAACCACCCCGGGCGCGTCGGCCGGTTGACCTCCACCCTGTGGCAGCGCGCGGTCGTCCGGGCGTTCTCCGAGATGAAACGCGGGCACCTGCGCATCGATCTGCCCGACGGCACCGGGGTCGACTTCGGTTCACCCGCCGCGGCCGGCGGGCTCACCCTGCCCATGGACCTGCCCGCGCATGCGCAGGTCCAGGTGCGACGTGAGGCGTTCTTCGCGAAATGTTTTTGGTCGGGTGACATCGGTTTCGCCGAATCCTTCATCGATGGCGACTGGGGCACGCCGGACCTCACCGCGGTGATTGCCTGGTTCATCCTCAATCTGGAGGACGCACCCACGCTGTCCGGTTCCCGGCGCACCCGTACCGCCGCCCTGAATCTCCTGCGGCTGGCCAACCGCTTGGGACACGCGCTGCGGCCGAATACCCGGGCCATGGCCCGGCGCAACATCAAGGAGCATTACGATCTATCGAACGACTTCTTCGGCCTCATCCTCGACCCGTCGATGATGTACTCGGCTGCGTTATGGCCGGCGCACGCTCCCCAACTCTCGCTGGAAGACGCGCAGCGGGAAAAGAACGACGCCTTGTGCCGCCAGCTGCGGCTGACCGCGAACGACCACGTGCTCGAAATCGGCAGCGGCTGGGGCGGCTGGTCGCTCCATGCGGCGCAAACGCACGGCTGCCGGGTGACGACCGTGACGATCTCGCAGCAGCAATTTGATTTCGCGCGCGCCCGCATCGCCGCGGCCGGGCTCGCCGACCGGGTCGACGTGCAACTCCGGGACTACCGCGACCTCGTCGGCCGCTACGACAAGATCGTTTCGATCGAGATGATGGAGGCCCTGGGCCACCGTTACCTGCGCGAATTCGCCGCGGTCATCGATCGTGCATTGAAACCCGACGGCCTGGTCGCGCTGCAATTCATCACCTGCCCGGATGCCCGTTACGACCGGTTGCGGCACGGCGTCGACTTCATCCAGAAGCATATCTTCCCGGGCTCGCTGCTGCTGTCGCTCAATCGCGTCAGCCAACTCCTGGCCGACGCCGGCGGCTTCGTGCTGCACAGCGCGACAGACTTCGGGCCGGACTACGCCCGCACGCTGCGACTCTGGCACGAGCAATTCCGAGCGCGCCGCGACGCCGTGCAGACGCTCGGCTTCGACGAGCGTTTCCTGCGCAAATGGACCTACTACTTCTGCTACTGCGAGGCCGCGTTCGCGATGCGCAACATCTCGGTCGTGCACACGGTGTACACGCGGCCGAACAATCTGAGTTTGAAGTAGCGAGTAGACCAATCGGTCGAAGCGCAGCTGCTCGCTACCCGCTACTCGCTATTTTTCCATGCTCCTCCTCCGCTCCCTCTTCCTCCTCATCCTCGCCTCGATGCTCGCCGTCACGAGCTGGGCGAGCCTGCGCTGCCCGTTGTTCGCGGTGCCCCGCGAGGTGTTCACGCACCCCTGGTTTATTGCCACGCTGATCGATGCCTACTGGGGCTTCGTTACGTTCTTCGTCTGGGTCTGCTCCAAGCACACCTCCTGGATCGCGCGGTCCGCCTGGTTTGTCGCCATCATGCTGCTCGGGAATATCGCGATGGCCGCCTTCTGCCTCGCCGAGCTGGCGCAGCGCCAGCCCAACTCAGAGTTCCGCGACCTGCTGACCGCCCGGCGCGAAGGCGTCGGGCCGCTGGGGCTGTCGCTCGCCGCGATTGGCGTCGTCGTCATCGCCTTGGCCTTACCCCGGAGTTGACCATAATCACCTAACTGGCCGTGGCACCCCTAGATTCGCCTCGGGCGAATCCAGGCGCAACCCGGCTTCCCATCCGGCCAAACTGTGTTATCCGTGCTGACCTGTGTCCGTTCCTGACCCCGTGATCCCACCCACTTCGGATTTGCCGCCGCGCAACCTCTTGCAGCGGCGGGTGGTCGATCCGATCGTCGCCCAGCTGACCCAGGGTCTCACGCCGCAGAAAATCGCCCTCACGATCGCGATCGGCAGCTCGATCGCGATGTTCCCCATTCTCGGCACCACGACCCTAATCTGCCTCATCGTGGGGGTGTTCATGAAACTGAACCAGCCTATCATTCAAGCCGTCAACTTGGCCTCTACGCCGATTCACATCCCGTTCATCTTTTATTCGTTCAAATGGGGCGAACTCCTCTTTGGCGCCGCCCAAACGCGGCTCGAGATGCGGGCCATGCGCCGGCTCCTGATCGACGATCCGCTGCGTTTCGTGCAAGACTACGGCACGACCGCCCTGCACGCCATTGTGGTCTGGGCCGTCCTCGTGCCCTTTTGGGCCACCGCCGTCTATTATATTTCGCTGCCCATCCTGCGCGGAATTGAAAACGCGCGGCTGGCCACCGCCGCCAGAGCCGCGGCCGAGAAGGCGCGCACCCACCCCATCCCATGACGGCGCTTCTCCTCGGGCTCATCGCCCTGGCGGCACTGTGCGGCGGTTTTGCCGTGCTCTACCTGGCGGCGCGCCGGATCGAAAACTATGGGATTGTCGACATCGCCTGGTCGTACGCCTTCGGCGCCCTGGCGGCTTTTTATGCGCTGTTCGGCTCCGGCTGGCCCCTGCGCCGGGCCTTGCTGGCCGCGATGGCCGTCATGTGGAGCATCCGGCTGGGCACGCATTTGCTGGTTCGCGTTTCCCACCATCATCCGGTCGAGGATGCCCGCTACGCCCAACTGCGCCGGGACTGGGCAGGCAATTTTGCGCCCAAGATGTTCGGCTTCTTTCAGCTTCAGGCCGTCTCGGTCGTGCTGCTCGGCGTGGCCTTTCTACTCGCCTGCCGCAACCCGGCGCCCGCGCTGCATCCGCTCGAGTGGGCCGGCGCGATCCTCTGGCTGGTGGCGCTCAGCGGCGAGGCGCTGGCCGACGCCCAACTGGCGGCCTTCAAGCGCGCAGCGGCCAACCGCGGCCGGGTGTGCGACGTGGGGCTGTGGCACTACAGCCGGCATCCCAATTATTTTTTCGAGTGGCTGATCTGGGTGGCCTACTTCGTTTTCGCGCTCGCTTCACCCGTGGGCTGGCTCGCCGCGATCGGGCCGGGCGCCATTCTTTTTCTGCTGCTGCGCGTCACCGGCATCCCCCTGACCGAGGAACAAAGCGTGCGCAGCAAGGGCGACGCCTACCGGCGCTACCAGCAAACCACGAGCGCGTTCGTACCGTGGTTTCCGAAACAGCCGGCCCCATGATCGACGCCCTCCTCAAAAAAAATTTGCTGCCCGACTGGCTGGTTCGCATTGGCATCCGCCGTCTGCTGGCCCAGCGCATCCGCGACGAGACGCCTCAATACGACCAGCCCAGCTACGTCGCGGATCTCAAGACCCGGCCGATCGCCGAGCAAACCTCCGCAGCCAACGAACAGCATTACGAGGTGCCGGCCGCCTTCTATCAATTCTGCCTCGGCCCGCGTTTGAAATATTCCGGCTGCCTCTACCCCACCGGCCAAGAGTCGCTCGCCGAGGCCGAGGAAGCGATGCTCGCCCTTTATGTCGAGCGCGCGCAAATCGCCGACGGCCAGTCCATCCTTGAGCTGGGCTGCGGGTGGGGGTCGTTGTCCCTTTATCTCGCGGCCAAGTTTCCCCGCACGCAGATTACCGGGGTCTCGAATTCAAACTCCCAACGGGAATTCATCGAGACCGTCGCCCGCCAGCGCGGCCTGACCAACCTCCGCATCCTCACGGGTGACCTGAACGTGCTCGAACTGGCGCCCGCCCAGTTCGATAGCGTCGTCTCGATCGAAATGTTCGAGCACATGAAGAATTATCGGCGGCTGCTCGCGAACATCGCCCGCTGGCTGCGGCCCGGCGGCCAGTTGTTCGTGCACATTTTCACCCACGCGCGTTTTTCCTATCATTTCGTCTCCCGCGACGCGACCGACTGGATGTCGCGGTATTTTTTCACCGGCGGCCAGATGCCGGCGCACGATCTGCTTTCGTGTTTTCAGGACGACCTCCGGCTCGTCACGGACTGGAAGGTCAACGGCACCCACTACCAGCGCACGGCCGAGCACTGGCTGAAGAACATGGATGCGCATCGCGCGGAGATCCTGCCGCGGTTTGCGGCCACCTACGGCCGCGAGCACGCCGCCAAATGGTGGGCCTACTGGCGCACGTTTTACCTGAGCTGCGCCGAACTCTGGGGCTATCGCGGCGGCGAAGAGTGGCTCGTAAGCCACTACCTGTTTCGCAAACCCGAAGTAGCGCCGGTCTCCGCCCGGCGTCCTCCACGATGAGGCACAAAACCACCAAGCCAAAGGAAGAATTCAGAAGCCATGAACCAATTCCTAGCTTCCTGGCTTCTGAATTAATCACCGCCTTGGAGGAATTCCAAAGAAGTCACCGAAAGCGTTGCGGGTATGCGCACCGCAACCCTTGAATAATTCGACCGGCGCCCGATGTCGTCCTGGACCGGAGAATGCAGGCAACCAAATGATGGGTTCACGCGTAAAATCCGGTAACATGTGCTGGATTCGTTGCGTTCTTCTGCTCGGCCTACTTGGTGGTGGCGAGGCGGCTCTTTTCGCCACCGCCACCGACGCCGAGACCCTGCTCCGCGAAGCCCGCGCCGCGGAGGCCAGTCTCGACTCGCAACACGCCCTCGATCGCTACCTCGCGGCCGACCAACTGCGGCCCAACAACGCGTCCATCCTCCAAAAAATCGCCCGCCAGTATTCCGATCGGATCGTCGATCTAAAAACCGATGCCGAAAAAAAGGCCTCGGCCGAAAGTGCCCTCGCCTACTCGCAGCGCGCGGTCGCCCTCGATCCGCGCAATGCGGTCAACGTCCTTTCGCTCGCGGTGAGCCATGGCAAACTCAGCCTTTTTGCCGACACGCGCACCAAGGTCCAATACTCCCGGCTCATCCGGGAGGAAGCCGAAAGGGCGCTGGCGCTCGACCCGCACTACGCCTGGTCTCATCATGTGCTGGGTCGCTGGAACCACGAAGTGAGCGAACTCGGCCTGGCAGCTCGCGTGTGGGTACGGGCCTTTTATGGCGGCCTGCCCAGTGCTTCGCCGGCCGAGGCCGTGCGATATCTCTCCCGTGCGGTCGAACTTGAGCCGGAAGAACTGGCCCACCACCTGGAACTGGGCTTCGCCTTCCTAGCCGCCGGCGAAACCGCGCGGGCGCGGGCCGCGTTCGAACACGGGCTCGCCCTGCCCTCCCGCGCCAAGCACGACGAGCCCGCCAAAGCCCGGGCCCGCGCCGCCCTGGCGGCAATGATTCGGAATCAATCAGCGTCTTAGCCGTAGCAATGCAATGGAGTGTAGGGCCGTCGCTCGCCGACGGGCCACTCTTCGATTAAAAAATGCCCCGGAGCAAGCTCCGGGGCATTTCCGAAAACCGTATCCTGTAGCCGGGGTCGCCGACCCCGGGAAACTCAACCACGATCATCGTTCCGGTTTCTCCGGGCTCGTCGAACCCGGCTACACCAAGCCGAAGCAAGCTTCGGGGGACCGGACCCAATGAGAATGAAGATTGCGCCTGCCGACCAGCGGCAGCTCTACACCAATTGGGGTCCGTCCGGTCACTCGGGAAACGTCTTTCGACTGCATGGATACGGCTTAGCCGTAACGATGCAGTTGGCTTGGGGTGGAACGCGACCTCCGGGCGCGTTCTTCGAGCGTACCTTCGGAGACGGCGCCCGGAGGTCACCGTCCACCTTTCAGCGCCTTCGTTTTCGGAGAAAAAACGCCCTCCGACTGAATTGTTACGGCTAAGAACATGTCCCAAAACCCCACTTTTCATTCTGAGCGAAGCGAAAGATCCAGTTGGACCTACGCTGCCGTTTCGCGGGTGCGAATGTTTCGCTGGATGACCCAAGCCTGTCCCTTCGCTCGGTAACTTCGCTGGCGATCAGAATGACAATCAAGTGACCCTTTAAAAACGCCCTCTTACTCTTTCGCTTCCGACGGCGGCTTCAGCGGCGTCGGTTTTGGCGGCGCCGTAATCGCCGGAGTCTTGAATTCCAATCTCGGCCCGTCGGGATCGCGGATGTACAAGCTGCGCCCGCCATGGATCCACCTCCTCTCGCCTTCGATTTCGACAGTCCGACGTAGCAGCCACTTTTTCCAGGCATCGTACCCGTCCGACGCAATCGAGAATGTCAGGGTCGAGGGCGTTCCCGCCGCCGCCACGCCGGCCATCGGGGCAATCGAGCCTTCGCTTTTCACCAGCAGAAGAACGCTAACGTCACCGGTGCCCACTTCGGCATAGCGGTCCGTGTCACCATCCTTCACCTCCAACCGCAGGTTATCCCGATAAAACGCGACCGAACGTTCGACGTCCTCCACGAGGAGGATCGTCTGTTGCCCACCATCGAGCCGGGGGATATGCGGTCTCTTCTTCATGCGGATGGCATCCGGCACGGACGAAACTCCCCGCGGCGTCTGCTTTCTCGGTTAGAGGCTGTCATGAACTTTGCCTCTCGTTGCCGGCTCGACCGGAGGTAGCCCGCTTGGGGAGAAGCGGGACAAGTCGGATCGATCGAACCTTCGGTCCCTGCCCTCCCCAGACTGTATGAAAAGTCTGTCATTCTAAGCGAAGCGAAGAATCCACACATTCGGCTCACTCGACGGCATGGATTCTTCGCTTCGCCCAGAATGGCAAAATGAGCACTTTTTCGAGTTTTCACACAGTCTGTCCCGGGCAGGGCTACGGCTAGCCCGGATATTTCATACGCGAGGTGAAGACCGGGCGTGATTCCTGCTTAAGTTGTTGGGGTGAACCATGCAACTACAGCAGAGACCAGCGCCCGGCCTTCGCCAGACTGTCAGCAGGAACCGTTCCTGTTTCAAGACCTCGGTCCG
>SIBR01000005.1 GCA_009695065.1 Opitutus sp. | reverse complement strand
ATGCCCGGCCGCAATGTTGTGAAAAATTCCCTTCGGCGCGCGGAGCACATTGTAGGTCGCGTAAACCGAGGTCGGCGGGCACGTCGTATCGATGAAGCCGATGGTGAAAAAAGCCGCCGCCTTGATCCGCGCCGCGAAATTCATCGTATCGTAATAGCGCACGGCGACGACAACTTCGGGGCGCAGCGTTTCGCCCGTCGGAATAAATTTCGGCCAACCCGCGATCCGGCCGGCCAATGCGCCGGTGTGGTCACACATCGCCGGTACGCCCGCGACGAAGAACGTCACCCGCGAATCCAGTCCGGCCGCCGCCAGAGCCTGGGCGCCGCCCTGGCTCGATCCGTAAACGACGACGGTTCGCCCATCCCATTCGGGCCGGGCGGTGAGCACATCGATCGCCCGGATTAGGCGCAGGAACATGCCGAGAAAATAAACCGTCTCTCGCGATTCCCGGCCACGGGTCGAATAGGCCTTCAGCTCCCCGTCCCTGAGCCCCTGATAATATTCCGTTGGCCGACCGTTGGGCAGGCCATGGGCATTGATGTCCATCGCGAGTGCCCCTTCCCGCGCCCAACCCACCGTGCCGGAAAGACCGGCACTGCTCACTCCGGCCCCATGCACCGTGAGGATCGCGGGCAGGGATTTCGGACGGGCCCCGGTCGGCACGGCCAGGTAACCGGAAACCGGGGCACCCAAACTCGTCGCCTGGAGGTCAAACGCCGTGACGCCGGCTACACCCGACTCCACCGCCGTGAGTTTTACCTCGACCGGTACGGCCGCAAGCAACGCCTTCTTCGCCATCCAAAAAGCATCGAAATCGTCGGGCGCGGGCTGGCTGGGTTTGATCAGCAGTGGATCCACGCCGGCACCGGCGAGCGCGCTGAGTTTCAATTCACCCGCCTCGTAGGCGACACGGCATTGCAGAAACCCGGGTTCGGCGAGACGACCGCTGATGGTCGCCTGTCCATCCCGTAACACGACCCGGCCTTTTTGGATCGGCGCCACCCCATCCTTCGACGTGGTCCACTGCACTTCCGCGTCACGGACTGGCCGGCCGTCGAGTTCGAGGCGAATGCGAAACGTCACAGGCTCCCCCTGATGATACAGGGCTTCCGGCCGCTCGGACGAAACCGCCAGCACACACCGGGACAGGGCGATGGAAGCGTCGGCCGAAAAAACGCGGGCAGCGAACAATCCGAAAATACAAAACAGCGAGACCAGAATTCGGCGCGGAGTTTTCACGATGCCTTCAACCCAAGCCGGCCGAACGATTCATGCCGATGGAAAAAACCGGCAAAATTACCGGGTCCGATTCAGCCCGAGGTCCGCGCCACCATCCTGCAGCGGGATCCGTCGCCGCCCGCCCGACAACTTCGCTTCAAACCCCTCCCTTACGGCAGCACCGGAGTGGCCTGATAGGAGATCGCCTTCCAGCCCGCCGCTGACCTCACGTAAACGGTCGTCGTGGCGAGCACGCGCGTCGAGATCTTCCCCGCCTTGTTCTTCAGTTCGATGTTCGCACGCCCGGTCACGATGGCCGTGTCGTTCCCGGCGACCAAGACGCGCGCCGGCGGCTCGTAACGCTGGGAAGCGTAGATCAGGCTGCCGGAGGAAAGCAGCGCAAGGTAGGGCTTCTTCGAGTCGATCTTACCCCCCGAGTGAACGTACACCAAGTCGTCCGAATAGATCTGATCGAGCGCCTTCATGTCCGCCTTCACCAGCGCCTCGATGCGCTGCGCATCAAGCCGGGAAATTTCCGCCTCGATGTTCCGGGCGTCGTCCGAGGTTGCTGCCGCCGCCTGATGCCCGGCCGTGAAAACAAGAACGCAAAGAAGTCGGAGGAGGGTATTCATCGTAGGGCGAAATATTTCGCCTACGATGTGCCTCAGTCGAGCACGAACCGGCGCGCTGCCCCGAGGCTGGCGCAAACGAGCCCGGCATGGCACCGGCGGGCCTGCCCGCCGACCAGCAGCCACGAACGGCTACGCTGGTCCGTTCTCCTCGCGTGGGGTTGCTTCCGACGCCATAGCAAGCACCTTGGCAACGAGTTCGACCAATTCAGACGGTAGAAATGGCTTTCTCAACGCACAGACCGCACCGGACTCGAGCGCATAAGCGAGCCGATGGGGTTCGGCGCCCGACATGGCGATGATGCGGCACTGGGGAAACTGTTCCCGCAGGATCCGAATCAACGAGAGCCCGCTGTGCCGCATCACGATATCGCACAGGACGAGGTCGGCCGAATAGGAACGGTAGAATTGCGCTCCCTCCAGGCCATCAGCCGCCAGCGTCGTCGCATGACCCGCCAGCCGGAGAATCTCAGAGCATCCGGCGCAGCGGCGGATCGTCGTCAATAGCGAGAACGTGAGCCATCGAGTTTAACGGTTTGAGCGACCGAGGGCGGGATCATGCGATCAGGAGAACGGGAAAAAAGCAGATGCGGTTGCCGACAACGAATATTCACCCGAAAAACCATTCCATCATTCATACATAAGCTCAGACTCCGTCCTATCCGATCTGAAAATGCGACTTCGTCGAATACCGGATTTCCGATAGGCTCCCTCGCCAACCCCACACCCTGCCCGTCACCCCGATCCGATACCTCATGAAAATTTCTTACCCGCGCGGTGCATATCTCGCCCTTCTCGCCGGCTGCGGGACGGCCGCGACCGCCGATAGTCACCGCGATTGGCGAGTCTACGGCGGCGACGCCACCGGCGCGAAATATTCCGCCCTCAGCCAGATTAACCGCGAAAACGTAACCCAGCTCAAACCCGCATGGGTTTTCCGCACGGATGACATGACCCCGCAGCCCGCTTCGACGATCGAATGCAATCCGATCGTCGTGGACGGCGTGGCGTATCTCACCACGCCCGGACTGAAACTTCTCGCGCTCGATGCCGTGACGGGGAACCAGCGCTGGATGTTCGATCCCTGGGACGGCGTGCGCGGCCGCGGAGTCAACCGCGGCGTGACGTATTGGGGCAGCGGGTCGGAACAGCGCATATTTTTCGTCGCCGGTAATTTCCTCCATGCGATCAACGCGCAGGACGGCAAACTTGTGTCCGGCTTCGGGCGCGCCGGAAAAGTGGACTTGCGCGAGGGACTGGATCGGGACGTCTACTTCCTGCCGGTGTCCGCTTCGACTCCGGGCATTATTTACAAGGATCTCCTGATTATGGGTTCTTCGGTCGGCGAGGGGCCCACCCAAGCCGCTCCGGGGCACCTCCGCGCATTCGACGTTCGCACTGGCGAGCGCAAATGGATCTTTCACACCATCCCCCACCCCGGAGAACCCGGCTACGACACCTGGCCCCCCGAAGCCTGGAAGAGCATTGGGGGCGTCAATTGCTGGGGCGGTATGACGCTCGATACCACGCGGGGCCTTGTCTTCGCCGGCACCGGCTCCCCCTCCTACGATCACTGGGGCGGCAATCGCATCGGACAAAATCTTTACGCCAACTGCGTCCTCGCATTGAAGGCCGATACCGGCGAACGCGTCTGGCATTACCAGGTGGTTCACCACGATCTTTGGGACTACGATATCCCGTGCCAGCCCAGTCTCGTAACGGTCAATCACGACGGCCGGGAGATCGATGCCGTGGCCCAGGTGACAAAGATCGGCCATCTGTTCCTGCTCGATCGCGAGACCGGCAAGCCGCTGTTTCCCGTGGAGGAACGTCCGGTGCCCCAGTCCACCATCCCCGGGGAGAAAAGCTGGCCCACGCAGCCGTATCCCACAAAGCCGAGGGCCTACGCGCAGCAACGCTTCACCGCCGCCGAAGCCACCGACTTGAATCCCAAGGCCCGGGTGGCCGTCCTCGCGCAACTGGCGAAGATGCGGACCGGCGATACTTTCCTCCCGCCGGGCCTGGACGCCGCCGTCACGCTGCCTCAGTTCAACGGCGGCGGCGAATGGGGCGGAGCGGCCTTCGATTCCGCGACACGGACGCTCTATGTGAATTCCAGCAGTGAGGCCGAATGGATTGCCATGGTGCCCGCCAAGCCGCGCGCCGACATCACCGTGGCCGAACTGGGCCGTCTGATCTACGGCTCCATCTGCTCCGCCTGCCACGGGCTTGATCGGCCGCCCAACCCGAACGCGCCATCCTTCACCTCGCTCAAATCGATTCGCGAACGACTCACGCCAGCGCAGGTGCTCGCCCTGCTCGAGACCGGCCGCGGGCAAATGCCGAGCTTCGCCGCGGCCTTCGGACCGCTGGAGAAACGGGCGGTGACCGCGTTCCTCTTCGATGAGGGCGCAAACGAGCGGATTCCCGTGAAGGACCTGAAGTCCAACTGGGCCGGCGAAATCCAGTTCCTCGCGACCGGACATCACGAATTCCGCGACCCGGAGGGATTCCCGGCGAACAAACGCCCCTGGGGCACCGTGACCGCCATCAACCTGGACACCGGTGAGTTCCGATGGCAGGTGCCACTCGGCACATACCCGGCACTGGAAAAACGCGGCGAGCCGCCAACCGGCACCTTCAACATGGGCGGCTGTATCGTCACCGCAGGTGGGCTGGTGTTCACCGGCGCGGCGATGGACGAACGCTTCCACGCCTACGACAAGGACTCGGGCAAACTGCTCTGGGAATTCCAGCTGGAGGCCGGTGGTTATGCGCTGCCCGCCACCTATGAAGTCAAAGGCCGCCAATACGTGCTCATCGCCGCCGGTGGCGGTGGCAAACCCGAGACAAAAGCCGGCAACGCCTACTACTGCTTCGCGCTGCCTTAGCTTTGGCGCGCACGGGATCTCAACCTCGGATCCGGCGCCTAATTTCCTCACGGGCCACAAACCTTCCTTGGACTATTCCTTATGGACTCGCCGCCGGCTCGTCCGAGTCTAGCGTGCGTCGGTCAAGGCACGGAGATGATCCGTCGACCCGGAATAATCGCGAGCCTCCTCTTATTTGCGGCCGTGACCGGGCACGGGCCTCGCGCAGCCCGACACGGACGGGGGCGGTTCGCTGGTGCGGCTCGAGGGCGGTGGCTACGTCGACGAAGAAACGCTCCGGACCGCACGCGAAACGGTGGGCCACAGCATCACATTGCCCAAATGGACGAACCCGCTGGGATTTGAAAAAGACGTGTTCACCTTTGCCCGAATCATCTTCTGGTCGGATCCCTCGCGCTCGACCGAACGCGGTGGGCTTCGCGGGAGTTTCGGCGGCGGGGGCGGTCGCGGCGGCGGCCGATTCGGTGGCTTCGGCCGGATGGGCTGGGTGGTCGACTACCCCGACGCCGACCTGAATTTTTCCCACCGCCTGCAGCAGCTCACGTCCATGAAGGCCGATCCCGATGCCCGTGTGCTCAAGCTCACCAGTCCCGATCTCGCGGACTATCCGTTCATCTACATGGAGCACATCGAGCGCCTCGCGCTGCGTCCCGCCAAGATCAACGCACTGCGCCAGTATCTCTCGAATGGCGGTGTGCTGCTCGTGAACGATTTTTGGGGTGCGCTGGCCTGGCAGAATCTTCGGACCGAGATAAACCGCGTGCTGCCCGGCCGGACTTGGACCGAATTGTCGATGGAGCATCCGATCTTTCACTGCGTGTTCGAGCTGCGAGGGCCGATGAGCAGTCTGCGCGTTCCGTCGATGCAGCGCTGGAATACCAACTACAATCCCGCCGATCCGACTTCGAATCCAACCGCCAGCGATCGTGGCGTGGGATCCGAGACGATGCACGTGCAGGCCCTCCTCGATGACCAGCAACGCATCAGCGTGCTCGCCATTCACAACTCGGACATCAGCGACGGCTGGGGGCGCGAAGGCGAACAAGCGGACTATTTCAAAATATTCTCCGAAGCCCGCGCCTATCCGCTCGGCATCAACATCGTTTTCTACCTGATGACGCATTGAGCGGCGATGGCTCCGGCTGTCCGCCACCAGTCCGACCTTCCCCGCGTTTTCGCCGGACAGCACAACGTGAAAATACCTCGCTGGAATATTGAGAAAACCAAGGCACTGTCCGAAACTCCCAAGCTGGCCCAGTTCCCCAGCGCTTGCCTCGCTCATGTCTCCCCTACCTGATGTTGCTTTCTTCGTCATCGCTCGCTCACCGCTACGGCTGCCGGCTTCCCGCCGCTCCCACCCAATGACTCTCTTTCGACACGTTCGCCCTATCCCCATTCTCGCCGCACTCGTGTTGACGGCGTGCCAGCCGCTGACCGGCCCTACCCGGTCAGCGGCGCCGACACTGGGCCTGCAAGCTTGGACCTACAACAACCTCACACTGGCCGAAACCGCCGACAAAGCGGCGAACCTCGGAATTCACCACCTGCAGGGATTTACCCGGCAACGGATCGGGGACGGTATCGAAGGGACCCTGGCACCGACCATGGATGCGGCCACGCGTGGCCGGATTCTGGCCATGTTGCAGGAAAAAGGTGTCACGATGACGAGCATGGGTGTCGTAAGTGCCATTAACGGAACCGAGTGGCGGCAGCTTTTCACGTTCGCGAAGGCGATGGGCATGCGGGACATCGCCGTCGAGCCGCCGAAGGCCAAGTGGTCGACGGAAATTCCGCTCCTCGATCAACTCGCGCGGGAGTTCGGCGTCGGTGTCACCTTTCACAATCACTACGATCCGGACAACCCGCCCGAGCATCTCGTCGCGGCCCTGCAGCCCTACGGAAAGCACATGGGCTTCTGCGCGGATACCGGCCACTGGGCGCGTTCCGGCCTCGATCCGGTCGCCGCGCTGCGAAAAACGGAGGGTCGGCTGATTTCGCTGCACTTCAAGGATATCGTCCAATTCACGCGCACCGCCCGGGACGTGCCGTGGGGCACCGGCGTCTCGAACGCAACCGGCCAGCTGGCGGAACTGCGCCGTCAGGGCTTCACCGGTATCGTCTATCTGGAATACGAGGCCCGCACGCCGATGATCGAGGCCGAGATCGCACGCTGCGTGGAATTCTTCCGTCGGGCCGCTGCCGCCAGCGATGCCGATTTGATTGGGGGCCGCGTGGTTCCGCCCGGCGGCACTGCCGACGCTGCGGACGACCGGAAAAAGCGCTCTTGAACCAAGGGCCAGTGGACCGCGCACGGGCTGCCCAACGGGTCAGCTCATCTTAAAGCCCAGCGCTTCGATTTCCGGCAGGGTGAACGGCGCGCTCTCGATGAGTTCCTGAAGTTTGGCAAACGCGTCCGCCATTGTCGGCGCATCCGCCGAAGCCGCTCCGTCGTCGCTGTCGTGAATGTGCACCGACCACCCCGCGGCCGGGTCCGCGCTCAATTGCAAAACGGATCCGTAGAGATAGTTACCCGGCAACCCGGGATGGGGTCCCGATCCCGGAACCAGGAACAACGTGTGCAGCGGATCCTGCGTGATTGTTCTGGCCCCATCGCCGTGCTTCCGGTGATGCGCCGGGCGACCGGCGATAGTCGCCCGAAAGTATTCGGCTTTTTCACGTACCGCGGGAGCCAGCGACCGGACGTAACGGTCGAAAATGCCGGTGTTGGATTCCAACGTTGCAGCGACGATCTCTCCGGCAAGCAGCGCCGCCAGATTACCCGCCTGGAAACAAGGGAGCCTCGCCAGCGAACGCGCCGTGACATGACCGTTTTTGTGATCCGCATTCGCGTAAATCTGGTGCGCGGCGTAAAGTCGGGCCAAAGCGTCCTGGTAGGCTGGCGTCATAGGCACCACCCCGCCGGGGTTGTGCTCGATGAGGTCCATGACAGTATGGTCGAAGTCGGAATGGGGATCCAGGGGCATGCGCTCGATAAAAGATCGGCCCGCCGCAAACACGAGGACGATCTCCGCAATCCCACCATCGGGCCGGCCCCTTGCCCGCTTCCACCGCCAGCGCCTCCCGGCATCGCGGGCGGGACAAAAGAAAACAGCACAGCTTTGGGAGCTGTGCTGTTTCGAGACGGCCGGAATCAACCGGCCGGACGGATACGGGAAATTTACTTCCCCTTCTTCACCCGCTTCGCCTGCTTTTTTTGCTTGGCGGTCTTGGCGGGCGCTTTTTTGGTCTGCTTCTTCGAGTTTTGGGATTTAGCCATATTATGTTTTTGGGTTGATGATTATCCGACGACAACGAACCGAGGAACAAACCTGCGGATGAGTTTCGGAACCGTCGAAGTATTTATCGTCCCGATAAGTCTGCCGCCGTCAACTCTCGGAAAAAAAATCCGCGGGACTTTTCATCGAGGCACGCGGCCACTCACACGCACGCGTTTCGCTTCCGGTCACGTTTTTCGGCGCGCCGCACCCGTTCGCCACCGCCGAATTTCATCCACCGAAAAATCGCCCGCCCGCCGGGGCGCGATACGGTTTGAACGACGCACGGCAAAATTCATCCGCCGTTTTCTGTTTGCGCTCTTCCCGTCGGTCGCGTTTTCCCTTCCGGACAACAGGGGTTTTTCCATTTCTCACGGACGAGCTTCGGTTGCCGATTTTTTCCCGCAACCATGTCCCTCCTCCCTTTTTCCAGCCAGCTTATCGCCGACGTGGGCATTTCCCTTGGTGACGAGGGCAAGGGCCGCCTCATCCCGGAAGTCGCCGACGAACTCCGGGGCACCGGAGCGCCCGTGTCGGTCGTCCTCAAGGTTAATGGAGGCGCCAATTCCGGGCACACGGCCGGCGGCCTCAAGCTCAACCTGCTGCCCGCCGGCGTCGTCGTGCGCGATGCCGCGCACCTCTGCATCGGCAGCGGCGTGGTCGCGGATCCACGCAAGATCTGGTGGGAAACCCGCCCGCTCGAGCAAAAGGGCCACGCCATCCTCTCGCGTTTATTGATCGACGAACGCACGCTCGTCTCGGATCTCTCCCACCGGCTGCTCGACCTCGCGTGGGAAGACTACCGCGTGAATGTGCTCGCGGAGGAGGCCCGGGGCTCGACAGGACGCGGCATCACGCCGGCCTACGTCGACGAAGTGTCGCAGTGGCAGATCACGTTCTCGGACTTTCTCGCAGGACCGAATTTCTTTGCCCGCAAACTTGCCGCCCGCGCCGACCGCGCCTGCCGCACAATCCAGCACGTCTGCCGCGTAAACGGCGCCACGTGGCACGAATTCTTCGAAAAACTCACTGCGGCCGAACAACGCGCCAATGCCGAGGCCATCGAGCTCGGCGTTTTTTCGCGCGAGGAATTCGATTTCACACGCTTCCGCGGCCCGGCGCCCTTCACCCTCAATCTCGACGTTCTCACCCGCGTCTACTGGCAGGCGGGGACGGCCCTCGCCAAAAACATCGGTGAAGTGCGCGAACTCATCCTGCGGGAGCTCACCGCCGGCCGCACGATCATCGGCGAATTCGGCCAGGCGTACTGGCTCGACAAGCGGCATGGTTATTCGCCGAACGTCACCGCTTCCCACACCTACACCCCGGAATTTTTCGAAAGCGCGGGTATTCCCGTTCAACGCATCCACACGTTCGGCGTCGCCAAGGCCTACGACACCAAGGTCGGCACGCATACGTTCCTCACGCAGATGGACGATGCGCAGCCGCTGACCACCAAACTCAAACAAATCGAATTCGGCACGAGCACCGGGCGGCAGCGCATGGTGGGTTGGTATGATGCCGTGGAGAAGGGCGACGCGCTACGCTACGGTGGTTTTCAGGACGTGATGATCAACAAACTCGATGCGCTCACGCACAGCGGCGACTGGCGGGGCGATCTGCAGATTTGCATCGGCTACGAGACTGCGGATGGCCGGCGGCTGACCCACGTCCCCCGCAACGAAGCCGTCCGCAAAACACTCCGGCCGGTCTACACCCGTCATCCGGGTTGGGCGGAGGATATTTCGCAGGTCCGCCGTTTCGCCGATCTCCCCGGCAACGCGCAGCGTTACGCGGCCGCGATGGTGAAGAGCCTGCTCGACGTCGCCTACGCCGGTGAACGCTGGCCGGCCGACGATCAACTGCCCAATTTGCGTTACTTGGGTGTCGGCCCGCAGCCGTCCCAAATCATCAAGGACGTGCCGGCGACGGCTGCCCTCGTGCGTTTTTGATCGCGGGCCGCGGGTGCCGGCCACGGCGCGTTCGGCCCGTGTTTCGTTCCGTGCGACACTCGCTATTTGGGTCGCCTACTCCGGCCGACTAAATCGCGCGAGCACTTCACCGAGAAGGTAGATCGATCCGGTAACGACAATCACGTCGTCCGGCGCGCCGGCCCTGCATTGTCCGGCCGCGGGAAACAAATTAGCCACCGCATCGCGAATGACTTTCCCGCGAAAATCCGCCGGCACGAGCGCTTCCATTTCCGCGTGACTGCACGCCCGCGGTTGATGCGGCACGACGAGATGGAGCCGGGCGGCATGCCGGCAAATCGTTTCGATCAACGGTCGCGCGCGCGCCGTTCCCAATGCGCCCGTGATGACGACCGGCGCACGACCGGTTTCGGCAACGAGCCGGGCGAGACTGGCTTCGAGCACCTGAGCTCCCTCGGGATTGTGCGACGCATCCAACACCAGCAGACGTCCCGCCACCTGCAGCCGCTGCCATCGCCCCGGCCACGCGACCCGGGCCAGGCCCCGCCTGATCACGTCGTCGCCCATTTGCCATTTCGGCGGCAGCGATTGCACGGCCAGCATCGCCGTCGCCGCATTCCAGCGCTGGTAATCCCCCTCCAGATTGGTCGTCGGATAATTCGCGAGGTTGTCGCCAAACCGTTCCGCCACGGAAATCACCGGCGCCCTGCGCTGCGCCGCCATCTCCCGAATAACGTCTTCGGCCGCCGGCGGCATCCTTCCGAGAACCACCGGCCGATCCGGTTTCACGATCCCGCCCTTCTCGGCCGCGATCTGTTCCAACGTTTCGCCCAGGATTTCGCAGTGATCCAAACCGATCGACGTGATGACGCTGACTTCGGGTATGACGACGTTCGTCGCATCCAACCTTCCGCCGAGCCCCACTTCGAGCACCGCCACGTCACACCGCTTCCGCGTGAACTGCAAAAAAGCCATCGCGGTCATGAATTCGAAGAAGCTCGGGCGGTCGTCGGCCGCGTTTGCCGCCACCCTATCCGCTAGCGGTCGCAGTTCGGCGACGTAGTCCATCAGCTCGGCGTCGGTCAGGGCCAGTCGATCGACTTGCACGCGTTCCCCCGGTTTCACGAGGTGCGGCGAGGTAAACAGGCCCGTCCGCCAGCCGGCCGCGCACAGAATCGACTCGATCATCGCGGCGACTGAGCCTTTGCCGTTGGTTCCGGCAATGTGCAGGCATGGCAGGCCGCGCTCCGGATGTCCGAGTTCCTCGGAGAACCGGGCCATCCGGTCGATGCCGAACTTTGCGCCGTGCGCCTTTTGCGCGAACAGAAACTCCGTCGCCGCCGTGATGCCGGCCGGATCGCGCGCTGACATGGCGGCAGACGGACGCCTCAGGAGGCCGCCGCGGGGACCGGCTTCGGGCGGGGATAAAGCGCCGATAGAATATCCCTCAGCCGGTCGCGCATCTCCAGCCGGCTGACGATCTGGTCGATGAGTCCGTGTTTAAGCAAAAATTCCGCCGTCTGAAATCCGGCCGGCAGTGATTGCTTTGTCGTGTCCTTGATCACCCGCGCGCCGGCAAAACCGATGTGGGCGCCGGGCTCGGCGATGATGACGTCGCCCAAGGTCGCGAAGCTCGCCGTCACGCCGCCCATGGTCGGATGCGTCAGCACCGAAATGAAAGGCACCCGGGCCTGCGCCAGCCGGCCGAGCGCAGCGCTGGTCTTCGCCATCTGCATGAGAGAGTAAATACCCTCCTGCATGCGCGCACCGCCCGAGGCGCTGAATATGATACACGGCATCTTTTCCCGGATCGCCGTCTCGATCGTCCGGGTGATTTTTTCTCCCGTCGCCGCCCCCATGGCACCGCCGCAGAAGCGAAAGTCCATCACCGCCACGGCCACCGCGATGCCATGGATTTTGCCCTTCCCGCACACCACCGCCTCGGGCAGGCCGCTTTCCTTTTCGTAGCGCTTGATCCGGTCGGGATAGGCCTGCGAATCGACGAACTTGAGGGGGTCACCCGACCGCACCGCCATGTCGACCTCGGTAAAGGTTCCCGCGTCGATCAACCGGACGATCCGGGCGCGCGCACCGATGGGAAAGTGATGGCCGCTCTTGGGCACAACCATCTGGTTGTCCTCCACTTCCTTGTTAAAGAGGATCTCTCCCGAAAGGGGATCCTTGGTATAAAGCCCCGTGGGAATATCCCTCTTCTTGGGCGTCTTACGAACCGTGTAGGTCGGTTTGTCGAAATGCATCGCGATGATCAGCCGTGGCCGAAAGTGATGACGTCGACGTTCAAACCGCCAGCCCGACGCAGCGTGCGCGCACAACTATTGAGCGTGAAACCGGTCGTGAAAACATCGTCGACGAGGATGTAATGAATCGCGGGATTAAGTTCGGCGTCCGGCGCGAGTGCAAAGGCATTTTTCAGATTCGCCAATCGAGTGCGTCGGTCGAATGCCGTCTGCGAGTGGGTATCGACCGAACGCCGCAACAGCCGGTCCACGCGGGCGTCGCCTCCGGCCGCCCGCGCCAGCGCCTCGGCCAGCAGCTCCGCCTGGTTGTACCCCCGCTCCCGCGCCTTTCGCGGATGCAACGGCACCGGTACCAGGACGGATCCTTTCGCCCGCTCGATCAGATGCGGGGCCTGTCGGAAAATTTCCTCGATGTCGGACAGGACGTGGAGCCCGCGATGATATTTCAGCTCGATGACGAGGGATCGGGCCGGGCCTTTGAACAAGACGGCCGTACGCCCTTCGTGAAATGCCGGATCAAGCCCGTCACAATGCGGGCAGATGCGTTCTCCCTCAACCACCCCGTAAAACGGATGCCCGCAGGTCGCGCAATGCGGCGGACGCACCCAATCGAGTTGCGCCACGCAACGCCGGCAGAGCGAACGAAACTCCGGCTCGCCGCCGGCCGATTCGACGAGCCCCCGGCAATGCACACAAATCGGCGGAAAGAGCACATCGACGAAGCCCCGCCGGAATTGGCTCAACAGTTTCATGGCGCAACGCCTTCCCCGCTCCTGCTTGCGCCGCGGCGGACGGCCCGGGCCGCCTCCGCCCTGCCTCCTGTGCCAAGGGACATCATCGCAGCGTCGTTTCAGTAAAACACCCGGGCGAGAAACAGTGCGTGCGGCGGCGCCGTTTTCACCGCTTCGGTGCGTTCGCGCGCCCGTAAGATTTTTTCCACGTTTGCGACCGTCAATTTCCCCTCCCCGACCGCGATGAGCACACCGGCGAGGCTGCGCACCATCTTGTAGAGAAAACCCTCCGCCTCGGCCGTGATCCGGATCATCCGACCGCGGCGCATGACATCGAGCCGGCGCAAGTCGCGGATCGTGTCCTCCCGCTCCGGTCCATTGAGCGCGGTAAACGAACGAAAATCATGCCGCCCCCGCAGCACCACCGCCGCCGCCTGCATATTCGCGACATCCAGCGGCCGGAAAAATGACCAGCAATACGGCCGCCAGAAAGGATCCGCGTCGCCGAGGTGCACGTGGTAAACGTACCGCTTGCCCTTCGCGTCGAACCGGGCGTGAAAATCGGCCGGCACGGCGCCGACGGATTTCACCTGAATCGCCGCGGGCAGACCCACGCGAAAAGCCGAAAGCAATTTCTCGGGCCCGTGATTCCAGTCCGCATCGAAATGAAAAACCTGCGCGAGGGCATGCACGCCCGCGTCGGTGCGCCCGCTGCCGTGAATCCGGGTCGGAGTTTTCAAGATCGCGGCGAGCCGCGCCTCGATCACGTCTTGAATGGCGGCCTTACCCGCCTGGCTTTGCCAGCCGGCAAAACGCGTGCCGTCATAGGCGCAGATGGCTTTCCAGCGTTGGAGAGAGAGGGGGCCTTTCATCGCAGGCCGAAGCGCCGGGCGGCGTGATTCACGTTATTCCAAAAGCGGGGGAAATTTCAGATTCAAGAAATCTTGAAGGATCAAGGTCGCCGCCCGGGAATCGATGATCCCGCTGCCGCGCAGGTTGCGGCGTTTCGTCTTTGCGATCGTGGATTCCGCTTCGTAACTGGTGAGCCGTTCGTCGAGCAAGTGCACGGGCAGCGCAAACTGCTCCCGCAGCCAGCCCGCAAACGCCTCCACTTCCTTCGCCTTTGGACCGACGGAATCGTCCATGTTGAGTGGGTGCCCTACGACCACATCAGTGATCCGGCGCTGTGCGATGACGGCCGCCAGCGCCCGGCGCCGGGCCGCGGGATCCGCCTCCGTCAGTGCAGGCAGCGGCGTCGCGACACCCAACTGGTCGCCATAACTGAGCCCGATGCGGCGGGTACCGTAGTCGATGCCGAGGCAGCGCATCGGCCGATTCCGGATGCAGGTGCAACCAAGCGCAATTTCATTTGCGACCCATGGGGGATGCCGTCTCTTTCGCGGCGATGGCCGTACCGCTTACCTCCCTCTCTCCCGCTGAACTGGCGCGTTACAGCCGGCATCTCTTGCTCGGAGAGATCGGACTCGAAGGTCAGCGACAACTGGCCGCCGGTCGCGTGCTCGTTGTCGGCGCCGGCGGGTTGGGCAGTCCCGCCGCGCTCTACCTCGCCGCGGCGGGTGTCGGGACGATTGGCATCGCGGATTTCGACCGGGTGGAGCCGCACAACCTGCAACGTCAGTTGCTTCACAACGATGCGTCCGTGGGCGAACCCAAGGTTTCGTCGGCGGCCCGGCGGCTCCGGGGCACGAATCCCTTCGTCCGGGTCGTCGAACACGCGGAAGGCATCACTCCGACCAACGCCCTCGCGGTGTTCTCCGACTACGACGTGATCATCGACGGCACCGATCGTTTCTCGTCGCGCTATCTAAACAATGATGCGGCTTTTTTCACGCGCCGGCCGCTGGTTTACGGCAGTGTCTATAAATTCGAGGGTCAGGTGGCGGTCTTCGACTCCGCGCACGGCGGACCGTGTTATCGCTGTCTCTTCCCCGTGCCACCCGAGAGCGGCAGCGTGCCGGGTTGCGGTGAAGCCGGTGTCCTCGGGGCGCTGTGTGGCGTCATCGGCAGTCTCCAAGCACTCGAAGCCATCAAGCTCCTCACCGGAATCGGCGAATCGCTGCGGGGTCGTATGCTCACCTACGACGCCCTTCACCAGAGGTTTCAATCCCTTGTCCTGCCGCGCAATCGTCACTGTCCGTTGTGCGGCGAGCAACGCACGATCCATGTCGTGCGCGACGAAAGCGAATCGAGCAACCCGGCGCTACCGGAAGACCCCCACGTGTCACCGACTGGCGAATTTCCCCTCGAAATCTCCGTCGGAGAGGCCAAACAGCTCGTGGATCGCCATCCGGGAAAAGCGGTCGTCATCGATGTACGGGAGGCCTACGAGCTCGAAATCTGCCGGCTCGCGGAGGCCCGGCATATCCCGATGCGCGAAGTCCCGGGAGAAACCGCCGCACTGCCCCGCGACAAACACCTGCTCATCCTCTGCCATTCCGGTGTTCGCAGTCTCCGCGTGACGAAATTCTTGCGCGATCACGGCTTCAATGCGGTCAGCAATATTACCGGCGGCATCGACGCCTGGGCTGTCGAAATCGAACCGGACATGCCGCGCTATTGACACGACCTGCGCTTCGCCGCGGGCCGCGCCGAATGTCCAGGGCACCGCACGGCGGGACTACATCTTTAACTCGGGATGAGCGGCCGCATATTCCCTGGTATAATCAGCGAACACCTCACTCAGCCGCTCCTTAACGGTCCCCGTCCCGATCCGGAACGAGTGACCGTCGACGGCGCTCACGGATTGGAGGTCCCGCGTCGTGCCCAGGAGAAAACATTCCTCCATCGCCCCGAGATCTTCCGGTCGGATGACTTCTTCACGCGCCACGACGCCAGCGCGTGGCGCGATCGTTTCCAAAAGTCGTTTGCGAGTAATCCCTTCGAGAATGCCGGCCGTCAGTGGCGGCGTCACCAATTCGCCGGCCCGGACGAAAACCACATTGGAAACCGCCGCCTCCGCAATCTCTCCCCGGAGATTAAGAATGAGAACATCGTCGGCCCCGCGGGCCCGGGCCTCTCGGAGGCAGAGAATATTGTTGAGATAATTGCCCGTCTTCCAGGCCGGACTGAGCGTCTCGATCGGATTCCGGCGCAAGGACGTCGCAATCGAAAGCCTCAGTCCGATCCTTAACTTTTCCGGAGAGATACGGGGACACGGCTGAACCAGCAGTACAAATTCGGGTCGGTCGGCGAGAGCAATATCCAGACCGATGGGGCCGGCGCCACGCGTCAGCTGTAAACGAATATAGACATCATCGACATAGCCGGTCGCGGCCCGAAAAGCCGCCACCGTCCGGGCGATTTCCCAGCGGATCTGCTCCGCAGAAAAAGGAATATCCATCGCCAGCGCCCGCGCGGATGCCTGAAGCCGATCCAGATGTTCCTCCCACGCGAACACCACTCCATGATGGCTGCGCCAGACTTCATAAATGGCGTCGCCATAGAGGAATCCCCGGTTCAGCGGCGTCAGCGACGGCTCGTCCGCGGGATGGAGCCGTCCGTTGGTGTTGGCTTGGATGAAGTGGGCGGGCATGGCGCAGAAGGAGTGCCGGTATAGGTTCCGCGGCACAAAAGAAAAGCCCTCGCAGTTGCGAGGGCTCGTGAACGGAAACCCCGTCTGGACTCAGCGTTTCTTCACCAAGCCCAGGGCCTTCTTGATGTTCTGTACGCTGGGCAGGGAAATTCCGAGCGCCTTGGCAATCTCCGTGCCGGTCTTTCCCGCTTCGACCATCTTCTTCAAGCTGCCGCGGGTCTCGTCGGTGATAACCGCGCGTTTGCGCCGTTTCCGGCCGCCCGCCGTCGCCTTGGCGCTTTTGGTCGCGCGTCTGGGACGACCCCGCCGCCGGCCGCCGCCGGCCGCCTTTAGTGCGGCGATAAAGGAATCAACGGAGGCGAAACCATATTTCGCCGGCAACGCCGCCAGTTCCTTGTTCAATTCGCTGGCGATCGACTGTTCGAGATTGGCAACCTTGTCGCGCGCCGCTTCGAGTTTTTTAATTTTATCTGTAACCATCCAAAAGAGGTGTTTCACTCCGCAGCTTATAGCAAGTCGGAATTGGATATTATCACCCTCCGAATCACTCTATCAAATTGTCATGGCATGATATCCGCCATCGACGACGATTTCCGCGCCGGTAATAAATCCGCCCGCCTGGTCGCTGGCGAGGAGCAGCGTGGCGCCGACCAATTCCTTCGCCTCGCCAAACCGCTTCATCGGCGTGTGCCCCATGATCGACGTAACCCGGCCGGGAGACAAGATCTTGCGGTTCTGTTCTGCCGGGAAAAATCCCGGCACGAGGGTGTTCACCCGCACGCGTTTGGGCGCCCACTCGCGGGCCAGATTCTTGGACAGATTGTGCACCGCGGCCTTGGTGGCGGAATAGGTGAAGACGCGTGACAACGGCACGATGCCGGACATTGATCCGAGATTGATGATCGCGCCACCCTCGCCGCGTTCAACGAGGTATTTGCCGAAGATCTGGCAGCCCAGGAAAACCCCCTTCAGGTTGATTTTCACGATGCGCTCGAATTCGTCCTCCGCGATGTCGAGAAACGGAGTCGCCGAATTCACGCCCGCGCCATTCACCACAATATCAACGCGACCCGAACGGGCCAGAACGGTCTGCAGCAACTGCTGGATCGCCGCCTTTTCGCTCGCCTCGGCCGCGACAAAATAGGCCTTGCCGCCGGTGGCCTGGATGCGCTCGAGGCGGGGCTTAGCTTTCTCCTCGTTCCGGCCGACCAGCACCACTTCGGCACCCGCGCCAGCCAACCCCTCCGCCATCGCTCCGCACAGTTCACCGGTGCCGCCAATGACGACGGCGACCTTGCCGCCAAGTGAATAAAGACTGTTAAGATAGTCAGAGGAAGTACTCATGGAGCGGAAATGAAAGGGGGAGCCAGCGGCTCGTGGCAACGGGAAATGCACGGAACAAAAAATTCGGACGATCACCGACGCCGCCGGCTATAAAATGGGGATCCGGCTGGAAAATCCCCCGGGGCGGGCGGTATCCGACTTGCCCGGGGCAAACCAGCAGGGTTTATTGCCGGCATGGCCCGCATCCCACTCGAGGACAATTTCAACGATGTTATCAACAAGACGCAGCGCGGTCTGAAAATTACCGACGAGGAACTGGCGCAGCGCGCAGAAGTGCCTCTCGCCGATCTTGCCGCGATCAAAGCCGGCAAGCCGCTCGACGCCGTACTGCGCCGCGTCGCGCGCCATCTTCGCTTGTCTCCGGATGCGCTCGAAGCGCTGGCCCATAAACGCTGGTATCCGCAGCAACCGATTTTCTCCCACGGCTTCGCGGCGTTCAACACCGCCTACGAAGACATGACGGTGAACAGTTACCTCGTCTGGGATCCCCGGGAGCGCAAGGCGGCGGCCTTCGACACCGGGGCCAATTGCGAGGGGATGCTCGACCTGATCAACGCGGAACGATTGTCGGTTCAATATATCTTTCTCACGCACACGCATGAGGATCATGTGGCCGACCTGCCCCGCCTCGCCCGCGAAACCAAGGCCGAGGTGTGGGCCAGCGAACTCGAGCCCGCGCCCATCGCCGGGGCGAAAACGTTCAAGGAGAACGCCCACTTTCATCTCGGTCCGCTGGCCATCAAGACGCTCCTCACCACCGGCCATGCGCCCGGGATGACGAGCTACTATATCACCGGGCTGAGCTGGCCGCTCGCGATCGTGGGAGATTCGATTTTTGCCAGCTCCATGGGCGGCAGCCCCACTCACTTTGCCGAACAGTTCGAAAACAATAAGATCAAGTTGCTCACCCTGCCCCGCGACACCGTGCTGGCCTGCGGTCACGGCCCCTTGACGACCATCGGCCAGGAAAAGCAGCATAACCCATTCTTCATCCGTTAGCCTTCAGCCCTATCCCGCCCAGCCATGAGTAATTTAGCCACCGGTAATACTTCCCCCTCCCCGTCGACCAAGGTCGCCTTCGTCGGCGTGGGCCGAATGGGCGCCAACATGGCGCGCCGGCTCAAGGACTGCGGCTATGCCGTGACGGCGGTCTACGACGTACATACTGCCGGCGCCGAGGCGCTTGCCACCGAGATTGGTGCGCGGCCGGCGCGTACGCTCGCCGAGGTCACGGCAGCCGCCGACGTTATTTTCACCGTGGTCACCGACGATGCCGCGCAACTGAGCGTGTTTGCCAGTGCCGGCGACTCGCTGCTGACGGGCGCGAAAGGGAAACTTTTCGTGAACTGCGCCACGCTTTCGCCCGCCACCCATGTGGAGGTGCAGCGACGCGCCAGCCAATCCGGCGCCGTCGCGCTCGAAGGCTGCATGGCGTCCTCGATTCCGCAGGCACGCAACGGTACGCTCTATCTCATGTGCGGTGGCGACCGCGCGGTATTCGAACAGGTCAAACCGATCTTGGAAAAGCTGAGCTCGGCGCTGCGCTACATCGGCGGCACCGGCCAGGCCGCACAGGTGAAGGCGCTCGTGAACATGGTGATGAACATCAATACCGCGGGTCTCGCGGAAGGGCTCGGCCTTGGTGCCGCGCTCGGACTCGACCTCGACATGCTGCGGGAGGTATTTGCCCAAACCGGGGCCAATTCCCAAGTGCTTAAGACCGACGGCGAAGACATGCAGCACCGTGCGCACGACTGCTACTTCTCCGCGGCCCATGCCGCGAAGGACTCCACGATTGCCTGGACGCTCGGGGTCCAAGTCGGGCTGAACCTGCCCCTCGCCGCGGCTACCAAGCAGCAATTCGAGCGCATGGTGGCACTCGGGGCCGGCGGGCTGGACAAGAGCGGAGTCGCCGAATTGACGTTCAAGGGTCGGCGCGCCTGAAAACGACGGAACCGCCGGGCGGGCGGCAAAGACTCACCTGCCCGTCGAGTTCGATTGCATGAAACCGAACGCCTTCCACCGCCTGGTCTGTGGCGTGCTATTCGCCACCAGCTGGGTGCTCGCTCGCGCCCAGACCGAGAACGGCCCGGATCGCGTCACTTTTTACTCCGAGCCCAACTTTAAAGGTGATGCCCTCGCTCTCGACCCGGGTGCCCGGGTGGAAAATCTCGACCGCCTGCGGCGGGAAAGCGACCGAGTATGGGCCTTTGCGATTTCCTCCGTGCGCATCGAAGGCTCGGCTAAAGTCATGGTCTATGGGTCGCCGAATTTTGGCGGTGAACGCATGGAGATCAGCCGGAACATCCCCGACCTTTTTGGCGAGGCACGCGGATCGGCCGGAACGACTTGGGATCGATGCGTCGCCTCGATCGTCGTGAGCGGGCCGCTCCGCGCCATCGCGCCACCCGGACGCAACGCTCCTCCCCCGACCACCATCTACGTGGTCCCAGGAACCATCCCGTATCCGCCGGGCCCGTCCGAACGCCGGATCATTTATAACGCGCGGACTGCCGACCTCCTTATTCAAAAAGTCTATCGCGACGTGCTCGGTCGCAGCGTGGATCCCGCCGGGCTGCAGCACTACCGGCAAAAATTACTCCGTGAAGGCTGGAGCGAACGACAACTGATCGACGATCTGCAACGCAGCGGCGAGGCACGCTCGATCAATCCCGACCGGGCGATCGCCCAAATTTATCGTGCCGTGCTCGGCCGCGACCCCGATCCGAACGGGCTCCAGCACTATCGCCAGCTTTGGCGACAAGGCTGGACCCAGGGGCAGATCCGGGAAGATCTCCGCCGCAGTCCAGAATCGCGTGAGACCTCAACTCGAACCGTCATCACGCGCGCGTATCGCGACCTACTCGGCCGCGATCCCGACCCCGCCGGCTTTGCCACGTATGAAAAATTAATACGCGAGCGGGGGATGACCGAACGCCAGCTCCGGCAGACCCTGATGAGCAGCGACGAGTACCGGCAACGCCAGCAGGCAAATTGACGGCCTCCGTCCTGCTCACCCGAGCCGAAGACCACCCGCCTCAGTCTTCCGCGACTACGCGTTTAGTAGCCGGCGCACTACCGCGCGCCCCGGGTTCGCCCTCGCGGGGTTTGCCGATCAAATCGAAATAAATGGGGCACCCCTTGAGATCGAACTCCTCCACCAACCCCGCCTCGAGGTAGCGCCGATACTGCTCGGTGAGTTTTTCTTCGCGGTTGCAGAAGAGCCGGATGCGGAACGGCCGCGTTCTTACCTGCGTGGCATAGTAGATCCGGAACCGACGGCCAGCGATGGCCGGCGGTGGATTGCGCTCCGCGAGGTGACCCAGGACCTGATTCAGCTTTGCGGTGGGCAGCTTCTTGTCCAGCGTGCGGTTCAGCTTTACCGCGGCATTCAGCAGGCGGTCGATCTCGAAGCCACTCATCGCCGACACAAAAATCACGGGTGATCCCGGCGTAAAAAACAGCCGCTCGAACAAGGCATGTTCGTATTTTTCCCGGTAGTCGCGCTCGCTCTTGTAGGGCGCAAAACCGCCCTGCGACTTGAACGCGTTTTGCACGAGATCCCACTTGTTGACGACGATGACGATCGGCTTGCCCTCCTTGATGGCCTCACCCGCGATCGCCTTGTCCTGTTGCGTCACGCCCTCAAACGCATCGAGCACCAGGAACACGACGTCGGTGTTCTTGATCGCATCCAGCGAGCGCAGCCGCGAAAAATATTCCACCGGCGAAGCCAGCTTTGTCGCGGCCTTGATGCCAGCGGTGTCGATCAGCTTGAACGGGTAGTCCTTGCCATCGCGGCCACGGAACTCGAAGGGCAACTCGATCGCATCGCGGGTCGTCCCGGGGACTTCGCTGACGATGAGCCGTTCGCTCTTGAGCATGCGATTGCTCAACGATGACTTGCCGACGTTCGGCCGGCCGATGAAACAGATGCAGAGCGGATCGCTCGCCGTCTTGGCGGCCGCATCTTCCGTTTCCGGGGTGGGCACGGGTCCGAGCGCGGCCAGTACGGCGTCGCGCAAATCGCTCTCCCCGCGGCCATGTTCGGCCGACACGCGCAAGGGCTCGCCCAAGCCCAGCCGATAAGCCTCGGACAGCTCGATCTTGTCGTCGTTGAAATCGGCCTTGTTCACGACGAGCAAGACCCGCTTCTTTGACTTGCGCAGCATCTGCGCAATCTTCTCGTCGAGTGAGCTCAAACCACTGAGCCCGTCGACCACGAAGAGGATGACCGAGGCCGCCGCGATGGCGAAATCGACTTGTTGCTCCGACGCCTTCGTCAGTGCGGCCGGCGTGTCCTCGCCCTTGTAGCCGAGGCCACCCGTATCCAGCAGCGTGTATTGCCCCTCGGCAATTTCCGCCGAGATCACATCCCGCGTGATGCCCGGCTGGTCATGCACGATGGAAATGCGCTTCCGCGCCAGCCGGTTGAAGAGGCGACTTTTTCCCACATTGGGACGACCGACGATGGCGACGATACGAGACATAGAATGGACTCACTGATAAACAGCCTGGCCAACATAGCCAGACACTCCAGCAGGCGAGTGTCGGGCCGGCGCAAACCGGGCATTACCTCACCTCCCCGACTTGGCTCCTTGGACGAATCGTTCCATGCGATCGCAGGCGGCGATGATCTGGTCGTAGGCGGTCGCGAAGCAGGCGCGAACGTGGCCCCGGCCGTTTTCGCCGAACGCGGTGCCCGGAACGACGGCGACCTTTTCCTTCTCCAACAGGCCGACCGCAAATTCCTTTTCGCTCAGGCCGCTCGGCGTCACGTCGGGAAAGGCGTAAAAACTACCGCGGGGCGAGTGGCACTTGAGGCCGATTTCGTTGAACCGTCGCACGATCAGATCGCGGCGGCGGTGGTATTGCTCGCGCATTTTCAACACCTGGTCCCGGCCATTTTTCAAGGCCTCGAGCGCGCCCTCCTGGGCGATGATCGACGCGCACATCATGGCATACTGGTGCACCTTCATCATTGCATCGATCAAGACGGCCGGCCCGCAGGCATAGCCGATGCGCCATCCCGTCATGGCAAACGCCTTCGAAAACCCATGCAGGAAGATGGTTCGTTCCGCCAGTCCGGGGAAACTCGCAATACTCGTGTGCGTCCCCTCGAAGGTCAGCTCGGAGTAGATTTCATCGCTCAAGACGAGCAGATCCTTTTCACGGCAGAAGTCCGCGATCTTCTGCAACTGCTCGCGGGTGCAAGTGCCACCGGTCGGATTGCACGGCAGGTTGAGCATCAGCATCTTTGCCCCCGGCTGCCAGGCCGCGCGCAAGGCCTCGGCCGTGAGCGCGAAATTATCCTTTGCGTAGGTCGGCACCGCGATGGCCTGGCCGTGCACGAGCGTGATGCTCGGCTGGTAGCTCACGTAACAGGGCTGGTGAAACATCACCTTGTCGCCCGGATTGCAGAAAGCTCGAAACGCCAGGTCGAGCGCCTCGCTCACGCCGACGGTCACGATCACCTGGTCCTCCGGGCGATAACTCACCCCGAAGTGTTGCTCGACGTAAACGGAGATCGCCTTGCGCAACTCCGGCATGCCCAAGTTTGACGTGTAGTAGGTCTTGCCGTGCTCAAGGGCGTAGATCGCCGCCTCGCGGATGTGCCAGGGCGTGACGAAATCCGGTTCGCCCACGCCCAGCGAGATGACGTCCTGGCCCTTCATCTTCGCGACGAGTTCGAAGAAATCGCGGATGCCGCTCTTGGGCAGCGTGGCAATATGCCCCGCCACCCATCGATTTGGGTCGGTGCTCATGATGGTAGGTTAGGGAGCCACCGTGAGCCGCGTGCCCTGCGAGTCGTCACCGTCCAGCAGAAAGCCCTGTTCCTTGTAACAACGCAGCATGAAATGCGTGGAGGTCGACAACACGCCCTCGACGCTGGAAAGTTTTTCCGAGACGAACGCGGCGACCTTCTGGAGCGAGGCGCCACGCACAAAGACGAGCAGATCGTAGCCGCCCGACATCAGGTAGCAGGATTCGACCTCGTCAAACCGCGCAATGCGCTCGGCAAAGCGGTTGAATCCGCCGCCGCGCTCGGGCGTGACCTTGACCTCGATGACTCCCCGCACCGCAGCGGCGGCGGCGGCTTCGCGGGAAAGATCGAGCACCGGACGCCAGCCGAGAAAGATTTTATCCTTCTTCAACTGTTCCAGGTGCTGATCAACCTCCGCTTCGGTCAGACCCGCGACCTGGGCCATCTGGCCGGTCGTGAAGCTGCCGCCGTCGATCAAGAGCTTGAGAACAGGATTCATAGAGGCGCTGATCATCCGGAAATCCACCGGCATTTACGAGGACGAAAATTCGCGGGCTCGGCCGACCGCTTCCGGGGCGTATCCCGGCGGCTTGCCTCGCTTTCCATTCCGCCACACGGTTCGCTCTTCATGTTCGAATCCCTCACCGAAAAATTGGGCAGCGCCCTCCGCAATCTGCGCGGCGTGGGCAAACTTTCCGAAGACAACATGGCGGAGGCACTCCAGGAAGTGCGCACCACGCTGCTCGCCGCCGACGTGCATTTCAAGGTGGCGCGCGAATTCGTCGAACGTGTGCAGCAGCAATGCGTCGGCCAGGAGGTCCTCAAGGGCGTCGCCCCGGGGCAGCAGGTCGTCAAAATCATTCATGACGAGCTCGTCCGGCTCCTCGGCGAAGGCACCACGGATCTCTCCGCCGCCCGCCCGTTGAAAGTCCTGATGGTCGGACTGCACGGTTCCGGCAAAACCACGTCGGCCGCCAAACTTGGCCGGCTCCTGAAGAAGCGCGGTTACCGGCCCTTTGTGGTCGCCGGCGATGTATACCGCCCTGCCGCCATCGACCAGCTCGAGATCCTGGCCCGTCAGGAGGAAATCGGGTTCTACGCCGATCGCGCCTCGAAGGACGTGCCGGCCATCGGCGCGGCCGGTCTGGCCGCCGGCCTCGCAGCCACCGCCGATTGCATCATCTTCGACACCGCCGGCCGGTTGCAAATCGACGCCGACCTGATCGAGGAGGTCAAAAAACTTCATGCCCGGATCAAGCCCGATGAGGTTCTGCTCGTTGCGGACGGCGCCCTCGGTCAGGAAGCCGTCAACGTCGCCAAGACGTTTCACGAGGCGCTCGCTCTCACCGGTCTCGTCCTCACCAAGATGGACGGCGACACGCGCGGGGGCGCCGCGCTCTCGATCAAAGCGGTCACAGGCGTACCGATCAAATTCATCGGCACCGGTGAAAAAACCGCGGACTTCGAAACCTTTTATCCCGACCGGCTGGCCTCGCGCATCCTCGGCATGGGTGACGTCGTGTCGCTCGTCGAAAAAGCGCAGGAAACCTTCGACCAAAAGGAGGCCGAGCAGATGGCCGAAAAACTGCGCAAGGCGGATTTCGACCTCGAGGACTTTCTTTCGCAGATGCAGCAGGTGAAGAAAATGGGGTCGATGCAGAGCATTATGGGCATGATGCCCGGCATGAGCGGCATGCAGGTGCCGGAGGGCGCGGACCTCCAAATGGCGCGGACCGAGGCGATCATCAAGTCGATGACCCGGCAGGAACGCCGGAAGCCAGATATCCTCAACGGCAGCCGCCGGCAGCGGATCGCCAACGGTGCCGGGGTCAAAATCGTCGAGGTCAACCAGCTCCTGAAACAATTCCAGCAGATGCAGAAGATGATGCGAATGTTCAAGGGTGGTGGCGCCAAGAAGATGATGCGCCAGATGGAAGCCATGCGCGGCAAGGGCGGCTTTCCCGGAAGGTAGCGCGCCCCGCGGCGGCTTCGCGCCAGCCGTGCATCGGCCGTGAGCCGGCCGGGCATTTGAGCTAACGCCGGGGTGGCGTGGCCGCCGCGTATCCCGAAAGCGTGAATTTCATTTGTTCGAATTTCGACGCGTATGATCGATCCGACAGAGGTAGAGCTTCCACCGGACTTCCCGGAATTTGAATCGCCCAGGCGCCCGACATGACACTGGCCATCGCCACCCCCCGCCTGATAGGGCAGATGTTCGCACTCTCGTTCACCGCGCTGTTCCTCGAAATGATGGTGATCCGGTGGGTGCCCTCCGTGGTCCATCTGGTCGCCTACTACGCCAACCTGATGCTGCTGGGTTCTTTTCTGGGGCTCGGCGTCGGGGCGATGATGGCCGACCGCAAATGGCGGCTGTTCGAATGGTTTCCCGGCTTTCTGGCGGTCAATATCGGCACCCTGCTGCTGTGCCGGAATTCCGTCATCGGCACCTCCACGGGCGAAGCTCGCTTTCACGCGCTGGACCCCGCGATGTTGAATACGCTCCTGCTCGTCTGGATCTTTGCCGCCAACGCGCTGATGTTTGTCCCGCTTGGCCAGAAGATGGGCGGTTTGTTTCATGCCCTGCCGCGGCTGCAAGCCTATGGCTGGGACCTTGCCGGCAGTCTCTGCGGCACACTCGGCTTCGGCCTGTTTTCCCTGAAACTGTTTTCGCCCCTGGTTGGCATGTTGATCGTGATGCTGATTTTCCTCGCCCTCTCGGCGCGGCGGGCAACCGCCCTTCTAGTGTTCGCCGGCGTGCTCACCGTGATGGGCCTAACCACCGACCGGGCCGCGATCTGGTCGCCCTACTATTACATCACGGTCCACCGCACCGAGACTCCGCTGCAAACGGAGTCCCAGCCTCCCGCGGATCTGCGCACGATGCGCAACCCGCCGATCTACGCCGTCAAGGTGAACCAACTCGGCTATCACTTCGACGCCACCTTCGATCCCGCCCGCTACGATCCCCCATCTCCCCACGCGGCTTGCGTCGGCGAAATGGCCGGGCAATACCGCCTGCCCTACGCGATCGCGGCGGGGCGCGAACGGGTCCTCGTGGTCGGCGCGGGCGGCGGCACCGACATCGAGGCGGCGCTCGCCTCGGGTGTCCGGAAGGTGGATGCGGTGGAGATCGACCCGGTGATCGCCTGGATTTCCGGGCGCTTCAACGCCGCCGCACCGTATGCCAATCCGCGGGTGGCGCTGCACATCGACGACGCGCGGGTCTACCTCCAACGGGCCAGGCCCGGTTACGACCTGGTGGTTTTTGGATTCCTCGATTCCCAAGCTTTGTTCAGCAGCATGAGCAATGTCCGGCTCGACGGCTACGTCTACACGGTCGAAAGCCTCCGCTCCGCCTACGGACTCCTCGGCGAAAACGGCGTGCTCTCCCTTTCCTTCTATCTCGGCCGCGGGTGGCTCGGACCGAAGTTATTCCGCATGGTGACGGAGGCGGTTGGCCGCCCGCCCGCGATGTATATCCACGGCCAACAGATGATTCTCATCTGCCCCGAAGGATCCCGGCCTGAAACTGCCCGCCGCGGTCGGCTCGTTTAATTGTGCCCTCTTTGAAACGCCGCCGATCACCGACCTCGCCACCGATGACTGGCCGTACCTCTACCTCATCCGCAAGACGATCCCCTCCGACTACCTGTTCGCGATCGGCACCTTGCTGACTTTCTCCGTCGGGGCGCTCGTGACGCTGCGCCGGCGTTCCTTCGGGCGCGAGGATCTGCATTTCGCTTTCCTCGGCATGGCCTTCCTGTTGCTGGAAACCAAGAGCATCGGCGATTGCACGCTCTATTTTGGCACGACGTGGCTGGTGACGACAATCGTCGTGGCCGGCGTTCTTCTGATGGTGATGGCCGGCAATACCGTCGCGGAACGGATCCGCGCGTTCTCGTTCCGGCTGTACGCGCCGTTATTCGCGACGCTGTTGTTGCTGCTGGCGGTGCCACGGGAGACCGTCCTCGCTTTCGATTTCACCGGGCGGCTGCTGTGGGCGTTGCTCGCCGTGCCCCTGCCGGTGTTTTTCGCCGGCATCATCTTTTCCACCACGTTTCGCGCCGCAAAATCGCCGTCCGCAGCGTTTGGCGCAAATTTGATCGGAGCCATGCTCGGCGGCTTTTGCGAATACCTCGGCATGCTGGTTGGCAACCAACGCCTGTCGCTACTGGTAATCGTCCTTTATCTCGGCAGCTGGCTCGTGCTGCGGGTGACTCGCCGGGGCCCGGACGCCAGCTGGCCCGCAGCCGCCGCCAGCTGAATCACGCGCCCCATCGGCCACGCTCGGCCGCCGTCATTACGGCAACTTGGCCTGCACCAGTTTGCTCACGACGCCAAAGTCGATCAGGCCCGCCTCCGGCCGTTGTTTCAGGGCGGCGATCACCTTGCCCATTTCCTTTTTCGACTGCGCCCCCGTCTGCTGGATCGCTTCGGCAATCAGCGCGTCCAGCTTGGCGGGATCGAGTCCCTGCGGCAGATATTTCTCCAACACCCGGATCTCGGTGTCGTTGGCCGCGACCAAATCTGCCCGCCCACCCCGCTCGAAATCCACTTTCGCGTCGGCGAGGTTTTTCACGGCTTTGCGCACCGTCGCAATCACGAGCGCGTCATCGATCTCCTTGTTACCATCCATTGCCGCGCGCTTGATGGCGGCATCGGCGGTGCGCAACGCGGTCGTCGTCGCCGCATCGCGGGCCTTCATCGAAACCACAATATCGGCGCGAAGTTTTTCGTAAATCGAGGACATGGAAACAAGTGACTCGCCGGGCCGTGGGAGCGCAAGCGTTTCCCGGCCAGCCGGTCGGCGGGCGGATTATTTGCCCCCGCCGATCAGTCGATTCAACAAATCGGCCGCCTTGTCGGTCACGCCGCCCTTTTCGAGGGCGAGACTGGCCAGCCGGCTATTCAGTTCACTCGTGTCGGGCCGGCCGAGCGTACCGCGGATATTCAACGGCACGGTACAGGCGGCATAGCCCAGATCGTCGGGTTGCGCATCGAGCACGCCGAGCCGCTTCAGCAACTCGGCATTGCGGCCTCGCCCCCGCAAGGTGAAGGCCATCGCAAGCGCGTCGTCCAGCAACGGCGCGCCGGGCTGGTGCGTGGCGAAGCCGCGGCCGGAAAGCCGGATTTCGGGCGAGATCAGCATAAAATCCTTCAGCTCCGCATTGAGTGACTTGTCGCGCGTGACGGCGAAGCTGAGTTGATCGTAGGCGATCGCCTTCCAGGAGTTCACCAGCTCGCTGACCGTCTGCGCATTGTTGGCCACCGCTTCCAGCGCATTGCCATTCCGACCGCTCAGCGCGTTCGCGAGGTTGCCCAGGCGGGCGATCCCCGCCGCCAGCGTGCTCGTCGTCTCAAGCTTGGCCGCCACACTCACCGGCAATCCGCGAAAAATTCCCCCCGTGCTCGTCAGCTGAAAATCTCCGCCGGCGCCGGCAGGCAGGTCGGCCAACGCCGCGGCCCGCCCTGTCAGTTTGCTCGTAACGTTGAATCGGCCCTCCACGGTTGCCGGCTGGTCGGGATTGAACGCGCGAAAGAGCGGCGCCGGATCGAAGTCGGTGACCAGCAAATCCGCCGCCAAGCCATAAGGCTGGGGCGCGGTTGCGTCGAACATGACGGTGCCATCGATCTTCGCTTCGCCGTTGGCGCCCAGGCCGGCGCGCAAGCCTTCAATTTTTGCCGAACCGCCGGCAAGCCGCAGCGTGCCGGAGACGTTGGTCGCCTGAAAGCTGTCCGCATAAATCACCTTTTTAAGTGCGAGCACGACCGACCCGCTGATGCCAGCCCACGGTGGAGCAACATCGCGCGGAGCCTTGGTGGCACTGACGTTCGGTTTCCCGCCCCCCGGCATGGCCGCGACGAGAATCATGGCGTCGTCGACGACGAGATGAGAACTGGTCACCTGCACATCCACCGTAAGAGCGGTTTTCGTGGTCCGCAATGTGCCCGCCAAAAGCAGGTCCGAACGTCGGCCGCCGCGCTCGATGAGCAACGGGGCGTTCAACGCGATTTGCCCGTCGGGGGCGAAATCGACGCGCACGTCGGCTGAAATCGCCGGCAGCGTTTCCGCCGTGATTTTCGGATCGGCGGCCAGCTCGCTCAGGACCACCCTCGCCTGTAACTCCCGCCGGAGGCCCAGGCTGGCCGCAAATTCGACCGTGGCCGTTCCCTTCGTGAGCACCCGGGCGGCCGCCACCGCCGGTTGCTCCAGCCAGCCGGGAAGGTCGGCGGAGAATTTACCCGTGGTTTTTAAGGCCTGGTTCGCCCCCGCCAGCATGCCAACCTTCCCCGCGCCAGCCAGCAGCCGGGCCGGACCCCGCTTGACGGTGAAATCGGTGACTTCGGCCTGCCAGCCCTGCGGCGCGTAGTCAGCCGAGGCTTGTACCGAAAAATCGACCGCCTGCAGGAGCGGACGCCCGTCCTGAGTCGCCGAAAATCCGGTCACGGTCAGCGGGGCCTTTGCCTGCAAGGCCATTCCGCCGGAACGCGCCGTCGCAACGAGTTCGCCCTGGAGATCGCCGCCGGTAATCATCAAGGCTGGAAAAAATGGCTGTACCCAGGTGAGCGGAATGCCCTGCAGATTAATGCCGAGCAATTCACGCGCGGAGTCGGCGACTTCCAGCCGGCGGCTTCTGACGTCAAACGTGAAGGCCTGCAGCGCCCGTACCGTCGCCACCGGCCGGGTGCCGGCCACGGTGGCATCGAGCCGGTCGACGACCACGGCGCCGCCTCGCTGCGCGAGATTAAAGTCTGCCGCGATCGTCACCGGGCCGATCGAGGAAAGTTCCGGCCGGATGACCGCGAGCCGATCGGCGGTCGCGTTGAGTTTCCCGCTGGCCCGCACGGTGGCGAAGGTGGGATCGGTCGCGAAAGTCCCCTCGCCCACCAGCGTGAAGACCGGCAGGGCGGTGCCCAACGTAAAGGGCGCAAGGTCGGAATCATGCATGTCGAGCTTCCAACTGCCATACAGCTGCCGGGCCGCGGCCGGGAAACTGGCATGGACCGCCAGCAGTTCGCGGGTTTCAGAAACCACGGCCACTTTGTAGGTTTCTCCCCGGACATCCCGGGCGGCATGAATATACGCCGCCAACTTCACGCCCTGCGGAAATTTCTCGCCGAGCGCAAAGGCATCGAGCCGGCCCGTCACGCGCGTAAACGTCCGGGGCGTGTCCATCGCGGCGGCGATCGTTCCGCGCAGATTAACCGCCCGTACGTCCCGGTCGGCGAGTGCCACCTCGGCGGAAAGATCGAACTTTCCCTCGCGATTTGTCCCGATACCGCCGCCGACAATTGTCACCTTCGCGGTGCCGCGGGCATCGGGCAGTGTCACTTCACCCGTGAGTTGTACCCCATCGAGCACCAGCTCCAAGGGCAGCTCCAACAAGCTGAAAATTCCCGCGAATACCCGCGCAGCGGCCTGACCGGAGGACGCTGGGACGGCTGAAACGCCAACCGGAGCCGTCGACCAATCGAGTCTCCATCCTTTGGCGACGAATCGCGAAACCATGACTTTTCCGCCCGTGATGGCTAAAAAAAGCGGGAGGTCGGCCTCGATCGCGGGCAGGACGAGCGTGGCGTCGCTCTGCACGATGCGAACGTCCGTAACCACGACGTGATTCAGCCCGGCCGACACCGAACCGACCGTGGCCTGCACGGCCGGCATCGAAGCCAGCGCCCGGCGCACCGCCCACGTCTGGAACGACGGACGGGACACCACGGCCACCGCGATCAACCCCAGGGCAAAAACCGCCCCCGCGCCGATGAGAACGAGCCGGAGGGGTTTCATGTGCGGAGTCGACGGCCTTGCACGGCAGGAATTGCGCCCGCTTTCGACATTCGAGTGCCGACGGCGCCCCGGTGCCGGCGATCGTTAGTTCTTGATGAACTCGTCAGCCTGGCCCGTGGCTTTCCGCAACGCGGCAACGGCAACGTTGTAACCGTAGTAGGCTTGAATTTGATTGGTCCGCGCGGTGGTGAGATCGACCTGGGCTTGCAAGACGTCAAGCTGCGTGCCGGTGCCGGCATTATACCGCGCGTTCGCCAGACGAACCGCCTCGGTCGCCTGTTCCACGACCCGGGCCGAGGCTTCAGCCAGCTCGGTGGCCTGCTGCCACTGCGAATGAGCGCGCCGCACCTCGACGTCGACCGCGAGTTGCGCCTCGGTCAGTGTGAGCCGGGTCTGTTCGAGCAACGATTTCGCCTGAGCCACGCGCCCCTTCGTGGCACGACCGTCGAAGATATTCCATTGCGACTGCACGCCCAGGAGCCATCCGCTGTTCGAGTCGCCGAAATTATTCGTGGGGCCCTTGCGCATCGCCAGTCCGCCAAAGGCCGAAACGTTTGGGTAACTGCCCGAACGGGCCGCCGTGACCGCTTCGCCACGCGCATCCGCGAGCCGGACAATCCGCTCGAGGTCGGGTCGCTTGGCCCGTGCCGCATCGAACGCCGCCTGCAGATCGAATGCCTGCGGCGTGTATTCCAAGGTGCCCACCAGATCCGGGACCTTCCCAGCCGATTCCGTCGTCGCGCTGGTGAAACCCAGCGCCTGCCGCAAGGACTCGATCGACAACCGGTAGTCGTTGCGCGCGGTGATCAGCGGAACCTTCGCATTGGCAACGGCGACCTCGGCCCGGAGCTTCTCGAAGCTCGACACCGTGCCGGCATCGTAACGATCCGTCGCGGTCTTAAGCTGTTGTTGCAGCAATTCGAGATTCGATTCCTGGACCTTGATCTGCTCCCGCGCGAGGAGCACGCGGTAGAACGAAGTGCGCACCTGCAGGAGCGAGTCGTTGATCACCGCCTGCAGATCGAGCATCGCCGCTTCCCGGGTGAGTTTGGAGCCTTTGACCGCCGATTGGATTCCGCCACCCGCATAGAGCGCCTGCGCCACTGTCAAATTGACCTGCCACGTCTGGTCGCTGGGCGGGAAGCCGGTGGAGATGTCTTGGTCGTTGCGCTGATAAACTGCGCTAGCCCCGACATTCGGGATCATGCGGGAGGAAACTTCGACCACGACGCCCTCCTGCTGCCGGATGCGCTCGCGCGCCTGGCGGATGGAAAAATTGTTCTTCAGCGCAAACCCGATTGCGGTCGGGAGGTCGAGGGAGTCGGGCACGGGCTGCTGCGGCGCGGGATCGCCAGGCTGGGCTTGGGCGATGGCGCACGAGAGTGCCAGCGCCGTGAGGGCGGCGGTGACCGGCGAGAAATGGTGGCGGGCGATTTTCATGGCAGGAAGATTATTTGGCGAAGATCGGCTCGGCCTCGTGTTTCGGCGCTGCAGCGCGTTCCAGCGCCCGGACCTTGGCATGGTCACGAGCGATGAGCATGTAGAAAGCCGGCACGACGTAGAGCGTGAACACCGTGCCGACGGCCATGCCCACCACGAGAACCCACCCTATGCTGTTGCGCGCGGCCGCACCGGGACCGGTGACGAAGATGAGCATGAGATGGCCGAAGACCGTCGCGGCCGAAGTCATTAGCACCGGCCGCAGGCGCGTGGCGGCCGCGCGACGGATCGCGTCGCGCTTGGCCGCGCCCTGTTCCTGCAGCGTGTTGGCAAACTCGACGATGAGGATGCCGTTCTTCGCGATCAGGCCGACAAGCGTGATCAGGCCGATTTGGGAATAGATGTTGAGCGAGGTTTTCCACAAGAAGATCGGCACCATCGCGCCGACAATCGCGAGCGGCACGGAGCCGAGCAGAATGATGAAGGGATCGCGAAAGCTGTTAAACTGCGCCGCGAGCACGAGGAAAATGAGGAGCACCGCAAGCACCGCGGCCTTCCAAAGCGCACCGCCCTCGCTGCGAAGCTGCCGCGACTGGCCGCCATAGTCGATCGCGTAGCCGGGCGGAAGGATCTCGGCGGCCTTGGCCTCGAGCTTTTGCAGAGCGACATCGATGCTCGGGCCGACGCCCGTAATCTTGACGGCGTTAAGCTGTTGAAACCGGTTGAGCGAACGCGGCTGCACCGTGTGCTTCAGGGTCGCAACGGTGGAGAGCGGGATGAGCTGACCGACCGGGCCCCGGATGTGATAGTCAAGGAGCTGCTCGGCGTTGAGGCGCTGGCCGCGCTCGACCTGCGGGATGACGCGGTAGCTCCGGCCGTCGTTGACGAAACGGTTGACGTAGCCGCCGCCCAGCATGGAACCGAGGTCGCGGGCGACATCGCTGAGATTGAGGCCCATCGACGCGATCTTGTCCTTGTCGATCTCGATCTCGACCTGGGGCAGGTCGAACTTGAGGTCGGAGTCGGCAAAGAAAAACGTGGGCGCACCGTTAGGATCGTTGGCCTCGGTGTTGGCGTAGAGCACCAGCTGGTCCGCGTAGCCTAGGATCTCGCGGTGATCCGCAGTGGAGCGGATCACGAACTCGATCGGGAACTGACCTCCAGAGGGCAGCGGCTCGGGCGTGGTGACGATGACGTTGAGGCCGGCGACGGTCGCGGCCGGACCTTGGAGGGACTCTTGGATCTCGATGGAGGAGCGCTTGCGCTGCGACCACGGCTTGAAGATTACGCCGGAAAAGCCGAAATTGGCGCCGGTGAGTTGAAAGGAGTTTTCGTATTCCGGCACGCTCGTGAACATCTTCTGCACCTGATCTGCGAAGATTACGTTTTGATCGATCGTGGACGTCGGCGACGTTTGAAGAATGCTGAACACGACGCCTTGGTCTTCCTTGGGCGCGAGTTCGCGCTGGGCGAACATGAAGAAAGGAACGAGCAGCATCGTGAGCAACACGGCGGCGGTAATCGTCACGGGCACCCAGCCGAGGCTGGCGCCGATCATGCGTTCGTATTTGTCCCGCGCGCGGTCGAAGAGGCGGTTGATCTTTCCGCTCAGGCCCTCCTCCTCGTGATCGTGGTCCTTGAGCAGGGCCGCGCTCATCATCGGCGAAAGCGTGAGCGCGACGAAGCCGGAAACCGCGACGGCACCGGCGAGGGTCATGGCAAACTCGCGGAAGAGCGCGCCCGTGAGGCCGCCCTGGAAAGCGATGGGAGCATAAACGGCCGCGAGCGTGATCGTCATGGAGATGACGGGGCCGACAAGTTCGCGGGCTCCGATGATGGCGGCGTCCACGGGCGTTTTTCCGGCGCGGATGTGGCGCTCGATGTTTTCGACGACGACGATGGCGTCGTCCACGACGATGCCGACCGCGAGCACGACGGCGAGGAGCGTGAGGAGGTTGATGGTGAAACTGAACGCGAGCATCAGCGCGAGCGCGCCGACGAGGGAGAGCGGCATCGCGACGATCGGGATCAGCACGGAGCGCAGCGAGCCCATGAACAGGAAGATCACCAGCATGACGATGAGCAGAGTCTCGATGAGCGTGCGGAGAATTTCGCCAAGCGCGTCGTCGATGTATTTGGTGCCATCGTAGGCGATCTTGACGTTGAGGCCGGCGGGGAGCGCGCGCTCGATCTCTGGCATGGTGTCGCGGACCCGCTTGATCACCTCGACGGTGCTCTCGGTGGGCAGCACCCAGATGCCCATGAACGTGGCGGTCTGGCCGCCGAACTTGACCTCGGTGTTATAGTCCTCGGCCCCGAGCACGACCTCGGCGACGTCGGCGAGGCGGATGATGACGCCGTTGCGCTGGGCGACGACGAGTTTCTTGAACTCATCAACATTCTTGAGATCAGTGTTGGCGACAAGGCTGACGCTGAGCATCGAGCCCTTGGTGGAGCCGACGGCAGCAAGAGCGTTGTTGGACTGGAGCGCGCCGCGAACCTCGGAAGGGCTGAGGCCGTGGGCGGCGAGCGCGTCGGGTTTCAGCCAGACCCGCATGGCGAACACGCGGCCGCCGAGCACATCGGCCCGCTGCACGCCCTTCACCGAGGAAAGGCGCGGCTGCACCATGCGGTTCAGGTAGTCGGTGATCTGGTTTTGATCGAGGGTGTCGGAATAGAAACTCAGGTAAGCGGAGGCGAACTGGCTGTCGGCCGTCTCCACGTTGATCGTCGGCGTCTCGGCGGAGGGCGGGAGCTCATTGCGGACCTGATCGATTTTGGAGCTGATCTGGGCGAGCGCGGCGTTGGTGTCGTAGTTGAGTCGGAGGTAAACCTTGATCGTGCTGATACTGGCGCCGCTGGTGGACTCGATGTAGTCGATGCCATCGGCGCTGGAGATCACGCGTTCGAGCTGGGTGGTGATGTAGCCGCGCACGGTGTCGGCGCTGGCGCCATAGTAGATCGTGGTGACGTTGACGACGGCGCTATCGCTCCGGGGATACTGGCGGGTGTTGAGCTTGAAGTAGGACACTACGCCCACGACCAGGATCACGATGTTGACAACAAGCGCGATGACGGGCTTGCGGATGAAGAGATCGGTGAAACTTTTCGATAGCATGGCGAGGCCCTCGGATTGGGAGTTGGGTCAGGTGTTGGCGGGCTTGGGCGTCGGGCTGGAGGCGGGCTGCGCGGCGTTGTTCACCTGCACCGGGGCACCGTTGCGGAGCTTGAAGACCCCGGAGGTGACGACCTGTTCGCCGGGCTTGACCCCGGTCTCGATGGCGACGAGATCGCCGCGCGCCGCGCCGAGCTTCACGATCTGCTGGCGGACGCCGAGATATTCCTTGCCGTCGGATCCCTTCATTTGCTCGATGATATAGACGGAATTTCCGTAGGGCGCATAGGCGATGGCGGTGGCGGGCAGCACGATCTGCGGCGCACCGAGGGGAAGCTCGACCTCGACCTGGACAAACATGCCGGCGCGGAGTTTCTCCTCGGAGTTGGCGAGCAGGGCCTGCACGGAGATGTTACGCGTGGCGGCATCGACCTCGGAGTTGATGGCGGAAATTTTTCCCTCGAAACGCTTGGCAAACCCCTCGACCTGGACGGCAATCTTCTGCCCGATGGAAAGGGCGGCGAGCTGGCGCTGGGGCACGCTGAAATTGGCGAAGATGGGGTCGAGTTTCTGAACCGGAAGGAGGGCGCGGCCGCGGGCAACGAACTGGCCGACGTTGACGAGCCGGATGCCGACGCGACCGTCGAACGGGGCGCGCACGTGCTTCTTTTCAATGGTAGCCTTGATCGCGGCAACGTTGGCGGCCGCCTGGTTGAGCTGCGCCGTTGCGACGTCGAGTTCGGATTTGCTAATCGTATTTTGGGCGGCAAGGCCAGACGCGCGTTCGTGCTGGAGTTTGGCCAACGCGGAGCCCGCCTCGGCGGCGGCGAGTTGCGCGGACTCCACACTGGTGTCGAGCCCGACGAGAAGATCGCCGGCCTTGACGAAGGTCCCGCTTTCAGCGGCAATTTTCACCACGGCGCCGTCGGCATCGGCGGCGACGGTGACGCCCTCAACGGGGGCCAGCGTGCCGATGGCGCTGATGACAGGCTGCCACGAAACGGCCCTGGCCTCGAACGAAGTGACGGCGCTGGGCGGCATCTCATGGGAAACCGCCGACATTTTCTTGATTTGAACGACCTTGACCGCACCAAGCGCGACCACGACGAGAATGAAGCCGAAGATGGCGATGAGAAATTTCTTGAGCATGGCGAATGGCGGATGAAAGGCGACGAACGAGGCAGGCGAAAAAGGACAATCAACGGCCGGCGCGGCCGGAGGCGGGGGCGGTTCGCGGGGAAGAATGGGAATCGGAAGTTGCGGGTTCCTCGGCGGCGCGCTGGAGCACCTTGGTGAGGAGGCGGACGAAGGTCTTGCGCTCGCTTTCGCTGAGCAGGCCCATCAGCCACGCCATCCGACGGAAATGCGCAGGCATGATCCGCGCCAGGAGTTTGCTGCCGCGCTTGGTGAGGCCGACGGACATCATTCGCCGGTCGTCCGGATGCGGGGTGCGCGTCACGAGGCCGGCATTCTCCAACGTGTCCACGAGCCCGGTGATCGTCGCGCGCGTGACGCCGGTGCGCTCGGCAAGCTCGGCAGGCGTCAGGGGCATCTCGGATTTGCAGTCAGCGCCCTGGCAATTCCCCCAGAGCGCCATCAGGACACCGAAGCGGCCCTGTGAGATGTCATGCTGCGCGAGGTGGGTGTCCACCACGCGAAACACCTCGTCGCCGGAGCGCAGCAAGTGGAGAAACACCTCCGTCGCCGACGGGTCGAGGTCGGGAAATTCGCGCGAGGCCTCGAGCAGGCATTCGTAGCGCGGAAGGTCTTTTAACATCAACAGCGGCATGGCAAAAAATAAATAAGGCGGCAGATAATTAGAACCCTAACTAAAAAGGCAAGCCGTCTCCTCCCTAAATTTGAAGACAATTTTACCCCGCGCAGCGGTGCACCCACCGCGGGATCTCAGGCGCGGGCCGCCCCCCGGCGACCGCTGCCCGCGAAGCACCCGGAGAAATCCGTCTCCTCCGCCGGAAAAGCGCCCGGATCGGCCCGGGCGCCGGCGGGGCTTACAACGACTGCGTGGCTGCGATCAGCGCGTCCGTCGTGAGACCAAGCTCCTTGAACACGGTCGGGGCCGGCGCACTCAGGCCGAAGCGATCGATTCCAATGACCTCGCCGTCGAGCCCCACATATTTGTGCCAGAGCCCGGTCACACCGGCCTCGATCGCAACGCGCCTGCGGCAGGAGGACGGCAATACGCTCTCGCGATGCTCCGCCGATTGCCGGTCGAAGCGGTACATGCTCGGCATTGAAACCACCCGCACCCCGGCGCCAAGTGTTTTGGCCGCAGCCACCGCCAACTGGAGTTCGCTGCCGGCCGCGAGGAGAATGTGGGTGAGGCCGGCGGTTTCCCGCACCGCCACATAACCACCCTTGAGCACGCCTTCGCGGCGGGACTGCGCCGGAATGTCGTTGAGCATGGGCACGGCCTGGCGCGTCAGCGCGAGCAGCGTGGGGCCGTCGGTGCGCGCGAGCGCAGCCGCGTAGGCCCCGGCCGTTTCCTCCGGATCCGCCGGGCGGATCACGTCGAGATTGGGGATCACCCGTAAGCCGGAAACCGTTTCGACCGGCTGATGCGTGGGACCATCCTCGCCCACGCCAACAGAATCGTGCGTGTAGATATAGATCACCGGCAGCTGCGCGAGTGCGGCGAGGCGCATCGACGGACGGGAGTAGTCCGCAAACACCAGGAAAGTCGCGATGCTCGGCCGGAAGAGCCCGTCGTAAGCGATCCCGTTGGCGATTGCCGCCATGCCGTGCTCCCGAATGCCGAAGCGGATGTTGCGACCGGCGCGGTTACCCGCATCGAAGTCCTGATCCGCGGCAAGGTAGTTGAGCGTCGAGCCGTAGAGGTCCGCGCTGCCGCCGATGAGCAGAGGCAGGGCCGCGGCCATTGGCTGGAGCACGTCGCGCCCGGCGGCGCGCGTCGCGAGCTTCGCGTCGGAGGGAAACAGCGGGATCTTTTCGAGCAGGGCCGCCGCCTGCGGGGCATTTTCCGGCGCGGCGGAATCGAGCAGGGCTGCTTTTTCCGGATGGGCTTCGCGCCAGGCGCGGTAGGTTTTGGACCACTTGTTGCAGCCGCGAATCAGCCGTTGTTTGTGCGCCGCGAAATAGCCGCGCACATCGTCGCTCACGAAGAAATGCTGGTCGGCAGGCAGGCCGAGTCCGGCGCGGGCGCCGTCGGCGAACTTCGCCCCACCCTCGCCGTGGCCCTTGGCCGTGCCGGTCACCTCGGGAATGCCCTTGCCGATGACGGTCTTCGCAATGATGAGCTGCGGCTTCCCGCTCTTCGTCTTTTTCGCCTTGTTGAAGGCTTTCAAGACGAGTGCGAGATCGTGACCGTCGACTGTCTGCACGTCCCAGCCGATGGCCTTGAAACGGGTCGCGGTGTTCTCGCTCTGGGTCTTGGCGCTCATGGCGTCGAGCGTGACGTCGTTCGAATCGTAAATCAGGATCAGGTTATCGAGCTTCTGGTGCCCGGCGAACGCGACCGCCTCCATCGCCACGCCCTCCTGCATACAGCCGTCACCCGCGAGGCAAACGACGTGATAGTCGAAAATCGGATGCTCGGCAGTGTTGAAGCGCGCCGCCGCCATCTGGCCGGCCAGCGCCATGCCGACCGCGTTGCCGATGCCCTGCCCGAGCGGGCCGGTCGTCGCCTCAACCCCGGGGGTCTCGCGAAACTCGGGGTGGCCCGGCGTCTTGCTGTGCAACTGGCGGAAGTGTTTGATCTCGTCGAGCGAGAGGTCGTAGCCGCTCAGGTGAAGCCAGCCATACAGGAACATCGAGCCGTGGCCGGCCGAGAGCACAAAACGGTCGCGGTTGATCCAGCGCGGACGATCGGGGTTGTGCACGAGGGCGTGACCGTAAAGAACGGCGCCGATTTCCGCGGCGCCCAGCGGCAGGCCGAGATGGCCTGAGGAGCACACATGCACCGCGTCGATGGCAAGGCCGCGAGCCTGATTGGCCGCTTTGGCAAGGAGATGAATTTGCAACGTCATGAGAAAAATCCCGTTAGGCGTAGACCGCGCGCGCGTCGCGGGGAAGTCCGAATTTCAAGCGTCGCACCCTTGCACCCTTAATTGGTCGGGCGAATCGCCCACCCCGACGGGCCGCTCCGCCGCGACAACGGAACGGTCGCGGGATCGGGCCAACAAAAAAGCGAGCCCACGCGGGCTCGCTTTCGCGAAAAAACAGGAGCGAATGAGCTCAGTTGGCGGCGGCCGGAGCGGCCGGGGCCGCTTTCGACGTCGCCGCGACCTTCTCGGCATGGATTACCGCCGCGCGATCCTTTTCCTTGATCGCGACTGCGGCCTTGCCGGTGCGGCGACGCAGGTAATAGAGACGGGCCTTCATGACCTCGGACTCGCGCTCCACCTCGATTTTCTCGATGTTGGGCGAATTGACCGGAAATACGCGCTCCACTCCCTCGCCGTAGCTGAGACGGCGCACGGTGAAGGTCTCATGGATACCATGACCCTTGCGGGCGATCACGATACCGGAGTAAATTTGGACGCGCTCCTTGTCACCCTCGCGAACCTTGGTGTGCACGCGCACACCGTCGCCGACTTTGAACGGCGTGATGTCATTCTTCACCTGGACGGCGGTGATGGCTTGGATAATCGGGTTCATGGCAATGAGTTATTTGAGTAAATCGGGTCTGACCTGACGGGTTTTTTCCTCTTGCCGCGCGATCCGCCATTTCTCGATTTCGGCATGGTTACCCGAGAGAAGAACTCCGGGAACGGACATGCCCCGAAATTCGGCGGGACGCGTGTACTGAGGAAAGTCGAGCAACTTGCTGGTGAAGGATTCGTGCGTCAATGACTTTTCATCCCCGAGCACTCCTGGGATGAAACGCGCCAGCGCATCGATGACCACGGCGGCCGCCAGGGTGCCGTTGGTCAGCACATAATCGCCGATGGAAATCTCCTGATCGATGATCGAATCGCGGATCCGCTGGTCGATGCCCTCGTAATGGCCGCTGAGGAAAATCAGGTGTTGCTGCACGGACAATTCCTGCGCGATACGCGGTGAAAGCGGCGCGCCGTCCGGGGTAAGGTAGATCCGGCGGCAACCCGGCGTCTGCAGCTGCTCGATCGCCGCGAAAACCGGCTCCGCCTTCAGCACCATGCCGGCACCGCCGCCAAACGGGCGATCGTCGGCGGTACGGTGCTTGTCCGTCGTCCAACCCCGGAGGTCGCGGACGTTCACCGTCAGGTGACCCGCGGCGAGGCCCTTGCCCAAAATGCTCTCGGCGAGAAAGCCCTCCAGCATCCGCGGGAACAGCGTGAGCACGTCGATCGAAAGCGGCATGGGAGATCAGTTAAACCACGGGGGACCCGGGGAGCACAGCGCAAAGCTTGGACAAAACAAAGCCCCGGAACGATCGTTCCGGGGCTCGGGAAAGGGAGACCTTTGTGCTTCAGTTGCCCTGTGCGGGAAATCAGGCGCTCGCGGCGGGCGTGGCGGCGGCCGCACTGCGGCGGGCCTTCTTGATCATGGAGTGCATCGTGTTGGTCGGGAGCGCGCCCTTGCTCAGCCAGTATTCCACGCGGTCCAGCTTGAGATTGATCGGATTGCCCTTGTCGCCAGGCCGGTAGGTGCCAATGGTTTCCACCGCAGCGCCATCCCGGCGCGAACGCGCCTCGGCGACAACCACGCGATAGAGCGGTTGATGCACGGAGCCAACCTTGGTGAGACGAATTTTGAGAGCCATGTCAGATGATTTGCGGAGCAGTTCTTGCGGTGAAAAGTCGAGGACAAGACCGCCGCGGTGCTACCCTGTCAAGCCCTGAGTCCCAAGAGGCATGCGGCAGTCCTGAAAATCGGGTGAAATCCTCCGCGCGAATAGGGTTTGCCGCGATGCTGTCGCAGAAGCGGACGCATCATGACGATCAAGATTCATCGAATCACCTTGCTCATCGCGGCGGTCATGACGGCTTCGCTGCTGGGCGCCAATTCGCCGGAGCCTCTCACGGGCTCCCCAAGCAAACGATCGCGCTGGCGACTCGCCAGCGGCCGACTCACCGATGTGCGGATTTAACGCCGTCATCGCCGCTCACGCGCGTCGAGGCCAAGGCTTTGGCGAATGCGCTCAGCTTGGTGAAGGGCAAGGGCATCGTCATCAGCAACGTGGCGGGGCGGATTTTCCGTTGACCGCTCTTCCGCAGGCCGCGACGTTGACTGGCTCTATGCTCAAAGCAGGCATCGTCGGCCTTCCCAACGTGGGTAAGTCCACTCTTTTCAACGCTCTGACCCGCTCCCGCAAGGCGGAGGCGGCCAACTATCCGTTTTGCACCATCGATCCGAACGTCGGCGTCGTCATCGTCCCTGACGACCGCGCCTACGTGCTGAAGGCGATCGCCAAGACCAATGTCGTCGTCCCCGCCGCCATCGAGTTCGTCGACATCGCCGGCCTCGTGGCCGGCGCCAGCAAGGGCGAAGGCCTCGGCAATCAGTTTCTCGCCAACATTCGCGAGGTCGACGCCATCGTGCAGGTCGTGCGCTGCTTCGAGGACGCCGACATCGTCCACACCATGGGCGGGATCGATCCCATCCGCGACATCGAAGTGATCACGACCGAACTCGTGCTCGCCGACCTCGATGCCGTCAGCAAGCGGATCGAGAAGACGCAAAAGAAGGCCAAGTCCGGCGACAAGGAGGCCATCATTGAGGTCGCGCTGCTCCAGAAGCTCGAACCGCACCTCAACTCGGGCAAGACCGCGAACACGCTGCCCGCAAGCGACGACGAGAAGGCCATGATGAAGCTGTTCCAACTCCTCACCGCCAAGCCCGTGCTCTTCGCGTGCAACGTCGCGGAGAGCGATCTCGCGACCGCGGAGCAGAATCCCTTCGTCCTGCAGGTCGCCGAGTTTGTCCGCACGCACCACGACGCCGCCTACGTGCCCATCAGCGCGAAGATCGAATCCGAATTGATCGATCTGCCGCCCGACGAGGCCAAGGCCTTCCTGAAGGATCTCGGTGTCGACGATTCCGGCGTCTCCGCGCTCATCAAGGGCACCTACGCCCTCCTCGGACTACAGACGTATTTCACGGCCGGCGAGAAGGAGGTCCGCTGCTGGACGATCAAGAAGGGCTGGAAGGCCCCGCAGGCCGCCGGGGTCATCCACACCGATTTCGAGAAGGGGTTCATCAAGGCCGAGATCGTTTCCTACGACGACCTCACCAAGCTCGGCAGCGTCGCCGCCGCGCGCGAGGCGGGTAAATACCGGCTCGAGGGCAAGGAGTACGTTTTCGCCGACGGCGACGTCGCGTTGTTCCGGTTCAACAACTGAGTGACGCAGCCGCGACCGGATTCCCGGTCGCATCGCCGCTCGGCGTGCAACGTTGAATTCACCCCATCGTCTTACGCAACGATTGCTTTCGCATTCCCGCTTATTTTTGCTTCCGCACGTGACGCGCGCCGCCGTATTTTTGCTGCTCCTCGCCGGGACGGCCTCGCTGCGCGCCCACCCGGAATTGGCCGCGGCGCTCGACCGGGTGAATGCGCTCATCGCCGCATTGCCGGACGAAGCCGAATTCTACGTCGATCGCGGTGACCTCTACGCGGAACACCAGGATTGGGTGCCCGCCGAGGCCAACTATCTGCGCGCCGCCGAGCTCGCCCCCGGTTTGCCACGGCTCGACCGGGCCCGCGCTGCCCTCGAACTTGCCACCGGCCGCGCCGCGGATGCGCGCACGAAGCTCGACCGCGTGCTGGCCCGCAACCCCCGCGATCCGGAGGCGCTGCTGCTCCGCTCCCGCGCCCTTGCCAAACTCGCCGCTCCCGACACGGCGCTCGTCGACCTCACGGTGGCCCTCGCGCTCGTTTCCGCTCCGCCGCCGGAACTTTTCCTCGAACGCGCCGCCCTGATCCGCTCCCCCGCCGAGGCGATTCGCAGCCTCGATGAAGGCATCGCGCGAGTCGGCCCCGCTCCCGCGTTGCATCTCCGCGCGCTCGCGCTGGAGGAATCGAGCGGCCGGATCGACGCCGCGCTCGCCCGGATCGACGCGCTCACCGCCGCCAGCGAACGCAAGGAGTCCTGGCTCAAACGCCGGGGCGACTTGCTGGCCCGCGCCGGCCGTCAGGGCGAAGCCCGCGCGGCCTACGCATCCGCGCTTGCGGCGATCGCCACTCTCCCGGCGTGGTTGCGCGAATCTCCCGATCTCGCGCAACTCGCCACCGAACTCACCCGTCTTGCCGCCCCCGCTTCCTGATTTTCCATGAGACGCCCTACCCTGTTCCTCGCCCTGGCCTGCCTCGTTTCCTCGCTCGCTTCCGCCGCGACCACGATCGTCCGCGGTCCGTATCTCCAGACGGCCACGCCGACCAGCATGGTGGTGCGCTGGCGCACCGACACGACCGAGGGCTCGGTCGTCACCTACGGCACCGAGGCTAGTAAACTGACGGCGAGCGTGAAAGCGGAGGGCATTTCGACGGAACACTTCGTCCAACTGAGTGAGCTGAAGCCCGACACCCGCTACTACTATACGGTCGGCCCCGTCTCGGTCGCGCAGACGGCCAACACCAAGAACGCCAAGAAAGCCGGAGGCGAGGACGCCCCCGTCCGCCCCGGCACCTACAGTTTCACCACGCCGCCCGTCGTCGGACCCGCCAAATCCACCCGCGTCTGGGTGCTCGGCGATCCCGGCACCAAGACCGAAACGCAGGCCGCCGTGCGCGACGTCTATTACAAGTTCACCGGTAATCGCGCGACCGACCTGTGGCTCCTGCTCGGCGACAACGCCTACCCGGAAGGCACCGACGCGGATTACCAGAAGGCGATCTTCGAGATGTACCCGCAGACCCTGCGCACCTCGCCCGTCTGGCCCGCGCTCGGCAATCACGACGGCAAGAGCGCGAATTCGATCACGCAGTCCGGCGTCTACTACGACATCTTCACGCTACCGACGCGCGCCCAAGCCGGCGGCGTCGCCTCGGGCACGGAAGCCTACTACTCGTTCGACTACGCGAACATTCATTTCGTGTGCCTCGACTCGCAGGATTCCTCCCGCGCCCCCAACGGCGCGATGATGCAATGGCTCAAGGCTGATCTGGCCGCGACCCAGCGCGATTGGATCATCGCCTTCTTTCACCACCCGACTTATTCGAAGGGCTCGCACGATTCCGACCGGGACGCCGACAGCGAGGGCCGGATGAACGACATGCGCGCCATCTTCCTGCCGGTCCTCGAACAGGCCGGGGTCGACCTCGTGCTCACCGGCCACTCGCACGTCTACGAACGCTCGTTCCTCATCGACGGCCACTACGGCAAGAGCGACACCTTCAACCCCTCCTTCATCAAGCAAAAGGGCAACGGCCGGCCCGAAGGCGACGGCCCCTACCGCAAACCGCGCTCGCGCACCCCGCACAACGGCGAAGTTTCCATCGTCACCGGCACCGCCGGCCGCGCCAGCGCCAAGCCCGGGCCGCTCAACCACCCCATCTTCTTCCTCTCGCTCAACGAGGCCGGCTCCTCTGTCGTCGACATCGACGGCCTGCGCCTCGATTTCACTTTTCTCAACGACAAGGGCGAAAAGCGCGACTGGTTCAGCATCGTGAAGGAGTAAGGCCCCCCGCCCGGCGTTCCAGGCCGGGCGCAACGTTGGGTTGCCTGCGGGTTCCGGCCGTGGCAACTTTGCCCTTCCATGAGTGATGCGCCTCCTTTGCCGAGCCCGACTGCAGTCGCGGAATCGCTGGATTCCGCGATTCTGCGTCTCCTGATGGAAACGGTCCCGGACCGGATCTATTTCAAGGACCTCAAAAGCCGCTTTGTCCGTGTCAACCGCGCCCATGCCGCCTGGCTGGACGCCGCCTCGCCGGAGGCCGTCGCCGGCAAGTCCGACGCGGATTTCTTCTCGCCGCAGCATGCCCGCAAGGCGCTCGCCGAGGAACAGGACATCATCCGCACCGGGGAACCCATGGTCGGCGAGGTGCAGCGCATCACCAAGCGGGACGGCAGCCTCACCTGGGGCTCCACGACCAAAATGCCCTGGCGCGACCACCGCGGCCGGATCATCGGCACGTTCGGCCTGACCCGTGACGTCACCGCCACCAAGGACGCCGAGGAAAAACTCGTCGAGGAACGTAACCTCCTCCGTACGATCATCGATCACCTGCCTAGCCGGCTTTACGTCAAGGACAAGGCCTCCCGCTACGTGCTCAACAGCATGGCGCATCTCCAGCAGCTCGGCGTCGCCACTCAGGCCGAGGCATTGGGCCACACCGTGATGGATTTTTTCCCGGGTGAGCGCGGCCAGCAGGCCCTCGCCGACGACCGCCAGGTCTTCGACAGCGGCAAGCCCATCCTCAACCAGGAGAAATCCGATTTCGGCGCTGAGGGCCGCGTGCGCTGGTCCCTCGTCACCAAGGTACCGCTGCGCGATGTCCGCGGGCAACTCGTCGGGCTCGTCGGCATCAGCCACGACATCACCCGCCGCAAGCTCGCCGAGGAGGAGATCCGCCGCCGCAGCGCCGAGATGGAAACCGACCTGCGCATGGCGCGCCAGGTGCAGGAGGCCTTTCTCAACCGGCCGTATCCGACTTTTCCCCGCAGTGCCACGGTCGAGGCCAGCGCCCTCCGCTTCGCCCATCGCTATCTGCCGACGACGACGCTGGGCGGAGATTTTTACGGCATCCTCCAGCTTTCGGACACGAAATGCGGCGTCCTCATTTGCGATGTGATGGGGCATGGGGTCCGGGCCGGCTTGTTGACCGCGCTCATCCGCGGCGTAGTCGAGGAAATTGGCGCGCGGGCCGTCGACCCGGCGTACGTCGTCGCGGAGGTTAATCACAGCCTGATGCCGATCGTCGAGGAAACGGGGCAGCCCGTATTTGCCACGGTCTTCTTCGCGGTCATCGATCTCGCCGCGCAAACCCTCACCTATACCAACGCCGGCCATCCGCCGCCCGTGGTGCTGCAGGCGAAATCCACCGAGATCCTCCGGCTTGCCCCCGCGAACCCCGAACCCGCCGCGGGCTTGTTGACGGACTTTCCCTACACTCATCACGAGTGCGAATTTCACCCGGGCGACCTGTTTCTCGGTTACACCGACGGGATCTTCGAGGCGACCGATCCCCACGGTCACATGTTCGGCGAGCAGAGACTGGACGCCACCCTCGCGGAATGCCGCGGCCTTTCCTGCGCGCAGCTCGTCGAGCGCCTCGTGCAATCCGTCAAGGATTTCTCCTACCGGTCCGCCTTCGAGGACGATGTCTGCCTCGTCGCGATCGAGTCCGCTGGCCCGCGTAACCGTTAGCCATCCGCCGGCGTTGTCCCCGGCCGATCTTCCGGGCCACGCGGCATCCGGCCATCGCGGATCAGTGGATCGCCCCGCCCGAATGCCGCAGGTCACGCGGCCGCCGCACCGCCGTTTCGATCGCGATCGCCACCGCCTCGACCAGGGTCGCCAGCGGCAGCGTTGGGGCCGTGGTCTTCATTCCCACGCGGGCCGGCACGTGAATGAACCCCGCCCGAACCGGGCGCTGCCAGCGCAGCAAATGCATCAAACCGTAAAACACGTGATTGCAGACAAACGTGCCCGCGGTCTGTGAGACCACCGCCGGAATCTTTCGCGCCCGCAGTTCCGCCACGATGGCTTTGATCGGCAGCCGCGACCAATACGCCGGCGGTCCGCTTCGCACCACCGGCACATCGATCGGTTGCTGCCCTGCATTGTCCGGGATCCGCGCGTCATCCACGTTGATCGCCACCCGCTCGAGCGCGATCTCCGCCCGCCCGCCCGCCAGGCCAAGACAGATCACCACGCCGGGCTGGTGCGCACGCAACAGCCGGACCAATTCCTGCCGCGATCCGCCAAAGACACAGGGCAACGTCGCCCCGACGATCGCGCGGTCCGCGACCGTGCGCCCGTCCAACGCCTGCGCGATCTCCTGCGAGGGATTGATCACGTCCCCGCCAAACGGCTCGAAACCCGTAATCAGCACCAGCTTCATGCGTCGTCCCATTGAATCGGTCGTTCGTTTCGGTTGACTCGCCGCGTTGGTCGCGTTTCGGGCGTGGCGTCAACGCCGCTTGTATTCCATGCCCTCGATCGCCCCGAGCAATTGCTGGTAGGCCTGGCCCTTGAAATCGTCGGCCATGATGGTCACGTCGATCATCACGTCGGGCGCGAGCCGGATTTTGCCCGAGCTCATGACCTTGTAATTCCCCTTTTCCGGCGGCTTTCCCTTCATCTCCGCGTCAGTGAAATTGCAATAAAAGCCGAAACCGGCCGTAAGGGAAAACTCCCGCCCGATGGCCTTGCCCTCGACCGAACCTTCCGCCACCGGCCGCCCATCGGCTTCGACGCGCAGTTTCAGCCGCGCCTTCGTATCAAAGCGATCCTGCTCCGGCGTGGTGATCAGCAGCGTGCAGTTCGCATTGGCATCACCCGTGGGCGTCACGTTGACGGTTGCCTGCCCACCCATGTCGGTCAGCGCCGCTCTCCAGCCCTCGGCGAAGTACAAGGTGACTTGGCCGCGGGAGCCGAGGTCGACGGTCGCAGGCTGGGCCAGCAGGCCGGCCGCGGAGAGCAGGAAAAGCGAAAGGAGTTTTTTCATGGAAGAGGACGCGGTCGTGACTAGGGCGGAAATTGGAGGCGAAGCCCATACCATAGCCGTTCCAGCCTGCGTTTCCAGCCACGATCGGCGATCGCCCAGAGGAAATTTTGCCTGGCTCCATAGTTCCCCACCCTCCACATCGAAAACCAACATCCAGATCCGCTGCATAGCTGCCCCGATCCGTTCCACTCCTTCCTGAGTTCCACATTCAAAAATCGGCATTCCCACTCTGCGAGCAGCCACTCCGTATGTGGAAATCAGGAAAAACAGGAATCGAACATCGATCCCAAAACCGCGGTTTCGCGCGCACCACATCGCTGCCTTGATCCGTTCCCTCCCCTCCTGCGTTCCACATTCAAAAATTCCGCTCCTTCCGGCCCGGAAATGCTTTTGACCGCACGCGGTCGCGCATGACAGGTTGCTCGTTCTCATCCTTCCTTTTATCACCATGTCTGCCAAGCCGACCATCATCTACACCAAGACCGACGAGGCCCCCGCGCTGGCCACCTACTCGCTCCTGCCGATCATCCAAGCGTTCACCAAGCACGCCGAGATCGCCGTCGAGTCGCGCGATATCTCCGTCGCCGGTCGCATTTTGGCGGCCTTCTCGGATGTTCTGCCCCCAGAGCAACGCATCGCTGACGCGCTGGCCGAGTTAGGCGCCCTCACGCTCAAGCCCGAGGCCAACATCATCAAGCTGCCCAACATCTCCGCCTCCGTCCCGCAGCTCAAGGCCACCATCGCGGAATTACAGGCCAAGGGCTATGCGCTCCCCGATTTCCCCGAGGTCGCCACCACCGACGCCGAGAAGGATGCCAAAGCCCGTTATTCCAAAGTTCTCGGTTCGGCGGTGAATCCCGTCCTCCGCGAGGGCAATTCCGACCGCCGCGCCCCGAAGGCCGTCAAGGACTACGCCAAGAAGCACCCGCACTCCATGGGCGCATGGTCGCCCACCTCAAAGACCTCCGTCGGCACGATGGGCCACGACGATTTCTACTCCAACGAGAAGAGCGTCACCGTCGCCGCCGCGACCACCGTCCGCATCGAATTTGTCCCGGCGAAGCCGCCCTCCGAAGCCTTGGCGAAGGAGGGCCAGCCCGCCCAACCCGAAATCATCGTCCTCAAGGAAAAGACCCCGCTCAAGGCCGGCGAAATCCTCGACGCCACCTTCATGAACCGGAAGGCCCTCGGCGCCTTCTTCGCCCAGCAGATCATGAAGGCGAAGAAGGACGACGTCCTTTTCTCGGTCCACCTCAAGGCCACCATGATGAAGGTCTCCGACCCGATCATGTTCGGCCTCTGCGTCCGCGTGTGGTTCAAAGACCTCTTCACGAAGCACGCCGCCACCCTGCAAAAACTCGGCGTCGATCTGAACAATGGCTTCGGCGATCTCCTCGGCAAAATCGAAAAGCTCCCCGCCGACCAGAAGGCCGCCATCGAGGCCGACATCAAGACCGTCTTCGCCGCGCGCCCCGCCGTCGCGATGGTCAACTCCGACAAGGGCATCACCAATCTCCACGTCCCCAGCGACGTCATCGTCGACGCCTCCATGCCCGCGATGATCCGCACTTCCGGCCAGATGTGGAATGCCGCCGGCAAAGGCCAGGACACCCTCTGCGTCATCCCCGACGCCTGCTACGCCGGCGTCTACGCCACCACGATCGACTTCTGCAAAAAGCACGGCGCCTTCGATCCGAAGACCATGGGCACCGTCCCAAACGTCGGCCTCATGGCGCAGGCCGCCGAGGAATACGGCTCGCACAACAAGACCTTCCAGGCCCCCGGCAACGGCACCATCCAAGTCGTCACCGTTCCCGGTGCCGAATCTGAAATTCCGAATTTCAAATCTCAGATTCTCCTGTCTCACGAAGTGGAGACCGGCGACATCTGGCGCGCCTGCCAGACCAAGGACGCCCCCGTGCAGGACTGGGTGAAACTCGCCGTCAACCGCGCCCGCCTCTCCGGCATGCCTGCCATCTTCTGGCTCGACGAGAAACGCGCGCACGACGCCCAGGTCCTCGCGAAGGTGAAGACCTATCTCGCCCAGCACGACACCCAGGGCCTCGACATCAAAATCCTCGCGCCCGCCGCCGCGTGCCTCGCCACGCTCGAGCGCCTCAAGGCCGGGCAGGACACGATTTCCGTCACCGGCAACGTCCTCCGCGACTACCTCACCGATCTTTTCCCAATCCTCGAAGTCGGCACCAGCGCGAAGATGCTCTCGATCGTCCCGTTGATGAACGGCGGCGGCCTCTTCGAAACCGGCGCCGGCGGCTCCGCGCCGAAACACGTGCAGCAATTCACCGAGGAAAACTTCCTCCGCTGGGACAGCCTCGGAGAATTCTTCGCGCTCGCCGCGAGCTTCGAGCACCTCGGCATCACGCAGAACCACGCGAAGGCGAAAGTCCTCGCCGAGACGCTCGACGAAGCCAACGGCAAGTTTCTGAAATACGACAAGAGCCCCGCCCGCAAAGTCGGCGCCGGCATCGACAACCGCGGCAGCCATTTCTACCTCTGCCTCTACTGGACCCAAGCCCTGGCGTCTCAAATCAAAGATCTCGAATTACAGGCCATCTTCAAACCGATCGCCGAGAAACTCACCGCCGCCGAAAAACAAATCGTCGCCGAAATGATCGCCGTCCAAGGCAAACCCGCCGACATCGGCGGCTACTACCAGCCGGATGACGCGAAGGCGTCAGCGGCGCTGCGACCGAGCAAGACCTTGAACGACATTCTCGCGACCCTGTAGGGCGGGGTCGCCGAATTCCGCCTGACTCCGAAAAAGACAGTAACCGCTAATCCACGCTAAGCGGCGCTAATTTAGGAGAGCGCGGTTTTCTTCCGGACGCTTTCATCTCCACTTCGTAATTAGAGTTCATTAGCGAAGATTAGCGGTTAAAGGTTTTGGCCGAGCCCTCGCATCATCATTCTTGACCGCAGCGGATTCCCGACCAGCCCGCCACCGGCTGAAGGCCAACCGGAAAACTCCAGCGCCCAAGCACCCGCGTGCGCCGACGTCCGGCAGGATTTTGCTCAATGGCAAAAAACCACAGACGTGGAACGGCTTCGCTCCCGAACGCGGTGGAGTCAGGAGTGGGCCAAGCGACCTTTCCCGGCGTGAAGGTTTCGTGCGTGGCTAGTTCGCGCGACATTCTCGATACCGGTCCGTTCGTCGCCTTCGCCAACGCGGCGGATGAGCATCATCTTTGGGCGCGGGAAGTTTTGGATGCCTTGGGCGAAGCGCCCGCCACCTGTGAGATCGTGCTGGCCGAAGCGTGTTACCTCCTCGCCAACTCCCAGCGCGCCGTCGACCTCGTGCTCGCGTTGCCGCAACAAGGTCGGGTGATGGTCGAATGCGATTTGATGACATCCATTCTCGCCTGCCGGCTCGGTCTGCTGGTTTTTCTCCTGGCGGTGATGGACTTCCCATTTCGCGGCGAATTCAGCGTCGGCCCCGATTCCTTCGAGCTCATCTACAGCCAGCTCATGGCGAAGTGAGCGGCGCCGGACGCGGCACCGGGCATCCGCCCCGTGGCGGAAAATCAGTGCGGCGCTTCCTTTTCGACGATCGTCTTGAGTTCCCCGAGGCCGCGCTCAAACGCACCGCCCAACATTTTGTCCATGCTCATGAAAAGCCCCATGAGCTTGGCGAGATACGATTTGTCGCCCTCCATGCTCTAGGTGACCAGCGTTTGGCCCCCTTGCGGTTGGAGCGTAAACGCCATTGTGCCCGTCCCGGCCATGGGCCGGATGAACACCAACCGGTAACGAACCAACTCGTTCGTCCGGCTCTCGACATTCGTCATGGTGCCGGCGCCCGTCTGGCCGCTGCTGGACCATTTCAGCACGGAACCAACCCCGGTGGCCGGACCTTCATAGGTGTACCTTGCGGCGGAATCGGATTTACCAAAAGGATTCCAAATTTGGTAGCTGTGCAGATCGTTGGTGTGGACGAAAACTTTGGCGGGCGGCGCGGCCAAGACGGCGGTGCGCACCACCCGGTAGGTGGCAGCTTGAAAGGCCGCGAGCAGGGCCACAACAACCACGACGACGGCGAGGACCACGAGGATTTTAATGAGCATAGGGTATGAGGGCTGAACTGGGGCCTGGACGAAGCACGGGGATCGAATTAACCGTCACGTCCGTGGTCGCGAAATAGCGGCCAATCCGGGAGGCGAGAGTTTCGTCGTAGGCCATGGTGATACCCGTGGGTTCGGCAGGAGGGGCAAATCCTAAGTCTAGCTCGCCGATAAGTGACGTAATGGCGTGCAGCGAAAACGAATCAAGAAAACGCCAACTGCACACAGAAAAATAGTAACCAGATAGAAAGATTGAGGCCCGTTGCCGGCCAGCCTGCATCCATCCTGCCGCGCGAATGCTGCGCATTTTCGCGATGATGCTACGGAGGGCCGAGTTTCGTCGAGGAGTCGGACTCTTTCACTATGAAATATCTCCGCCCCTGACCTTTTGAGCAATATCATGGACTGCACCCACTCCGCGCCCAGCAACTCCGCCTGTGCGAGCACGGTGATCCCCCGAAATCTAGGCCACTTGCCATGTTAGACTGCGGCTCTAAAAGGAGCCCAGACCTTGAAAGGCAAAAGACACACGACGGAACAGAAGATGCGCATCTTGCGGGAGGCCGAGCACGCGGTAGTCGTTGCCCTTGTAGTGACTGTAAAGGCCGGGGCGTGGCTCGGTGGGGAGTGGCGAGAGATCGGACATGGCGTTATCGACGGAGGGAGGAAAGGAGCACGGCACCATTGCGCATTTTTTTTTGGTGGGCGATCGACCCGCGAAGAACGGCACGAAGAGGCAATCCCCGGCTGCACGTCGGTTCGCTCTGTTGCGAGCGCCGACCCGGGTCGCTGGTGACATATTTCTTGCGCGAATGTGAGGGTCTTCCTCAATCTCTGCGAAGCCATGTTCGCACTCAACCCCAGCGCTCCCCAAGCGAAAACAGAAGTGGACCTGACCCTGGCCACCAAGCGTTTTGCGAAGGACAACGCGCGGCAAAGCTGGTGGGCGATCCTGTGGGCCGCGTTTCTCCTGCTGGTCTCGCTCACCGGCACGCTGTGGAATTTTCATGTGGGGGCCAAGATGGCCTGCAGCGTGCTCTCCGGTCTGTTGCTCACACGCTTCTTCGTCATCTATCACGATCAGCAGCACCACGCGATTTTGCCGCAGTCGCGGCTCGCCGAGCGGTTGATGCGCGTTTTCGGCATTCTGGCGATCAGCCCGAGCAGCGTGTGGCGCAGTTCGCACAACCACCATCACAAGCATAACTCTAAGCTGCGCGGGTCGCACATCGGCTCGTATCCGATCATGACGAAGGAAGAGTTTTCGCGGAGTTCACGGGGCAGGCGCCTGGCCTACCTGTTCGTCCGCCACCCGCTCACGATCCTGTTTGGCTATGTGTTCATGTTTCTCCACGGGATGTGCCTCAAGCCGTTCTTGAATCATCCCCGCAAACATCTCGACTGCCTGATCGCGGTGATCGTTCACCTGGCCATTGGCGCCGCACTTTTGGCCTATGGCGGCTGGCAGGCGCTCGTGCTCACGCAGACGATCATGCACTTCATCATGGGCGCAGTCAGCGCGTATTTTTTCTACGCCCAGCATAATTTTCCCGGTGTGTCCTTCACCGACCGCGACGGCTGGACCTACGAAAAGGCCGCCCTCGAATCATCGAGCTTCATGCGCACCGGCCGGATCATGGGCTGGTTCACCGCCAACATCGCCTACCACCACGTCCATCACCTGAACGCCCGCATTCCGTTTTACCGGCTGCCCGAAGTCATTCGCGCGATCCCTGAATTGCAGTCGCCCAAAACGACGTCGTTGTGGCCCGCTGATATTTACCGCTGCCTTCGCCTCAAGGTCTGGGATGTCGAGGCGCAACGCATGGTCGGCGTCCGCGGCCTGTAAACTCCACTCGCACCCGCCATGACTTTCACGGCCACTCAGATCGCGGAGCAACTGAAGGGCGAAGTCATCGGCGACGGCGCGGTGCTGCTCACGGGCTTTGCCGCCGCCGACCGGGCTCGCCCTGGCGATCTGACGTTTGCTGAGAAGGACACTTACTTCGTCGCCGCCGAGGCAAGCGCGGCGTCGGCCATTCTGGTGTCGGGCCCTTTCGCCTCGGCCACGAAGGTAGTTATCCGCGTGGCCAACGCCCGCGTGGCCGCGGCCCGCGTGCTGCCGCTGTTTTTTCCGCCGGACCAACATCCGCCCGGCATCCATCCGAGTGCGAACATCGCGCCGTCGGCGCAGGTCGCGGCCACGGCGTACGTGGGCCCCGGCTGCGTGATCGGCGCGGGCGTGACGGTCGGCGCCCGCTCGGCGCTGCTGGGCGGCAATCACATTGGGCGCGATTGTTCGATCGGCGACGATGTGTGCCTGTTCCCCAACGTCGTGCTCTACGCGCGCACGCAAATCGGCCATCGTGTCGCCATTCACGCCGGCACCGTCATCGGCTCCGACGGCTACGGCTACGTTTTCGATCAGGGCCGGCACGCGAAAATTCTTCAAGTCGGCAACGTGATCATCGGCGACGACGTCGAGATCGGGGCGAACTCCGCCATCGACCGCGCCGCGCTCGCCTCCACGGTGATCGGCGCGGGCACCAAAATCGACAACCTCGTGCACGTTGCGCACAACGTCGTTTTCGGCGAGCATTGTCTCATCATGGGCCAGTGCGGATTCGCCGGCAGCACCCATTTTGGCGATTATTGCGTAATCGCGTCGCAGTCGGGCGTCGCGGGGCATCTCAAGATCGGCCGCCAAGTGACCATCGGGGGGAAATCCGGCGTCACCCGAGATGTGGCCGACAAGGAAACCGTGCTCGGTTATCCCGCCGTGCCGGACAAGCAGGCCAAGCGCCAGTGGATCGGTCTCCAAAAATTGCCCGAGATGATCCTGCGGATGCGCGAACTCGAAAAGCAGGTGGCGGCACTCACCGCCAAGCTCGGCTGAGGCGGCAACAATCCGACACAGGTGGCGGAGAAAGGTGGCGAGGGCGCAATCTGATTACTGCAATGGCTCCAGCGGAATTTTTATCCGCGGCCCGAGTGGATCCGAGTGGCGGGCAATCGGACATGGTTACTGATAGGAAACTGGATTTTTCGGGGGAGAGGTTTATCATGCGGATGGCGGACGGAAGATGAACGATGTGCCATGTGCGATGAACAATGGGTGATAGGTTGACGGAAAGAAAGTGGCGAAGTTCCCCGGATGAAGCGAGGCGGGGCGGGAGATTTGTCTGTGGGCCAAAAAAAGGCGGCCGCGAAATTCGCGGCCGCCGGCTGAGCGACGAGCTGGAACTACTCGATCAGAACTTGAAGCGCATACCGGCCTGGATCTGCCAGCGCGAGACGGGTGTGTCGTTGGCCGTGGTCGGCGTGCCGTCGAGCGTGCTCGAGTTGAACGTGTAGATCCACTGGCCCGCACCACCGTTGGCGGCGGCGTTGTAGGTGGCGCCGGCGACCGCGCGTTTGTAGGAGAACGGCACTTCCTTCTGCAGGCCGTAGGCATCGTCCACGTAGTTGCCGAGGTTGATGAAATTCAGGAACGCCTCGGCCTTGATCCGATTGTAGTAAGGCAGGGGAATTTGTTGCGTGATCTTAATGTCGAGCGTGTTGGTCCACGACGAGTTCTGGGTGTTGCGCCCCGGATGGCCGCCGGCGTATTTGTTGAGGCCGGAGGTGCTGGCGAAGTCGAAGAACGCATCGCGCTCCGCCATGCTCGCCCACAAAACTTTCGGGTCCGCCGGGCCGGTCGGGACGTAGAGCAAATCATTGAACGTGAAACCGTCGCCATTGGCGTCACCGCGGAAGATCCACGAGTAGGGGCGACCAGTGCGGCCTTGATAGACGAGCGAGACCGAGGTGGGCGAGCCCTTGATGAACTGGAACTGGCGCGTGAACGTGCCGACGATGCGGTTCGGAATGTTGGTGTTCGAGACCGAGGCGACGTCTTCGTTCGGGTTGAATGACGCGCGGTTCGAGTAGTTCGACGACGCAGTGGAGGACGTGATCGGGCTGACCTCGGTCGTGTGCTGGTGCGTCCACGAAACGGAAGCGGCCCAGCCATCCTTCATTGGGCGCGAGAGACCGAGCGTGACGCCGTTGCTGTAGCCCTTGTTGGTGTTCTTGAGCTTGAACACATCGCCGAAGGTGGCGACGCGGCGGCGACCGCCGAGCGAGGAGCCGGGGAATGCGGTGGTGACACCGCCCACGGGAAACGTGCCGGTCGGCGTGATCGTGCCGGCGTAGCGAATGCGGCCATCGGGCATCGTGGCGGGACCCGTCGCACCGGAAGACTCAAGATAGTTGAGGTATTCCACGTTGGGCTGCTTGAAGTTTTTGACGTAGTTGTATTCCGCGGTGAAGACGAGATTGCCGGGGAGCTTGTGATCGATGCCGAGGTTGGCCTTCCACACGGCGGGCTGCACGAAGTCGGGATCGGTGACGTTGATGTTCGGCGTCGGGACCGCAGCGGGGAAGACCGGCTGCTTGGTCACGTCGGGCTGGAACGTGACGGTCGCGAGTTGTGCGGCGTTGGCGACAACGTTGTTCGCCGCGCCCGCATTGGAGTAGGCATTCGAGATCCAGACGGCGGGGTTCTTGCCTTGGAAGAGGCCGATGCCGCCGCGGATCTTGGTCTTACGATCCGTCTTCAATTCGTAAATGAAACCCGCCCGCGGGCCGACGGTGTAGTTGCCGTCGTTGGTGGTGTTGTTGGCAATGCCAAACGCCGCTTGGAACCCGGGGGCGACCGGCGGCGCCTGGCCGATGGTCGGATAGTCGAGGCGGATGCCCCCGAGCAGGGTGAGCTGGCGGGTGGGCTTCCAGGTGTCTTGGATGAAGAGACCGAGCGCCTCGTATTTCCACTGCGCAAAAACGTTTTCAAGCGTGTAGCCGGGATTGACCGCCGCGAGTTGATAGGCGGTGGGCGGCTTGCCGGCGCTCCACGTCGTCGGTGACGCAAACGTGTAGGTGCCGTAGTAGCGCTGGAGAAACTTGTTCGTGTATTTCGTGGTGATTTGCTCCGCGCCCGCGGTGAGGAGGTGATCGCCGACGGTGTATTCGCCCACGATATTGGCGTTCAGTTCCTTCGTCGTGATGAAGTTCAACTGGCGCGAGAGCTCGGTGCCGAACTCGACGCTGCCCGTCGCGGTCGCGCCGGTATCGAGGCGGCGGCCGGTGATGCCGTTGACGGTGACGTCGGGGAAGGGCTGGCCGTTGTTCGCGGGCGAGCCATCGTATTTCGTCTGGGAAAGATTGGCTTCGGTGCGGAAGTTAGGGGTCCAGTTGCTGATGAGCTGGCCGGTGTAGGAGTCCGTGTTGCGGGGCTGCTGGAACCAGTAGTTGCTCGTCGTGGTGGCCGTGGCGCCGCTGAAGCCGGCGAAGTTCGTGTCATGGCCGTAATTTTTGCGGTAGGTGAGAGCGAAGCGCTGGCCTTCCATCACGTTCCAGTCGACCTTCGCGAGTAGCGTGCGCTGCGTGGCGGTGTTGTTGGCGTCGAGCGTGCCGACGTCGTAGCCGAGAGTTTTCGCGCGAGCGGCAACGGTGGCGAGCACCGTGGCGTCGGGCACGAAGTTGGCGGCCGGCGGAGCGGCGGTGCGCTTGAAGTCGTCGTAGTTGATCGCGAAAAAGAGGATGTTTTTGATGATCGGGCCGCGCAGTCCGTAGTTGAAGGTGCGCTCCTTAAACGTGTCCTTCACGCCCGACACGGGATTCTTTGCGCGCATGTCCTGATTCGTGAATTCGAACGAGGCGTTGCCGTGGAAGGTGTTCGAGCCGGATTTGGTGACGGCGTTGAGCAGCGCACCCGTGAAACCGGCGTGGCGCACATCGTAGGGCGAGAGCTCGACGTTGAGCGCCTCGATCGCCTCGAGCGGGATCGGGCTGCGGAGCGAGGAGAAGCCGTTACCGTTGAGGCCAAACGAGTCGACCGCCTGCACTCCGTCGACGAGGAACGAGTTGAAGCGGAAGTTCTGGCCCTGCGCGCTCAAGTTGCCGCCTTGGTCGAGCGACATCAGTGCGAGGCGCGAATCGAGCGCCGCGATGTCCTGGACGTTGCGGCGGACAGTGGCGACCTCGCTGATCTGCACGCTGTCGTAGCTCCTGACGCCGCCGATCCGGGAGCCGAAAGTGAGGTCGCGATCGGTAGCGACATTGAACGCCTCAAGTTTCACTACTACAGACGAGAGCGAGAAGGAGAGTTCCTGCGCGGCGCCGAGATCGAGAAAAACATCGGAGCGTGTTTCGGTGTGATACGTGCTGGATGACACGGTGACCGTGTAGGGACCGCCGACGCGGAGGCCGGAGAAATTGAACTGGCCATTGGCGCGCGTTTCCGTCGTGGCGCGCGTGCCGGTCGGTTCGTGAACGCCGACGACAGTGGCGCCCGAAAGGGTTTTGCCACCGGTATCGGAGACGTAGCCGCTCAACGCGGAGGTGGTGATGCCCTGGCCCCAGGCTGTTGGCGTGAGGAAGCAGCTCATCGCGAAAATGAAACTCAGTAGGTATTTGAGCATAAATGGTTTGTTCATGGTTCGATTCATCGTTTGATGGTGTCGGCTTGCGCTTCGGCAACTGATGCGGTGCCGAGCAAGATCCTTGCCAAAACACAGTCAAGTTTTACCTCTCTTCGTCGCCGAATCGTAACGCGCGCGCCGCGCTCTGCACGAACCCGCCGCGACGCATCGCTCAATTCCGTTTGTGCAGCGTAGTATTTCGAGGTGACGGCAGGCGACGAGCACCCGAGCGGCTTTTGAGCGGCAAAGAGACCAAATCCCGTCGCCACTTCTGACCCGAATTGCTTGCGCAGCCTGTGCAGCGGATTGCCCCGCACCTCCTCGGCCTCTACCCCGCGTTCGCGGAGCCAAGCATTAACAACCCTGAGCGTCTCACGACAGCGATAGGGGATGCTGGCAGTCGCGATTGGCCGGAAGTCACGGCACTCCAGCCGTCCCGTAAAAGGCGCTCGGATAGGCCCAGAGCTTCCTCGGCGGCCCTTTCCTTCTCGGATGAGTGTCGTACAACTCAGGCTCGACCATGCCCCCGTGCGGGGCCGGCGCCGCATGACGAGGATGGACGAGGCCGCCATGAAGCGCTCACGGCAGACCTTGGCCTGCAACGGAATCGCCCTCGGTAATGGCCTTCTCGCAGGCAAGGAATGCCGCGTGGGCCCTAGTCTTGATGACGCTGTCTGGGTCGGAATCTAACCAGGCAAATTGGGATGCTTGTTTCATGAGAAATCAGCCCTCCATCCTCTTACCTACGCTCCCTGCGCCTGTACATATAGGCTCTTAGGGTCGTAGGCTCATGCTGCTTTTACCTCCCAAAACCCGATTCCCGCGTTGTGAATGACCCCGGCTTTCTTCATGCGGGTGAACCACTTCTCGCCTCCCTTTTCGCCGATGCCACGGGCTCTCTCTATCCTGGGGGAAAAGGTGAGAGCGCGGGATGTGACGATCGAGCAAGGTAAGAACCGCACGGCGCAAGTGCTGGAGAACACGGGCCTGCTCCAGGCCAAGTTGGACGAGGCCGCCGCCAACGCGATCCGACTCCAGGGACTCACGGACGAGGCCAAGGCCGACTCGGCGCGAATCGCCGGTGAGCTGAAAGTCGCCAAGGCGGCCGCGGCCGAGACCCAAATCCTCCTGGACAAGGCCCGATTGATTTCCACCGATTTTCAGATGCAGATGAAACAGGCCAAGGTCGCCTCACTCAAACGACAGGGCGAGGTCGAGGTCGCCCGAACCGAGACGACCGTGGCCCAGAAACGATTGGAAAAAGCCGAAACCGATCTCGCTCAACTCGAGGTCAAGTTCGCGGACGCAAAAAAATGGCCGCGTGCTGGAGGAAAAGCTGGCCAAGAGCAAAAAAGATCTGGCCCTGCTGCAAAAATCCGCAGTAAGGAAATAAGCGGGTCTGGAGCGAATCGCAGCCGAACGCGGGACGGTGGTGCCCGCCGAGGTTTGCCGGCCATTCAACCGGGCGCGGTCTCTGCCCTTTGCCTCTACCGTTCCGGCCCGATGATGGGCCGCATCGTGTCGGGCCCTCGGTGATTCGAACCGCTCCGCCCGGCGCAGACCAACGGAGCACCCACGACCCGCCCGGTTTGCGGGGTCCCACTCCGCCCTCGTCAATCCACCGGCGGAGTTGCAACGTTGTCGGATGTCCCGGATTCCCGCCCAGCCCGCGCGTCCTGAAACCCTCGCCGTCCATGCCGGTCGTTCTGTCGACCCCGTCACCGGTGCGGTCACCCCCAACCTCATCCTGAGCACGACCTTCGAGCGCGCGCCCGACGGCACGTTGCGGCAGGGCAATATTTACACCCGGCTCGACAATCCCAATCGCCAGGCGCTGGAGCAGGCGCTCACGGCGCTCGAAGGCGGCGCGCAGGCCATGGCCTTCGCCTCCGGCCAAGCCGCCACCGCGGCGATCCTCCAAAGCCTCCGCGCCGGCGCCCGTGTGATATTTCCCGACGACATTTACCACGGCACCCGCGCGCTCGTGAAAACGGTCTACGCCGGCCGGGGCGTGGCGGCGGAGTTCATCGATTTCACCGATGCCGCCGCCGTCGGCGCCACGCTGCAGGCGCCCGCGGACCTAGTGTGGATCGAGACGCCGTCCAACCCCCGGCTGAAGATCACCGACATCGCCGCGGTGGCCCACGCCGCCCGGCGGGCGGGCGCGCTCGTGGTGGCCGACAACACCTGGGCCTCGCCCCTGCTCACGCAACCGCTCGCGCTCGGCGCCCACGTGGCGTTGCACTCGACCACGAAATACCTCGGCGGCCACAGCGACGTGCTCGGCGGCGCGCTCGTCTTCGGCCACGACGCACCGGCGGACTTCGTCGGTCGCGCCCGGGACTGGCAGCGACTGGGCGGGGCCGTGCCGTCGCCCTTCGATTGCTGGCTCCTGCTGCGCAGCATCGCGACCTTGCCCGTGCGCATCCGGGCCCAGTCCGCCACGGCGGAGAAAATCGCGCACTGGCTCGCGGCGCATCCCCAGGTGGAAGCGGTCTTCCACCCCGCGCTGCCGCACCATCCCGGGCACGCGATCGCGCGGGGGCAGATGGCCTCGGGCGGCGCCATGATCTCTTTCCTGGTGCGCGGCGACTTTGCGGCGGCCAGCGCCGTGGCCGGCCGGCTGCAATTGATCATCCGCGCCACGAGCCTCGGCGGGATCGAGAGCCTGATCGAACACCGCAAGGTGATCGAGGGTCCCGACTCTCTCACCCCTGAAAATCTGCTGCGATTCTCCGTCGGCCTGGAGCATGCCGAAGACCTGATCGCCGACCTGCAACAGGCGCTCGAAGCCTGATCCGCGCCACAGCGCAGGGCCGGGGCGAACTCCCACGCCCTCGACCGCTTCCTTCGCGGCGCCGAGAACGCCGCATCAACCCGCCACCGCCACGGGAAATATTCGGCGGCGCTTCGCGATGGCCCGCACGGGGCTGGCGGGGCCGTCCGACGGGATGCGGCAGCCATGGCGGCGATCTCCGCGGAGCGCATTTGCGACGGTGCAGCGAATCTGGAAATCCTGCATGCGTTGGAACAGGTTGAGCAACTGCTCCGGCTGGGCGTAGGTATCGAGCCTGGAGCGATCGAGGGCGAGCAGGAGTTCGTGGGTGGCCTCGAGGGTCGAGAGGCAGCCCGGTTCCGGCTGGCGCTTGATCCGGTAGCGGCTGGGCGCCGCGTTGGAAAACATGATGCGCGGCAGCCGTTGCAGGCTGAGGCTCGTGCGCAACATCGGCCGGACCAGCCGCCAGGTCGCATCGAGCAGAAACACCACGAGCCGCCGGCCCGCCAGGTCGGCAGCGGGCAGTTCACCCTTGGAAAGATCGCGGGCGTCGCGGCTCGGATAGAGCAGCACGGGAAAATTTTTCGGGTCGTTGATCAAGGCCTGCACGGCCTCGTGCTCGTCGAAGCTGATGCCAAGGTGCAGCTCGCTGTCGCGCAGGCAGAGATGGGTAAGCCGGCCGGTGTTCGCCTTCACCCGCTTGAATTCATACGGATGCATGAGGATCACAAACTTCGTACGCGTCGGCATGGGCGTGATCGACCCGCACCAGCAATGGCGGGCCGGCCAGTAACAACGGTAACACATCGAGCGACTCATGGGCCGGGCACGATTGCGCTCCGCCGGCCGCGTGGCCAGAGGTAAAACGCCGGTCCGCAACAGCCCCAGCCTGGCAGCGACTAATTGGGAATCTCCAGCTCGACGAGCATCGCCAGCTGAATGAGCGATTCCTGCCATCCGAGGCAGCACATCTCGGCGGGAATGACGGCCGACTCACCGGCTTGCTCCATATTCAGCTCTGTGCCACAGGCCACTTTTTTCAGCGTAACCGTCACGGTCATGACTCCGGGCAGGTTCGGGTCATCGAACTTGTCCGTATAGCGGAGACGTTCGGGCGGGACGAGTTGGGAATACTCGCCGCCGAACGAGGGACTGTTCCCCGTCGTGAAAAGTCGACGCGGTGCAGGCGAATGGAAGGGGTGGACATGACAATGCTTCCTTTCGAGTGAGGGTGGAAGCAGCTTGGCCGATTTCAATAACTCAACGAACGAACCCGGGGCAGGCGGGCATCGGCATCGGTTTTTTCGGGACGCGGAGTTCGGTGTAGAGCCATCCGAAAGGGAGAGATTTCAACGCTCATGAGGTGAACCAAGCCGGCGCGCCGCCGCACGCGCACCCGTTCCTGGCCCACGCGCGTTTCGAAAGACATGTGCGGCACATCGTCCTCGACAATTTCGTAGACGTCGGGCAAAGCGCGCCGTCAACTCTGGCACGGGAAAAGCGAAGGGCGGCCCCGCCTCGCCCGGATCGAGATGCGGACTGATAAACCACACTCCGATCAGCAAACCGCCAGGCCGCAGCATCTGGTCGATGTCGCGCCGGTAGTCGGCGCGCATCGTCGGGCGGCATGGCGATTCCTAGGGGAAGGGTTGGACGGCAGCGGTCGAACGTTCATCGCGTGTCCGCGTTCATTTGGATTTTCGCGATTTCGTCCTCGCCGAGCGGCGCGGCGCTTTTGACCCGGAGACTTTCACCGAATTCGCGGGCAAGGTCGCGTTTGTAGTGCCAGGTGATGAGCGCGATGATCGTCATGGCGAGGAGCGCCCCGACCGAGGCGAGCGCCATGTCCTTCTGCGAATCCCAGACGTCTCCCTGCGAGCCGAGGTAGTCGTTGCCGGCCGTGCTGCCGACCACTTCGGCGGTGAGCCACTCGAGGACTTCGTAGAACATCGACGTGCTCATCGTGAAATCGAGCGGCAAAAAATAGCCCCAGAAGCCGCGGACATTCGCCACGCGCAAGAACACCTCGCGAATTGGATAAGCGGTGAGGAAACCGCAGGAAAAATGCACGAGGCGGTCGAAATGGTTGCGCGTCAACCCGAGTTGGGAGTTGAGGGCCACGCCGGTGAGCGCCCGCCACCACTCATCGTAAGGCACCCTAGCGTAGGTCCAGTGCGCGCCGGTCTCGTGCAGGCAATAGAACAAAAAATCAACGAGTAGCTGATCCGGGAGAGCGGCATACCCCGGTAGCTGAGCGCAAGAAAGATCATGCCGATCGCGACGGGCGCGTCCTCGAGGCACCACGTGCCGAGGACGTGCGCCCCGATAAAGGAACGCAGGATGACCAGGCCGAGGAGGACGAGAAGAACGGCGGCATAACGAGCGCGCGGAATCGCGCGCAGCGCGACCACGAGCATATTGACGCGCTTCCGAACCCGAACGAAACGCCGCGACGCGCGCGAACCAGGGCGGGCGGTCCGGCCGTTGTTTGTTTTGGCTGGCCGGTGATTCAGAAATGGCGCCGGCATGGGGTTGGAGGGCTCGTCAGCAAACGTTGACGGGAACACTATATCCCGCGCCCAACGACCACCATGGGGCATTGCCCTAGCCACGGTTGAGCGGCGTCGGGCCGCCGGCCCGCGCCGCGCGCCGCAACACGCGCACTCGCTCGCGGCCTTCGCGCCCGTGAAAGGCCACATCCGGGACATAGTCTGCCACGATTTCGTAGCTATCAGCGAACAGGGCCGTCAGGTCAGGCACACTGAGCGGAAACGGCGGCCCCTCATCACCCGGATCGAGATCGGGATTGATAAACCAGACCCCGATCAGCAAACCGCCGGGCCGCAGCATCTGGTCGATGCCGCGCCGGTAGTCGGCGCGCAGCGCCGGAGGCAGCGCGCTCATGCAGGTGTGCTCGACGACCACGTCAAACGCGCCGCGCAGCTCCGCCGGCGGATCAAACACGTCCCCGACCACGAAGCGTTCCGCGTGGCGCGGATAGAGAGCGCGCGCCTCCGCCACGCCCGTCGGTGCGATGTCCAGGCCGGTCGCATCGAGCCCGTGCTCCACCGCGAGCGCCACCTCGTGCCCGTGGCCGCAGCCCGGCACGAGCGCGCGGCCGCGCACCGGCTGGCGCTCGAGATACTGCTTCATCGGCGGCGACGGCGCGCCCTTGTTCCAGAACACTTCGCCCTTCCGGTAAATTTCATCCCAGTCCATGGTCCACACCTCAGCTTCCCGTGGCCGTCTCACCGCGGAGCTTGCGGATGACGATCGCCGACGGGTAGAGGGCAAAGCCGATAAAGGCCGTCAGCCAGATCCAGTTGGAATGGTGCCAGTGGGAAAGAGCTAGGCTGATCAAGATCATCGCTCCGGCCATCAATCGGACAATCGCTTCGGTTTTCATCTTTTTCGGGGGGGGTGGGGGGTGAACAAAAAAGCTCAGAGCAGCCCAAGCGCGTCTTGATTTCCGACTGATTCGGCAGCCTCACCCGACGAGGAAATGGGCGAAGGACTGCCACGCCGTGGAATTTCCGAGCGCCGCGCGCAGGGGGGCCGGAAATCAGGATGATCGCGCCGCCCCAAAGATAGACGGGGTGCACCCGGCGGCGGGATTTCCAATCGTGGATCATGGCCACGACGACGAATCCCAATGTGAGAAACAACGCGAGGACCGAGCGTTTATCCACCAGGCGGGAGATGGCGGGCGTCAGGGTGCAGATCGTCCCGAGCAGGATGAACCGGCGATGAAGTTCCGGTCGGCGCGGCTTCCACAGTCCCAGCCCGATGAGTCCGCCAAACATCAGCACCTGCCCGAAGGGAAAGATCATGAACGCAAGCGGCGCCATGCCATCGGCGTTCGTCCCATGGCGCCCGCCATCGACGGCCACGTAGAGCCCGAGGAGAACCATCAGCGGCGCAAGCACCGCTCCGGCGATCCCAAGGCGCTTGTGCAGGTCGACCCGATCGGTCCGAACCAACCCGCGCTGGACAATCAGCAACACCAGCCACGCCGTGAACCCCAAGTCGTGCACATGCAGCAGCGGAGGCAGCTCGGGCGAAGGGTGGACCGGCTTGAAAAAATAAGTCGGCCCAAAGCCGGCAATCGCGGTGAGGAGGAAAGCGACCGCCATACCGGTATGAAAAACACGGTCGCGGCGCGCAGGGTACAGCGGGGTGACGGGGGTAGCGTCCGCATTCATGGGATCGAGCTGCGAGGGTCTATGGGGACGGTGCGAGTGGCACCGAACCGGAAAAGCCACAGGATGGACACTCGATTCTCCGCGGTGCGTCGTGCGCTGCACCCGCTTCCCAGTCGCGGCGGGCGGGCGTTCTCCCTCACCGGGGACTGAGCCCAACTCATCCTTCCCTCCTCAGATCCCCGTGTACCAGGCCCAGCCCTTCACGGCGATGCCGTTCTTGCCGCCGTCGTCGAAGACATCCTTGACCACGATGCGCTGGAGATATTTCCGGCTCTGGTAGCCAATCTGAGTTTCCATCCGCAGGCGCAACGGGGCGCCGTGCCGGACCATCAGGTCCCGGCCATTCATCCCGTAAGTGAGCAGCGTTTGCGGATGCAGGGCATCGAGCATATCGAAAGTATGGATCGCCGAGCTATCGTAGGTGTGAATGCACACGCAAACCGCCGAACGGCGCAAGCCGGCCGCGAGCAATACCCGGCTGAGGGGCACGCCGGTCCACTCCGCGATCGCGCTCCAACCCTCCTCACACGTATGCCGGGTGATTTGGGTTTGAGAGGGAAACCGCTTGAGATCCGCCATCGAATAGGAACCCGGGCGATCGACCGCGCCTTCGATGGAGAGCCGCCAATCGGCAAAGCCACCTTTCCGCAATTCGCGATAAGGCTCGCTGTAACCTCGCTTGCCCGGTTCGTCGGGCGTGATCGAGCCAATCGCAGGAAAGGACGAGATATCTTTGTGGCTGTATTCCGGCACGAGCGATTGCCCGGGCAACAGGGTGCGGTGCGCCAAGTAGGTCAGGTTGTCCGCCACCCGCAGGATGCTGCCATAGGTGGGGGGCAGCGGGATCTTGCTGCAGCTGGGAAGAGCGAGACTGCCGAGGGCGGCGCCGCCGCCGATCAGAAAGCGGCGCCGGGATAGGGCAGCGGGTTTGTTCATGGATTTTTCCTCCCCAGGGTCATGGCGCGCAGCTGGTTTCTGAAACCTGACTTGACGACCATAACGATGTGCACGGCCGTAAAAAGCACCAACGCGACCGCCAATAAGAAATGGATCGTCCGCGCCGACTGGTAACCGCCGAACAATTTCAGCAGCCAGGGGTGCGCCGCGGTAATGGCGGGAGACATGGTGAAACCGGTCATCACCGCACCGGGAAACGCCATGAAGACCACTCCGAAGTAGGCGCACTTTTGCAGCAGGCCGTAATCCGGTCCGCCCGTCGCCGTCCTGATCCGGAGGCGCAGGTGATCCCGCAATTCGGCCCAGAACGCCCCTCGGCGCATCGCGGACCAACGCGGCAGCAGATGGCGGCGAAAATGCCCCGAGAAAATGCCGGCCAGGAGATAAATGCCTCCGGCGACGACCAGGCCCCAACCGGCCAGAAAATGCAGGCTCCGGCCCCACGCGTTTTTGTTAAACGTCCGGAAAGTCCGCGCATCCGAAAAGGGCGTGTCGGCTCCGCTGAAGAACGGTTCCTTCCCGATCCATCCGTCATGCCGGTAATTCTTGCTGATGGGCAGCTCGAGCCACGCGGGCATGAGCGCATTGCCGGCGTCTCCCCAATAGAGCCGCGGGTGCACCATGAGAATTTCAACCCCGGTGAAGACCAGCAGCAGAAAGCTGACGGTCACGATCCAGTGGGTGCTTTTGACCCAGCCGGCATGCGGCGCGGCGGTTGGAGGAGTAATTTCTGGCGACACGGGATGAAGCAGGGATCCAGCGGGAGGGGAACCCGAAGGGCAACGGACTCATCGCAGCTTGGACCGGAGGCACAAGAAAAATAGCCCGGCGCGCACTGATTCGCGTGGAATCAAGGCACCGCGGCAGGGGGGGACAAGAAGGGCGTTACGTCACGACCGACCACCCTCAAACTGGCCGAGCTGGCGCAGAGCGCCCCTTCGCCTTTTCGAAATCGGCTCTTTGCCGTCAGCCGGCGGACGAGATTCGTCCGTGACGCCGACGAAAAGCAAACGCTCCGACAAGCGCCATCGCGCCGGCGATAAATGCGGACAAATCCCCGCAAACCATGGACCGCAATGGCTCAAATTGTTCGTGAGCCGTCCTTGATCGGCGTTGATTAGCGCGATTTGCCAGCTTCTATTTTACCCCAACCCCGGCTTCGCTTCTCTTTCCTCATGCCCTCCCCCGCCCTCTCCCGTCGCGACTTCCTCAAACGCACGTCGCTCGCCTCCGCGGCCGCCGTCACCTTTCCCTACGTGAGCCGCGCGCAGGGTGGGGCCTCGCCCAACAACAAGCTCAGCATCGCCATCGTCGGCTGCGGCGGCCGCGGCCGGGCGCACGTCACAGCCTACGCGGCCACCGAGAACATCGTCGCCTTCTGTGATGTGGACGACACCCGCGCCGCCGCATCCTTCAAAGAGCATCCGTCCGTGCCGCGCTTCCGGGATTTCCGCGTGATGCTGGAGAAACTCGGCAAGCAGATCGACGCCGTCTCGATCGCCACGCCCGACCACATGCACTTTCCAATCGCGATGGCCGCGATGGCGCTTGGCAAGCACGTGTTCGTCGAGAAACCAGTCGCACACACCGTCGCGGAAGCGCGCGCGCTGGCGCGAATCGCCCGGGAGAAAAAAGTCGCCACGCAAATGGGCAACCAAGGCCACGCCGGCGAGGGCACGCGGCTCCTCAAGGAATGGCTCGATGCCGGCGTACTCGGCGAGGTGCGCGAGGTGCACAGCTGGACCGACCGGCCGATCTGGCCGCAGGGCGTGGCCGCGCTCGACCACAGCAAGCTCATGCCCGTCGCGCCATCGACGCTCGACTGGGATCTCTGGCTCGGGGTGGCGCAGCCGCGCGAATACGATCCGGCCTACCTGCCGTTCAACTGGCGCGGCTATTACGATTTCGGCACCGGCGCCGTCGGCGACATGGCGTGCCACCAGCTCGATGCCGCCTACTGGGCCCTCGGCCTCACGCAGCCCGTGAGCATCGAGGCCACGGCCGCCAAACCCAGCGCGATCAGCTGGCCGACGGCCTCGGTCACCACGTTTCAATTTGCCGCGCGCGGCACTCTCCCGCCCGTCACCGTCCGCTGGTATGACGGCAATCTGCAACCGCCCCGCCCGCCCGAGCTGGAGCCCGAGCGCAAGCTCCCGGAAAACGCCACGCTCATCGTCGGCAGCAAGGCGACCGTCATCGCCGACGCCAACAACTTCGGCATCCGCATCGTGAACGAGGCGAAGATGCGCGACCTCGTGCCCACCCTCCCGCCGAAAAAGATCCCACGTATCGAGGGCGGCCACTTCGCCGAATGGGTGCGCGCCTGCAAGGGCGGCCCCGCCGCCGGGTCCAACTTCAATCACTCGGCCGCGCTCACCGAAACCGCGCTCCTCGGCTGCGTCGCCATCCGCGCCGGCCGTCGCCTCGAGTATGACGCGAAGGCGATGGCGTTCACCAACTACGCCCCGGCGAATCAGTTTCTCGCGAAGCAGTATCGCCCTGGATTCGGCGTGTAACGCCCGCGCGGTCCGGATTCTGACCGCCCCTTCCGCCGCGATCCTGGCTTCGATTCCGTTCGAACGGGTAAAATAGGCTTTGATTATTTCGGCGTGTGCCCAAGGAGTATGCGATCCGATGATGTTCCACCCTGCCCAAGCGGTACCGCCGAACACCGGGCGCTCCCTGAGCGCCGCGCAACGGCGGCAGGTGGCTTGGATCACGGCGGGCGCACTGGCTATTTTCCTCGGCTTCCGGTTCCTGCCGACCGGGACTTATCTGAGTCACATGGATTTTCGAGCGCCCGCGAAAAATTCGATCGAATACTGCGATCCGGCCAATCCGCAGTTCGTCCCGGTGGTGGCGGCACCTTCACCGGTCACCCTCACGGTATCCGGCAGGGAAGTTCCGCTCGTCCGCGGACGCCGGGCGCAGTTGCGCGCGACGCTGGTCACGCGGAGCGGCAAGCCCAGCGGCCCGGAGGCCGTCATCTACACGCATACGCGCCGGCTGCATCTGCTGCTGGTCGATCCATCGCTGCAAGATTACCAGCACGTGCATCCCGAGCCGGATGCGCGACCGGGCGACTGGGGGTTTGCGTTCATGCCGCAGCGCTCCGGTAGCTACCAGGTGTTTGCCGACTTCACGCCCGCCGCCACCCAGCGCAGTCTTTACGCGACGACGGATCTTCCGGGTTCGGCGGAGGCCGGCGCCGGTGACCGGAACCAACAACCGCAGCTCCACCGTCGTCGACCGCGAAGGGATGCGCTTCGAGTTGAAACCAGTCAGATCCCCGGTGCGCGTGCGGGAGCCGGCCGATTTCAAATTCAGCATCGAGCGCCGCGACGGCGCCCCGGTCACGCTCGAGCCGGTGATGGATGCACTCGCCCACCTAGTGGCGATCGACGAGGCGCGCAGCGGTTTCGCCCACCTCCATCCGGCCCAGACCGATCTCGATGCACGCGCCGGGACGACCCGGCCGGTGCTTAACTTCAAAATCACGATTCCACAACCCGGCCGCTACGCCATTTGGGCGCAGGTGCATCCGGCGGGCGGCGCCAGATTTTTGTGCCCTGTTGGATCGACGTAGTCCCGTGAACATCCGCTCGAACCGCTGTTAGCCACCGCACGCCTGGCCGGCGTCCTCGTCCCGATTCCTACGCGATAAGAAAACGGGCGAAGGACTGCCACGCCGCCGAATTTCCGATCACAGCGCGCAGGGGGACCGGAAACCAAAATAATCGCGCTGCCCCAGATGTAGATGGGATGCACGCGGCGGCGGGAAATCCAATCGTGGATCATTGCGATCAGTACGAAGCCAGGGGCAGGAACATCGCGAGCACCGAGCGCTTATCCACCATGCGGGAGATGGCGGGCGTCAGCGTGCAGATCGTGGCGAGCAGGATGAACCGCCGATGGAGTTCGGGGCGGCGCCGTTTCCACAACCCCAAGCCGATGAACCCGGCAAACAACAGCACCTGCCCGAAGGGGGAAATCATGAACGCGAGCGGCCTCATGCCGTCGGCGCTCGCTCCCCGGCGCGCGCCATCGACGGCCACATAAAGCCCCAGAAACACCATCGCCGCCGCGAGCGCCGCCCCGGCCATCCCGAGGCGTTTGTGCAAATCGACCCGATCCGCGCGCACCAATCCGCTCTGCACAATCAGCAGCACCAGCCACGCCGTGAAGACCAGGCCGTGCGCATGCAGCAGGGAAGGCAACGGTGGCGACGGGTGGATGGGCTTAAAAAAATAAGTCGGTCCAAAGCCGACAAGCGCGGCGATCAGGCAGGCAACCGCCATGCCGGCATGAAACATCCGGTCCTAGCGCGCGGGACTCAACGGGGTAACGGGGTTGACGTCTGCTTTCATAGCACCGGTGCTGCGAGGGCAGGCAGGACCGGCGAACCGGATCCGAACAGAAAACCGATCGAATGAAAATGCGATTCCCGGTGGCGACCCGCCGAACGCAAGTGCCGGGAAACGCAGCGGCCAAGGTCGAAAGGAAAACACGCCTCTGTTGCGGCCGAACCTGGCGACTTCGCCCATGGCACACGATCGATGCTGGTTTGCAGATTGCCATCTTGGGAAACAGCGGCCAGCAGACGTGCAGGTTTCAGCCCCCTCACCGCGACCCGGAATCAATCGGCCTAACCGCCGGCGGCCCGCCTCATCCCCCATTTCCCCTCCTGCTTTTTGCCAAGGCACCTCACCATGAATTCAAATCTCGGACGACGGGAGTTTCTCTTCAATTCGACGTTCGCCGCGGGCGCCCTCGCGTTGGGCGGCCCCGCGACGCGCCTGAAGGTCGGCGTGGCGGGACTGAAACACGTCCACGTGAACCAGGTCCTGAAGTTTGCCAAGATCGACCCGCGCGTAACCCTCGTGGCACTGGCCGAGGACGATCCGCAAAACCGGGAGCAGATCGAGAAAACGCACGGCCTCCAGGTGCGCCACCGCAGTTACCGCGAGTTGCTGGCCGCCGAGGACCTGGACGCCGTGATCGTGTGCGAGGACTACGGTCACCGGGGCGAGGCGGTCACCGCCGCGCTGCGGGCCGGCAAACACGTTTTTTGCGACAAGCCGCTCTGCACGCGGCTCGACGAGCTGGCGACCATCACGGCGCTCGCGGCGGAAAAGCATCTGCAAGTACACGTCGACCTGAGTCTCCGCCACTATTGGGCCGGCGCGGCCGAAATGCTGCGGCAGGGCGAAATCGGGGAAATTGTCAGCTGCACCTATGCCGGTCCGCATGGGCTCCACTACCAGCAGCGGCCGCGCTGGTATTTCGAGCCGGAGCGGCACGGCGGTATTATCAACGACCTGATGGGACACGGTGTGGACTTCGTGCACTGGATCACGCGCCGCCCCTACATCGAGGTCATCTCCGCGACCCGCGCCGGCATCGGGCTGCCCCAGCACCCGGCCTTTGAGACCGTGGGCGAGGCGAGCTACCGGCTCGAAGGCGGCGCGACCGCCTTTGGCCACGTGGATTACCTCGTGCCGGTGGGCCACTCGTCGCCGTGGAAGTTTGTCATCACCGGCACCACGGGCGACGCGGTTTTGGGCGAACGCGACGGCTTTGTGCTCCGGCCGTCTGGCGGCGCGGAGCGGCGGCAGGCGGCGAAGGAGCTGCGCGCCGCTTCGCCGCATCCCTTCACCGATTTCGTCGCATTGCTCACCGAAGGCACCGCGCCGCTCCGCACCACGGCGGAATCGCTGCACTGCGCCCGGGCCACGCTCGTGGCGCAGCAGGCCGCTGTGACGGAAAAGACCCGCCTGCGGATCTAAGTTCAGTCCGTTGGCGGCGGATCGATCCCCGGAGCCAGCGGGCGGGCGGTGGCTGGCCAACTCAAGCGCAAGAAGCGAACGCCCGCATGGGCATAGTGTGACCCGTTGGATTGGGCTGGTCGCGCGGGGCCAATTTGCTTTGCTCGCCGGCTTTTCCCATGCCGCTCGCCGGCTTGCGGCTTAGGTCGCCATCTGGCCGATCGTCTGGCGGAAACGGCGCAGCGAGATCGCGGCCGGTGATGTCGGCCCGGATTGCGCGATCGTCGTCCCGGCCGCGTTGACCGCAAACTGCGCCCTGCGCCCTGGCGACGGCGTTAAACGCCTGCTGGCTCTGCGCCTGCGCCTCGGCGCGCGGGTATCCAACGGACACGGACCGCCCGCCTGGAACGCTTCAATCCGATCCGCCTGCCCCCGGACTGCCGGTGTGCCTTCGCGCCAGCGGCCACGAACGGAAACCCGGCGCCAACCGTCCACTCGGGCTTCACGGCATCGTCCGCACGAATTCATCCGCCTTCGCGATCGATTGGTTCATCTGCGCGATCAGCTTCGAGATCTCCACCTGGATGTTCGCCGACTCGCCCTTGAGCGACGCGATGGCCTGCGCGTTGAGGTTGTGCTTCAGGTACAGCACGTAGTCCTTGAACTGCGTCAGCACCGGGATCATCGCCCGCTCGGCGCTCAGCAACGCCGTCAGCATCCCCTGGTAACGCTGCCGCGTCGCCTGCAATTGCTGGCGGCTGCCCGCTTGCAGCGTGGGCGAATTGTATTGGGTGAGCTCCTTCTCCCACTCCGCGAACAGATCCGACGCCACCGTCTCCATCTCCCGCACCCGTTTGTTCACCGCATCCGCCCGGGACGCACAACCATCGTAGTCGCCCTTCAATTCCTTGTAGGTCGTCTCCAGCTTGCCGCCGCCAAAGCCCGTCATCCCCTTCAGGCGCGTCAGGGCATCCTTGAATTGCTCGCCGGCCTGCTGCTGCTCGTCGCGCGCGGCGACCACCCGTTTCTTGAGCAAGTCGCGCTTCTCCACGCCGAACTTCTCCCACGTTGCGTAATACGCACTCCGGCACCCCGCGGCCACGAGGCAGGCAGCGAGCAGACCGAGGGAAACAAACGAGCGCAGGGACATGACTGCTACCGTGCCGGCCGCCGCCGTGCTTGCCAAATCATTTGCCGGTCACCGGCTGCACGACGTGCTCTCCAGCTAGACCTCGCCGCGCTGGAATTTGATTCGGGGCGCCGTGGCAACACGCAAACTGCCCTCGCATGGCCAGCTCCCACCCCTGAGATTCGCTTTGTGCCGCGCCGGCCCCGGCTGCTAAACCCCTGCGGATCTGTCCTCGCTGAAATTCAAATTCCCCGTCCGCAAAATTTCACCGCCGCCGGCATGGGCCTTCACCGTGGTCGCCGTGGCGGCCGGCGTTTTCCTGCTCCGGGTCTGCGCCGGCGTCTGGTCGCCTGACCTGGGCCTTACCCGGTTTCTCCTGGTGGGCAGCGTCTGGCACGAGGTTGGCACCCCCGCTTTCCGGGCGACCCCGAAGTACATCGATCCGTATCCCGGCCACCGCCTGGGCTTCGACGGCCAGTTCTACGCCCAGATCGCGCTCGATCCCCTGCTGCGCAATCCGGAACTGCGCACCGCCATCGACGATCCGGTGTACCGGACCCGCCGCATCCTGCTGCCGTGGCTCGCTTGGGCTGGTGGACTGGGCCGCCCGGCTTGGGTGATCAATGTCTTTGCCGGGCTGAATCTCGTCTTTTGGATCGCCTACGCCTGGCTCGCGGCCCGCTTGTTCCGGCCCTCGGGGTGGAGCGGCCTCGCGGGTTACGCCGCCGTCCTGCTGACGTGCGGCGTGATCGAATCCATCCAGGGCGCGCTGACCGATTTTCCCGGCTTCGTGCTCATGACCGCCGCGATGGTGGCCGGCGGCACCGCCGGCGCCGGGCTGGTGGCGGCAGCGGCGCTGACTCGCGAGACCTGCGCGCTCGGTTTCGTCGGACTCATCGAGGCGCAGTCGCCGTGGCGCGACGCGTTCCGGAAAAACATCGTGCGCGGGGTCGTCGCCGTCGCGCCGCTGCTGTTGTGGATCGCGTATGTGCTCTGGCGCTTTCGCGACCTCAAGGTCGATTTCACCGGCGGCAACTTTGCGTGGCCGCTGCAGGGCATCATGCAGAAGCTCGGCGAATTCAGCGTGACCGCGGTGCACGGCCCGATTCGCTGGCACCGCTGGTTCTTCGAACTCTACAAGAGTTACGATCTCCACGCCGTGTTGACCATCGTCGCGGTCCTCACGCAGTGCGTCTATCTCGCGCTGCATCGCGCGTGGGCGGACCGGCTGTGGCGCATGGCGGCGGCCTTCGCCGTCTACCTGCTCTGCATCAGTTTCCTATCATGGGAGAGTCATTTCACCGTCACGCGTCACGCGCTACCGGTCACGCTGGTCTTCAATCTTCTCCTCGCCGCCCGGCCGCGACGCGGCTGGCTCGTCTGGTTCGTGCTCGGCAACTGCTTCGTGCCGTACGGCCTCTATTCCTTCGCCCGCCTACCGGTCTATCGGGCGCCGCCGCAACCGGCCGAGTATGCGGTCGTGGTGCCGACCGGCGCCGCGGCGCCCGTGCGGGTCGTTTTCACGGAGGGGTGGTCGCCGCAGCAATGGAATCCCCACGACACGTGGCGCTGGGCCGCCGCTCCGTCCGCGACTCTAGCAGTGCACAACGATTCGACGCGATCCGTGCGGGCGCAGCTCAGTTTCCTGACTCGAACCCGGCAGCCGCGCACGCTCACGGTGCGCCGGGGACAGAACCGTGCTCAGCCGCCACCTCCCGGCCGGCCGCGAAGTGCTTACGATCCCGTCGCTCGAACTGCCGCCGGGCGAAACCCGGCTTTTTCTCATCTCCCCCGAACCACCCTCGGATACGGATTACGGCACCCCCGGTAAAGTCACATTCATGGTCGGCAATCCCGTCATCAGGCTCGAGTGACGCGCCTCGTTCCCATCGCGGTAGCGGGAAACGCGGAGGCAAATCCACATCGTAATTCCCGCCGGGCAAACTGGCCTCGGTGTCCGCTCCGCTTAGCTCATGTTCTTGAGGGTAAAGACCAGAAAGTTATCGAGCTCGGTCAGGCTGTTGAACTGACGCTTTCCCTCGACAATCTTTTTGACGATTCCCTCGACGGCCGAAAGGAGCTTTTTGTAATGCGCCACGTGCCGGGCATCCGTCAACGGCCCGAGGTCATTGGCATCCGCCCACGAGGCCTTGTTCTTTTTGTAGCCGTCGGGATCGTCGCGATAAGCGGCCAGGGAGGCTTGAATCAGATCCTTCGCATCGTCCCGGCCTATTCGGTCGCGGCTGATGAGCAGCAGGGCTGCGGTCGTTCCCCGCACCCGGTCATCGTTCCATTTGATTTTGAATCCCATAGCCTCTTCTTGCGCATTTCCACCGTTGGGTCAATCGGTGCACCGTTCCGCGCCCGTCGAGTCACCGCACTCCAGGTGATCCGACCCGTCAATCGGCCCGCGCAAATTTCAACTGTTTCGCTTTGCGCTGTCCGTCCCCCGGCCAAGACTACGCAGCCATGGCGTCCTCCCAAAGCAGCCAAGCCGCCGGTGTGCTGAATGCCGATCTGCAGGCGTTAGCGCCCGGAGCCCGGCAGCGCACGTTTGCCCCCGGCTAGGTCATTTTCTCGGCCGGCGGCAAGGGCGACGGTTTCTACATCGTCGTATCCGGGCGGGTGCAGATTTCGGCGGTCGTCGGTCCGCGGGAAACCCGGGTGCTCGCGAGCATCGGCCCCGGCGATTTTTTCGGCGAGATGGCCGCAATCGACGATGCCCCGCGCTCCGCGACGGCGACGGCAGAGGTCTACACCAAGACGTTATTCGTCGGACGACGCCGGTTGCTGGAACTGCTGGAGCGCCAGCCCGGCCTCGCCCTCAGCATCATCCGGGAATTCAGCGCCCGCATGCGCAACCTCAACCAGAAATACGTCGATGAGATCATCCAGGCCGAACGGCTGGCCGTGATCGGACGGTTTGCGACCACCATCGTGCATGACTTCAAGGCTCCGCTCGCCGTCATCGGCCTGGCCATTGATCTGGCCTGCAGCCGCGGCAGCCGGCTGGCGCAGCGCCGCCAATTGCGGACGATGGTGGCGCGGCAGACCGAGCGGATGAAATCGATGCTGCAGGAATTGATCGACTACACGCGTCCCGGCGGGCAACCGTCCAAACTGCGGCCGCTGGCGTTTGCGCCCTACTTGAATTCGCTCGCGAAGGAAGCGCGCCCGGAACTGGCCCAGCGCGGCGTGAAACTGGTGCTGGCAACCCCGCCGCCCAGCGTGCCCTTGAAAATCGAGGCCCAGCGCCTGTCGCGGCTCTTCTACAATCTGCTGGGCAACGCCGCGGACGAAATGAAGGACGCTGGCAAGATCACCCTGCGCTTCAGGAAAACCGCCGGTGAACTGCACGTGGATGTGCAGGACGACGGTCGCGGCATCGCGCCTGAACTGGCCGATTCGCTGTTCCAGCCATTTGCCGCGCACGGCAAGCCGCACGGCACCGGGTTGGGGCTCACGATCTGCCGGCGGATCGCGGAGGATCACGGTGGCCGGATTTGGGCCACCAGCGTGCCCGGCGAAGGGGCGACGTTTTCGTTTACGCTGCCGCTAGCGCTCTCGCGCCCGCAACGCCGAGTCGCTATCTAGCCCGGGAGGAACAGGGAACAGGGGATGCGCGGGCCACTCGTGGACGGCTCCCCACGCCGTCGCCGGACACGGTTTAAACTTTACGCCCAGCCGGACGCCGCAGCCCTCAAACCCACTTCAGATTTTCACCCACGAACGGCAGCGTGCGGATGCGTTTGCCGGTCGCGGCGAAGATGGCGTTGCAGACCGCGGGCGCGGCGGCGGGAAGCCCGGGCTCGCCCAAACCGGTGGGCGGCGCGACGGACTTGACGAAATGCACCTCCACCGCCGCTGGCGATTGATTCATGCGCAGCTGCGGATAGTCGCCGAAATTCGTCTCCACGACGGCGCCCCGCTTGATCGTAATCTTCTGGAACCACGCCGCACTGATCCCGTCGAGGATCGCGCCCTGCACCTGGCTTTCCGCCGCGCTGAGGTTGATGATTAACCCGGCATCGACAGCGGCGGTGAGTCTCCGAATCGCAAGTTCGCCGTCGCGGCCGACCTTCACGTCGGCCACGATGGCGACATACGCGTTGTTCGTGTACGTGATCGCGAAGCCCTGCCCTTCGCCGCGCGGCCGCGATTTACCCCAACCTACCTTTTCCGCGGCGAGTTTTAGCACGGCCGTCATCTTCACGGCATCGAATCCGCCGCCCCGTCCGCCGCGTCCACGGCCGCTGCCGCCAGGCGAGGCCACCGGCGGAATGGCCGCGAGCAGATCGAGCGTAAACGCGAGCGGATCGCGGCCGGCGGCGTGGGCCAACTCGTCCACGAAACACTGCGTCGCCCACGTGTTACCGTTGTCGCCGGGTGCGCGCCAGTAGCCCGTCGGCACGCCGCCGGGAAGTTTACTGGACGTCACCTGCGCGCCGGCGATCGCATTAAACGGAAAGCCCCCGCCGCCCATGTCGCCGGGGCCGCCCTGCATCTTCACGAAAGAGTCATGCAGCGCGACGACCTTCCCAGCGCCGTCGACACCCGCGTGAAAATAGTGCCAGCCGTTGGAGCGATAGTTGTCGTGCGTGAAGTCCTGCTCGCGCGTCCAGGTCAGTTTGACGGGGGTGCCTTCCAGGCGTTTTGCGATGGCCGCGACCTCTAGAGAAAATTCGTTGCGGCCGCGCCGACCGAAGCCACCGCCCAACCGCGTGACATGGACAACGATATCCTTCGCAGCGAGTCCCAGCCCTTGGGTGACCAGGCGCTGGCCGCTGCTCGGAATCTGCGACGGCGCCCACATCTCCATGACGCCGTCTTTGAACCGTGCGGTGCAGTTCTGCGGCTCCAGCGTGGCATGGGCGAGAAACGGATAATGATAGATCGCGGCCACCGCCTTCGCGCCGGGCGCCAGCGCGGCGGGCGGCGCGGCCTTCGCGAGCGCGTCTGCCTGCCTCGCCATATCGTCGCTGTCCTGGCTGACCGCGGCACCTTCGTTCCACTGCACACGCAACGCCCGGGTCGCGCTGAACGCGCTCCACGTCGAATCCGCGACGATGGCCACGCCAGAGGGCAGTCCGTCGATGCCGCTGAGCACAAAGGCATCGCGCACTCCCGGCCGCGCCTTCACCTCATCGAGGTTCGCGCTGCCGAACTGTCCGCCGAACACCGGACATTTGGTGTAGGTGGCATAGACCATCCCGGGCAACTTCTGGTCGATGCCAAAGAGCGGCTGCCCTGTGACGATCTTCTTGTTGTCCACGCCGGGGACGCGCGTGCCGATCAACTTAAAATCCTTCGGGTCCTTCAACGTGACGTTCGCCGGGGCCGGCAACGTCCCGGCCTTGCTCGCGAGTTCGCCGTAGGTGGCGCGACGCATGGACGCCCGGTGAAGGACGACCCCCTTTTCGGTTACGCACTCCGCCGCGGGCACACCCCACGTTTGCGCGGCGGCCTCGACCAGCAGCGCGCGGGCGGTCGCGCCCGCCTGCCGGAGCGGCGCGTAATTGTTCGGCGTAGACTGGCTGCCGACCGCGAATTGCCGGCCATAGGCGGGATTCAAATCGCCCTGCGTGACGGACACCTGCTCCCACGCCACATCGAGTTCCTCGGCGAGGATCATCGGGAGCGCCGTCTTCGACCCCTGTCCCATCTCGGAGTTCGGCGCGATCAGCGACACAGCGCCGCTCGGTGCGATGCGGATAAAGGCATTCGGTGTGAAGTCGGCCGGAGCGGTGGATGTCGTTTGGGCGAGCGCGGACGAACTCCCCCAACCCAAAAAAGTGCCGACCACGAGTCCGCCGCCCGAGAACCCGCTGATTTTGATGAAGCTGCGGCGGTCCATCGGCGGAGTGGAAGCATTCATGGCGAACAAGTGGGATGGGCCGGTCGGAATTTTCCGACCGAATCGACGAGCCGGAATCTGGCGGCGAACGGTTTTGACGCCAACAGGATTCGAGTCTCAGACCGTCTTTGTCTGGCCGCCGGTGAGTTCAATCAATGAACCGTGGAGAAAACGCGAACCCGGCGCCACGATGTCGGCGATCAGATTGGCGGCGTCCTCCGGCTCTCCCAGCCACGCAATCCGGTCGGCCGCGACCAACTGACGGGCCACCTCCGCTCGGCCACCGCCGTCCGAAAAAACACCCGCAGCCATTCGGCTGCGGGTGTTTGCGAGACACAGTGGGCACCAGAGCGCCAGCGGTTCAGGGCAGAATCACGGTGTCCACGACGTGAATGACGCCATTGCTACCGACGAGGTCGGTGGCGACGACGTTGGCGTTGTTGACCATCACACCCATGCCGCCGGCTTTGAGCGTGAGCGCCTTGCCGTTGACCGTCGGTGCCTCGCCGGACTTCACGTCGGCGGCCAGGACTTTGGCCGGAACGACGTGATAGGTGAGAATGGCGATGAGTTTGTCCCTGTTCTCGGGCTTCAAAAGCATCTCGACCGTGCCCGCGGGGAGCTTTTCGAACGCGGCATTCGTCGGCGCGAAGAGGGTGAACGGACCGGGGCCGCTCAAAGTCTCGACGAGACCGGCCGCTTTGACCGCGGCGACAAGCGTGGTGTGATCGGGCGAGCCCACGGCGATTTCGACGACGGTCTTGGCGAAGGCCGCCGAGACGAAACCGGTGCAAAGGGCGAGCGTGGTAAACAGGGAACGGAGCTTCATGGAAACGAGGCTTGATATTTTTCGCTGAACGCGGCCGAAGAACGAGGTCCCCCGGTCGCGAGCAAGAAACGCGCGGATGTGCCGCGCGGACGCCTCACGCGACGAGATGTTAGCGCGAATCGCACTCCGCATTAGCCCGGCGCATATGCCGGCACGTTCCTTGATTTTCCAGCCGGCTGTAAAGCGACTGCGTGCCGCGGAAGTTCCGGGCCTGCCTGGTGCGCCAGTTGCGTGCGTGGCGACTATCCGCATGCTCGTGCAGTGGAACCCATCCGCCGATGCGCCCCGTGGGGCGCTCTGCTCCTGTTTGCCCTGGCTGGCTGCACCACCATGTCCTCTCCTCCTCTTCGCACGGTCGCGCACGTCGATCTCGATCGCTATCTCGGCCGCTGGAATGTGATCGCGAACATCCCCTGCTTTTTGGAAAACGGGAAAGTCGCCAGTTACGACACCTACGCCAGTCGCGCCGCTGGAAAGCTCGATAACATTTTCACGTTTCGGGAGAGCCGCTTCGAGGCCCGGAGAAAAACTGGCACGGCATCGCGTGGGTGACGAACCCGACCACGAACGCCGAATGGAAAGCGCGTTTCGTCTGGCCGCTTACGAGCACCTATCTCGTGCCCGAACTCGATCCCGAGTATCGCTGGGCGGTCGTCGGCACGCCCGGACGCAGCCTGTGTGGATTCTCGCGCGGGAGCGGCAGCTCTCCGCCGCCGACTTCGAGCGCATCCTCGGGTTGATCGAAAAACAGAGCTACGACCGCGCGAAGATCGCGTTGGTGCCGCAGCCAAAACCCTGAAAGAAATCGCCGCGCATCAAATCGAGAAACGGATTCCGCGATGGCCGCGTCCGCCGTTCACCACCCGGCCTCGGGGCGCTGGAGTCTGTCCCCCAGCCCCAAGCCGGCTTTCACACTTGGCACCGGCGCACCCGGCAGAAAGAGTTCCAGCCGCGGGCGTTCAGCTCACAGCTCGTTGAGGTCAAACACGCGCAACACGCCGGGCAGGTTGAACGGCTTGACCTCGGATGCCTGATTCACCGGCCCCCGCAGGAAATCGGAAAAAACAAAGCCGTTCGTCCACTCGACGCCTTTCGCCTGGGGCGCCACGGCCGCCGCGAGCCGCGCGTGCACGCCCATCTTGCCGTCGCCGTAATAGCGAAGGTCATCCGGCGAGAGACCGGACCACGCCGCGAGCACCTCGATCGCGCGCACGGCCTCATAGGTGCGCAACGCGACCAGACTGTCGCCCATCCAGTCGAGATCGTCCACCAGCTTGCGGAACGTCCCGGCCAAATCCGTGCTCGCGCCCCCGGTGATTGAGTCCGGCTTAAGCGGGCCCATGCCGGCGAGGTCGACCACGAACACCGCGCGACCACGGCCGCACTCGGCTTGAATCCAGTCGGCGTGCCGGGAAAGCGCCGCCGTGCCGTCGTCCCAGATCGCGATTGTCACCGGCAAGGGCTGGCCGCCGCGCCCCTGCGGGCGGATCAACATACCCATGTTCGCGAGATACGGCTGCGAATACCAGAAGGCCACCTCAACGTTGAAGGGTCCCACCGTGACTTGGCCCCGATTGGTCTTCCGCGGGTTGATGGGCGAGTTCTCCCGGCCGCGATTCACCTCCGTGCGCAACCATTCCACCGCGCGGCGCCGTCGCTCCGCCGGGGCGAGCGCGGCGCGGGCCTGCTCGACTTCCGCGAGCCGCCGGGTCGTCGCATGAAAGACGAATTCACCATCGGGAAATTCCCCCCGCACCTGGCCCGACTTGGTGCTGTTGAGCTCCGCATGGGGGAACGTCTTCGGCTCGAAACCGGCGAAGTCGGATTCGCGACCCAACAGATGCCGGGCAAAAAAACGCGCCGCGGCCTTCGCCATCGTGGGAGTGTAGGCGTGGATCGAATCGTCCTCGACCAACTCGGGCGCCGGCGCCCCGCGGAACATTTCCCAGATGCGCCGCGAGCGGGTCACGGTGCGGCGCGTGCCCTCGATCGGAAAAAAGTCCGATTTCACCGCCAGCACGCACACCGGCTTGGGCGCCATCGCGAGGAGGATATCCTCATGGTCGAAGCCGCGACCGGTGAAGCCCGGCCAGATTTGTTCGGAGTCCTGCGCCTGACCTGTGCGCTGATAGGCATCGCGCGACATGATAAACGTGGCCGGCGCGGCCGCGGCGATGCGCGGATCCGCCAGCATCATGAGACTCGTCTGCGTGCCACCGCCGGAGTTGCCTGTGACGCCGATCTTCGCGGGATCCACTTCCGGCCGGGAAATGAGATAATCGATGCCGCGCATGGTATCGTGTACGAAAAAGCGCCCGATGGCCTCGCCGAGGAAGCGCGATTGAAAGCCCGCCTGGTCGTGATCGCGCGTGCCCGCCGGAACGACCTCCCGCCGCGCATCGGCATCCCAGTAGCTCCACCGCTCGCCTTGCCCGACCGGATCCACCGCGAACACGATCAGCCCGGCCCGCACCAGCGTCTGGCAGACATGCTGGTACTCCGGCGCCTGCTTCGCGGTCGCGTGATGCCCGGAAAGGAAGAGCACCGCCCCGCTCCGCGCGACCGGCCGCCTCGCCGGCAGATAGAGATTGGCCGTGACGTAGTTTCGCGGCCGGGACTCGTAGATGATCTTTTCGATCGTGAAGCCGTCGCCCTGCACCGTACCGGTCACGCGCGCATTGAGCGGCGTGTCGGAGGGAGGAAGACCGCCGAGTCCCTCGATGATCCCGCGGCGGACCGCCTCCTGCCGCCGGCGCACATCCGCCGGCGATTGCAGGGCGTCCCGCGCGGCATCGCCGGCGGCGAAGAAGCGCCGCGAGTGCTCGTAGACATGGTCCTTGAGATGGCTGCCCGGGTTCGCAAACGGCAGCGTCTGGCGTTCGAGGTCGCGCCAGATGGAGGCGGATGCGGGCGCCCCGGCGTTGCGGGTTTGCGCCGATGCAAACGTGACGAATGCGAGCGAGGCGACGAGCGACAGGGTGGTTCGAGTCATGAGGGGATGGGGAAAACGGGGTGGTCCGCGTGGCACGAGGCGGCCAAATGCCGGGGCCGGTGAATCAGCACCAGATTCGCCGCGCCGACAAGCCCGATTGGCGGTCTCCGCCTACAAGCAGAGTTAAGACCGCCCCACCGGCGTAGCCATCCCGGCGGCAACCGGAGAGTTGGTTTCCGGTTGCCGCCGGGTATCCGCACCTTCGGGCTTTATTTTCGCCCGACCGTGGCCAAATCTCAGGCGGCATGAAAGTGCTCGTTTGGATTCTCGGCGGTGTCCTATGTGCAGCCGGGCTGCCCCTCATGCTCGTGCTGGAAGCGATGGCTTTTGGCGGTGCGCAAGTAGGCAACAACGTTTTGGACTTCGTCTTCCTGTCGATGGTGGCCATTCCCCTCGTTTGGCTGGTCGCGTTCATTTTGTGCCGCCGCGAGGCCAAACGCCGCCAGCGGAGCAAACTCCTGAGGCTTTAGCACCTGCTGCCGTTCGGCGCATGGGCGCTGCACCTTCTCATTTTGGTCTTCACTATGCAGTGGTCGGGGGGTCTTTCCGCCGCGCCAACGACCGCGCCACCGCCAAAGCCAGCGAGGCGATCAAACTCACGCCCAACCAGCCGGAAAATTATTTCGCTCGGGGCAATCTCCGAACGGACGTGGGCAAATACGACGACGCCATCGCGGGCTTCACCGCCATCCTCCGCGTCGAACCTGGTGATCCCATCGCCCAGTCGAACCTGCAGTACCTCCAGAAGCGGAAGGGCCATTAGGTCGGCGGACCGGACGGCGGCGGGTGAAGCGTCCGGCGCTGAACGATCAACGCAGGTTGCTTCGTCACTCCATCCGCCAGACGTATTCGCGGAAGGGCGGTAGCGTCCGCCGATCGCGACCACACAGCCACGCTTGCGACCCGCGGGAAAATGCCGCTGGCTGAAACCGTCCCCCCCACGGCAATCTCACCGCACGCGCACCGCGGCGCCAACCCCCCGTCATGAAATCATTTACCCTGATCAAACTGGCCGAAGGCTGGAAGATCGTCGACCTCGCCTACAGGGTCGAACCCGAACCACCCTCCCGCCAGCCCGCCGGTGCGCCGTAAACCCGTGCCAGATCCCACCGCCTGACTGCCCACCCCATGATTAAGCTCTGCCTCTTCCTCATCCTCGCGGTTGCCGGCGCGACCGCCAGCACCCGCGCCGCCGATCTCGTACTCCAGACGCGAACCCGCGTCGCCACCGCGCCGGGCCGCGTCGACTGGCGCGTCGTGGAGGCGACCGCCCGCTGGGAACCGCGCCGAACCGCGATCGTGGTCTGCGACATGTGGCAGCGGCATTGGTGTCGGGGCGCCACGGAGCGCGTGGCCGAAATGGCCTCACGCATGAATGCCGTGTTGAACAAAGCCCGGGCGGAGGGCGCGCTCATCATCCATTGTCCGAGCGGCGGCATGGCCTTCTACGAAGGGACGCCTCAGCGGCGGCTTGCGCAGGCGGCGCCCAAGATCGCGCTCAAGATCCCGCTGGAAACCTGGTGTAAGCTGGATCCGGGCGCCGAGGGGCCGCTGCCCATCGACGACGCCAATGGCGGCTGCAACTGCACGCCCGTTTGCTCGCAGGACGCAGCGGTCGTGAAACAGGTCATGGACCGGCACCAGATCGCCACGCTCGATATCAAGGACGGCGACGCGATCACCGATTCGGCAGAGGCCTATTATCTGCTGCGCCAGCGCGGCATCGAGCACGTCATGCTCATGGGCGTGCATCTCAACATGTGCGTGCTGGGCCGGCCCTTCGCGATCCGCCAGCTGGTCAAACAAAAGCTCGACGTCGTCCTGATGCGCGACCTGACCGACACGATGTACGATTCGCGCAGCCGGCCGTTTGTAAACCATTTCGCGGGCACCGACCTCATGACCGAACACATCGAAAAATACTGGTGCCCCAGTGTGACCAGCGCCTCGATCCTCGGCGGCAAGCCGGCTCGTTTCAATGACGACGACGGCACGCGGCCGGCGAGCCGTTGAATCAACCCCGGCCTCGTTGATAACGGCCAGGCCGCGGCGCGGGAGTCGACGACATGATTCCCGCCCAATTCATCCGTCAGACCCTTCCCTCCGATTTGAAAACACTCCCTCCTCTATGAACGATAATTCCGATCCCACCAGCACTCCGGACTCACCCCGGCGAACGTTTTTCCGGCAGGCGACCCACGCCGCCGCCGTCGTGGCTGCCACCAACCTGTTCGCTGCTCCCGCCCAAGGCCAGAGTCCCACCTCGCGGCCAGGTCGGATCGACGGCGCCATCAACATGATTGACGCCGGCGGACTGCAGGCTGCGCTCGATGCCCTGCCGAAACATGGCGGCACGATTTTCATTCCCGCCGGCAAACACCGGATCGACCGGCCGGTGACGAAGCAACTGCTGGAAGGCCAGCACTTGTTCATTGTCGGCGAGGGGCGCGCCAGCGTGCTGGTCAACCCCAACACGAGCGGCGAGCCGATGTTGCACATCACCGGTGTCGTCGGCTCGTGGTGGCCCGATCTGAAGATGACCATCCGGGACATCACCTTCGAAGGTAATCACAAGAGCGGCGATGCGCTCGTGGTCTTGTTCCCGAACGATCTGTCGGTCGACAGTTGCTTTTTCATTCACCACGGCGGCCAGGCGATCCGGCTGGGACCGCAAGGAACCAACGTGACCATCCGCGACTGCTGGATGCGCGACTGTAAACGCGGGGTGCGCGCCGAGGCGATCCATCACCTGACGCTCCACGGCAACCAGACCCGCCGGCTCAACCAGGGTCAGAAACAGGAGGAACACGTGTATCTGGATTGGAGCTGCCGCGAGATCCGCATCGTCAACAACCACTTTGCCTACGGCGACGGCACCGCCATTGTCCTCGATGGCACCGCCCAGCATGTCATTGCCAACAACACCATCGAAGGCTTCAAGGTCGCCATCGAAGCGCGTGGCGTGTCCCACAAGAAACCGCGCGACCACTGCCGCGACATCGCCATCACGTCGAATTACATACTGGCCGACATCGGCGTCCACCTGACGGGCACGTGCCGCGGCTTTGCCATCACAGGCAATACGTTCATCAACACGCCCGGCGGCGCCGTGCTCATCGAGCAGGCCGCCGGCGCCGGCAAACACGCCATCACCGCCAACATCATCCGCAAAAGCGTCTATGGCGGCGCGTATTTCCCAATGCCAAACGTGCCGCTGGCGCAGGGTGGGATTTCGCTGGGCGACGCCAGCGACTGCATCGTTTCCAACAACCTGCTCGACGGGATCGATCCCGGCCCGGGGATCAGCACCGGTCCCGGAGGCGGCCGTCACATTGTCACCGCCAACCGGGTGGTCAGCGCCAAGGGCGAAGCGCTGGCAATCCGCGCGCCGGGGTGTGTCGTGGAGCAAAATCTGGTCGCCTGATCACGGATAGAAATGCGGGGAGTCATCACCATCGCCGCCTTTCTCCGCACCATTCTCCAATCATGAAAACCCTGAGGCTCCTCCTGCTTGCGATCGTCTCCTGCCACGCCGCCGGCCCGCTTCCCTCCGGCCAGCCGGCACCTGACCGCGATCAGGTGCTGAAAATTGTGCAGGGGTTCTTCGACGCGATGGCGAAGAGCGAGGGTGAGGCACTCCGGATCTTGGCTGTTCCCGGCAGCCAGATCACGGTCGCCCCTCGCCCGGGAACTGACACTCCCGTCCGCCGCCGGATGATCGAAGCGGATATCGACTCCCTGAAGGCCAATAAAAATCAGCTCCTCGAACGGATGTGGAATCCGACGGTGCTCATCGAAGGCCGGGTCGCGGTCGTCTGGACACCCTACGATTTCCATCGCAACGGGAAATTCACCCACAACGGCACCGACGTTTTTACCCTGATGAAGCTGACCGATGGCTGGAAAATCGTCAGCATCGCCTACACCGTCGAACCCGAAGCGCCGACCCGGCACCCCGCCGGTCCGCCGTAAGCAGGCCGGTTGAGCCCCCCCGTTGCACCCACCTGCCGCCGGCCCGTTCGAATTCCCGCATTGCCGGACGGAAGGAAGACGATGAGCACCTGTCTTGCCACTCCGAACAAGGGCGACTTTGCCCGCGGACTGGCCCGAACGAATTCAGCCATGACCCAAAAAGAATTGATGAAACAAATTATGGGAGCCGTCGGCCCGACCGAGGCCGTTCGACTCGTCACCGAGGCCTGTAATTACGAGATTCTCTCGAACCGGATGAGCCGGATGGAGACCGAGCCAGTCGGCATCCAGCGCACCGAAAAAAAGGATCTGCTCCAGCAAGCCCTCGAACGCGTGACGGAAGTCCTGGCGCTGCTGTAGCCGGGTCTGCACCCATATCCGGAGCGAAAAACAGGCGCCCGTTGCGGGCTCCTCGTTTCACTTCGATTCCAGCGCGCGGCGGCAGGTCCGCACCGCGCCGGAGACCTGCTCAAGACCACGACGGCGCTTTACTCGGGTTGGCTGGAACCCCACAAAGGGCTTCCCCCCGCCCTTTTTCGCCGCCCCAAAATCATGCGCCGCTCCACGTCCCAGCTCTGCTTCATCGCCACGCTCGCCTGGCTGACCGCCACCGTAGCGCAGGCCGCCAATCCCTTCTTCGCGATGGACAACATCGCACGCGGCGGGCCGGACGTCGCGCCGGCCATGCTGCGTGCCCTCGGTTACGACGGCTTCGGCGGCCGCGCGCTCGACGAAATCATGCCGCCCGCGATCGCCGCCCGCGGCCTCAAGTTTTTCAACGGCTACATCGTCCTCTCCCTCGATCCCGCCCACCCGGCGCCGGACGGGAAATTGCAACACTGGCTCGAGATCATACGTGGCAAGGACACCGCACTCTGGGTTGCCATCCGGGAGGTGAAGCGACCCGACGGCTCCGCGCACGGGATTTCCGCACCCGAGGCCGACGGCTTTGTCGCCGCCCAGATCCGCGCTATTGCGGACGTCGCCGCCAGCCACGGCGTTCGCGTCGCACTCTATCCGCACGCCGGCTTCTGGCTCGCGCGCGTGGAGGACACGATGCGCATCGCGGACCGGCTCAACCGCCCGGACGTCGGCGTGACGTTTAACCTCTGCCACTGGCTCAAGGTCGAGGGCGCGGAACGCGATCCCGTGCCGGTGCTCCGCGCCGCGCTCCCGCGCCTGATGTTTGTCACCATCAGCGGCGCCGACACCGGCGACACCCGCACGATGAGCTGGGACCGGCTCATTCAACCGCTCGACTCCGGCAGCTACGACCTCGGCCGGTTCATTCGCCAGGTACAAGCCACCGGCTACACCGGCCCCGTGGGCTTCCAGGGCTACAATATCAAAGCGGAACCGCTGGACGTCCTGACGCGGAGCATGGCCGCCTGGCGCAAATTCAATCCCTGAGTCCGGCCGGACCCGGCGGAGGAACCGAAGCCACGGCGCGCGCCCACGAAGTTACGGCGACGGTGGAATGAGATAACCCTGCCACACCCACTCCAACGCGTGCGGCAGCGTTTGGTTTCTCACGTTGCGATCGCCGTGGCCCGAATTGAGGGCAAAGACGTACTGGTAGCGGTAGCCCTTCGCCTTGAGCACGGCGGCCATGCGATTGTTGGCCTCGACCCAATCGTGCATGTCGTCGCGCATGACAGGGCGTCTTGGGATTAAAAGGCCACTGCTGGTTCACAAAGGTACCCGAGTAAGTGATGACGCGGTGATACCACTCCGAGTGATACCACGCCATGCTGAGAGCGGCCGAGCCGCCGGAGCTGCTGCCCATGGTCGCGCGTCCCTCGGGGTCCCGGGTCAGCGTCACCCGATAGTTTTTCTCCACGAGGGGCAGCACATCGGCTTCGATAAATTCCGCATAGCGGCCGGACATCGTGTCGTATTCGCGACCGCGCTCGCTGCCCTGAGCGTCGCCCCCACCGTGCGCCAGCATGATCGCAATCATCGCCGGCACCCGCCGCTGCGCGATCAGGTTGTCGAGGATGTGCGGCAGAGTCAGGTCCGGACGCCCCATCGGCGGACCGTCGTGCATGATGAGGAACGGCGCCGCGGTACCCGGCACGTACTGGCTCGGGATGTAAACCGTCACCGTACGCTGGTAATCGATGGAGTGAGTTTCGACGATCAGCGTCTTCGGATTATTGGGATCGACCGTGCCGAAGACGTGGCGGGCTATGCCCGGGCTGTGGAATTCACCGCCCTTCGAATCCATGAGGAACTGCCGCACCTGCCCCTGTGGAACGCCGGCGATTACGTTCAGCTCGGGCGCCGACACGTAGTCGGGGCCGATCAGAAAATTCCCATCGGCATTGGCGGGAGGATTCATGCCCAGCGCGGCGCGCCCTTCGCCGGGTTTCGCGCCGACCGCGGTCAGCGGCGGTGTGCCGGGGGCTGTCGGCAGACGGGTCGGCAGCGGCGGGGGTACCGGCGGTGGCGTGCCGGCGCCGAAAGCGTGAATCGAAACGGCGATGGCGGGCGCGCCGGCGCCGATCAAAACAACGGCGAACGACGGCGGCTTTTTCATGCGGCAGGGTTTCAAGAACCCGCGGCAAAGTGAAAACGGCAAAAATCGAGATGGAAAAATCGAAACTCAAAGTGGCCGGGCAGCCGCCGTCATCATCCACTCGCGACGTCAATTTTGCGGTCGTTGCCCGACAGCGGCAGTTCGGTCCAGGCGGACTTTCGCGAATGAGACGCATGAAATCCCAAAATCGCCTCAAGCGTGTGCACCGCCTCCTCGGCGGCATACGGGAAAGGGGTCTGCCGATCGAGGTAATCGACAATTTCGGCCACGGCGCGATCCATTCCTGAAATTCTATCCGTCGGCGCGGGCCAATGATCGATATGCCCGTCACCATATTCGATCGTCACCTTCTGGCCCTGCACGAGAGCCCGACCCGCGGCACCGTTGATTTCGATTTGAAACGGCATCATGCCGTAGTCGGGTGCATGGACGGTGGCCATCATTCCACCTTCCAAACGGAAGGTGCCCCACCCGCCGGGATCGTGAAAATCGCCTCCGCGGCAATCCGGTTTCCCCGCCAAGTCGAGGGTCGCGGAGACCGCCTTGAACCGGCGCCGGCTCAGCATCAACAAAGCATCGAGCGCGTGGGTGCCCACATTGCCCAGCCGTCCGGTGGGCCACTGGAGATGGGCCGAGACGAGTTCGCCCAGTTCGCCGGCCGCAATGGCCAGCTGCAAACGGCGATAATTCAGATTGAAACGGCGCTGGTGGTTGATGACTAGGAGCACCTTGTTTTGCTGACAAACCTCCAGCATGCGCCCGGCGTCGGTCAGGCCGGTGGCGACGGGCTTTTCGCAAAAGACCACCGGAACGCGGCGACCGGCACACGCTATCGTGATTTCGGCATGCTGGGGCGCGTAGGTGGCAACGCTGACGATATCGAGGGCCTCACCCTCGATCATGTCACGCCAGTTGGGATACGTACGCGCTCCCGTCCGCGCGGCGAAACGCTGCCGGCGCCCGGCGTCCCGGCTCGCCCCGGCGATCAGCTGAATGCGCGGGTTACCCCGATAGGCGTTGGCGTGGGTGCCATCCAAGTTCTCCACCCGCTGGCCCAGCGCATCGCCCGAGACTTGGTCGGCTCCGCCGATCATGCCGAGGCCAATGATTGCAGCGCGATAGGGTTTATTTGGCATGGCGCTCGACGGGTTGGGCGAATGAAGCATGAGCGCGGGGCGGTCAGACCGGCGGGACCAGCCGATGATTTTTCCCGTCTGGAGGCAAGCCGAGAGAGAAGTGCACCGGCATTTCAAGCCCGAGGCCCATGAGCTCCAACCCGCGGTCGCAGGATATTCGACCGCCCGGGCCTTTCGCACTTGGCATGGTTCGCGCCATCTCAAGTGTTCCGCCATGAACTACCGGACCAAGGCGGAATATTTTATCCAGGGCATCACCAAGGGTTTTGTTGAAGCCACGGAAGTCGTCGCGTGGAGCGACGAGGTGGTGGCGGTCGCGCCCAAGACCGAAGACTGGATGATCGAAATTTCCAGCTGCGGTCCCGCGGACCGCATGACCATCCTGAGCCATCTCAACACGATCAAGGGCGAGGTCGACGCCGCCCAACTCGCCGCCCTGTTGAAAGCCAGGGGCGTTGCCTGAGCCGCACAGCTCCGGTTCCAGCAGGCTCGGCGCGCGCCCGTTAAGCGGGCGTTTTACCGTTGCGCCCCGGGTCGTCACATCACGCCTTCACGCCGGCCACGGCCGCGATACACCGCGAGGAAAAAGGTCAGCACTGCTCCCATCGCCACCGACAGCCCGCCCCAAAACAACGGCCAACCGGTGTGCCCGTTCGTCGTGCACGCCGCGAACCACGCGCCCGCGCCGAGATAGCCGACCATGTTGCCCACGCCGCCGTTCATGAGGGACATCAGGGCCTGCCCGCGCGCGCGCCACGCGGGATCGACCCGCTGGTCGAGGTAGATTTGCGCCGTGATCAGCACCAGCGTGAACGACGCGCCGTGCAGCACCACGCCCGTGATCAGGCCCCAGGGCGTCCCGACCGCGCAAAACGCGAACCGTAAAACGCCGATCGCCAGCCCGCTCGCCAGAATCCATTTCAAGCGCCACCGTAGGAGTAGCGTTCCGAGGAGGAGCATGGCCAGCACCTCCGTGATCTGCCCGGCACTCATCCACGCCGCCGTATGCACCAGTCCGATTTCGAGCAGATGCGGCGGAGTGTACGGATAAAACGCCGCCACCGGGATCGTGAAGAGCGCGGTCGTCAGAAACACCACGCGATGATCGCGATTCTTCAGCAATTGCAGCGCATCGAGGCCAAAGCGCTGCGCCCAGGTGAGTTCCTCCACCGCCTTGGGCGTTTCGAGCACCGGCAGCCAGAAGGTAAATCCGCTCACCACCAACCACACCGCCGCCCCGCCGTAGCCGGCCAGGGTCGAGCGATCGGCCCCGCACATGCTGACGAACACGCAGCCGCCCATCCAGCCGATCGTCGCCATCGCCCGGATCGGGCCGAATTCCTTTTTCGCATTCGCCAACCGCGCAAAGACGATGGTCGAGGCGATGCTCCACGTCGGCGACGAACAGAACGCGTGCAACTGGATCAGCGCGAGGACGACCCACGGACCCGCTCCGGAGCGGATCGCCGTGCTGGCCGCGGCCATCGCCACCGCGGTCGCGAACGACAGCCAGCGCAGCACTTTCACCGGCGACGCGTGCCGGTCCGCCATCGCCCCGAACAGCAACGGCGAGACAAACGCCGCGACGCCCGAGGCGGCAAATGCATAGGGTCGGATATGCGCCAACCCGTGGGCCTCGAGCACCGAACTGAGCGGCACGAACCACAAGCCCAGCGCGGCGCCCTGGAGAAAAAACAGGCCAATGAGCTCGGCATATTCGGCGCGGCGAAGTGTGGTCAGCACGCGCGGAGCACATACGGACCCGCCACCGATTCAAGCCTCGGACGCGGCTGCCCCCGGCCCGGCTGACGCCCGCACGGCCCCCACTCCGTCCTACGGTGCGCGCGACGATACGTACGCCGCCAGATCGATCATATCGTCCGGCGTGAGATTCACGACGGTCGGTTTCATCAGCACCGCCATCGTCCCGTTCCGCACACCCGACTGCAGGTCGTAGAGCTGGCGCACGAGGTAGCTCGGCGACCGACCGGCGATCGGCGGCGCCACGCCCAGGCCCTTCAACTCCGGCCCGTGACACGTGGCGCACTGCACCGTCCGGCCGCCGCCTCCGGTCGCCGCGAGCGTTTCGCCCCGCTTGATGCTGCCTACCGGCACATGAGCGATAAATCCGGAATGCGGATCCTGCAACTTCGTCCGCTCGGCATCGGCCGGAACTTCGAGAATCCGGCGCCCCAGCGGCTCCCGGCCCTCCGACTCGAAGGCCACATACATCGAGAGCCCGAACACGCGGGCAACGGGAACCGTCTCGGCCTCGACGACTTTGATCCACGCCCGATACGGCATCCGCGCATAATACTCGGCGGCGATTCGCGCCTCTTCGGCGGTGATCTGTCGCGACATCTCCTGCATGTGGGTCGGCGGCTCCATGCAGGGTTCGGCACAGAGCCTCGTGCCCGCCTTGATGTCGGCGATCTGCCGGAGAATGTAGTCGGCCAGCATGTGACAGTGCGCGCAGCCGATAAGCTGGGGCTTCCGGCCGAGCGTCACCACCGGGGGTGTCGGGGCTGCTCTTCCGGAAACCAGTCCATGATCGCGAAATTATCGCGGATCTGGGTCAGCGTATATTCCCTGGCACTTCCCGACACGCGCCGGAGCTTGCCATCGTCGGCCTGCGCCGGCGACCGCACGCGCACCGGATAAGCCCAGCGCAGGGCCGTGGGAATCTCTTTGCCAGGGAGAATGGGCCGGCCGTCTCCACGCGACTCCGCGGCAACGGCGGCATGGCCAATCAACCATCCCCCCGCAACGCAAGGCCCCAGGAGAAAGCGACGGAAAAAACGTCTGGAGGAAAGGGTCCGCCTTGGCAGGACGGCGCACCCGGCCTCACGTGCCGGCATAATCGGAGTCGTTCACGTGCTCCTGCCACACCGCGGATCTTCCGGCTTCGTCGGCCCGCTGCACCGCGAGATGGGCCATCATGCTGGCCGGTCCCGCGCCATGCCAGTGGCGTTCGCCCGGCTCGAACCAAACCACGTCACCCGGCAGCACCTCCATCACTCTTTCCCCGGCTTTCTGTACGCGCCCGACGCCGGACACGATTTGCAGCAGCTGGCCATGGGGATGGGTGTGCCAGGCGGTCCGCGCGCCGGACTCGAACGTGACCGTGACCACGCGGACATCCGAGGTATACGGCGCAGCGGTCACCTCCTCGAGCCAGACGACTCCGGTGAAATAATCCGCCGGCCCACGTTTGGTGGCGGCAGTTTTGGCGCGGGTGATTTTCATGGGGAAATCGCGGGGTCGTTCGACGGAAGGCTCAACGCCGCGGCGCTAGGTGTTGGGCCACCCAGGCCAGCTTCCCGGCCATCTCGGCGACACTCGCCGGCTGCTTCGTCATCACGGGATGCGGCAGGGAGAAGAACGAGCCCTCGCCCTTTAGCGCGCAACCGCCGCCGGTTTCAAGATAGCAAAAGCCCTGGCCGTCGAACGTGGCGGTCGGCACGCGGCGGCTGACCAAATCCGCAATTCGCCGGGCGACGACTTCACCCTGCGCCTCGGCCATCGTGCCAGCCTTCGGCAGAACCAGACCCACGTCGGGTTTGAAACGGCCCGGAAGCGGCACGGTGGTCACGTCGCCGATGGCGAACACCCGCCCGGCGCCCGCCGCCGCCGTCGCTTCCAGTGTCAGGGGATCGACCGGAATCCAGCCCGACGGTCCCGTCAATTGCGCCGCCCGCACCACCGCGGGAGCCTCGTGCGGCGGCACGCACATCAACAGGTCATATGCGACGGAGGTGTCGTCGGCAAATTCGACCCGGCGCGCCCCGGGGTCGACGCGCACCACGGACTTCTGCGGAAAAAACCGGATGCCCTGATTCGAAAGCTGCGCGCGAATGAAGGCCCCCATCTCGGGGCCCGCGGTTGCCATGGGCGCGCCCTCGACGGTATACAAGTTGACCTTTACCGCAGCGCTCTGGCCGCGCCGGGCGAAGAAATTCTGCAACAGCAGGGCCGCCTCGTAGGGGGCCGCGGGACATTTGTAGGGCGCCCTTGGAATCAACAGCACGATTTCTCCCTGCGTAAACGCCGCCAGCACCGGACGCAGTTTCTCCGCGCCCTCCACGGTGTAGAACGTATGCGCGCCCGCGAGTCCCGGCACGGCCTCCGGCCGCAACGCGGCCCCAAGCGCGATCACAAGAAAATCCCACGGCCGCGGACCGGCGGCCGTCACCACCCGGCGGCCCGCCACATCGAGCTGCAAAATCTCCGACGGCAAAAACTCGACGCCCGGTTCGAGGAGCACGGCGCGCTCCGCCGAGATCTCCGCGCTTGTCCGCTCGCCGAGCATCACCCAGGGCTTCCCGGCGCCGACATGAAAGCGCGGGGCGTGGTCGATCACCGTGATGGCGTGCTGAGCCGGCAGCCGCCGCCGCAGCGTATTCGCCGTGGCGATGCCGCCGAAACCGCCGCCCAAAATCAAAACCTGCACGCGGCCGGAGCCTTCTTCACCGCTGCCCGCGGCTCCTGCGGATGGCGTGGGATTTTCGCTCATGCGGAGGGAATTGGGCCGGTTTCGCCGGACGCGTCAATCTTCGCCGCCCACCGCGCGATAGCCGCAGCCCGATGACGACCGGGCAAAAAATCCGACTAGCGGCCAGTACGCCATCACCCCATATGGCAGGGCGCGTTTTCCGACTAGACTTCCTCCACCGATGAATGCCTTTTCCGTGATCGCACCCCGCCCTCGGGCCGCGTCCAAATTGAAGTTCCTTCCCGTGATGCTGGTGGCCGCGGTGGCGTTGGTCGGTTGGCAGCCGCGGGCCCATGCCGAGGCGGTGGTCGATCTCGGTTCGGCGGCTAACTTCGCGATTCTCGCGGGCAGCGGCATCACCTTCACCGGCGGTGCGACGACGATCACCGGGGATATGGGAACGCATGCCACCACCGTCATCGACGGGGCCGGCACCTTCAATTTCGTCACCGGGCAAAATCACGCCGGCGATGCGTTCACGCAGGCGGCGAAATCCGCCCTAGCCATCGCCGATACGGTCGCGGCGATCCGCGCTTCGCCGACGACGATCGCCACCGAACTCGGCCGCATGGTGTTGGGGCCGGGCGTCTACACGTCGGCTGCGACCACGTTCGGTATCACAACAGGGAATCTCACCCTCAACGGAGGCCCCAATGCCGTGTTTATTTTTCAAATGGGGTCCACCCTCGACACGGCCGGCCTCACGCAGGTCCTCCTCACCGGGGGCGCTCAAGCCAGCAATGTCTTTTGGCAGGTCGGCGGTTCGGCCACGCTCGGTATCGATTCCGTATTCGCATGAAATGTTCTGGCTCTCACCTCGATCACGGTGGGCGCCGGGGCAATATCGATGGCCGGCTGCTGGCGGAAAACGCGCAAGTGACGCTGGGGGGGAAACAACTTCGTCACCGCTTCCGCGATTCGGGAAACCGCCACCAGCGCCCTCCTCGCCGCCCTTGGGGTGTTTGGGCTGGCGTTCTGGCACCGCCGGCGCGCGACGGCTTGAACAGCCTCGACCCGCCGGCGGCGACCGTTCGGTCAGGGCTGGGGCACGCGGAATTTTTCTCCGGAGTGGTCCGCAGACGCGGCTTCCCGTCTTTTGAAGGCCGCCCGGTGGTTGATCACAGGGCGTGACGCGTCCGTCCACCCTTGACGGAATCTCAATTCTGGACGGAACTGGACCGATGCGATGCTCACCTTTCGGTTTGGTGCTCTTCGCGGCTGCACTCGTTGCCGCTTCCCCAGGTCAAACCAGTCAATCCCCGGGTTCCGTAACCTCCACGGTATCCGTTCCGCCGATTCCTTCGATCGAGTCGATCAACCCGCCGCCGGGTTGGAAGCCCGAGGCCAGCCCCGTGCGGCACATGCCCGCGACCTTGCTGCGGCTGCCACGCACGTCCATCACCCGCGCCCGCTATCCCGCCATCGACTTCCATGTTCACACGCGCCCCCTGAAGACCGCGGCGGCCTACGACAAGGTGATCGCGCTGATGGACGCGATCGGCATGGGCGCGATCGTGAATCTGAACGGTGGCACCGGCGAGGAACTGGACGCCGTGCTGAAAGCCGGCGATCCCTACAAGCATCGCGTGGCGAACTTTGTTACCTTTAGCGCGAAAGGCATCAACGAGCCCGGATGGTCGGAGAAATTTGCTGCGGAAATGGAGCGGGCGTTCAAGGCCGGGGCACTCGGCATGAAGGTCCACAAGACCCTCGGTATCTCGACGAAGAATCCCGATGGCACGTTTATCCTGCCCGACGATCCCCGCCTCGACGCGGTGTGGGACATGGCGGCAAAATACGACCGGCCGGTCATGATTCATACCGGTGACTCCATCGGCCGCTACTATCCCATCGGCCCGATGAACGAACGCTACGAGGCCGGACTCTGGCACCGGCCCCTCGACACCTCGGGAAACTATTACAACAACGGCTATCCGTCCGTGGAAGCCTACGAACAAGCGCGGGAAAACATGCATCGGAAGCATCCGAAGACGCGGTTCGTCAACGCCCACCTAGCGATGCTCTACTACGATCCCGAGAAACTCGCCAAGTTTCTCGACACGTTTCCCAATGCGGATGTCGAGATCTCGGCGACGGTACAGGATCTCGGTCGCGCGCCTCGCCTGTGGCGGGAATTCATCATCAAGTATCAGGATCGCGTGCTGATGGGCTCCGACGGCGATCCCGACCGCGGCATCGACGACTTCTGGACGCCCCACTGGCGGTGTCTGGAAACCTACGACGAGTACTTCGAACATCCGGCGCAGATCCGGACGGAGGGCGGCTCACCCGGCCACGGCCGCTGGAACATCTCCGGACTCGGCCTGCCCGACGCGGTGCTGCGGAAAGTCTATTGCGAGAACGCACTCCGCCACCTGCCCTCACTCGGCGCCTCGATCGAGAAGCAGCTCGCCGGCCACTGAAATCCCGCCGGTGAACCTAGATCCGGCGGTCATCCGGGAGTGAGCCAGCCCGACGGGCCAGCTCGCAGCCCGGCGTAAACGCGGCGGCGAGAACGAGGCCCGGCCGAACTTTGGCTCCAGGCCGATTGCGGCCGGTTACGCCCGATCGCCGCGCAAGACGTGCAGGAGCGCCCGTTGCAGGAGCGATTCATCTCCCCGGCGCCGACTCGATCGGGCTGTTCTCGGCGATTCGTCGCAGTCGCGTCGGCTTTCCGATCGGGAAGATAACGGGCGGCCAGGCGGCGCAGCCGGCGGGTGGAAACCCGCAACTTCACCTGCCGCCGCAGCCATCCGTCATTGTATCCATTTCCGGAATGATCGGCGATCGCCTCAAAAACCTGCCGCATGCGGCTGGCCCGTCCACAAACCGCGATCAACGCCCGGTCGGACTCAAAATGGCGGCCGATCATGAGCAAGGGTGCCAGCGGCACCGCATACCAGTGTAACGTCCGCCAGAAAACTTTTCCCCGGAATTCACGGACGGCGCAACCCTGCCGCTCGCAGTATAATTCGCTGAAGGTGGACACGACGGACCGCACTTGAATTTCGGCCATGGTGCGGGTGTGGCTAGAGACCGGCGGCCGGTCGACCGACCCGAATCTGACTGTCGACGAGTTCCAAACGCGAGGCGGCAACGGCAATTTCGTCGATACGACGTTTATCCTGCTCGATATGCACCCAGCCGCGCAAGGTGACATGCCCGTTGATGGTGCCGAACCGCACGGCTCGACGCGGCGCAAGCGGGCGCTTGAATCAGTAACGCATCCCGCGGAGCTTTCCTACCCCACCCCGCTTCGCATGCCCCCCGCCCAACTTCTCCCTCCCCTCGCCTTTCTCACGCTCGCACTGGCCGCCGGTGGCGCCCCCACGTTCCCGGGCGTCGGTCGGGCGATGCAGGAGATGATTGCGAAAAGCGAAATAGGGGGCGCCGTTACCGTCGTCGCCACCCGCGACAAGATCCTGCACCTCGAAGCCAGCGGGTTCGCCGACATCGCCGCGCAACGGCCGATGACGCCCGACACGGTGTTCTGGATCGCCTCAATGACGAAACCGGTCACCGGCGCCGCGATTCTGATGCTGCAGGACGAAGGCAAACTCAGCATCGCCGATCCCGTGGCGAAGTTCCTGCCCGAATTCGCCGGCCTGAAGACGCCCTCCGGCCAGCCGGCCAACCTGACGCTCACGCAACTTCTCACCCACACGTCGGGCCTCGGCGAGGCGACCGGTCCGGCGGCGGAACGGGCGCGCACTCTCGCCGATCTGGCCCCGCTCTGGCTCGCCGCCCCGATGCAATACGAGCCCGGGGAAAAATGGAAATACACGCAGTCCGGCATCAACGCCGCCGCCCGCATCATCGAAGTCGCCAGCAGGATGACCTTCGACACCTTTCTTCAGAAACGCCTCTTCGACCCTCTCGGCATGAAAGCCACCACCTTTTATCCGACTGCGGCGAATCTGGTCACCGCCTACGCCCGGGCCAAGGAGACCGGCGTGCTGACTCCGATCCCACCGCGCGCCGATTACGGTCCGCGCAGCCGGCCGCCGCAGGGCAACGGCGGCCTCTACTCGACCGCCCGCGACTACACGCGCTTTTGCCAGATGCTGCTCAACGGTGGGAGCCTCGACGGCCGCCGCTACCTCAGCGCGGCCGCCCTGAAGTTTCTCACCACCGTGCAAACCGGCGACCTGCCCACGGGGTTTTTCCAAACGGCGGCCGGCGGCAATCGCGGCGCGAATTACGGCTGGGGCATCGGCACCTGCGTGCTGCGCACCCCGCACGACGGCGTGGCCGCGATGCTCTCACCCGGCACCTTCGGTCACGGCGGCGCCTGGGGCACGCAGGCGTGGATCGATCCGGTGAAGGGCGTTGCCTACGTGCTGATGGTGCAGCGCTCGAATTTCCCCAACAGCGACGGCAGCGACATCCGACGCGTATTTCAACAGGCCGCGGTCGAAGCACACCCGCGTTGACCGCGTCCCAGGCTGCAAAAAGCCGCGCCAACGCCAGCACCCGGCCGGATCGTCTAGCCCGCCGCCGGTTGCTGCTGCGAGATGCAGTGCAGCGTCCCAAGGCCCCAGATCAAGTGATAGCAATCGATCGGGATCACTTCACGGCCGGGAAAGCAGCCGCCGATGATTTCACACGCCTCGGCATCGCGCTTTTTCTGCCGGAATGTCGGCACGAGCACGGCGCCGTTGATGATGAGAAAATTCGCGTAGCTCGCCGGCACCCGCTGCCCCTGAAACGCGAACGGCCTCGGCATCGGCAGCGTGACGAGGTCAAACTTCTTTCCCACCGGCGTCCGGAAGCTGCGCAGCCGCTCGAGGTTTTCCGCGAGAATCTTGTGATTCGGATCGCGCCGGTTCGGCTCGATGGCCGTGATGAAACCGTCGGGCTTGTAGAAGCGCGTGATGTCGTCGATGTGCCCGTCGGTATCGTCACCCAAGATGCCGTCGCCGACCCACAGGATCTGCTTCACGCCGAGATAGGCGCGCAGGTTCTGCTCGATCTGTTCGCGCGCGAGGTGCGGATTACGGTTTTTGTTCAGCAGGCACTGCTCGCTGGTGAGCAAGAGGCCGCGACCGTTGACATCGATCGAGCCGCCCTCGAGCACCAGGTCGTTCTCGAACCGCCGCAACTGCAGCTTCCGGCCAATGCTGGGGGGAATTTCGTTGTCGAGGTCGTACGGCGGATACTTGTCACCCCAGGCATTGTAGCGCCAGTCGGTGAGCGCGACTTCGCCGGTGCGGTCGTGCTTCAAGAAAATCGGCCCGTGATCGCGGCACCAGGCATCGTTCGTCGGATGATTGTAGAACGTCACCCGGGCCATGTCCGCGCCGGCCGCGGTGCAAAGGCGTTTCGCCCGCGCGTGCAGCTTCGCCGCCGCATTGATGCGCACCGCCTCGAACCGGCTGATCTGCGCCACGATCCGGGCGAACGTGTACGGCACCGGCCGGAACTGTCCGGGCCACGACGCGTACTTGTGCGGCCACGAGAGCCAGACGGCCGCCTGCGGCTCCCACTCGGCCGGCATGCGGAATCCGAGGGCCGCCGGCGTCTTCGTTTGCGAGGCGGCCATGCTCAGTCGATGAACCGCTTCGTCAGGTCGCCATAGGCGTCGATCCGACGATCGCGCAGGAACGGCCAGTGCGTGCGTGTCACGTCGACTTTATCGAGTTCGATCGGCACCAGCATCACTTCCTCCCGGTTCGCGCTCGCCTTCGCAAGAATCTGCCCGCTCGTGCCCGCGACAAAACTCTGGCCCCAAAACTCGATGCCGTCGCCACCCTCGGGTTGCTCGACGCCGATCCGGTTGACTGCGGCAACGTAACACCCGTTCGCCACCGCGTGGCTGCGCTGGATGGTCTCCCACGCCCCGTGCTGGTTCACACCGTATTCCGCCTTCTCGCCCGGATGCCAGCCGATCGCCGTGGGATAGAACAAAATCTCCGCGCCCTGCATCGCCGTCAGCCGCGCTCCCTCCGGATACCACTGGTCCCAGCAGATCAGAACGCCGACCTTGCCGAATTTGGTGTCCCACGCCTTGAACCCCGTGTCGCCCGGGGTGAAATAAAATTTCTCGTAGTAGAGCGGATCGTCCGGAATGTGCATCTTCCGGTAGACGCCCAGCATCCGGCCATCGGCGTCGATGATCACCGCCGTGTTGTGGTAGAGGCCGGAGGCACGCTTTTCGAAGAGCGACGCGATGATCACGACCCCGTGCCGCTTCGCCAGTTTCTGAAACGCCCGGCTGCTCGGCCCCGGAATCGGCTCGGCGAGTTTGAAATAATCGTGCTTCTCCGCCTGGCAGAAATACTGCGAGCGGAAGAGCTCCTGCGTGCAGATGATGTTGGCGCCTTTTTTCGCAGCACGCTCCGCCAGCTCAAGGGTCTTCTTGAGATTCGCGGCGGGATCCGTGCCACAGGCGTGTTGGAGCAGACCGAGGGTTACCTTCGACATGATGAAATTGCTGACGGTGCCGCCGCGCTTACGCCTGCGCTTAGTAAACCACTTTGTTCAGCGGATATTCGACGATCCCCTCGGCGCCGAGGGCCTTGAGCTGCGGGATGATTTCCCGGACGACACTTTCGTCGATGATCGTTTCGAGCGCGATCCAGTCGGACGAACTCAATTGCGAGATCGTGGGATTCCGCAGCGCGGGGAGCGATTGCACGACCGATTCGAGCGCACTTTTCGGCAGGTTCATCTTCAAACCCACCTTGGACCCGGCTTCGAGTGCCCCCCGCAGGAGCAGCGCGATCGTTTCGATCTTCTTGCGCTTCGCCGGATTCGCCCAGCTCTGGCGGTTCGCGATGAGCTTCGTGTTCGTCTCGAGCAGCGTGTCGACGATCCGTAGGTTGTTGGCGCGCAGCGAGCTGCCCGTCTCGGTGATGTCCACGATGGCGTCGACCAGATCGGGCACCTTCACCTCGGTCGCGCCCCACGAAAATTCCACCTCCACCTTCACCCCCTTTTGCTCGAAAAACTTCTTCGTCGTGTTGACCAACTCGGTCGCCACGCGTTTGCCCTCAAGGTCGGCGGCGCTCCGGACACTGGAGGATTCGGGCACGCACAGCACCCAGCGCGATTTCAGGGTTGAGGCGCGGCTGTAGATCAGGTCGCACACTTCGACGACGTCGGAACCGTTTTCCTGCACCCAGTCGTAGCCGGTCAGTCCACAGTCGAAGAAGCCATGCTCCACGTAGCGGCTCACCTCCTGCGCGCGCACGAAGCGTCCATCGAGCTCGGGGTCGTCGATCGACGGCCGGTAGCTGCGCGAACTCGTGGTAATTTTCCAACCTGCTTTCGCAAACAGGTTTTTCGTGGATTCCTCTAGGCTGCCTTTCGGCAGTCCGAGCATCAGCAAGGGTGCATGGTCAGACACGCGGCCAAAGGACACTCCGCAGCGGCCGCCTTCAAGCAATTTCCGGAGGCCCGGGCCCGGGGCCGAGCGGCCCGCCAGCCCGGACGGCGCCGGGCGCGGTGGTTGACATCGCTCCGTCAAATGAAAAAAACTCCGCTGCCGCCCGGAAATGCCCCAACCTTTCTTCCCATCCCGAGGCCAAGCCGCTCATCGTCATCGTCGAGGATGAAGTGGAACTCGCCGCACTGATTACGAGTCATCTCGAGCGCGACGGCATGCGCGCCCAAGTCTGCAGCCGCGTCGCCCACGCCCTGAAGTTTCTCAAGAAAAACTACGCCAATCTGGTGTTATTCGACATTAATCTTCCGGACCAGCCCGGGTTCGCGCTGGTCGAGGAGCTGAAGGTAGCCGACATTTCCGTCCCGGTGATTTTTATGACCGGCAACGTCGAGGAAACCACGAAGGTCAAGGGACTGGAGATGGGGGGCGACGATTACGTGACGAAGCCTTTCAGCTATGCGGAACTCGTCGCCCGAATCCGGGCGGTGCTGCGGCGCACGGAAGCGAAGGCGGATTTGAACGTGACGAAAAACGTGAAAGTCAGTGACGAGCCCTTCGATTTCTGCGGCGCGCGGATCACGCCGGAACGGCTGGAAATTTCCTTTGGCAGTGGCGCGGTGGAAAAAATCGGGCGGAAAGAGCTCGGTATCCTCGCCTACCTCAACGCCCATCCCGCCTAGGTGATCACCCGCAAGGCCCTCATTCACTCGGTCTGGGGTGTCCATGCCGACGTGAAGAGCCGCTCGCTCGACCAATACATCGTGAAAGTGCGCGACCTGTTCAGCGCCCACGGGCTCGACCTGACCGCGTTCCGCACCGTCCACGGCATCGGGAACATTTTTGACCCCCGCGGCGTTTCGCACGAGGGCCGGGCGTAGATTCCCGACCCGGCGCCACTGCGCCCGTCACGGTGGGTCCGGCGGATCGACCACGATGCCCTGCTCCCGTAGGCGCAGGAGCTTGTAGATCAGCGCGCGGCGGCTGATCGCCAGTTCCTTCGCGGTTTCGGTGCGGTTGAAATTATTTTTCCGCAACGCCTTCAAAATCGCCTCGCGCTCAATCTCCTCCAATCGCGGACTGCCGGGCGCATCGCCCCGCGGCGGTTCCGCGCCCACCGCCAGGACGCGGGCCGGCAGGTGCTCCGGCAAAACGATTTCCCCGCGCGACAACAAGGCCGCCCGCTCCATCGCGTTGCGCAACTCGCGGACATTGCCGGGCCAGCGGTAGCGGGTCAGGCTCGCGGTGACCGTCGCGGAGAACCGCGGCTTCTGGCGCGAGAACAACTCGATGAAATAGGTCGCGAGCGGCAAAACGTCCTCCGGTCGCTCCCGCATCGGCGGGATGTGAATCTCCATCACGTTGAGCCGGTAGAAGAGATCCTCGCGAAACTGGCCGGCGGCGATCTGCGCCTCGAGGTCGCGATTGGTCGCCGCCAGCACCCGGGCATCGGTGTGGGTGTCGCGGGTCGAGCCGATCCGCCGGAAGGTTCCGTCGTGGATCACGCGCAGGAGTTTCGCCTGCAGGGCCGGCGGCAGTTCGCCGATCTCATCCAGAAAAATCGTACCGCCGTTCGCCTCCTCAAAGCGCCCGATCCGCTGCTGGTGCGCCCCGGTGAAGGAGCCCTTCTCGTAGCCGAAGAGCTCGCTTTCGAGCAGGTTCTCGGGAATCGCCGCGCAATTTACCTTCACCATCGGCCCATGGGCCCGCCGGCTCCACGCATGGATGAGATCGGCGACGACTTCCTTGCCGACGCCGCTTTCGCCGGTGAGTAGCACGCGGCTTTCCGACGGCGCGATCACCGCCGCGTCGCGGAGCACGGCGGCCATGAGTGGGCTGTTCGTGATCACTCCCGCCGGAAGGGCCGACTCCACCGCGGCGGGAGCCACGGGTTTGAACGCATGGTGGGTCGCCTTGCGGACGGAAAGGATCAATTCGTCGAGATCGATCGGTTTCGCGAGGTAGTTGACCGCGCCGTCGCGCATCGCGGTGACGGCGCTGCGAATGTCGGCGAAGGCGGTGACAAGCAGCACCGGCAGATCGGGATGCTTCTGGCGGACGCGCCGCAGCGTCTCGAGGCCCGACATGCCCGGCATGCGGATATCCGAAATCATCATCGAGAACTTTTCCTCCAGCAGCAGTTGCACCGCCGCCTCACCCGACGCGGCCGAATGGGTGAGGCAGCCCTGCGATTGAAGAAAGGTCTCCAGCAGGCTGCGCTGGGCACGGTCGTCATCGACAATGAGAATGCGCACCGGTGGCGCGGCGGACGGACTCATGGCGATGGCGGAGCGAGCCTGAGGCCGGTGAAGCGAAAGCACGCGCCGCGTGGCTCGTTGGCCGCGCAACCGACCTCCCAATGATGCACCGCGGCGATTTGGGCGACGATCGCGAGCCCCAATCCCACGCCTTTCGGCCGCATCGTGACGTAGGGTTTGAAGATCGCGGCCCGGTCGGCAGCGGGCACCCCCGGACCATCGTCGTTGATTTCCAGCCCGGCGGCGCGCGACCCGTCCGGCGCGAGCCGCACCTCGATCCGCCCGCCGGGCGAAACCGCCTGCACCGCGTTCAACAACACGTTGAACAGCGCCTGCCGCAGGAGCTGTTCATCCGCCTCGACGACGACCGACCACTCCGGTTGCTTCAGTTGAATTTGTTTTTCCTCGATGTCCGGCAGCAGGGTGCGCGCTACGTCCGCCACGAGCCGCCGCACGTCCACCGGCCCCAACTGTGCATCGCGCGGTTTCGAGTAGTTGATGAACTCATTCAACTGCACCGTCACCCGGTCGGCCTCCTCGACGATGGTCGAGGCGTGCTCCTTCAGCCGGGGCGATTCCTTCGCCTCCATCGCGACCAGCTGCGCGAGACCGCGGATCAGGTTGAGCGGATTGCGCGTCTCGTGGGCGAGGCCGGCGGCGGCGAGATTCATCTCCTTGAGATGCGTGTTCATCTCGCCCGCCTTCACGAGCCGGATTTGCAATTCGGAATTTTTGCCGACGTTGCGCCAGGCCAGCGCCGAGACGATCGCACCGCCCATGGCCAGCAAGCTGACCAGCGAACGGAGTAAAAGGTCCGCGTTGACGGCGCGGTGCATGTCGACGGTTGAGATCGAAATCACGAGACTGTGCACTCCCTGCTTCTGGATGACGGCATCGAACTCCTCTTTCGACATCCAAGCCGGCCGGCCGAAGGGCGGCCGCTCCTCGGGCGCCCGCGCCGGGGCGGCGCCCGCGCTCGCGCCGGCCGCTGGTTCCGGGCCGGGGCGCGCGTCGGCGCTCCGGCGATTGGGCGCCGCACGAAAGGCCCGGGCGGTGCGATCGTCGGCCACCACGATCGGCGGGCGCGAGCGGGCACCATCGTCGCCGGGGACGGCGCCGAGATCCATCACGTTCATGATCGTGAGCGAACGCTCGCGCCAATAGGCCCCTTTCGCGTGCGACATCTCCGGGGTCAGATCCACCGGATCGCCCGCACTGGCGATCGTTTCACCCGTGGCGGCGAGAATTGCGATCGACTCGAGCTCCTCCGGCCGCATGAGGTCCTGCAGGGCGGATTGCAACCGCTCCTTGGAAACCAGACCGAAGCGGCGCTGCGAACGCACCAGCACCCCGAGGGTGGACGTGATGTCGCGCCCGCGGTTGACGAGCGCGTCGGCCGCGGTGCGCTTGAAGCGCAGATGCTCCTGCGCCTGCCACCCGCACACCGCTAAGCCGCACCCGATCAGGGTGACGTATACGATCAGCCGGCGTTTTGCGTGCGGAGAGCCCATGAGTGCGCCACCACGAATTCGCCTGAACGGCCGGCCGTTCCAAGCTTCAATTCTCAGGGTTTGCGGCCGGGCAGGAATTTGCCGGCGTCAGTTTTGTCGAACGCCTGCGGCGCCAGATCGAGCTTGGTGCGTTCGTTTTCCGAAAGACTGGCGAGATCCTCGGGCGTTTTCACCACGTGCGGCGTCAGAAAGATGAGGAGTTCTGTCTTAACGTTGCTCTTGATCGTCCGCCGGAAGGCCGCGCCCAGCACGGGAATGTCCCCTAGGAACGGCACCTTGTTCACGGTGTCGTTCTTCTGATTCGAAATGAGCCCGCCGATCACGATCGTGCGATCGCTCGGGGTCACGACCACGGTATCGGCCGAACGCCGGTCGATGACCGTCGCGTTCCCGGCCCCCGGGATGGGCACCGTCGTGGGGCTGATGGAGGAAATTTCGGGCGAGACGATCATTTCGACCAGGCCCTCGTTGGTAATGAACGGCGTGACGCGCAGAATGATGCCGACGTCCTGATACGACACGGTGCTGGTGATGGAGTTCGAATTAGTGTTTTGCGTCGTGGTGGTGAGGAGTGGCACGTTCTGGCCGACCAAAATCGTGGCCTGCTGGTTACTCCGCGTGAGGATCGAGGGCCGGGAAAGAATCTCGGTCTTGGTGACGCCGGACAGCGCATGGATGGTGGCATTCACGTCCCGCCCGACCAGTTGGTAAAACGCCCCGTAGAACGAGGGATTGGTGAGCTCCGCGGCGACGCCGAACTTCGTCGTCGCGGTGCCCTCGGGGTTGGTCTTGATCGAGATCGGCCCCTTGTAGACCGCTTCGGCTCCGAGGTCGAAAGTGTTGTCGTGCGTAACCTGCAGGAAGACGACGTTGATCAATACCTGCGGCTTCGGTTTATCGAGACTGGCGACGATGGCCTTGATATTCTCGTTCGTCATTTCATCCGTCACGACAATCAGCCGGCGGGTATCGATGTCGCTGGTGATCATCGCGTCGCCGACCATCGTGGTGTTTTGGTAGGCGCGGTTACCGCTGTTGGCCCCGCCCGCCGCCCCGCCCGCCCCGGCGCCGGTAAATCCGCCGCCCCCCGCACCCTGGCCCCCGCGGCCCCCTTGAACCTGGGCCGACACCGAGGCGGCGCCGAGCAAAACCAACGCCGCCGTCAACCGGCGCCTGGGCAATCGAAAATTTCCAAAATTCATGGTGAGTTTCTCTAGATTCTAGGTTGTGGCGCCGGCCCCGTCAGTTGCGGGCACCGGTGGCAGCCTGGGTGCTGAGTTGAAGATTTTGCGTCGTATTTTGCTGCGCGTTGGTGGTGGCCCGCGAGGTCAGCGCATCGGGCTGATTGTTGGTCGTCGTGCGACCCGTGCTGCTCTGGAAAAGATTCTTCAGGACCGTCTCCACCTGCTTCACGTTCGCGTTCTCCATCGTGTAGACGAAGACCTTCTGCTTGCGCGCCGAGCTGGAATCCAGCTGCGCGATCATTTCCGCGATGTCGGGCATCGCCTCCTTCGAGGCCGTCACGACGACCGAGAAGGTCCGCGGGTCGGCAATGGCGATCACCGGCACCGAGCGAGCCGTCGCTCCCGCGCCCCCGCGGCCACCCCGGCCACCCGCGTTGCCGCCGCCCGCACCGCCCCCACCCCCGCCTACGCGTCCGCCAAAATTTCCTCCGGCGTTTCCGCCAAAGCCGCCGAACCCCGCCTGGGCACCCCGCCCGTTGAGCCCCTGGGCCGGAGTGGTGTAGAGGTTCGTCAAAAGTTGCGCCATTTCGTAGGGATCGGCGTTCTTCAGCTTGAAGACCTTCATCGTCGAAACCGTGTCAATCGACGTATCGAGCGCGCTGACCAGCGCGACAATGTGCTTAAGATTGATGTTCGTATCGGTCACCACGAGGGAATTGCTGTCCTGGTTCGCGGTCAGCGTCGCGGTGCCGGGGAGCATGCTCGCAAGGTCACGCGAGGCCTGCGTCGCATCGATCCGCCGCAGCGGGATGATCTGCATGACCATCTCGGCATTCGCCGGGATCTCCTCGGGATCGTTGCCCGTCCGAATCGGGAGGTTCTTCTTCTTCGCATCGTCTTTCGACGAGATGACGATCGTGCGCCCTTGTACGAGGGCCGAGTAGCCGTTCTTGTTGAGCGCGACGTTGAGCAACTGCACCGCCTCGTCCTTGGTCACGGGCTGCGAGCTCCACATGTCCACGGTGCCGCGCACCGGTGTCTCCAGCACGATGACGAAACCCGCGGCTTCACTCATGTAGTTGAGCACCGTTTCGAGCGGCGCCCCGCGGAAATTGAAACGCAGGCTGCCGGCCGGAGTGCGTGCCGCAGCGTCGGTGGCCGGTGCGTTCAGGGCCGCCGGAGCGGCGTCCTGGGCCCGGGCGCCCATAGCGAGCACGGCGATTCCGAGCCACACGGTCGGGGTGAAGTACGTGGTTTTCATTGTTTCAATTCTTTTTGGCGTCGCTCCATCAATTTTCGGGTAACCGCGTCGACGTTCGCCGGGATCACCGGGGGCGCCGAGGGATCGATTCGCGCGGCCTTGGCCGCCTGGGCCTCGGCTTCGAGCCGGGCGACGTCTTCGCCCACCAGGGTCCAGTCCGCGCCGGGGGGACGGCGAAGCTGCTGCCCCACGCGCATCGAAAGGGCTTCCCCCTCGCGCTCGAGCTCCACGGTAGTCGGAGCGATCCGCGTGACCGTGTATTTATCGACGGACTCGCCGACGCGCAATGCCTTGCGGAAGGCAGCGTCGGAGCCGTCAAAAAAAGCCCGCAACCCCTTCTCATAGTCCATCGTCCCCACCAGCGAAATGGTATCGACGCGCGCGGGCGTTTCGTCCGCACCCTCGCGCCGGCCCGCACGGTTCGGGTTGAAAATGTTGCGGTCGGCCACGATTCGAAACGCATCGAAACGGGCCGAGGGCGCGACGGCCGAGGCGGTCCGCCCCGCGGCAGCCGGCGGTGTCGCCTTGGCCGGGACCGCAACGGGCGGAGCGATCTTGGGGTCTGCGGCCAACGCCAGGCCGGCGCCAACCGCCAACGCCAGAAGGATCGAGAAACGCGGATTCATGGTTGTTTGCGCTCCAAGGGTGTCAGGCGAAGACCGCTGACGATCAAGCCGAGGGTGAGTTTCTGCCCGCCCTGATCGCGCGCGGTCATCTCGATCGAGTCGACGCGCAGGGCCAGCGGCGAACGCTCCAGTTCATAGATAAAATGGCTGAGCATGGGCAAAGAACCCGTGGCATCGACGCGGCATTCAAGGAGCGAATAGCGATTGGTGCCGCCCCGTTTCCACTGCGGCCGGATCGAGCCGAGTTCGATATTGTTCGCGCGGCCCCACTGGTCGAACGCCGCAATCACATCCTGCTCGGCCTGCGCCGAATCCCTCGCTAGGGCGTTCGCCTGCATTTCCGTCCACGTGCGTTCCAGCTGCGCGCCACGGACCAGCAGATTGCGGCCGTCGCCGACGGACTTCCCCAATTTAAGGATCTCGGCGGAATGGTCCTGCCATCGCTTCGCGAGCGGCGTGAAGAGGATGCTATCGAGGATCAATAGCGCCACCATGGTGCCGGCGCCGATTATGAGCCAGCGCTGTCGTTCGGGAAGATTGAGTTTCATGTGCCGGGCGTCGCCGTCCAACGGAAAGTCAGGGTGAATTGCATCGGGGTCTTGCCGCGAATCTGCTCGATCTTGAGGCCCTGGACTTCCTTCGCCTTGCGCAGCAGGTCCTGCACGCGCAACAAAGAGGCATTGTCGCCGGCCGTCCCGCTGATGTTGACAACGCCATTGCCGCGCACCTCGAAACTCTTGGCCGTGACGCTCCCGTTGTCGGGGAAGCATTCGGTGACCCGCTTCAGGACACTGAGGCTGCGGAACGAGGTGTCATACCAGGGTCGAAATTCACGGATGCGCGCCTGCACCGCCTCGAGCGACGTCACCTGCGCCTGCATCCCGCTCCATTCCGAGCGCAGCGACCAGCGTCGGAATTCCTGCCAGCCAAAGACCAGGGCCGCCAGCGCCGCCAAACCGGCCAGCGCAAAACCCGTGGTGGCGAGCCGCTTTGAATTGTAACGCGCCACGAGCAGCGCCCACCGGCCCGGATGCGGCGGCAGGAATTCGAGCTCCGGCGCGCTGCCCTGCAGCCAGCCCGCGGCCAGCGTCTCCGCCATCTCGGCCGCGAGATTTTTCTCCGGCAGGTCGCCGCGGCTGACGGTCAAACCCGTGGACTTCGCCCAGTCGCCGAGGCTTTCGGTGAGCTGCCGCACCATCGTGGTCTCACCCGTCAGGAACAATTCCCGCACCTCGGCACGAAGGTCGGCCGGCACCTGCTCGAAAGTAATGCGCAGTTCGCGGGCGATCGCGGCGCCATTGACCAGCTTCTCGCCCGCCTCGGAATCGATGCCCGCCTCGCAGGTACGGAACGCCGCGATGCCGCCCCCCGCCGCCACCAGCAGCGTCACGCCGGCGGGCTCGACGGCCACCAGGACGCGGCCCACGCCGGCCGGCGCCGGCGCCTGCGGCAGGACCGCGAGACCGACCGCATAGCTCACCGGTTTCAAACCTGCGGCCCGCAATACCGCACTGAGTTGGTCGATCTGCTCATTTCGTGCCGCGAGCTGGGTCACATACTTCGCCCCGGCGGCGGAGCGCTGAAACGACCGCGCGATCTGCAACTGGCCGGGATCGACCGGAAACCCCTTTTCCGCCTCGATCTGGAGGAAACTCGCCGTGTCCTCAGCCGACAGCTCCGGCACGTTCGTGTGCTGACTCATCAGCCAACGCGGCGGGAGCCCCACCACGCAATGCCGTTCGCGAATACCCGCCGCCTCCAGGTGATTCCTGATCTCGCGCCCGATGAGCTCGGGCTCCGGATGCAGGAGATCGAGGGTCAGGGCGGCGCTGGCCGCCTTCACCACTTCGATCCGGCCCTTGCTGTGCGTGACATGAAACGCGCGCAACTGGCCGTCGGTCAGGGTCAGCCCGAGGACGGACTGCAGGCGTTTCTTGGTTCTCCATTTCATGCTCATGTATCCTTCGTGTTCGAGAGAGCCCGTCGCACCGTCGACCCCAGGGCCCAGCCGAACGGGGTGAGATCCTGCCGAAAGACGATACGGGGCGTGCCGCTGCTCAAATCGAAAACCACCTTCTCGCGGCAATAACCGCGGCCGTTGTTACCGACCGCCGCGATGTCGACCGAAAATTGGTAGGACTGATCGGTGATGTAGCGGCCCGCCTGCCGGATACTGGCCGGGGACAGAACCTGCGTCAGCCACGCGAACGACGTCAGGGCTTCGGGATGGACCGAACGGTAGGCGACCAGCGTGGCGGCGTTGTCGGAGCCGATGCCCGGGATGCAGGCGAGCACCGCCGCGCCGGCGGTATTCACGTTGACGAGTCCCGTGGCGATGCCGCTGGTCGCCGTCGTCGCGGTCAGCTCGGTGTGCACCAGCGCAAATTCATCGGCGGTCATTTGCGCCGTCACCATGAAGTCGGCGACGCTCGCGAATGCGGTCTGATTTTGAATCGGATTCTGGTTAAGGGGCACGCGGCCCATGATCTGTGTCACGCGCTGCGCCGTGATGCCCCGCTGGGTGAGGCGCGTCTGCAGTTGCTGCCGCGTCTGCGCCGTGTTGAGCGTCGTGACATTGATGCGCCGGGAGCCGGCCGCAGAGGTCGCCGGTTCGCTGCTATAAACGGTGACGTGTTCGAGAAGGCCGGCGAGGAGCCGGCCGTTCTGGTCGTCGCGGGGTGCGGAGATTTCACCGTCGTCCTCGTTGAGCTCGAGCGCGCCGTTGCGGTTGATGTCTTCCCCGAGGATCACGTCGAGCATCGCGCCATTGATGAGGCGCAGTTCGTCGACCGTTTCATAGCGTGCGCCTTTGTTGTGCCGCGCGGGCGTGAGTTGCGAGTAATAGCTATCGGCGACGGCCGCATTCTGGCTCGTGGCGCTGCGCCACGCCACGATTGCATCGGCGAATTCAGGCGTCAGACTGGGTAGCGGCAGCGCCTGGAGGATCGTGGACGTAACGGTGTTGAGATTCAGCTTCGATGCCTCGTCGACCAAGGCAAAGTAAGGTTGGTTGAGCTCCCGTTGCGGCAGCTCGTCGCGGTTGCGGCCGATGAACCAGAATCTCGCGCCCTCGCCCACCGCCACCGCCTCGGACCGGTAGTCCTCCATGTCCGGCACCACCCCGCCCACCGCATACTTGGCGAGCACATAGGCGGCGTAACGCGTGCCGCCTGCGATCGCCTGGCGGGCCGAAACCTCGGCGACGCGATTCTCAGCCGCGCGCAGCTCGGCGCTCATCGAATTCGCAAAATAGAGCGCAAGCGCGACCAGCCCAAGGCAGGTCCACATGACAATAATCAACACCGAGCCTCGCGACGAAGGCCGGCCGCCACCCCGCTCGAACGCGCCGCGCGTTCGGCGTGCGACGGAGAAACCGGAGGCAACGGGAAGGGGCTTCCTCATTGGGCTGCGACGGCAGTCGTCGTCTGCTGCGCCGTGGCGACGGTCTTGACCATCACCGGCACGATCAGCTCGATCGGAGCCGGATCGGAGCGAGCCATGGCCGGCTGGCGCGGCGCCAGCACCAGGCTGAATTTGATCGCGGCCGGGAGGCTGCTCGAGGTTGTCGTGTCCCAGGTGTCGACCCAGTTCTGGCCATCGAAGTAGGAAATCGCGGCGGCGGTAACTCCCGTCAGTAACGTCTGATCCTCGGTCGTTCCTTCGGTCACGGGGAGCAGGTTGCGCGTGAGCACCCGCACAAGATTTTTCGTCGGCGCGCCGTCCACCGCCGGCGACAAATAATAGGAGACCATCTGCACCTCGCCATAGGGAGTCCAACCGTCGATCCGGCCGGAACTGGTGTAGAGGTCGGGCGTGATCCGTTCGCTGGTTCCGTCCAGATCGTTGGTCGTGAGGCTGTCGCTCACGAGCTGGCCGGCAAACGTGTTGGTCGTCGCCTGCAGATTGGCCGGGATCATGATCCCGGCCAGGTCCCGGCGCACAATGCCGAGGGTCCGTTGCACGACGAGGTCGTCGTCGATCTTTTCGTGGGTGGCGTTGTGCAGGCGCAGCGCTCCAAAAAAAGTTGCGTTGATCACGAGCAGCACGATCGCGCCGATCGCGGTCGCGAGGAGCAGTTCAAGCAGCGTAAAGCCGGCCCGGGGCCCGCGGGCACGTCCGGGGAAACCAGCCCGGCGAGGATGGAGAGCGTAGGGTTTCACGGTGTCGTGCCGGTCGTTGCGGACGGCGGCGTGGCCGCCGCGGGATCGTACAATGTGCTGGCGGCCACATCGAAGGTGCGGCCCTGCACGTCGAACTCCATCCGCACCGTCACGACATTCATGCCGGTTGCGGGATCATCCGTCCACGGATCCAACTTGATGGTCCAGGGATAGGCGTTGTCGCCCTCGACAATGGTGCCGTAGGGCGTGGCGGTGGTGCCCAGCAAGCCGCTCACAATTTGTTCATCGAGTACACGTTCGGCGATGCGCATGGCCGCAGCCTTGCGCTGCCCCAGCGTGCCTGCCCGGCTGGCCACGCTCACGGCCTCCATCGTGACCGGAATCAGGATGGCCATCAACAGCAACGCCGCCAGCACTTCGGCCAGAGTGAAACCGCGGGTGCGCGTGGGGCGCCGGAGGTCAGTCGACATGGGAGGCGGGGCGAATCTCGTAAGCCAGGCGGTTCGCGGTCGGGACCAGTTCCAGGCCCGCTTCCGTGCCCTGGTGAATGATGATCTTCCTGACACTCGAATCGTCGAAGAAGCCGTCCGGGGTGAAGCGGATGAACGCCAGCCCTTCGCTGGCCAGTCCGAGCTTCTCGTCATCCTGCTCGGAAACGGTTGCGACCGCACCCTGCAGAACTTCCAACGCGAGGCCGGACTCGGTCGTGTATCGCACGGCTCGGGTATCGCCGTCGAGGCCGTCAACGGTGAATTGCGCCGTGAGCCCGTAAGTCGAATCCGACGGATTGACCCAAAGGAGGACGGGGACGCCCTCGGAAACCGCGCGGGTTTGCGCATAGTGGGTGAGCGAAAGCATCCGGCGCGCCTCGAGGTTGAGCGAACGGCCGCGAAAAAAAGACCCCATGTTCGCCGTTACGAACACGGCGCAGATGGCCAGCAGCGCGAGCACGAAGATCAGTTCGATCAACGTGAACGCGCCCATGCCCGGAAGACGGCGTACGCCTCCTCCGGCGCCGTCGGCGCGACGGCGGAGGCAGCTCACGGCGCGCGGCGAAAAACTACTTTGCCGAGATGCTCGCATTGACCACGTCGTCGGCCGTGCCGGGCTGGCCGTCGGGTCCCATCGACACGATGTCGTAGCCGTTGGCGTTCATCCGGCCGGGATATTCGTAAACGTAAGGATGACCCCACGGATCCAGCGGGATATCGCTCTTCAGATAAGGCCCGCGCCAGCCCGTGACATCGGCCGGCATCACCAACAACTGCTGCAGGCCGTCCTGACCACGCGGGTAGCTGCCGGTATCGACTTCGAACGCATCGAGCGCCGTACCGAAGGTCGAGATCTGCGTGATGGCCGCCGTGACGCGGGCCTGCTCGGTGCGGCCGGTGAACTTCGGAAGCACCAGGGCGGCGAGAATGCCCAGGATCACGAGCACCAACAGCAGTTCGACGAGGGTAAACCCGCCTTCACCAAGGCGACGGCGGGCACGGCCGCAGCGAACCGCCCAACGCGGATGTTTTTTCGGATTCTTCAGGATCATAGAGAAAAGGGCAACGTCACTTGATGTGGTCTTGCAGGGTGAAAATCGGTATGACCATGCCGATAAAGATCGTGCCGATGAAAGCGGCGATGACGAAGAGCATCACCGGCTCGGCGAGCGCGACGACCGACTTGAGCTGACGGTCGAGGTCGCCCTCGGTGACGGTCGCGATGCGCAGCAACTCGCCGTCGAGTTTGCCGCTCTCCTCCGCCACCGAGATCATCTCGACGATCGCGCCGGGGAACAGCGCGCGGTTTTGCGCGAGACTTCTGCCGAGGGGCTTGCCCTCCTTGACCCGGTCGATCGACTCCGACACCGCATCGATCAGCACCTGGTTGCCGATGGACCGCCGCGCGACATTGAGCGCGTTGATCAAGGGCACGCCGGCCTGCAACAGCGTGCCCAGCATGCGGCAGAAGCGGGCCATTGCGAACTGCGCCACCAGTGGGCCCACCAGCGGCAGTTTCAAAAGTATCCCCTCCCAAGCCCGCCGGCCTTTCGGCGAATTCAGCCAGGTGCGCACCGACAGGAATCCCACCACCGCGCCCGCGCCAAGGAACAACCCATAGCTGCGCACGATCTCGCTGGTCTTGACGATGATCTGCGTGATCAACGGCAACTCCGCATTGAAGCCCTGAAAGACGAGCTGGAAGCGCGGGATGAAAAAAACCAGCAGAAAGATCAGCACGCCGAGCGCGAGGACCAGCAGGATGATCGGGTACATCAGCGCCGTCGTCACCTTCGACTTGAGCTCCTTTTCGCGCGCCTGGAAATCCGCGATCTGCGCGAGCGCCAGATCAAGGAAACCACCGGCCTCGCCCGCCTCCACCATCGCCACGTAAACGCGCGGGAAGGTCTCCGGGGAACGCTCCATCGCCTTGGAGAGCGACATGCCGTCGATCACGAGGTCGTGAATTTCCTTCCACTTCGCCTTCGCCACCGGCTCGGCCGCCTCGCGGTGGAGGATCACGAGCGCCCGGCTGAAGGGCACCCCCGCCGCCAGCAGGCTCGACAGGAGCCGCGTGAAATTCTCCAGCATGCGCGGCGTGATCTTGCCCTTGCCGCCAAAGGACAACGCCGGTCCGCCGGTGGCCGCCGGCGATTCCGCATCGCCGCCGTTCCGGTCCGCCGCACGCGAGGCCGGCGCTTTTTTCGGCCCGGTGGCGGACTCGGCGAGCTTGATCGGTTTCAGCCCGCGCCCCTCGACCTGACGCATGGCTTCCTGGCGGTTACTCGCCTCAAGGAATCCCTCGGTGAGCAGGCCGTCGGGTTGCAGGGCCTTGTAGGCAAATTGCGGCATCGTGGCGGGTGGCTCAGATCAACGAACGCGGCAGGATGGATTCCGCCCCGTTTGCCGCCGGCGCATGGCTCGGCTGGGCGTCCGTCGACTCCATCTCGTGCACCGTCGTGACGCTCAGCACTTCCTCGCTGGTGGTGATCCCCTGCTCGACCAGCCGGCGGCCGTCCTCGGCCAGCGTCTTCATGCCGGCCCGGCGCGCCGATTCCCGAATCGCGTCGGACGAACTGTTTTTCAGGATGAGCGAGCGGATTTCGCTGCTCGAATCCATCCACTCGAAAATGGCGCGGCGACCATGATAACCGGTCTGGCGGCATTCGCGACAGCCGATCGCACGGTAAACTTTCACGTCGGGCTTGATTCCGATCTTCAGCTTGTAGTCGCGCGCCTCCGGCGTCATGTCGACCTGTTTGCAATGCGGGCAGAGCAGGCGCACGAGCCGTTGCGCCAGCACCGCTTCGAGCGACGACGCGACGAGGTAAGGCTCCACGCCCATGTCGACGAGGCGGGTGAGCGCGCCGGCCGCGTCGTTGGTGTGCAACGTGGAAAACACCAGGTGGCCCGTGAGCGACGCCTGCACGGCGATCTGCGCGGTTTCCTGGTCGCGGATTTCACCGATCAGCACGACATCCGGGTCATGGCGTAGGATCGAGCGCAGTCCGCGCGCGAACGTGAGGCCGGATTTTTCCGAGACCTGGATCTGGTTCACGCCCTTGAGCTGATATTCGACGGGATCCTCGATGGTGATGATCTTGCGCGCCGCATCGTTGATCTCGTTGAGGGCCGTGTAGAGCGTGGACGTTTTACCCGATCCGGTCGGACCCGTGACGAGCACGATGCCGTGCGGCAATTCGAGCACGCGCTCGAGGCAGGAGAGTTCGCGCTCGTTCATCCCGAGATCGCGCGCGCCCCGCAGTTTGGAATTTTGCCGCAGTAAACGCATGACCACGGCCTCGCCGTGCAGCATCGGGATGATCGAGACGCGGATGTCGATCTCGGCGTCCTCGATACGGACCTTGATGCGGCCGTCCTGCGGCAGGCGCTTTTCGGCGATGTTGAGATGACTGAGAATCTTCACCCGCGCCACGATGGCCGGCTGGAAGCGTTTGATCTGCGCCGGCACCGGCACCTCCTGCAACACGCCGTCGATGCGGTAGCGGATGCGCAACTCGTCCTCGAACGGCTCAAGATGGACGTCCGAGGCGCGGAGTTCGATCGCATCCTTCAACACCTGGTTGACGAAACGGATGATCGACGCGTCCTCGGCCGCCTCGTCGAGGTTGTTGTCGGAGCTGCCGTTCTCATCGACGACTTGCAACCCCGCCTCGTCATCGAGCGTATCGATCGTGTCCGCGCCCACACCCAGACGCTTCTTCATCTCCCGGCTGATCGCCTCGCCCGTCGCGAGCACGGGGCGCAGCCGCAGACCGGTCAGCGCCTTCAAGCCATCGAGGCCCTGGGTGGCAAAAAGCCGGCTGGTCGCGATTTCGATCTCCTGATCGACGCGGCGCAGCGGGAGTAATTCGTCGCGCAACAGCAGGCGTGCGGGGAAAAGCGAGAGCACCTGTTTGTCGGGCTCGAGTTCGTCGAGCGCCGCAAAGCCCACGCCGTACTCGTGCGCGACCCAGCGCAGCACGCCTTCCTCGGTCAATGGTTCGGGACCGGAGTTTTGCGCAAAATAGGAGCGGGCATCGGTCGCGGTCAGCTGGCGCGCCGCAATCATGCGGCTCAGCAACTCCGGCAGCATGCCGTTACCGTTGTGGACTGACGAAGTTTCGGTTGGCACGGCAGTCTCAGGGAAGCAATCCGGCCATCACGGCGACGGCTTCCTGTCGCACCCCGAGCACGGCGCGCAGTTCCTCCTGGGTCTTCGTCAGTTTTTCCTCGTTGGCCTTGCGCACCTCCCGCAGGCGGGTGAGGCGCGATTTGATTTCCGCCTCCGGTAATTTGTCGATGATCGCCTGACGGAGCGAATCCTGCTCGGGACTGGCCGCGACACCGCCGCGCCCTCCCCGACCGCCGCCGGCGCCACCACCGGCGCCCGCCCCACCGCGAAATGCACCCATCATCCCGCCGCCCCCGAGGCCGGCAGTGCGGCGCAGTTCCGTGACCGCCGTGATGCGATCGGAAATGAGCCTCCACTCCGCGTCGTCCGTCACATCGAGTTGCTCGCGGAGCGCCGTCATCATGCGCTGCTGCATTTCCTCGGGGTTAAAATTTTCCCGACCGCCGCCGTTGCTGCCATTCTGACCGCGCCGAACGCGACCACCGGCATTGGCACCGTCGGCCGGTGCCGCATTCTGATCGGCTTGGGCAAACAACGCGGATGAAAGAGCACAAGCGGCGAGCAACACCGCAAGTCCGCGGAAGCGGCGGGCGCATGGCAGAAGAAATGACGAGGCAACGGAAGCGAGGTTGGAAGTCATGGCGTGGGGAGGAAGACGCTTCCAGTGCAGTGTCCGTGCCAAGGGCCTAAACCCCTGCATAATAAGCAATTTCAGCCGGATCTTGCGCACTCTTTGCGCAATTTCGTCGAAGTCGTGCGCAGTTATTGCGCGCCAGGGCTTCCGCTTGATCCCGGCGGCAGTCGATTTGGACGGGCACACTTCGGTCCAGCTGGCTAAACCCCGGATTTTATTGTAGCCACTATCCTGCAATAAGATAGGTTTCCGCCGCGAGCCCCATGCGCCCCCGCTTAAGTGCAGCGCAAACCCACGCCCGTCGCTGTGGTCCCTGTGCATCGCTCCTCTTGAGCGTGTCTTTGTTGTGCGCGATCGCGGCCCGCGCTCAGACCATACTTACGTGGTCCAGCGGCGATATTCTGAACGTGACGACCGGCCTCGGCGCGACCCTTTCGGTGCCGACATTGACCAGTGACTATACGATCAATGTCGCGACCACGGGCAGCCCTACCTTCGACGGCCGGGCTGTCGTCAATCAGACAACGGCGAACTGGTCGGCGGGAAATCTGCTGGCCTCCGGCGGCGCCACGTTCACCAACGCGAGCGGCGGCATCGTGAACGACTCCTCCACCGGAACTTTTGGCGGCACCGGCACCGCAGGCGCGAACTACAATGTGTCGGTCACCAAGAGCATCCCGGTCACTTTTACGAACGACGGCACCCTCACCGTTTCCGCGGGTACGCTTTCGCTCTCCGGAGGCGGTTCCAGCGCCGGCACCATCAACACGAGTTCCAGTGGTGCCACAGTTCAGTTTACCAACAACGGCACCTACAACAAGCTCGCCACGGGCCTGACCAGCATCGACGTCCCCTTCGTCAACAACAACGGCGCCATCTACGTTTCCGCCGGCACGCTGTGCTTCGCCTCAAGCTTACAGCAAACCGCCGGCACCGTCGCCGTGAGCGATGGTGCGACCGTCGAGTTCGTCGGCGGTCTCAATCTCGCGGCCGGCACGCTCACTGGCAACGGCACGATCCAGGGCAATATCGCCAACTCCGGACTGCTCTCCCCCGGGCAGTTCCCCCGGCCAGCTCAACGTCACGGGCAACCTCACCCTCGCGTCCACGGCCGCCCTCCTCTTCGAACTCGGCGGTGTCTCGCAGAGCGTGAATTACGACTACTTCAGCGTGTCGGGCACCGCGCAGCTCAACGGCGACCTGCGCCTCGCCTTCGTCAACGGCTTCCACTCCAACGCCACCTACTCCCAGACCTTCACGGTGCTCACGGCCTCGTCGCTCACCGGCCTGTTCGCCAACGTGAACAACGGTCAGCGGCTCTTCACCCTCGATGGCTATGGCACGTTCGTGGTGAATTACGGCGCTAGCAGCGCCTTCACCGCCCTGACCAACAGCGTCGTGCTTTCCGAATTTATCGCCGTCCCCGAGCCGTCCACGTGGGCGCTGATGCTGACGGGCGTGGGCGCCCTGGCGGCCACGGCCTGGCGCCGGCGACGGCGTTGAGCCGGATAAATCCCACCGCGGCAGCCGCAACCAAAGAAGCCAGAAGTCAGGAGGGGAAAGAGCCTTCATTCTCCTGATCGTACTCGTGATCGATCGAGCCAACCCTCGCGAATCAAAACAGCTCGGTCTGCGTCTCCCGCTTGGGCGGCGTCACCGGCGGCGCGACGTCCACGGGCGCGGCGTTCTCGGCCGCACCGTAGCGCTTCCGCGCCTCCGCCGCCGTCGACCGCATTTCAAAGCCATCGAGCATCCGGAACAATTCCTCCGGCTGCGGCGTCCGCCACTCGGGTTTCACCGGCGGCAGCGCGAGATCCAGCGTCGTCAATTTCAGGTTCAACCGCAGGCGATCCGCCTCGGCCGCGACTTTTTCCCGAAAACGATCCGGCTTCAGGTTGGCGGCGTTTTGGATCACCGCTTCGACACTGCCGCCGAAATCCGCCAGCCACTTCGATGCGGTTTTCGGCCCGACCCCGTCGATCCCCGGAATGTTATCCGCCGTGTCGCCCACCAGCGCCAGATAATCGGCGATCTGCGCCGGGGGCACTCCGAATTTTTCCTGCACGCCCGCGGCATCGAGCAACCGCCAGCCGAGCTTCGGATTAGCCGAGGGCGGCGGCAGCATGATCTTGATCTTCTCGCCCACGATCTGGGCAAAGTCCTTGTCGCTGCTCACGATCACGACGTCGTGGCCCGCCTTCGCCAGCGCGACGGCCTCTGACGCGAGCAGGTCGTCGCTTTCGACTCCCGCCACCTCGATGCCGGCAAGTCCCATCGCCCGCGTCAGCGCCTTGATCGGATCGATCTGCTGGCGCAGCGGATCCGGCATCGGTTTGCGCTGGGCTTTGTAGGCGGCATGCAACGCCACCCGCGCCTCCGACTCGCCCAGATCGAAGAAGACCAGCGTCGAATCGGGCTTCTCCAGGTCGATCAGCTTCCAGAGCGATTTGCACCAGCCATGCAACGCTCCGGTCGGCACGCCGGTGGACGACGTCAACTCCGGCAGGGCGTGGAAGCAGCGATACGCGAGGTTGAAACCGTCGATCAGGAGCCATTTGGCCATGACGCAAAAAAAACCGGCGAAACGACCGTGGTCAAGGGAGCGGCTGAGCCCGGCGTTGAAGATCGACCCAAACGATAACTCCAAACTCTCCCGCCGCGCACTCCGCTTCCGTCAAGGATCGACGTCGTAGACCTCCACGATGCCGATGCCCGTCGTGTTGTTCACGCCGCTCAAATGCACGGTGTACCCGCCGGGCGGAAGCATCACGATCATCGCAGCATCCTTGCTGCCGTTCGTCAGCGGAAAGGCCCCCGCTCCGACCGCCGCCGCCGCCATGATCGCGGCATCGTCGCCCGCGGCCCAGTCGTCGTTCTTCCTAAGTGTCCGCCCCGTCGCCTGGTCGATCAGTGTGAGCTGCGGATCCGCGAGCACCGCGCCCGCCGGCAGGTTGAAACGCGTGAGTGTCGGGCCCACACCCCGGATCAGCAGCCGGCGCGAAACCGTGCCGTTCACCACAAAGCCCGCGATGAGGATGTTGTTGCCCGTTCCGATATTACCCCGCGTGGAAACGTTGACCGCCTTCGGGCCCGCCGTCCCCGACGTGACATCGTAAACCTCGATCAGGACGAGGCCGGTGGCATTCGCCACCGGGCCCCTAGCCTGCACCGTGTAGCTGCCCGGGGCGAGCGTCGCGAGCACGGCGGCGTCCGCGGAGTTGTTGGGCAGCGCAAAGGCGCTGACGCGGGTCGCGGCCTGCTGGATGGCCGCGACCGCCGTGGCCCCTCCGCCCTGATTGCCCCAATCGTCGTTGGCAAGAATCGGCACCGAGTTGGTGCCACTGTAAACCTCGAGACGGGGATTCGCGAGCGTTCCCGGGACATTGAACGGTCCGCCCGCGAGCGTCGGTCCCACGGCCCGGATCAACATCTGCCGGTTGCCGGTTCCAGTGACCACAAATCCGCCAATGAGCACATCCGCACCGCCCGCGGTTGGCCCCCGCGTGGAAATATTGGCCAGGCGGGTCGGCGCACTGGAGAGCGCAAGCGTGGCCGCATCGCTCGTGGCCGTGGCGGCACTGCTCGTCACCACCACGGTGTAACTGCCGGCGCGGGTGGCATCGACGTTCGTGAGGCTGAGCAGCGGGCTGGTGGCGCCGGGGACCGGCGCGCCATTCAACAGCCATTGATACGACAGCGGTGGCGCACCCAGGGCGTCGACACCGAACAGGGCGCCCGAGCGCGGCGCCACCGTGAGCGATTGCGGATGCGTGAGGATCGTCACGTAACGATACGCGTAGAGCACGTCCTTGAGCACCGCATCCGCCATCGCCGTGACGTCCGCCAGTTTGGCCAGCCCGGCCACCCGCACGGCAATTTCGTTGATCGTTACCGTGACCGACGGCCGGGCCAGCTGGTAGTAGAGTGCAGCGGCCTGCGCCGACCGCTGCAACTCCGCGTTGGTTGAATTCGTATTCGTGATGAACTCGGCGAGCGCGGGATTGAGGCCCGCGACAGTGTAGCCCCGCCCGAGGGTCGCGCTGGCCCTGTCGTTGTTGCGGAAGCGCACGTGGTCGAGCGCCGAGGGCGTGCCGAGCCCGGCGCCCTGCCAGAGCCGGGCCAGAAACGTGGCCTCGGGAATCGCACTGGTCGGATTTTCGAGCAGCGCCACCGTCGGCACGGCGCCAAACTTCGCGAAGTATTCGTTCGACGCCAGGATCGCACCGATCGCCGCGGCCAGGCTGGTGCGTGCCTGCGGCAGCAGCGCCTGGTAATTCGCCGGCGTCGGCCACTGGCCCATGATCACCCGGTAGGCGGCGAGCAGGTTCACCGCCGGCGCAAACGCGGGATCGCCCGTCAACGAGGCCGCGAACTGCGCCCGCGTCAGCGTGCCGGCCGTCAGCTGCGCATTGAGGCTGGCGAAAACCAGCGGGTTGATTGTCGTCGTGTTCGCGATGTCCTGATACGTCTGCAGGATGAAGGCGGAGTCCTCGAGGACCGGGTTGTTGCGCCGCACGGTCACGGGCAACGTGACCGCCACGGTCGTATTGCCGGAATTGTCCGTGGCCACCGCCCACACATTGAACGTGCCGGACTGATTGGGCGTCCAGTTGGTCTGATAATTGGTCGCAGCGTTGCCACTCGTGCCAATCGCCGTGCCGTTCGCGAAATATTGTACGGCAGCGATCGTGCCGTCGGTATCGCGCGCGTTGGCGGTGAATTGGACCTGCTGGCTGAAGGCGACATCAGTCGCCGATGCGGTAATCGCGACACTCGGGGCAATGCTGGTGGCGGCGGCGACGGCCACCGTGCTCGTGGCTGAAGCCGCGACGTTGCCGGCCGTGTCCCGGGCCAGCGCCACGATTTCGACTCCGATCGCGGGTGTGACTCCGGCAAAGGAAGCGGTCAACCGCCACGTGTTGGTCAACTGGTCCCGCATTGCCTGCCCGATACTGTTGCGGTTGAAAAAGAATTCCACTCCGACGACCGAGCCGTCGGAGTCGGTCGCGGTCGCGGTGAAATTGGCTGTGGAGGCGGTGGTGGCGGCGGCCGGCACGTTGAGAGTGACCGCCGGCGCGAGGCCGATCAGGCTGGTCACAACGACCCGGCGGGATACGGCACTGACGGAGGTCGCACCGGCGGTATCGACCGCCCTGGCCGCAACCGTGAAAGTCCCCGCAGCCGCCGGCGTCCAGATCGCCCGATAGGTGTCGGCCGTGCCGACGCGTTGGCCCGTCGCCAAGGTTTGCCCGTTCGTCGTGTTGATGAAGGTGACTGTAACGGTCTGCCCGACATCGGCGTCGCTCGCCGTCGCTCCTAGGAACACAGGGGTATTGACGGTGGTCACCGTCGAGTCGTCGCTCGGCCGAACGAGTCCGCTGGTCGGTGCGGCGTTGCCGGTCACGGTGAGCAACACCGGCGAGGACACCGCCGTATTGCCCGTGTCGTCGGTCGCCACCGCGTAAAGATTGAAACGACCCGCCGCGTTCGGCGTATAGGTAAAAAGCGCGCCCGGCTGGGGATTGGGCACGGTGGCAACCGCGGCGCCGTTGGCAAACAACTGCGCTTGCGTGACGGTGCCATCGGGATCCGACACCGTGATGCCGATCGCGAACTGGGTGCCGGCCGTAACGGTTGCCACGCCCAGCGGCACCAGCACGACGACCGGCGCGAGACTCGTCGACGGCGACGCGAACAGGGTGAACGTCGTCGAAACGGTCTGGTTGCCATTCGAATCCTTCGCGATGGCGTAGAGCCCGAGCTGGTAGCGGCCCTGGGCATCCTGCTGTAGCGTGGAAAAATTAAAGCCGGTGAAATCGAACGGCAACCGGTAGGTGTTTGTCGCCTGCTCCCGGGCCGAGAGACCGATACTGATGTCGTTCAGAAAAAACTCGACGGTCGTGATCGATCCGCCGGTCGCAAACGCACTGGCGACGAAATTGACGGACGAAAGGCTTTGCACCGTCGCGTTGTTCGCCGGCGTGGTGAGCGAAACCGTGGGCGGCGTGCCAACCACCGTCGCAACATTCACCGTCACCGGCGCGGAAACCGTGATGCTCAAATTGGCGTCGGTGACGCGGGTCGTCAGTTGATGCGCGCCGGGATCGGCAGCCGTCGGTGTCCACGTGAAGGCATACGATGTGCCACCGGTCGCGGTTGGCGCAGTGCGGGTGCTGACTGGGATCCCATCGATCAGCAACTCGACCAGGAGCACGCCCGCACCGCCGCCGCCGGTCGCGGTCGTGGCCAACGTCAGCGGAACGCCGGGCGTGGCGCGCACCGTGCCGGAGGAACCCGGGGAAACGATGGCGATCGTCGGCATGCCGAACGCCGCGGTCACGAACACCGCGCTTGAAACGGTGCTGTTGCCGCGGTCGTCCATCGCAATCAGATCGATCGTGTAGCCGCCGGGCGACGGCGGGTTGTAGGCAACGGCGTACGGTGGAGCTCCGAGCGAATTTCCCACCGGCCCGCCGTTCACATAAAACTGCACCGCACTCAACGTGCCCCCCTGGGCAAAGGCCGCCCCGCTCAGGGTCGTCGCGGCGTTGGGCACGATCGTGCTGTTGTTCGCCGGGGCCGCCAGCGTCGCCACCGGCTTGACGCCGACGGCGGCGACCACGAGCAGGTTCAACTGCGCCTCGCGCGTCGCGCCGCCATTGTCGGTCGCCTTCGCCGAAAACGCATAGCTGCCCGCCGCTCCCGCCGTGTAGCGAAAATTAAACGGTGCGCTGGTCTTTTCGCCGACCTTGCCGCCATTCACGAAGAATTCCACGCGCGCGATGGCGCGGCCGGTGCCGGGCGTGACGGTCGCGAGGACATTGCGGGTCGCACCGACGGGCAGCGTCGTCACGCCCGGTGAGATCGACAGCCCGATCGTCGTCAGCGTGGGATCCACCAGCACTGTCACGGCCACGGCCGTCGAGGTAGTCGTGGCGCCCATGGAGTCGGTTACCCGCGCCGTAAGCGACGCCGCCCCAGCCGCCGCCGGAGTCCAATCGGCCGAGTAGGGCGCGGTGGTGGCGGTGCCAACGAGCGTCGCGCCGGCGAAGAAATCCACTTTGGTCACCGTCGCCGCGCCAATCGCACTGGCACTCGCCACCAGCGAAGTCGCCGTTCCGAGCATCACCGATGTCCCGGCGACGGGGCTGGTGAGCGTCACGGTCGGAGCCGTCACACTCACGTTCACCACGGCCGACGTGACCGTGGTGTTGTTGGAGTCGGTGACTCGCGCTGTTAGCGCGGTGACGCCGGACGCCGTCGGGGTCCAGGTG